>JAABST010000021.1 GCA_011390275.1 Geitlerinema sp. S16
AGTCTTCGGTCGCGACGGTAACGACCTCATCACCGGTAACAGCGGTAACGATCTCATCTTCGGTAACGACGGAACTGCAGGAGGCTTTTTTGGATTGGGAGGCGAAGCCCGCTGCCAATTTCGTAAGTTATCTGGAGCGTCACCGTCAGCGTTTGCCGAACTATGCCCAGCGTCAGGCCGATGGTCAGGTGATTGGCTCGGGTGAGGTGGAATCGACGATTAAGCAACTGGGTTCGCGCATCAAAATTTCGGGAGCACAGTGGTCTTTAGAGTCTGTCAATCCCATACTGAGGCTACGCTGTGCTTATCTTAATCGCCTGCTCGCCTAAGCCTGAGTATTTCTGCTTATTGCATTAATGAGATGCTCCCGATTCTACTTCATGCATTCCAGGCAAGCTTTCCGGATCGTAATGGTGAACCTGAAAATCTAAGTATTCATCGGACATATCTTTAGAGACAATTCCGAACTGCCGTAAGAAAAGCTCTCGGTGCGTGATTTTTTTATTACTTTGACAGTAGGAAGCAATCTTGTCTATAAAGTCAAAAGTCAACCGTCTAACGGTTTGATCGGAATCTCGAACAAAGCGATCATGATTCTTTACTACATATCTGCGAATCTGTTCCGGTGGATCAAAGTATCTTCCTAGGTTGGCAGGGCCAAGTGAAGTATTACTACAAAGATCGATAAGTGCCGAATAGAAGTGAAATAAAGAATCTTTCCCGTAGGCTATATGATATGGCGAAGATGCTCGCGATATATCTTGATTTTGAAATAAATTTCGATCTTGAATCGTGTTTCCAAAATGATAAATAACTCCTTCTCCTAAAACTACAATCAAATTAGGCCATACTGACCTAGAGTTGTGAGCTTCCCATTCTCGTAAATTTTTCGATAGCGACTCTAGAGAATTCTTAGACAAAGAGTATGCAAATACTATTCCAAATGGCTTAGGACGAGGATAAGTCATCTGCATTCCTTGAACAATCGTTTTTGTGACACTTTCTTCAGGGCAAAGAGTTTTTACTGATTTGATATTCTCCAAAGACTCGATCAGTTCCTCTTTAGAGAGTTTTGACTTAACCTCAATGAGGCCGAACACTACTTCAATAGGATAAATTTGAACATTCTCGCTGTAGGCGAGTGACATTCCATCAAGCTGGTCAAATATTATGAGATCACTTTGCTTTGAGACTTTTTGCTTTGGGCCAATAATTTCTCCAGAGCCTACTCCAAAGCGTTTAGGAAGTTTTCCAGCATTCAGAAAGTTCTTGAGCGTATTTTCCCTATAGCTTCCTCGATTACCCAAATGGTTTATTTCTGATGATATTGCTTCAAAATCCAGTTGGAGTTTGTCACTCACACCACGAAATACTTTTCGTACGTCCATAAGAAGATAAAGCCATACTATTTTAGAAAAAAGTATAGTTTGGCTATAGAGTACATGTCTACAAGAATGGCTCCCGTTTGTTTAGGGAAGCTTCGGGAAGTAAGTGACTTAGCTCAACATTCCCGAAGCTGCGCCAACGCAATATTCAACACTTTCGGCAACTTCGCCGTATCACGCCCACCAGACTGAGCAAAATTCGGATGATCGCCGTCACCGCAAATCTTCACGATCGCCAAAAAAAACTCACCCATCCCATTCACCCCTCAGCAACACATCCAACATTCTATCAACAACTTTCCTCCAATCTCCCCAAAGCAATCAAAACCTCAAGCAACCGCTCCCCATCCCCCTCAAACATCAAACCCAACCCACGAAACAACCGAAACAAACCCCGCTCCAATCGCACAAACACATAATCCCCACCATTCGTTACCAAACCCCAAACAACCCCCTGACCCTCCAAAAACGACTGCATATAAACCAACAACTGCGGCAAACCCTCCATCACATTCACCGCACTATTCTTCGCCTCAATAATCAACACACACAACGAAACCCGATCGCCCAAATCGCGACACACAATCAGATCCATCCGCCCGCGAATCACCCGATCGCCATCCTCAATCTCAACCTCATTAATCCACTCCTCCAGCGATAGCCGCAACTCTGGCGCAGCCAGATAACCCGCCTCAATTAACAGCGGCGACAACGCCAAAATCTTAACCTCACCCTCCGTCACCCTGCCGTTACTGTAGTAACGACCCCAACTTTGCCGGATACCCGCAACACGAGCAACCTGCGCCTCAGTCAGTGGTGACAACGTCAGAAACCGGCTCAAATCCGTTTCTAGCTGACAGTCAAGCTGAAACCGCTGCTGCACCTCGCGCAGCGTCAGCGAACTGGCATTAACAACATTAACCATAGGATTCACCAAGCTGCACTACATTCATAATTTTAGAGCGCAACTCCCTCCAAAAACCGGGTTTCGACTGCATCCTTAAAATCAGCACAGAACAAAAAGGAAACCCGGTTTTTCACGATCTAACCCAACCCCTCACGCAACTGAGCGATCGCCACCTCCAACGCCTCCGGCAACTTCGCCGCATCACGCCCCCCCGCCTGCGCCAAATTCGGACGACCACCGCCACCACCACCGCAAATCTTCGCGATCGCGCCGACAAACTGACCCGCCTGTAAGCCCTTCGCATTCACCGACTTCGCAAACGCCGCCACGATCGACACCTTGCCCACCTCCGGCACAGAACCCAACACCACCGCCGCATCACCGAGCTTGTGCTGCAAACGCTCCGCCGCCGCCTGCAACGACTTCGCATCCACCTCACCCAGATTCGCCACCAGCACCTTAAACTCGCTGATCGTTTCTGCCTGGGATACCAACGCTTCGGACTTAGCGATCGCCAGTTCACCCTTCACCGCCTCCAGGGATTTTTGCGCCGTTTTTAGTTCCTCTTGCAAGCTCGAAATCCGATCGCCCACCTCCTCGGGTTTGATCTTGAATCGATCGCACAGATCTTTGACCACGCGATCGCGCACATTGAGATAATCCAACACCGCTGGCCCCGACACCGCCTCAATCCGCCGCACACCGGACGAAATTCCCGTTTCCGAGGTGATCTTGAACGCGCCAATTTCCGCCGTGTTCGTCACGTGCGTACCACCGCATAACTCCATCGAAACACCGGGGAAATCCACCACGCGGACAACATCACCGTACTTTTCGCCAAACATCGCCGTCGCGCCCTTTGTTTTCGCATCGGCGATCGCCATTTCCGCAATCTCCGCACTGTGAGCCTCGGCGATCCAGGTGTTGACGAGATCCTCGACCTGTTGCACTTCCTCAGCGGTCAGCGCTCGCGGACAGTTAAAGTCAAACCGCAACCGATCGAAGTCCACCAGTGAACCCGCCTGGGAGACGGAATCATCAACAATTTGCTTAAGAGCGGCTTGGAGTAGGTGGGTGGCGCTATGGTTGGCTTGGGCGCGACGACGGCAGGCGCGATCGATTTGGGCGGTGACGGTTTCACCGAGGGCGATCGTGCCGCGTTCAATCCGTCCGAAGTGAACGAAAATGTTGTTTTCCTTTTTCACATCGTCGATGCGAATCAGCGCCGTTTCCGTCGAAAGGTAACCCCGATCGCCAATCTGACCACCGGACTCCGCATAGAACGGGGTTTGATCCAGCACGATTTGCACGGTATTGCCCGCTTCGGCCACCTCCACCGTTTGACCATCCACCAAAATCGCGGCGAGTTCGGCGCTCGCTTGACTGTCGGTGTAGCCGAGAAACTGGGTCGGATGGATACGTTCCGCGAGCTTGTCGAGGCTGCCTTGAACGGTGAGATCGATCGTCTCATGAGCCGCGCGAGCCCGTTGGCGCTGCTGTTCCATCTCCACCTCAAAGCCGTCGGTGTCCACCGTTAAGCCCTGCTCTTCGGCGATTTCCTGGGTGAGTTCGAGCGGAAAACCGTAGGTGTCGTAGAGCGTAAAGGCATCGTCACCGGAAATTTGCGTCGGATTTTTGGCGAGAATTTCGGCGAGCAGTTTTTCACCCCGATCGAGCGTTTTCAGGAACTGCAATTCCTCGCGTTCTAGTTCGGCCTTAATAAAACTTTCGCGATCGCGCACCGCTGGATAAGCCGACTCGGACAGCGCGATCGCCGTTTCCGCCACCGCATTAATAAATGTGCCATCAATGCCAACCAAACGACCGTGACGCACCACACGCCGGATCAAGCGCCGCAGCACATAGCCGCGACCCATATTCGACGCCGTAATGCCGTCAGAAATCATATGCACCACCGATCGCACATGGTCGCCGATGACCTTGAGCGAGGTTTTCGTCTTTTCGTCCGAAGCGGCGTAGTCGATGCCTGCCGTATCCGCCGCCGTTTTGATAATCGGGAAAATCAGATCGGTTTCATAATTATTCGGCACGGATTGCAGCACTTGCGCCATCCGCTCTAGACCCATGCCGGTGTCAATATTTTTGTTTTGCAGCGGCGTTAGATTGCCCTCGGCGTCGCGGTTGTACTGCATAAACACGAGGTTATACAGCTCAATAAAGCGATCGTCATCTTCCAGGTCAATCTCAGCGTCGCCCGCTTCGGGTTTGAAGTCGTAATAAATCTCGGAACAAGGCCCACAAGGCCCCGTCGCGCCCGATTTCCAGAAGTTATCCTCTTCGCCCATGCGCTGAATTCGGTGGGCGGGAATGCCGATTTTTTCGTTCCAAATTTTAAAGGCGTCGTCATCGTCGTTAAACACACTGACGATCAGCCGATCGGCGGGAATGCCGTAGGTTTTCGTGACCAGTTCCCAACCCCAGGCGATCGCCTGTTCCTTGAAATAATCCCCAAAGCTAAAATTGCCCAGCATCTCGAAAAATGTATGGTGACGCGCCGTGCGTCCGACGTTTTCGATGTCGTTGGTGCGGATGCATTTTTGCGAGGTCGTCGCACGGGGATAGTCGCGCTCTTTCTGGCCGAGGAAAATCGGCTTAAACGGCAGCATTCCCGCGATCGTCAGCAATACCGTCGGATCGTCCGGCACAAGCGAGGCACTCGGTAGCGGTTGGTGACCCCGTTGCTCGAAAAATTGGCAAAATTTAGCGCGGATTTCCGCACCGGTCATGAATACGGGTTGAAACGAGGACGATTGCGACGACATGGCAGGGCGTAACGGCTGAGTTTTTGTGGATTACGTAATAACTTCAGGGGTTTTATCGCCCCCATCCGGTACATTTTAGCCGCGCATGAGCGATCGCGATTCACCCCGATGTTTCAATTTTTCGGTACTATGGTTGACATTCTGACGCAAGTTCGTATCAAATTTGCCAGAATTAAAGAGAAACGACCCGCTAGAACTATCTGGATCGAGTCTGTAATCGAATCTTACCCAACGCCCCGTGGTCTATGCCTCGCGATCGGGTGAGTCGCTTACGAACGGGTCAACTGTTATCGCTTGCCGATCGGTCTGTCGCCCACGGGTGCAACCATCCAAGCTTCACTAGAGAGAACTTTTAAGTATGAACGTCTTTGGAATTGGCCTCCCCGAGATGATTGTGATTCTTGTGTTGGCGCTGCTCGTTTTCGGCCCCAAAAAGCTGCCGGAAATTGGTAGCAGCTTGGGTAAAGCGATTCGCGGTTTCCAAGATGCAACGAAGGAATTTGAGTCGGAACTCAAAGAGGGTGCGAAGCCGTCGGAATCTGCGAACGTCGTCAGTGCAGCGACCAAATCGGCGGAACCGGCAGCGGAAAAAGCCAGCGAAGCCTAAGGGGTCTCGTTTAAACCGTGGGGGCATCATGGCAATGCGCCCGCCGTCTGTTTGGTTAAATCTAGACTCTGCAACCCGTTCGATCGTGATTGACGCGAACGGGTTTTTCGCGTCTTTTATTGTTTCTCGGCATCACGATTATCTTGAGTGTTGCAACATCCCGGCGGGATTATTGCTATGTGTCCCTACGGATTTTTACTGGACGTTTAACGAATTTTCATGTCTTCCCGCTCTGCCTCGAACCCGATTGTTTACCCACGTCTGATCGTCGGCCTCGGCAACCCGGAGCCGAAATACGATCGCACACGCCACAATATCGGCTTCGCCGCGATCGATGCCCTCGCCGCTGACTGGAAGGTCAATCTCTCGGAAACCAAACGGTTTAAGGGCGAAATTGCCGAGGTACGAGCCGGGGGCGAAAAAATCTATTTGCTCAAGCCGCTGACCTACATGAATCGATCGGGCGAATCGATTCAAAGTGTGCTGAGTTGGTACAAGCTTGATCCTGAAAGTGTCATGGTGATCTATGACGATATGGATCTGCCCTTGGGACGGATTCGGATTCGGATGTCGGGATCGGCGGGCGGGCATAACGGCGTTAAATCGACGATCGAGCAGCTCGGAACCCAGAAATTTCCCCGCTTACGGATCGGCATCGGTCGCCCTCGTGTCCAGGCTGTTGGGACGGTCTCCCATGTGCTGGGCAAGTTTTCCACGGAAGAAGCGCCGATCGTTAAAGACGTGCTTAAACTGACCTTTGAGGCGGTGGATTGTAGTCTCAAACGAGGCGTCGAAATGGCAATGAATCGTTACAATAGCCGCAATGTTGCGCCGGTTCCGAAGGTCGAGATCGATGCTTCCTCGCCTGAATCTGGAACGTCGCCGACCCAATCCGACGCCTAGCACCCGGATTTCGGACGCAAAACCAACGACATCGCAACCCCGCCGAGACAGCATCGTCTAGGCTCGGGGATCACACTCATCAGGGTCTAGAGCATGAAGCTACCGCAAACGAAGGCGTTTCTGCGCGTGACCGATCTCTGCTGGGAACGCGGCTTTTTAGCAGGAGACATCACTGCGGGATCGTTCTCTTGGCAATTTCAATGGCGGTTTCGTCAGGATTATTTGGCGATCGAGCCATCCCAAGGGCGGGCGCTGATCCAGGAACCCCTCGGACGTTTTCTCGAACAGCAAGACTACCAACTCGAACCGGGCGGCGATTACTCATTCACCATTCGCGCCGAGCTGTGACCTCAATCCCGCAATTCATACAATCTAGAAATTCAATAATCTAAGTCGAAAACCTTGCTATTCTGTTGCGTCCGGTTTACAGTTCGCAACAACAAAAAATATTTAATATTCTTTTTAGACAAATCCTTGTGTTTTGTCACATGAGGTACGATTTTTTTGTGATTTTGAGGGCAATAACGCCAAGTTCGACTTAAACTAGTCCCTCATATCAATTTTATTTTGAGCCCTTTAGTCGCGTTTTTCGTTGAAATGGTGTTGTCGATCGTTGCGCTTTGGATCAATTGCAGCATCGAGATAATGTCAATCCAATATCGATCCAGTATCGATGCAACACCGATATAACGTCGTCGCCAGATCGTTCTTCCCCTTGATTCATGCGCCTTGTTTAATTCGTTTACGACTCGCTCGCTTCTTGAGTTTCCACCTCTCAACACATCATGGTTCAAACTCCAACCCTACCGATCGCAATGGACACGACGACAACCCACACCACCGATGCCCCCGATTTGCAATCGATCGTCATCCTCGATTTCGGCTCGCAATACTCCGAACTGATCGCCCGTCGGATTCGCGAAACCCAGGTCTACTCCGAAGTGTTGCCCTATCGCACCACCGCCGCTGAACTGCGCGATCGTGCGCCAAAAGGCATCATCCTCTCCGGTGGCCCCAATTCGGTCTACGACGACAACGCGCCCCAATGCGATCCCGAGATCTGGAATCTCGATATTCCCGTTCTCGGCGTGTGCTATGGGATGCAACTCATGGTCAAGCAGCTCGGCGGCGAAGTTGAACGCGCCAAGCTCGCTGAGTACGGTAAAGCGGCGCTGCACATCGACGATCCCACCGATCTGCTCACGAATGTGGCGGAAGGATCGACGATGTGGATGAGTCATGGTGACTCGGTGACGCGGATGCCCGATGGGTTCGTGCGTCTGGCGCATACGGACAATACGCCGGATGCCACGATCGCCGACCATGCTCGCAAGCTCTACGGCGTGCAATACCATCCCGAGGTTGTCCATTCTGAAGACGGTCAGGCGCTGATCTGTAATTTCGTCTATCACATTTGCCGCTGCGAACCGACCTGGACAACCGAAGCCTTTGTCGATCGCGCGATCGCCGATATCCGCCAGCAGGTGGGCGATAAGCGCGTCTTGCTTGCGCTGTCCGGCGGTGTGGATTCGTCTACCCTGGCGTTTCTGTTGCACAAGGCGATCGGCGATAAATTGACCTGTATGTTTATCGACCAGGGCTTCATGCGGAAGTATGAGCCGGAGCGGTTGGTGAAGTTGTTTAAAGACGAGTTCGCGATTCCCGTCGAGTACGTGCAGGCTCGCGATCGATTCATCGATAAAGTCGCAGGCGTCACCGATCCCGAGGAAAAACGCCGCTTGATTGGTCACGAATTTATCCGCGTCTTCGAGGAAGAATCGACCCGTCTCGGCCCCTTCGATTACCTCGCCCAGGGTACGCTCTACCCCGATGTGATCGAATCGGCGAATACCAACGTCGATCCAAAGACCGGCGAACGGGTCGCAGTCAAAATCAAGAGCCACCACAATGTGGGAGGCTTGCCGAAAGACCTGCAATTTAAGCTTGTCGAACCGCTGCGTAAGCTGTTCAAAGACGAAGTCCGCAAGGTGGGACGCTCGATCGGCCTGCCCGAAGAAATTGTCAACCGTCACCCGTTCCCCGGCCCCGGCTTGGCGATTCGCATCATCGGCGAAGTCACCGCTGAACGCCTGAATATCCTGCGCGATGCTGACCTAATCGTCCGCCAGGAAATCAACCGCCAGGGACTCTATCACCAAGTCTGGCAAGCCTTCGCTGTCTTGCTGCCGATTCGCAGCGTCGGCGTCATGGGTGACCAGCGCACCTATGCTCACCCGATCATTCTGCGTTTGGTGCAAAGTGAAGACGGCATGACAGCGGACTGGGCGCGGTTGCCCTACGAGTTCCTCGAAATCGTCTCGAATCGTATCGTCAACGAGGTGAAGGGCGTCAACCGTGTGGCGCTCGATATCACCTCTAAGCCGCCTGGAACGATCGAGTGGGAATAATTTGAGTGGGCATAATTTGAACGGTTTGATCAACCGTAACGTGCGCCAACTCTTAGGCGCTTAATGTCTATCCCACTCACAGCTTACGACTCATAACCCAACCCCAAACTCAACCTCTGCGATCGCTTTCGAGCCTTAGCAGAGGTTGAGTTTTTTGCATCACTATTTGCGTCATCAGTCGAAGCAAAACAACATCGACAACCGGTGAGGCGGAGGCGATTGAGTCTGCATGACCGATCGCGTTAGAAAAAATTGCCCCGATCGTAACTAAAGCACGACACAGCGTCGTAGTTTTCCGCTAATATGACTTACGACACTCTGTCGAGACTTAATAAATGAACCTTACCAAGCGTTTCCTCCAAGCTGTATTTGCTGTCGTCTTCGCTGTCAGCACCCTCGTGATTGCCGCTGCTCCGGCTTCGGCTGAAACTTACACCATTAAGATGGGTGCGGATAACGGAATGCTCGTCTTTGAACCCAACAACCTCGAAGTGAGCGCTGGCGACACCGTTTCTTGGGCGATCAACAAAATGCCTCCCCACAACGTTGTCTTTGACGATTCCAAAGCTCCTGACGCTGCGCTCGCAAAAGCAATGTCGAGCACCAAAATGATGTTCGCAGCAGGCGATACCTACGATGTCACGATCCCCGCTGATGCAGCACCTGGAACCTACACCTACTTCTGCTCGCCTCACCGTGGTGCTGGCATGATTGGTAAACTGACGATCAAGTAGACCTCTACATTTTTAACTTGGCTTCAGATCGACCGATCACACCATCACAGATTTAAGCCCCGCTGCGTTTCAACTAGCGAACTTAATGGGTGCTCGTGACTTAGACTTCAGCCGATCAACACAAAACCCGATGTACCCTGGTACACCGGGTTTTGTGTTACGCGAATCTTGTTTGATTCATTCCGGTTTGATTCATTCACACGACGATCGGACAGATGCGACACTGGAACATCCTCGATCGCCTTTCTCCTGACGCTATGTCTACTCTCGATTCACCGACCCAACCGCCAACCTTTGCAGACCTCTTGGATCGCGCTCGTGATGCATTGCAGAACGAGGTTTGGGATCAGGCGATCGCGGCCTACGAAATGGCGATCGAGCTTGATCCTGAGATCCGTGTGGCCTATTGGGAATTGGGGGTCGCGTTAATTTTGGCGGAGCGTGAGGAGGAGGCGCAAACCCTGTGGTTCTCAGTCATGTTCGCCGCTGGAGAATTCGAGGCGGAATGGATCGGGGAGTTGCTGACGGCATTGGTGAGCGAGGCCGATCGCTTTCGGGCAGGCGATCAGTTTAATCTCGCTTGGGCGTTGCGACGTCACGCCTACGAAATTGCCCCGAACAACGCCGCGAATACGATCGAATTAATCGATCTCGCGCTCGATACCGATCAGCTCAGTCCGGAGGAATTGACCGATTGGAATGTCGCAACAACGATCGCGGCGAATCCGGACGTGAATCGCGATCGATGGCTAGCGGTCTGTTTGCGGCTATTGGAGACATGCCGGACCGATGCGGCACTGCCCGCGATCGTCCGCGCTACGTTTTTGCGCGAGGATATGACCGATCATGATCGACAGCGGCTGTATCCCAAACTCGCCAATGCAGCGCTTTCCGTTGGCGTTAAACAACAGCGCTCCGCCGATGGACTGGCGTTAGCCCAGGTCGCGCTCGACTTTGTTCCCGATGATTTTCAGGTGTTATGTCACACCGTGATGTTTTATCGCCAGCAGCGAGATTTTACGCAGGCGATCGCCCAAGCGGAACGCTGCGAACAGGTCGCTCCTACACCAGCGGATCGCGTTTTTGCGACGACTCTGCGGCTCCTCGCTCTCTTAACTACCGGTGGGCGCTGGTCGGAAGCCCAAAGCGTAGCCGAACAGTATCGCGATCGCCTGTCTGCTGTAATTGCCGAAAATCCACGCAATCTCGGTGAAACCCAAGCGCTACGGCTATTAACCTCCACCTTTTGTCTGGGATACCTGCGCGATCGCCCGGATCTCGATCGGCCGCTGATCAACCAAGCGGCGGTGATCGCCCAGGCCAATATCGCGATTCATCATCGCGATCGCCTAGAGCGTTACCGCCGCGCTCAGCACACCCGACGCACCACAACACAGAATCGCCCCGCAAAAATTCGCATCGGCTATCTCTCAGACTCGCTGCGATCGCACTCCGTCGGCTGGCTGGCTCGCTGGCCGTTCGCCTATCACGATCGCGATCGCTTCGAGATTTTCGTCTACTTCATTAACGGCGAAGCGTGGCGCAGTGATCCTGTGCAGCAGTGGTACATCGATCGCGCCGATCATGTGCAATTTGGCGGGATTGACAGCGCCGAAATTGCCGACCAGATCGCCGAGGATGCGATCGATATTTTGCTCGATCTCGACAGCCTCACCGTCGATATTGGCTGCACCGTCATGGCGCTCAAGCCCGCCCCGATTCAGTGTTCCTGGCTGGGGTTCGATGCCACCGGTTTACCGACGATCGATTACTATTTGGCCGATGATCTGACCCTACCCGAAAATGCCCAAGACTATTACGCCGAAACGATTTGGCGTTTGCCCCGCAGCTATATCGCGATCGACGGCTTCGAGCAAGCCGTGCCGACGCTTCACCGTCGTAATTTGGGCATCAACCCCGACGCGATCGTCTATTTCAGCAACCAAACCGGCCAAAAACGTAACCCCGATCTAATGCGTCTCCAGCTCGAAATTGTGCAGGGTGTGCCGGGATCGCAGTTACTGATTAAGGGGGTCGCGGATGGGTTGGCGGTGCAGGCATCGTTTGGGGCGATCGCCGATGAGCTTGGGGTTGATCGCGATCGGCTGCATTTCCTGGGTCAGGCGAAAAGCGAGGCGGAACACCGGGCGAACTTGGCGATCGCCGATGTGGTGCTGGATACCTACCCTTACAACGGCGCAACGACCACACTCGAAACGCTCTGGGCGGGTATTCCGCTCGTGACGCGAGCCGGTCAGCAGTTTTCGGGACGTAATAGTTTCGCGATGTTAACGCAGGTTGGGGTTGAGGCGGGGATCGCCTGGAGCGATCGCGACTATGTGGAGTGGGGCGTGCGCTTCGGGCAGGATCTCGCGTTGCGGCAACAGGTGGCGTGGCAGTTGCGGCGATCGCGGCAGGTGTCGCCGCTGTGGGACGGGCGCGGATTTACGCGCGATCTCGAAGCCGCATTTGATGAAATGTGGTTGCGTTATCGTGATGTTTGTGATGAAGGATCATCGAATGACTAAACGATGAATCAGTCTACGATCGTGCTGTGATCGTTCTGTGATCATGTTTTGAGAGATTGACAGTATGGCTCACCATCCTCCAATAACGCCCCACATCAGCTCCGGCAGACTGGTCGCGTTTTTGAGTCGAATGCCGATCAACCGACGTCAAGATGTCAGAGAGACCAGTCGCGCAGCGATGGTTAACCTGGATCGTGTCGATCGCGACGGTCTGGCAACGCACAGCTAAAGGTATTGCACACAGAAGCAACGTCGCACCCATTTTACTGAGTGGCTTTTATCCTGGCAGGCCATTGGCAGTAGTCGAGAGCAAGCTGATCCGAAATCCGTTTGGGCTGATTAACGTGAGTTCAGGATCAGAAATCCTTACCGCGATGGCTCTCCTTTTCTCTCAGAACTTATGCAGAAGTCCTGAAAAAACGATTGGGTAAGGACTTATAAAATTAAGGCTGAGAGCACTTCATTTAGGTTACGTAAGAACAATAAGGTGAGACCCCGATGAGTAAAGATACGTTTGCGACAAGGTGATTTAGGGTCGGCATCGTGACTCATACGTCAAGAATCGCCAAGAAAAAAGAGGTTATCTTATTGAATAAGAAATGTTCGCACCATAGCCTTTTTGCAGCCAGGTATACAGAATCTCAGTGACATCAAGATCACTCTATGCTTCAGCCAGATTCGTATCAATACATTAGGACATCGTGACATGGGTTTCATCGATTCTTCCGTTACCGAAAATATGCCGATTCCTTCCATTCAAATTGACCCATTACGCTACCAGCTTCAAGAGTTTCTAGATATCCTAAAACCGCTCATTCGAGAGCCTTCGGTTGTCGGCCACGAAGATGCATTTTTTCGCGTTTTGCGGCGTGAGCTAGAAGAAATTGGGGTTGATGTTAAGTACTATCACGGTGTTTTGGTCGCTCAAGGGCGTCGCCCTGAGGATCTATTTTTATCGGCACATATCGATCGTCATGGGCTGATGTGTACGGGGCCGAATGAGTTTCGCTATGCGGCATTTATTGCGAGCAATCAAGGGGAGGTGATGGGCGGATCGGTGTCTGAACATATGATGCACACGATCGAGGATCGCTTCCAAGGTCAGCGGGTTCAGGCACAGTTTCCTTATACCGGAACCTATCTCGGACAAGGCGAAATTACACGATCGTATATTTGCCCAGAGCGCAATAATTTAATCTTTGAAGTGGATGGTTTAGCCTTTTTGCAACCGGGTACTCCGGTCGCATTTCTCGATCGCTTACAGATAGAAGATGGACTGATTTCGGCGCAGCTCGATAATGTTGTCAGTGCTGCAATTTTGATCTATCTCTTCCGTAAAGGATTTCAAGGAACGGGTATGTTTACCGCTCAGGAAGAGTCCGGACGAAGCTGGCGTTACGCTTTATCGTGGTTTCAACAGCAGCGTTTAACCACACAACGATTGGTCGTCTTGGACACCAGTCCTTACGCCTCTCGTGAGGATGCCGATGCTCAACAGGTGGCTTTGCGTCATCAAGATGCCAATGGCCCATTCTCCAAAGAAATGACGCAGGAGCTGGTGAGTCGTTGTGAGTCACTCGGTATTTCCTATGGTTTTAAGGATGAATATATCGTGCAGCAAAATAAGAAGCTGGGTAAGAGTTATCCGTTAGGTCGCACAGAGTTGGGACGAGTGGTCACGGCTACGGAAGGGGCGATTAATGGTACGACGCTACAAATTCCAACGACGGAATATCATACGGCGTTTGAAACGGCATCGTTATCCTCGATCGCGGCAGTGATTAAATTACTGATGAGCTATGTTTAACGACTTTAGAGTTCATCTAAGTTGGTCAAGATCACCAACTTAGACCTTTGAGGTTTTGAGAACCTCAAAGGTCTCGCTCCCCGTGAGCTAGATCGGCTCAATTTTGTGATGAAGCTTGAACAAGCCGATGGTCATTTAAGCATTGGGCTTAAAGCCGCTCCACTGCATCGCTCCGCTGCCAAATAGCCGCTCCATCGCTAAGATTTGGGCGTCGGGGGTTTGCGAGAACGAGAAGACAAAGGGGACGGTGTCCGGTGCGGGGAACGTCGCGCGGAATTGATCGAGGGCGTAGGGGCTGCCGTAGATCACGAGACCGGCAAGCCGATCGCAGGCGATCGCCGCTTCGAGCCAGCGTTGTGCTTTGGCGGCTAGGTCGGCGCTGCTCCCGAAGGGGTTGCCGCGTACGAAGACTTGCAGGACGATCGCGCCGGATTCGGGCGTTAGATCGGGGTCACGGAAGCTTTGTGAGTCGAGGCAAAGGAGGTCATAGCCGTGCTGTTGGGGGACGGCGACGGCGGCGCGGTGGTGGCCGAGGATGCTACAGCGCAGCAGGTCGTCGATGATGATGACGTTGCGAGGCGATCGCGGGTTATTGGTCTGACTCGAAGTGATCGGCGCGATCGGTAATAATCCACCACACTCGATCGAAGTTTGTAGAATCTGGTGATCGAGCGCGATCGCGTCGGGTGTGACGAGCTGCTGACGCAAATTCGCCGCTGAAATGGCTTGACGCTGTGCCGTGAGCTTGGCCTTGGCTGCAAACAGCCGCGATACCGAGGCTTCGATCCGATCGCGCGAAATCTCGCCTGCCTCCACCGCCCGACACACCGCCTCAATCCCGCCGATCGCGTCTTCCGGCATCAACACCACATCCGCTCCGGCTTTCACCGCACCCAGGATCGCCGCTTCGTTGGAATATTCCCGCGCGATCGCCCCCATCACCAGCGCGTCCGTGGCAATGATGCCGTCAAAGCCGAGCCGATCGCGCAAAATGTCGGTGCTAATTGTGGGTGAAAGCGTCGCGGGATGGGTCGTATCCCAGGCCGGGACGCGCACATGCGCCGTCATTACCGAATCCACGCCCGCCGCGATCGCCCGTTTAAACGGAGGCAGCTCGACAGCGGTGAGGCGATCGTCATCATGGCCGATCGTCGGCAGTTCCCAATGGGAATCGACGCTGGTGTCGCCATGACCGGGGAAATGTTTCGCCGTCGTTAAGACAGGGTAATCCTGCGCCCCTTGGATAAAGGCGGCGGCGAGATCCGCGACGATCGCCGGGTCGGCGCTGAACGATCGGACGTTGATCACTGGATTATCGGGATTGTTATTCACATCCACCACCGGCCCGAGAATCCAATCGATCCCGATCGCCAAGGCTTCCCGTGCTGTCACGCGCCCCATTTCCCGCGCCAGGTTGACGGCCAGCTCGCGATCCTTTCGGGCGATCGTCCCCAGTGCCATCAACGGCGGCAGATGACTCGCGCCCGCGAACCGCTGACCGACACCCTCTTCGATATCCGCGCAAATCAACAGCGGAATTGCCGCCTGTGCCTGTAATTCCTGCGTCCGTAGCGCCACTTCTGGCGCACTGCCGTCGATCAGCAACACTCCGCCGATCCCCCGATCGCGAATCAGCGTTTGTAATGCCTCACGATTGGGTTCCCAGGCCGGATAGCGGATTTGCCCATCGAACAAATGACCGGATGCACGCACAACAAATAATTGCGCCACGAGCCGATCGAGGGGCAGCGCAGCGGGATCGGGAAATAGGGTCATATTTCTTCGGCTTTACTCGGAATCCACACCGCTCTCATCGCTGTCTGAGTCAGGCTTGGCGGACTCTTTACGCTCTTGGCTGATGCGTTCGAGCAGGTCGATCATTTTCACCCCACGTTCGAGCGATCGATCTTCAAAAAACATCACTTCCGGCGTCCGGCGCAGACGCACCCGCGCCCCGATCTCCCGACGCACATAACCCGTCGCCGCTGCCAAGCCCGCCATCGTTTCCTGCTTGGCATCCTCGGAACCGTAAATACTGACGAAAATCTTGGCGTGTTGCAGATCGCCGGAGACTTCCACATCGGTGATGCTCACCATGCCAGCTCCGACGCGATCGTCTTTGATCGCTCCGCCAACTAACATCTGGCTGACTTCGCGTTTAATCATCGAAGCCACGCGCGAAATGCGACGGTCATTCGCCATGATGTTTGCTTCCTTAAGAACTTCAAATACGTTAGAGACAGAACTATCGAGCGCTGAAGCGGACGATCGCACCACCTCACGACCGCACCCTCACTACTTAAAAATGCCCAATCAATATTCTACGAGTTGAAGGTAACAGCGATTCAATCACGCAACGGGAGTTATGACGATCTGGGATTTGCGCGGGAGATTGGCATATGAGATTCGCGTATGAGGTTTGAGGTTGAGGCTTGAGGTTGAGGTTTGGGTAAGTGTGAATCGTGAGTGGATCTGAAGGTCTTTGACCCATCTCGACGCGATCGATATCAATTCCAACGCCTTAAACCCAAACCACGAAGCCCAGCTCACGCAGCCCAGCTCACTAAGCTAGCCCCAACATAGCTTGCAGCGTAAACGTGACAAAAAAGAAGCCGGAAATCGCAATTCCAATCAGCGCCGCGAGGGTTACAGGACGTTTGCCCAGGGGTTTGAGCAATTCATAAATCGAATAAAACACCCCGAGCGTGAAGGTGATCAGATAGCGCGGGTAGCGGGAAACATTCAGAAAAAACTCGTTCATTGTGCAAACAGAGGAAGTGTTAAATCGAGGCGTATTTTAAGGATATATATCTTAGCGGTCTGATGGACGCTACGGCGCGATCGCACCTCTGATCTCCGTCCTCTCGATTACAATCGCAGCCCAAATCACAATGAGAGTCACTACTCTTTTGTTCTGTAAATTTCTATGATTAAACATAAATAACCCTAAAGAATCCTCAAAAAGCGTAGACTGCGTTTAAGAAACGTAAAATACACGGGACAATTGTTGATAACGGTTGCTCCAAGGAAAAGACATGATGTCGATTTCGTGAGCTAACACGATCGCGCAACTCGTTTTATGGGGCGATACACGATATGTCTCGACGCGACTGAGATATGGTTCTGATATCGCCCAGATCTACTAATCAAGCGAAAAATGCGCTCTGGAAAGACCGTAGATCGTCCGCAATAGAACATCGTCTCACGACGATACAAGACGTAAATGCTTTCTGATTCATTTCCGTGGTTGACCGCGATCTTCGCGTTCCCTCTCGTAGCTGCTTGCCTAATTCCTCTGATTCCCGATACCGACGGTAAAACCCTCCGCTGGTACTCGATCGTCGTGGCCGTGACGGACTTTGCTTTGATGATCAAAGTCTTTCTGGATCATTACGATCCCAGTGTGGCCGGATTTCAGTTGGTCGAAAAATTTGACTGGATTCCCCAAATTGGCCTGAGCTGGGCGGTCTCGATCGATGGGATTTCCATGCCCCTCGTGCTGCTCTCCGGTCTAGTGACGACGCTGTCACTTCTGGCCGCGTGGCAGGTCGATCGCAAACCGCGCCTGTTTTATTTCCTAATGCTGGTGCTGTACGCCGCCCAGATTGGCGTTTTCATCGCCCAGGATTTCCTGCTGTTTTTCATCATGTGGGAAATCGAGCTAGTACCGGTGTACCTGCTCGTCTGCATCTGGGGTGGCCCGAAACGCCAACAGGCCGCCACAAAATTCTTGCTCTACACGGCTATTTCTTCTGTCTTTATCCTGGTCGCGGCCTTGGCCTTCGCCTTTGTCGGAGAGGGATCGCTGACTTTCGATATCGCCGAGCTGACCGGTCGGGCGTTGCCGCTCTCGCTGGAAATCGGGCTATACGCTGGCCTGCTCTTCTCCTTTGGCGTCAAACTCGCCGTTTTCCCGTTCCATACCTGGCTACCCGATACCCACGGTGAAGCCTCGGCGCCAGTGTCGATGATCCTGGCCGGGGTCTTGCTCAAAATGGGTGCGTACGGGCTGATGCGTTTCAATATGGGAATGTTGCCCGACGCCCATATTTACTTTGCGCCTGCGCTGGTGACGATCGGAGTCATCAACATTGTCTACGGGGCGCTGGCCTCGTTTGCGCAGACCAATATGAAGCGCCGTTTGGCCTATTCGTCCGTGTCACACATGGGCTTTGTGCTGATCGGGATTGCCTCGTTTACCGACCTAGGGATCAACGGCGCAATGCTGCAAATGATCTCCCACGGTCTGATCGCGGCGATGCTGTTCTTCCTAACCGGTGTCACCTATGACCGTACCCACACCCTCTCGATGAAGGATATGGGCGGCGTCGGTATTTTGATGCCGAAGGTGTACGCGCTCTATGTGGCTGGGGCGATGGCCTCGATCGCGCTGCCCGGTATGAGCGGCTTCGCGAGCGAAGTTTCGGTTTTCCTCGGTATCGCGACCAGCGATTTTTATGGTGTCGCCTTCCGTAGTGTGATCGTCTTCCTGGCCGCGATCGGTGTGATTTTGACGCCGATTTACCTGCTGTCGATGGTGCGCGAAGTGTTCCACGGGTCGGTCTTCGGCAAACAGGCGATTCCGAGTTGCGATATCACTGACCCAAATCGCCGTCAGGATTTCCTCGATAGTCAAGCGGCGGTCTGTTTCGGGACGAACTGCGTTTTGCCCGGTCAAGCCGTGTTTCGGGATAGCCAGCCGCGCGAAATTGCCATTGCGGTCAGCTTTCTGGTGTTGATCGTGGCGATCGGCTGCTATCCGAAGGTTGCCATGCAAACCTACGATACGCAGACCGTGGCGATTAACCGTCTATCGATCCAGGCATATGCGGATGCGTACGAAACGCGCGGATTGGGTAACGCTAACGCGCAGGCACTGCCGAATCCGGTGGCGACCCTGAGCGATCGCTCGAATTAGTTGGCAATCTCAGCCGATCAAGTGGGATCGCGAACTAACCGGGATCTACAAAATCAATAGGTTTGAGTTGAATTAACCCCTTAAAGAACTCGCTACACTGCAATCCGTAGCGGGTTCTTTTTTTGAGAATATAGTCAGTTCAATTATTTTCAGAACACCCCGAGAGCGTTGAGCGGAGTCGAAACGCGGTTTGCAAGCAAGCAGAACAGAGTCAGTATGTCTCGTTTTTTATTGAACTGACTATAGACGCTTTCGCTATGTGAACTTTAATTCCTTCGTCGTGGCGATTACGTTGTCGCCGCCTGACCTGCGGATTTTTCAGAGCCTGGGTAGTCTACAGCGACCTCAGACACAGCATAGCGATCGTGAGTTTTTCCGAAGGCAAACAGGAGTGAAAGGCGAATGGTTTGACTATTGGACGTGAGGAAGATGAAAAGGGCAAGGCTACCAATCACAGATGCGAAGAGAAAGAGGTGATGATAGCTCAACCAGAGGCTGCTCGATCCAAAAATAGGCCCCGCGATCGCCATTCCCAAATCAAAGCCACCGATACACAATGCCATTAAGCGCCCCCGTTCCTGCGGCAGACCGCGATCGGATACCAGCGCAATGACCGTCGGCAAGAGACAACCCGCGCCTATCCCTTCGAGCAATCCCGCCCACAAAAAGGCTGCGTTCGTACTTGCTTGACTCAGGGTGAGCATTGAAATGATGTACGCCAAAAGTGCGAGACAAACAAAGGGGCCGCGTCCGTAGCGATCGGAATTAGCACCAATCAAAGGGCGAACGGCAAAACTGGCGACGGCTGAACCGGAGAAAAACCAACCCGCCCGAAACTGAATGGACAAAGAATCGATAAATAACGGCAGAAAGGTGATTAAGATGCCAAGTATCAAGCCAGCTAGTGCCATGATGATGGTTGGAACGCGAAGCCGAGGTTCTCGTAAAATCGACCAGAAATCTTGCGATGTTTGGGCTGATTTTGGTCGTGTTTTAGACTGGATGGATCCCGTTTTTGCGGTGTGAATGATCGAAGCGTTGTCCGAGGTGTAAGCATCTTGAACTGGCAAACTGAGGCAGAGACTAAGACCACATAGCGTGGAACAAATTATCCATAGATGTGTTACTCCGTAGGTGCTATAAATCGATTCGCCTAAAAGTGGACCAAACCCTAAACCCAGAGGAGTGGCTAGGGACATATAGCTAAAAACTTCACCTCGTCGATCGGCGGGGGCAATATCAGTGACGAGAGAAATATAGCCGGTGGTGAAAGCGGCAATGCTAATGCCGTGAAAAACTCGAATACCAAACAGTTGAGGAAACCCGATCGTGGTTGCATAGAGCAGGGGGGCGATAATTGCAACGATGAGTCCGATCCTCAAGACGCGAATGCGACTGTGGCGATCGGCGATCTGTCCAAGACGTGGGCGTGACATGACTAGACCGATCGCAAAAGCTCCCATAATTACACCGACTTCACTGGGATTCGCTCCGATCGATTGGATATAAAGAGGTAAAACCGGTGTCTGAGCCGACATATTTACCCAGAAAAATAGGGCTGCCGTAAACAAAAAAAACAGTTGACGTAGGGGAAAATACTGTAATTTATGTGTTGATGGCATCGACAAGTGGATAGACAAAAGATGTACCTAAAATCTTTGAGATCTTAAAGAGAATCTTAATGATTCTTTGTCTTTTTGCTATGACGATCCTGACCCTTACAGGGTGAGACCAAGGTAGGGAATAGAGGTCAAAATTGTAGGATTAGGTTGACTATTTTTTTAGAAGCTCGATTCTAGTCCAATTTCGTGTTTCATCTTCTCCCACTTAAAATCATTTTGTGAGAGAGATCTATCCCCAGGCTCCTTATGAACCATATATCAATCTTGACTTTCTCTTTTTCTATTCTGTTTCAACTTAGGAAAAACCTGCACCAATATTTGTTGATCGCGACGGCATTCCTCGCCGTTTCCTGTCAGTCATCCCGCCTGCTATCTCGTTCGCCCAACGATGTCGCCAGCGTAGCTACGCCAGCCCTCGAACCGCTCCCCCAAGATCCGTATATTCGCGCCTACTTTAACCACAATGAAGCCCAGCGCTACACCGATCCCTACCGCCAGATCGAACGCCCTGGCGATAATCTCGAAGCCGAAATCATTGCCGCGATCGCCAGCGCCAAAACCCAAATTAATCTAGCGGTGCAAGAATTTCGCTTGCCAAACATCGCAGCAGCGCTCATCGATCGCCACCGTTCCGGCGTCGAGGTGCGCGTGATTATTGAAAATTCCTATAATCAATCCTGGTCTGATCTCACGGCTCAGCAAGCCCAACTCGACGATCGCGCTCGATCGCGCTATGACGACCTGACGCAACTGGTCGATCTCGACGGGGATGGCAACGTGACGCCCGCCGAGATCGGGCAGCGCGACGCGATCGCCATGCTGCGATCGGCGGGAATTCCGCTGATTGACGATACTGCCGACGGCTCGAAGGGGAGCGGTTTGATGCACCACAAGTTTGTCTCGATCGACGGTCAGCGGGCGATCGTCACCTCGGCGAACTTCACGCCGTCGGGGACTCATGGCGATATCCCCGATGCGAGCAGTCGCGGCAATACGAATAATTTGCTGGCGATCGAGAGTTCAGCGGTGGCAGCGCTGCTGGATCGCGAGTTTGCCCAAATGTGGGGTGACGGGGTCGGTGGAGCGACCGATAGCCGCTTTGGAGTGAAAAAAGAGGAACGGGCGATCGCCAATGTCACGATCGGCGATTCGCTGGTGTCGGTGCGTTTTTCGCCATCATCGAGCCGTATACCGTTTGCCGCGACGACGAATGGTTTGATTACCGCTGCGATCGGGCGGGCGAACCGCAGCATTGACCTTGCGCTATTCGTCTTTTCCACCCAGGAGATCGCCGACGCTCTGCAAGCTCGCCACGCAGACGGCGCTGAAGTTCGCGCCTTAATCGATCCGCAATTTGCCTTTCGGGACTATTCCGAAGCGCTGGATCTAGCTGGCGTGGCGCTGCCGAGTAAAGCCTGCGCGATCGAACCGGGTAATGCTCCCTGGTCACGCCCGATCGCCAGTGTCGGCATACCAGAACTCACCCCGGGCGACGTGCTGCACCATAAATTTGCCACGATCGACGATCGGCTCGTGATCACCGGTTCCCATAACTGGTCTGAAGCCGCGAACCGCAATAATGATGAGCTGCTGCTGGCGATCCAAAATCCGACGGTAACGGCTCATTTTGAGCGGGAATTCGAGCGGCTCTATCGCACCGCGCGGCTCGGGCTACCCGAACGCATCGCCGACAAAATCGCCGCCGCTGCGCAATCTTGCCCGACTCTGGCCGCGCCCGAATAGCCCTCTTTTGTCAATCTCCGAAAAGAACGTCTGAAATCCTTATTTTTTCGTTCTCGCTCTCATTTAGAAAATGACTGAAATAACGCAAACTCATTATCAAATCGGAGAGTGACAAAAGAAGAATTAGGCGAAACTCAGCAATTCTCAATATGGCTTTTTTTGGGCTTTGCGGTGTCTGCGGCCCTGGACTCCAAAACAAGAGAATAAGTATTCCAGAAGATCTTATAGCAAAAACCGATTTGGTTAGGACGTATCAAAAAAACTGAAGAGCACTGAGCGGAGTCGAAGTGCGGTTTTTAACTTAGGCGAGAGTGTCCTAACACAATCGGCTTACGCTATATCAATCAAAATTCTCAATAAAATCGCCGAAATTTCCAAATTGAGAATTGCTGTCTCCATGTCGCTGCTGCTGATTTTCATGCTGAATTTACTATAATGATTGCGTCACAAGTGTTTTAGTACAGAGACAAAATTTTGAGAGAGATGACTGAAAGCTTTACGCCAAAAGCACTTGAGTACTTTGGGTCTCTTTTTCACGATTACTGAGGCTCAAACCATCGATTTATCAAGCTTTGCCAGTTCTCTTTCTGATTTTTTCCGGTTCTGGGCATAAATTCTCGGATCCCGATATGAGCGGTGAAACTTAACGAGAACGATACAGGCTCTGTCAGAGTTACCAACGTGAACTCTCCTCACGCCGTCTCTCCGTCGTTGGGCAGAATCGATCCCACCTGCATCCTCGATCCAGTCTCGCCACATCTCTATTTCCCACTAGAAGAAGATTAGTAAAAATGACAGACTCACAATCTCGCGGTCTGTATACCCTGGCAAACGATACGGTCTACGACCAACTCGTCGCGCTCCTCAACAGTATTGAAAAAAATATTGGTCTCGATATTCCAATCTGCGTGATTCCCTATAACGACAGTATGGACTTGGTCAATATTGAAGTTGAAAAGCGGCCTCAGGTATCAATTTTTGACAACCGTGCAGCGATCGACCTTTGGGATACATTCATCAGTGATATCTGGGCCGCACATCCACGAGAGAATGCACCCAAACACACACGACCGGGTTGGTATAAAGGCTTCGTTCATCGCAAATTCGCCTCTTTTTTTGGACCTTTCGAGCGCTTCATCTTTTTCGATGCGGACAGTCTAGCGATGAAGCCCGTCGATGATATTTTTGATCGGCTCGACGATTATGACTTGATCTTCAACGATTGGGAACACGTGAAGCGGGACGACATCCCAGAAGTAATCGTTGATGAATTAGCAAGCTGCATGCAGTGCGAACCCGATGCGATTTATCCCCAGCTACACTGCGATAGTTTCTTCGGATCGAAGCGTGGCATAATCGACGCCGAGTCTTTAAACCGGCTGAAAAAATTTCTGATTGACGAAGGAGGCGTTCGTTGTGTGCGTGATCGATGCTGGTGGTCGAGCTCTGGATTATTCAGCGTGATGACCATTCGCGAAAAGCTAACGCTTTTCAACTTCACTCGCAGTCCCAAACCTGAAGAAAGAACCGGAAATTGCGCTGATGCAGATCCATTTGTCGATATTGACGGCGTGCTTTATAACGAGCAAGGACGTAAACCAATTCATCGTATCCACTACATGAACTATGCTTCAGCCGATTTTGCGCGTTTGTGTCAGGGAGAGGAAGTAAACATTCGCTATGAGGACACGTTCCTTAACTATCGTTTTATGAAGGAGCCGAAAAATAAACCCGAGTGCCTCCTCCCCCCTAGTCCCCTCGAAAAAGCAAAACGCAAAAGCAAAAAGATCTATCGAAAAATTCAAAAATTTTTCCCCTGATCAATCTTGTCATATGCTATCAGGAAGTTTCGGAAATCCATGCACACGGATAATCCAGCGCCTAACCCAAGAAAAAGCTAGGTAATCCAAGTAAATAAAACATGCTTTTGCGAATTGAGGCATACGACAGGACGCGAGTTTGGGCGTTTACACTTCTACGACATAATATCGATTATTCAGCTTGTTTTACTTATTAGTGTCGTGGACAGTTTAAGACGCCTCTAAAAAGCGATTGTACTATGTTGCTTTGCTAAGGCGAAGCTAACGACTCTGCATCGTACCTGTTGCATAAATCATGAGACCAAATCTCTGAATCTTCCACTGGACAGACAAAACAGCCGATTTTAGGTCTTCGCTGAAACGACGAAAATTCGTATTCGTGCAAGAGATCTATATCTTTGCTAAGCCTCGAACGATCGCCAACTTAGATTCCTCAACACCTCATGAGTTCTGCTTCAAGCCAGCCTCTCAATACCGTCGGCGACGTTCGCAACGTACTGCACGGAGCATTGGCAAATATTCCGAGTTTCGAGCGTTGCGCTGTGCTCGATCATCCCTCACATTTTAATATCGGCGACCATCTCATTTGGTTGGGGGCTATGTTTTACCTCCGCCAGACTCGGAAGGCTAAAGTCGATTACATAGCTTCAGCAGGTCAGTTTTCAACCGCACAGTTTGCTGCACGTTCCCGTGAAGGTCCAATTTTTCTACATGGAGGCGGAAATTTTGGCGATATTTGGCCCGACTTACAAAACTTCCGCGAAGCAATTATCGGCCAATATCCCAATCGAAAAATTGTCATTTTGCCACAAACCATCCATTTCTCGAGTTCGGAAAAACTCAAGCAGTCTGCCGACTTGCTGAACCAGCATCCAGACTTGACAATCTTTGTTCGAGACGATCGCAGCTACCAAACTGCGATCACTAATTTTTCTGGCTGTAAGGTTTACAAAGCACCAGATGCGGCTTTCCATCTTGCCGGTCTACCCAATACTCAACTTGCCCCTCCTCAAATTGATCGCACGATCTATATGTGTCGCGAAGATCGCGAAATGAACTATAGTTTCAAGCCAAAAAATCTCGGTCTACACAACAGTATTGTCGATGATTGGGTATCGTTTCACTGGCTGCGCAAACTACCGGAAAACTGGATTTACGTCCCCGGCCTCACGCGCTTTATTCGAGAGTTTTGGCAGCGCGGCTTGAAGCAGCCTCATGAATGGGTTTCTCGTCAAAAATGGCAATGGCTACATCCATATTCTCGCGATCTTGGGGGCATGTATGGCTCCCACCTCAACCGTATGTCATGGGGACAAGCACACAGCGGTATCTACCAATTACAACAGTACTCTGGAGTTATTACCAATCGTCTCCACGTTCACATTCTCTGTTTGCTGCTCGGTATTCCCCACGTTTTACTACCTGGCTCATACTACAAAATAGAGGCTTTTCACCGCGAATGGACATGTGGAATTTCGCTCTGTCAGTTTGCGAAAACGCCCGATGAAGTTCCGGCAGCAATCGCAACGTTAGAAGCGTCCCAACCCTGCCGTGCTTGAGATTAGGCATGAACGAATTCACCGTAAGCGAACACCATACCCAAGTGGCCTAACCGATCCAAAATGGACACTTCTTGTACCGCTTCTGCCAACGAAAAAACGAACGGCTCATTGCGGCAATGAACATTCGCGAAGTAGTCAAGGCGGCAGTGCAGGAACTAAACCGGCGGGGATGTAGGGCCGCACACTGACGTTGCTTGAATTTCGCCATCTTCTAGGCAAATGGTGCTGTCTGCAATGTCCACAATGCGCGGATCGTGGGTCACCATCAACACCGTGACGCCCTCCTCTTTTGCGAGCTTGCGCAGAAGTTCCATCACCGCGTGGCCGCTGTGGGAATCGAGGGCAGCGGTCGGCTCATCGGCCATCACGATTTTGGGGTGAGCGACCAGGGCGCGGGCGATCGCCACCCGCTGCTTTTGTCCGCCGGAGAGGTCGCGCGGGTGGTGGTTAATCTTGTCGCCGAGGCCGACGTGTTCGAGCAGGTCTCGCGATCGATCGCGGGCAACCTGGCCGCGAATTCCCCGCAGATCCAGCGCTAGTTCGACATTTTCGATCGCGGTCAACGCGGGAAAGAGGTTAAAGCCTTGAAAAATAAAGCCGATATGTTCGAGGCGGAAGCGCGAGAGTTGAGCGCGTGACAGTTTCGTGATGTCCTGTCCCAGTAGCTCTACACTTCCGCTCGTGGGCGATAGCAAGCCCGCCAAAATCGACAATAACGTCGTTTTACCGGAACCTGACGGCCCCATTAACAATTTGATATTGCCGCTTTTGACACTCAGATTAACGTCTTTCAAGACGGGAACCTGCTGGTCTCCGAGCTGATAGGACATCTCGATTCCGTGGGCAATGATCGTCTGTTGTTGCGTCGCGATCGACCCATGACCGACCGAGGGAGCGGCAATATTGCGGACGAGGGAAGCGTTGAGTAGAGTCACGATCGGTACGCTGGACGATAGGTGGTGGAACAATCAACTTGCTGCGGTCAAAAGGAGTCAAAATGGGTCAAAAGGAATCACAGACAGCGTCTAGAGGTGGTTTTGAGCTTGAGTCTTGAGTTTCAGTCTTGAGTTTAAGCCTTGAGTTTCAGTCTTGAGTTTTGATGTTTAGCATTGTATCGACTTGGTTGGGGTAAACGCCGTGTCGAACAGAACACAATGGCTGCCATGACGGTGGATTTACGCCTTAAATACGATCGCCGGATCGACGCGCGTCACCTTTTGAATTGCAAAAAAGGCCGACCCGACACACATCGCCAAGGTAATTCCGAAGACCGCCAAGGAACTGAGCGGCGTGATTAGAATAACAATCCCCATCGATGAAGCCGTCCATTTGCTGATAAAAAAGCACAGTAGCGTTCCGGGCGTATAGCCCATGACCGCCATCCAGAGGGATTGCTCGACAATTACACCGTACAGCATCCAGTCAGAGGCTCCCATTGCTTTCAGTGTGCCAAATTCCTTGATGTGGTCAGACACGGATGAGTACAAAATTTGACTGACGATGACGATACCGACCACAACCCCAAGGCCTGCGCCCATACCCAAAATAAAACCGATGCCAGTCCGATCGCGCCAGTAGAATCGGGTACGTTCGGCTACCTGTTCCGGGGTCAGAGCGCGAACGCCGGAGATATTGGCCTCGATCGCCGCGCGGACGGTTTCGAGATCAGCAGTATCGTCAATTTTGACCAAAATGTGGGTAATCCCATCGGAAGCTTCCAGGGATCGCACCGTATTTGGATTGTTGTTCCATTCTTCTGGGGGCAAGCGACGAGCCACACGATCGCAGTTCAGATTACCATCGGCATCGGATAAGCACGACATCGATGTCTTAAAGGTGGACGTGCTATAGGACAAGGCCGACTCGATCGACGTGAAAGCAAAGGCACTTGACGCGATCGATTGTGTACCCTGCGTAAAGCCAACCACCTTCGATGGCAGGGAGTTAATCTCAGCAAGATTCCCCACGGCCTGAGTATCAAGCGCTTTCTTATTCGACTGATCAATCAACACGGTGTAGGGCGTATTTAACGTCGCTACATCCCCTTCAATCACATTCCAAGGCTGAAATAGGACACCGTCGGGATTAAACCCAATAATTTTGAGCGGTGCAATTTGACCTCCCTCGCTATGCCACTGAGCTGATGGCAGCAACAGCGGTTCGGCGATACTCACCCCTTCAATATCCCCAAGCAAAAACAACGACTCTGCGGGAATCGACGGCGTCAGCTCGAAGTACACCATGTCCTCCGACGACACCCACAAATCCGCTTCCGCTTTATCAACAATCAGCGCGGTCGATCGCAGAAATCCGCGAAAAATCCCCAACTGAACCGTCACCAAAACCACAGCGAACATGATGCCCGCCTGGGCGACGAGAAAACGAGGGATATCTTCGAGCAGATTTTTGCGGGCGAGGGAAGCCATAAGCCAGGGAAAAGCAAGGAGTCGATTCGTCTGGGTTCAGCCATCAGAACGAATCTATGTAAATAAAAGTTACAAGGATTGTACTGGATGGTCTTGAACTCGTTAGCCGATCGTCCGTTTTTTAGGTCGAAAGGTCAGATTAAGCCATTCAACTTTAGTTTCAGGCTAGCGCCCGCTTAGTGGGTGAAGATGCAGTTGTATTGCAGTAAATCGAGTGTCACAAGCGTCGGCACGATGTCAAAACACTGAGTCAAAAGTTCGAGGCGCTCCTCACGATCGATCATAGTGACGAGGGTTTGCTTGACGCCGACCAGGTAGCGCACATCGTTGGCGGCATAGCTCAGTTGCTCATTCGTGAGACGCTGGGCGTTGCCCCAGTCGGAACTTTGGGCGGTTTTATCGAGTTCGATGCCCGCGAGTTCGCTGACGAGGGATTTTAGGCCGTGGCGATCGGTATACGTCCGCGCCAGTTTGCTGGCGATCTTGGTGCAAAACATCGGTGCGACGTAGATCCCGAGGTGGTGGCGTAGGGTCGCCAGATCGAAGCGTGCAAAGTGAAAAATCTTGGTGCTGTGGCTCGCTTCGAGGAGCTGTTTTAGGTTCGGAGCCAAGGTTTGGCCGCGTTCGATCCGGACGACACTGGTATACCCATCCGGGTCGCAGAGCTGCACTAGACAGAGCCGATCGCGAAGGGGGTTAAGTCCCATCGTTTCCGTATCCACGGCAATATCGCTGGCCTGGAGGTAGCGATCAAGGGAGTCAGTCGAAAGGTCGCGGTCGAAAACGTCGATCGGGAGAACGGTCATATCAGGTCGAGTCCGGGGTGCGGTAAATCTCGACGAATGCTAGCGCGAAACGTGCGCGTCGCGTTGGGTCTGGTCTAAGTTTTGTTGTGAATGCGAAAAGGCGATCGGCTCGCCGCTGGCCATATCGAGGGCATGTGTAGAACTGGAACGGTTACGGGATAGTGAATCGCGTCCGTCTTGCAGAAGCTGAACCTGCTGTAAAACGTCGAGCGCGGCGTCGCGAATTGCGCCATCGGTTTCGCGTCCGAGCAGATATTGCAAACAGGCGGCAACGGATTTACGTTCAGCGCGATCGAGGCGGCGTTGCTCAATCCACTGGCCAATCTGACGAATCGCGATCGTCCGCTTCAAGCCATTCTCATCCGCCACTTGCAGCAACATCGGCATGAGATCCACGCGATCGCGACCCGTAAGCCGCGTCAACGTTTGCCACACCAGCAACACCAGCACCGCCAACGTCGCCGCGCCTTGGGCAATCAAACCGCTCGCCACCCAGTGATTTTCCGTCGCGCCCCACACCGCCAAACTGACATAAACCAGCAGCGAAACGATCGCCCCCGCCCCGATTGCCAGCAACACCGGCTGACGTAAGCGATCGCCGAGCCGCGACATCGCCACCCAGTCGATCGTTTTGCCTGAGGTCGCCGCCAAGTAAACGCCCAACATCGTCCCCGATCCGGCCAGCGTGGCGATCAGTAAATCGGGATGCCAGAGCATCAGGACGATCGCAAAGGCTAGCGCCAACCACCAGCCACCGGAGATCAGAAGGGCATTGCGTTGGGCGCGATCACCACGGCGATTGCTCCGTAGTTTTGCAGGTGGTTTACCCGTGCCGCTTCCTGCGGTCGAGAGAAGAAGCCGTTCTAACGCCTGTATGAGGGACTGTTGCCAAGAGGAGGAAGCGTGTGCCACGGGATGGAGAAAGCGAAGTGATTTTAGCGGCGAAACGAAACGGAAATAGTGTGGAATGGCGGATCGTTTGGGCGTGATGAGAGGCCGTGAAATCGAGTTTTAAATGGCGTCGATTTGCTGAAAAAACCGCCTAAAGTAGGCGATCTGAGGATATCACGTTCCGATCGAGCCGTGTGTATCCATGATCACGGACTCAGTTGTCACAACCGTAGGAAAGATTCGGTTGAATCTTCCAGAAAAAACGAGAACTGGAGGGCTGAGCGAAGTCGAAGCCCGATTGACTGTTCGATGAATATTTTCGCTTGGCATTGGGTCGAAGGCTGCATCGTGCAGACTTACTTCACCGTTACCGTAATCGGTTCAGAGACCACGGGCTGATCGTGCGGCACGTGGGCATAATTGCCGAGGACGAGCTGTAAGGTGTGATCTCCCGGCGCTAGGGTTAGTTCGGTTTGTGTTTGGCCGCCACCGAAGTGACGCACGGTGTCGTCACCAGCGGGGAGTGACTGATCGAGATCGGGAAGTTCGGCGCGATCGATTAATAAATGATGGTGACCCGTATTTTTAATATCGACGCCCGCCGGAGCGACGCCCATTCCCTCAAGGCCAAATTTAACCTCGAAGGTGGGATCTAAGGTCTCGCCATTGTCGGGGGTGATGAAATACACCTGGGCGTTTTCAGGAGCGGGCGATTTTTCGATCGCGATCGCCGGTGTCGCCCAAGCGGCGATCGCCCAGAGACCGAGACAAACGCTGGTCAGCGCTAGACGGATAGCGGTGGATAGTCTACCGAGAGAAAAGGGAAAACGGGTCATGGTACTCCAGCGAGAAGAGGACAAAGGAGTCAAGGTTCGGTGAACCTTTGAAGTTGTCCATACGCTAAAGCGAAGCGGGGCGATCAAGCAACTTTTATACAATTTGTGCGAAGGGTTTTAGACCAGTCTTATACAAAGGCTTGCCAACGTTCCGCTGGATTCTAATTAATATCGATGCCTTGAATTGACATTGCGTGCGGCACGGATCGTCGAGAGCGTTAAACTAGAAAGACGTTCTCGAAACATGCCGTTACAATCGACGCCCCGTTAGCGCTTCTTCGTGCCGATGACTTTTCAGACCGAGCTTCACGCTCTTTTTTCGTCCCGTCGATCGCCGCGCACGCCGCGCCGTCGCCCATCCCTCCGCGCACTGGCCGCAAGCTGGGCGATCGCGCAGGTACTCCTGACCGGTACACCTGCGTTTGGGCAAACACGACCGAGTGACAAGGAACTCAGCTACGGCGAGTTTATCGAAAGTATTGAGGGAGGCGACGTTAAGTCGGTCGAACTCGATCCGGCGTTGCAGGTTGCGCGAGTGCGCCTCAAGGACTCCAAGGAGAGCGAAGCACCTTACAATGTGATGCTGTTTGAGGATGACCCAGCGCTGATCGAACTGTTGCGGGCGAATGATGTTGACGTTGCGAGCAACCCGACGCCGGATAATAGCGCGGCATTGGCAATGCTCGGTCACATTGTTGTGATTGGGATTTTGATCGGTGGGCTGATGTTGATCGTGAAGCGATCGGCGCAGTCCGGTAATAATGCGCTGAATTTCGGCCGATCGCGGGCGCGATTCCAGATGGAAGCGAAAACCGGCGTCACGTTTGATGATGTGGCCGGGGTGGAAGAGGCGAAGGAAGAATTGCAAGAGGTGGTGACGTTCCTCAAGGAGCCGGAACGCTTCACGGCGATCGGGGCGCGAATTCCGCGTGGAATGCTGCTGATTGGCCCACCGGGAACGGGCAAGACGCTGCTGGCTAAGGCGATCGCGGGCGAAGCGGGCGTACCGTTTTTCAGTATTTCCGGATCGGAATTTGTCGAGATGTTTGTCGGGATTGGCGCGTCCCGTGTGCGGGATCTGTTCCGTAAAGCGAAGGAAAATGCGCCCTGTTTGGTGTTTATTGACGAGATCGACGCCGTGGGACGCCAGCGCGGTACGGGCATCGGCGGCGGCAATGACGAGCGCGAACAAACCCTAAATCAGCTCCTCACCGAAATGGATGGCTTCGAGGGCAACACGGGCATTATTGCGATCGCGGCCACCAACCGCCCGGATGTACTCGACTCAGCTTTGCTGCGTCCGGGTCGCTTCGATCGCCAAGTCACCGTCGATTTACCGGTCTATAGCGGTCGCCTCGGCATCCTCGAAGTCCACGCCCGCACCAAGAAAATGTCCGAGGCCGTCTCGCTGGAAAAAATTGCGCGGCGCACACCAGGATTTTCCGGGGCGGATCTGGCGAATCTGCTGAATGAGGCGGCGATCTTGACGGCACGACGCCGCAAGGAGGCGATCGAAGATGCTGAAATTGATGACGCGATCGATCGCGTGACGATCGGCCTGTCGCTGACGCCGCTGCTCGACAGCAAGAAAAAACGCTTGATTGCCTATCATGAGGTCGGTCATGCCTTGCTGATGACATTGCTCGATCATGCCGATCCGTTGAACAAAGTGACGATCGTGCCGCGATCGGGCGGCATCGGCGGCTTTGCCCAACAAATTTTCAACGAAGAAATGGTCGATAGCGGCCTGTATACCCGCGCCTGGATGACGGATTTAATCGTCATTTTCCTCGGTGGACGAGCGGCGGAACAGATTGTCTTCGGCGATTCGGAAATCACGATCGGCGCGTCTAACGATCTCCAAAACGTCACGAAGGTTGCCCGCGAAATGGTGACGCAGCTTGGCATGTCGGATCTCGGTCCGCTGGCCTTAGAACGTCCCAATGGTCAGGTGTTCCTCGGGCGTAACATGATGCCCAGCACGGAATATTCCGAAGAAATGGCGACACGGATTGATCACCGAGTGCGCGAGATTTCGCAGCAGTGTTACGAGCGAGCCTGTGAGCTGTTGCAGCAAAACCGCACAGTGATGGATCGGCTTGTGGATCTGCTCATCGAGCGCGAGACGATCGAGGGCAGCGAGTTTCGTAAAATTGTGGCGGAGTATACAAAACTGCCAAGCAAGCAACAAAATCTGGAAGCGGATCAAGCCGATCGCGATGGTCAAGCCAAACCGGATGAGAGCAAAACGACGGTAGCGATGTCCTAGTAGGGTGGGCATCGCTCACCACGATCAAGTCGTGCGTGCTACGACTAGCTCGCCATTGCTCGGATCACCGTCGCCGGATCGACCCATTCATCTTGATAGACCAAACCCCAATGTAAGTGGGGGCCGGTGGTGCGTCCGGTCATACCGACGCGACCAATCCGAGCCGAAGTGGGAAGCTGTTGTCCCTGTTGAATCAAAATGCCGCCATCGCGATCGATGAGGGTGCGGACGCCATCGATCGTCTCGACATAGCCCTGCATGTGACAGTAGACATGCTCCCAATCGCCGGACTTAATCACGAGACCCGTACCGCAGCGATCGTCGTCGATCGTCTGAACCACCGTCCCCGACCACCAGTTGCGAATGTAGCTTCCCTCAGGAGCCGCCAGGTCGAGTCCAGAGTGAAACTCGCTGCCTCCGCCGGTAACGCCGCCGCGATACCCAAAAGGGGAGGTATACGCCTGGAAATCTTCTACGGGAAAGGAGGCGCTGGCCCATTGTCCCGGTGAAATGGATGAGCGGTAGGCGGTATCGGCTTCGGCGTTTGCGTTCGGTAGCAGGGCGCTGCCTAGCAAGATCGAACCGATCGTGATCGTGAATGAGCCAGACAATCCACAGCGTTTAACCAATGCGACGCAACGATCGATCTTTGGAATGTGCATTGTGGTGAGGCGCGAATTATGAGGGCAAATTTTCGAGCTATTCTAGCCGCGATCGTTCGACACCGGAGGATCTTTACAAAGGTACACGATGGATGAGGTGTCTCGGCCATTCTGGGGAATTTCCGGTGATTTCTGCTGAAACGCCCAAACTGACACCCGAAATATTGCGAATTAAGAACGAGCATTGCGTTCCTAGGTATCTCTTCTATAGCGTTTCTAGTACTCGAAATCGTAAATCGATACCGCGTTTTAACACCTGTCTCCTAGAAACAATCATGTATATTCAACCGATTTTGGCCACTGGACTTTCCGTTGAGTGGACGCCGACCGTTGGCCTCACGATGATTTTATGCAATCTGTTCATCATCTCGATCGGCCGTTTCGCGATCAAAAATCCCGGCCAAGGCCCCGCCCTACCCGTACAGGTTCCCGGTTTGTTTAAGGGGTTTGGTTGGGTTGAGCTGCTGGCAACCATGAGCCTGGGTCATGTTCTCGGTGCGGGAATGATTCTGGGCTTAGCCAGTGCTGGCGTCATTTAGGCGATCGCGCTGCTGACCGGTTGTTGTGCGTTCGCGCTCTCAAGCCATGAACGTCAAACGTCAACGCACAACAACGTTTCGTCTCACTCTGTATCGTCTATATCGCTGTTCTTCCTTTCGCTTTTTGTCTGCGACCATGCCCAACCGTCTCGCCCAGTCCGCTAGCCTCTACCTGCGCAAACATGCCGACAATCCGATCGACTGGTGGCCGTGGTGCGATGAGGCGATCGCGACGGCACGACGGGAGAATAAGCCGATTTTTTTATCGATCGGCTATTCGAGCTGTCACTGGTGCACGGTGATGGAAGGGGAGGCGTTTTCGGATGACGCGATCGCGACGTTTTTGAACGATAATTTTTTGCCGATCAAGGTCGATCGCGAAGAGCGCCCCGACATCGACAGCATTTACATGCAGGCGCTGCAACTGATGATCGGCCAAGGCGGATGGCCGCTGAATACGTTTTTGCTGCCCGATAGTCTTGTGCCGTTTTATGGCGGCACGTACTTCGGGATGACGCCGATGTATGGCAGACCGGGGTTTTTGCAGGTGTTGGCGCGATTGCGCGAGATGTACGACACCGAAATCGAAAAGCTGCGATCGGTTGAAGCCGATCTAAAAGCGGCACTGCTGCGGGGTGACGATGATCCGCGATCGAGTTCTCCCCAAACGTTAGACGCCTCGGCTTCCGAAGATCGACGCGCTGCCAATCAAGCGACACTCGCGCGAGGCTTGGCGATCGCGGCGAAAATCACCGCTCCCCACGGTCGTGCGCCGAGCTTTCCCTCGCTCCCCTATGCCATCACCGCCCTACGAGGCTTGCGGTTTGAGAGTGATGTTGACCGCGATCGCGATGTCGATCCCTATCGGGTTTGCAATCAGCGGGCGATCGATCTGTGTCTCGGCGGAATTTACGACCACGTGGGCGGCGGCTTCCATCGCTACACGGTCGATGCCACCTGGACTGTGCCGCACTTCGAGAAGATGCTTTACGATAACGGCCTTGCCTTGGAATTCCTGACCGAGCTATGGCGGGCAGGCGGTCGCGAACCGGTCTTTGAAACGGCGATCGCGGGAACGGTGGAGTGGCTTCAGCGCGAAATGACCGACCCGGCGGGTTTCTTTTACGCCTCTCAGGACGCGGATAATTTCACGACACCGATCGCGACAGAACCCGAAGAGGGCGCGTTTTATGTCTGGTCGTGGGACGAATTAACCGCAGCGTTAACGCCGACAGAACGGGCGGAACTTCAACAGCGTTTCAGCATCACGCCCAAGGGAAATTTTGAAGGTCATACCGTCTTGCAGCGGCGTGATACGGGACATCTCAGCGCGATCGTCCGTACGGCTCTCGATAAACTGTTTGTGCTACGTTACGGCATGGAGCGCGACACGGGCGATCGCTACGAACCCGCCCGCAATAACCACGAGGCGAAAACCCAACCCCGATCGGGTCGCATCCCACCTGTCACCGACACCAAGGCGATCGTCTCCTGGAATGCTCTCATCATCTCCGGTTTAGCCAAAGCTGCCGCTGTCTTCCACCGTGAGCCGTATCTTGATCTTGCCTGTGGTGCGGCGGATTTTATCCTCAATCACCAACGATCGAGCGGGCGTTTGCAGCGCGTCAGCTACGACGGCCAACCGGCGACGATCGCCCAAGCGGAAGACTACGCACTCTTAATCAAAGCGCTGATCGATCTCCATCAAGCCTGTCAAACCTTAACACCGGGAGAAGCGATCGCCCAAACCTATCTGGAGGCTGCGATCAACCTTCAGGCCGAATTCGACATGCATTTATGGGACGGCGATCGCGGCGGTTACTACAACACCGATGATCGCGAGGATCTGATTATCCGTGAACGCAGCACCCAAGATAACGCCACTCCCGCCCCGAACGGCATCGCGATCGCCAACCTGATCCACCTGGGCGCAATCACCGATGATCCCGATCGCTTTGCCCACGCCGATCGCGCCCTCGCCGCCTTCGATGCACTTATGCGCGACACGCCCCAAGCCTGCCCCAGTCTGATCGCCGCCCTCGACGATCGTCTGCACTACGCCCATGTCCGCATTCAACCCCACTGGGCGAAAGCCTACCTCGATCGCTACTTTCCCAGTACGTCGGTCACGGCGAGTTTCGATCTCCCGACAGACATCGCCGGGATTGTTTGCTATGACTTCACCTGCCAAGAACCGAGTCACCGACTCGATCAATTATTTGAACAAATTCAGGCGCGGCTCGATCGCTAAACGCCAACGTTCCAGTCCCGCAGGGCTGACACATTGATTCGCTACAACCGTGAAATACTGTATTTTTAGCTGATTAAGACGTAAGTTTTGTCACGCTTTAAGTCGAACTTTAATCGCTCGATCGTCGGCAAGATTGTCTTTATAACCCCAGCGACAGACGTAAATTCGACAAACATTACGGATCGTCGGTTGCCGGTAACGCATTTAGTACAATGGGCAGACTAATCTCCTTAACGTTTCGTACCGCGTTTTGGCAAATAATCCTGTTTGCCAAAACGTAGCGCTGTCGATTAAATGTTGAGATAGTTTCTCGTACACAGAGTACGTACCTCTGCTCTTTCGCGTCTTGCCTCGCTGAGGATGTATCTCCCTATGGAGGAGGTTATATGAGTTCCCCTTCCCGGTCTATCCAAAATTCCGACGTCGTGACCAACAATTCAGATACAAACGCGAGCGATCTCCCGATCGCTCGACCACCCAAGCGACCGAACCCACCGGCAACGCCCACCCTAGAGGCGTCTACGGACGACTCGCACACACACTCGTCTGCAATGAAGCTTCAGGCTCCCGTTAAGCCTCTCCCTCGACCGACCAAAACCGCCACGAGTGCAAAAGCGTCGCTGCCCTCTTCTTCTGCACCTGCGGCCACGGCTACCGTGACGGCGACGACCCCTGTTGAAATTGATCGCTCTCGACCGATTCCGGCTCCGAGTGAGCCGAAACAATTTCGCGCGATCGGGCTGATACGCGGTAAATACGTCCCCTCAGAAGAACAGTTCACCTGCGGGACGTTTTTCAGTGATGATGGAGCCGAAATTGACTCGGTGTTGCTGGGTCGGGTGATGAGCCTGATCAAGAAACATATCAATCTGGAAGAGTCACATCTTTGGGTGGTTTACCCGCGTACCCAACAGGAAAGTGGCTCGCTACACCTGCAAATCGTCGGCGTTTGGGAGCCGGAGACTCTCGCTCAGGAGGAGGAAGACACAGACGCAGACGAGAAGCAGATCGCTTCCTCCGACGTTGAGGACGATAACTATTTCTCCATTCGTGGCGAAGTGGTCTTCTATTCCGAAGAGCGATCCTGCACGGTGGTTAAAATTCGCCAAGCTCCGCGCAAAAAAGGCGAGACAGCACGCTACTTCAAGCTTTCACTCGTCGGCAAAATTGAAGGCCGTACCCTCGGGCATTTCTGGGAGTTCCATGTGCATCGCAATGGCACAATGCTCGAAATCGATCGCGGCGAGTGCGTCGGCCCCATGCCGCCGAAACGCAACGCCAAACGAACCTCGGGACGCAAGCCGTTTCGTAAAAAGTTCGATCGCGAGGATCGCGGCTCCCAAGACACGAATAAACCGGCGAGTTACGATCGCGATACGCCCAAGCCCCAGCTTCGCGGCAAAACCGAGAGCGACGTTGCGCAAACCGCGACGGAATAGATCGTTCTGGCTTGCTTCATCGTGATCGAGACCTTGGATAGACCCTAACCCCGAAGTGAACGCTTCGGGGTTCTTTTTTGGCGATTTAGCAATTTGGCGATTTAGCAATTTGGCGATTTGGCGATTTGGCGATCAAACCTGATCAACCTAAATCAACACATTGAGTTTGGGGAGTAAATCGACGATCGCCCGTCCGCGATGACTGTAACGGCGCTTTTCCTCCTTTGGCATTGCTGCAAAGGTTTTACCCGCTTCGGGGACATAAAAGATCGGATCATAGCCAAATCCGCCAACGCCTTCAGGCTCAACGATTTCGCCGGGACAAACCCCCTCCACCGCGATCGCGATCGATCCATCGGGACGTGCCACCGCGATCGCACAAAGAAACTCGGCATAGCGATCCTCAAACTCCCGCAACTCGAATAGCACCCGCCGAATCCGATTGTTATCGTCGAGACCATATCGCGCCGAATATAAACCGGGCGCACCGTTGAGCGATCGCACCGCTAGCCCCGAATCATCGGCGATCGCCCAGTGGCCGGTCGCCTGCGCCACCGTTGTCGCCTTGAGCGCGGCATTTTCGGCGAAGGTCTTGCCCGTCTCGATCACGTCGAGATCCGCTGGTTTCGGCTGGAGTTCCCAAGGCGTGTCCTTGAGGTAGGCCGCGAATTCAGTCACCTTGCCAGGATTGCCGGTGGCAACGACGAGAACGGTCATAGTTAGAACTCAATAAACAGAATTTTAGACTCGAAAACTACACGCATCGCCATTTCGCACGGCAAGCCGACAAGAGTAAATTTCAGATCCTCTTATCGGCTTGAATGTCTTACGAGATGCAGAGATGCAGCAGGCAACCCGCGAAACCCCAGCGAAACCCCAGCGAAACCCCAGCGAAACTCTATGGCGCTTGCGTGCGAACCGCCTTGAGCATCTCGACCAGCACATGATGGGCGTCTTTTGCATCGGCCAGCTCACGATCGAAGGTGACGCGCACCGGGGTCGGCTGGCCGTTGACCTGGGCGGTGATGTCCATGCCGAGGGTGTCGATCGCGTCCATGACGGCGGTGGTTGCGCCCTCGCAGTGGCCGTAGACCGTAGCGTACTGAACGATCGCATCGCTGTGATCGTCGTTCATATGCTTGCAAATGCGATCGCTAACAGCGGAAGAAATGCCCGTTTCTTGTGTCATGAGTCAATTAAACGTAAAGGATGAATTAATGAAATTAATGGAATTGATGAAGTATATCAGCGGTGGATTATTCCCCGTCGGCATCGTCTGCGATGTCCTCTTCTGGCTGGGCAACCGGCAACGTAATGATAAACTTTGCGCCCATGGATGAGGACTGACAGTCCAGCTTGCCATGATGCTGATCGACGACAATTTCACGGCTGATCGACATACCAATGCCGGTTCCTTTGCCCTTGGGTTTGGTCGTAAAGAACGAATCGAAAATTTGATGGCGAACCTTGGCGGGAATCCCCGGACCATTATCGGCGATCGTGATTTCGATGTGGTCTTCATCGGGGCTGATCGTTTCGATCCAGATCGTGGGCTGAAACTCTTCGCGTGCCATCGCGGACATCCCGTCATATTTTTCTTCGAGGGCATCGGTCGCATTGGCCAAAATGTTCATAAAAACTTGGTTCATGGGACCGGGGTAACACTCCACGAGGGGCAAAGCGCCGTAAATTTTGACGACTTGAACTTCGGATCGATCGGGCTTGGCCTTGGTGCGATTGCTGAGGATCATCAGCGTGCTGTCAAGACCGTCATGAATATCGGTTTTTTCGGTTTTGCTATCGTCGGTGCGCGAAAAGTTGCGGAGCGATTTAACGATGTTGCGGATGCGATCGGTTCCCACACGCATTGATTTCAGTAACTTGGGGAGATCCTCTTGCAGGAATTCTAAATCCACGTCTTCGATCGCCGCTTCAAGTTCTTCATTCGGCTCGGGCGTGTATTTCTGATACAGGCTCACGAGTTCGAGTAAGTCTTGGATGTAATTCTCGGCGTGAACGATATTGCCCTGAATAAAGTTCACGGGGTTATTAATTTCGTGGGCAACTCCGGCTACAAGTTGACCGAGGGCGGACATCTTTTCGCCCTGAATTAGCTTCATCTGCATCGTTTGCAGTTCTTCGACAGTTTCGCGCAGTTGGGCGGTGCGCTCTTCGACCTGGTGTTCAAGGGTTCGGTTGAGCCGGTAGAGCCTGAGATGTACCTCAATGCGAGAAATCGCTTCGGTGTATTCAAACGGCTTGGTGATGTAATCGACAGCTCCGGCCTCAAGACCCTGCACACGGCTTTCGGTGTCGTCGGAACCGGTAATGAAAATGACCGGAATTTCGGTATTTTCGGGGTTTGCCTTGAGGCGTCTACAGGTCTCGAATCCATCGATTCCGGGCATGATCACGTCCAGCAGGATCAGCTCAGGGGGATCGTTATTTACGATTTCGATCGCACTGAGACCGTCGCGTGCGGTGCGCACGTCGTAGTTCGCCTTACGCAATACTTCTGACAAGACCTCAGCACTTACAGGGGTGTCGTCAACAACAAGTAATCTTCCGTTAAAGTCAGTCCGATCGGTCATGAGTTCGGGGTGGGCGAACCGGATCTACGATGCTGACTTGCGTCGGGACATCGTATGGGCTAAGGAAACAGGCAGCAGGATGAACAGCGATGCGGTTAGAAGCATCCGACCTAGTCTAGACGACAAACCCAGCGCACGGTAGTAGCAAACGCAAGAGCTTAGATCGCGGCGCTGTCGCAGACTCTCCAGCGAAGTTGTACTAGAGAGGATAGGTCGATGTAAGCCGATGACTATTGAACGATATGACGGAGAGCGGGTTTAAATCTAGATCTATATAGGTCTATCTTGACATGATGCTTCGCAATGTGATCGCTATTGACGAATGTCGTGAACGGATACGTCAAGGATTGTAGCAAGGCTAGGTAGCCAAATTTACAGGATGGTGATGGCCAAATCCGTGCAGACTTGGGAAAAACTCCAAAAACTCCGATGAGATTATTCAAGCGGTAAAAAGATCGTCACAACGTCGCCGTTTTGGGGGCGACTGCGGACGGTGAGTTTTCCGCCGAGGGCTTGGAAAATATTTTTGGTGACGGCGAGGTTGAGGCTAATGCTGCCGGTTTCGGGCTGAAAGGTGAGCAGTTGTCCGATCGCTTTGAGCGGTGAGGAGACAAAGGCGGCATTGGTGTGGGATGGGCGATCGAGCGAAGCTGAGGATTTGAGCTGGAGTTTAAGCTGGTTTCCCGCTGGCAGCATCTCGACGCGGACGTTGCTCCCCACGGGCAGTTGACTGGTGAAATGCTCGATCGTGCTGGTTAAAATCCGTTCGAGCAGGCTCGGATCACTCACAACCTGCGGCATCTTTTGGGGCAGGACAATATCGAGTTTGAGATTGCGACGGCTGGCCTGTTTTTGCCAGCGCGGAATGCAATGATCGATCGCCGCTTTTAGGGGCGTCTTGGTGAGCATAACGTGCGATTGATCGTTCTGAGCCGTCTCAAATTCCACCGCTCGGAAGATCAGATCGAAGCGTTCAATTTGGTCGCTACACTCTCGCTCAATTTGCTCAACCCAGGGACGCAAATCATCGGCGAGGGTTTTGCGGCGAAGCAAGATTTTGACGAGGGTTTGGATGGTGGTTAGCGGAGTGCGAACCTCGTGGGCGAGGGCGGAGAGCAGTTCGAGATCGAGGTGAGTTTCGCGGTGTGCGCTGGAGGTGTCTGGCATTGATCCAGCATCACTGCTGGAATGCTGGTCGGAGGTGTGGGCGGAGGTATGGGCAGAATAGCCGTGACTGCCGGTGAGGGCTCGCAGGTTAACGTTCGCAGGACGGGGAGCGGCTTCCTCGGCGCGACGGGTGACGGCTTCGGTGTGGCGCTGTAGATGGGTGAGTAAGGATTGCCCAAAGGCCATGACGATGCTGTAGTGCGGTTCGAGTGGCGCGAAGGGCGTCACGGCTTGATCGATCGCATCAAGATGATTGGCCTCTCGTAGGACGACGCGACTGCGCAGGGTGTGCCATGCGCGTTCAACAACGATCGGGTCAAAGGAATACTGAAAAGCGTCACTCGATTGGCGCGGATCGAGTAGCATCACAACGCAAAACTGGCGCGTCAGTACCAAACAAAATTGTTCTGCGGCTAGCGGATCGTCATCACAGAGCGACAGTGTCCCAAATTGATCGGACAAGCGGATGCGATCGGTCAGGTCTCCCGGCAGATACGTTTGCTGTTCTAGTTTGCTCTGGGGGACGAGCATCCAGTGGGCAAACCGTTTGATGCAGGCGAGATCGCTGATGATCGGAGTGGGACCCGCCAACATGACGCCGAGAGAGGCCGCTTCCGGATGTTGTCGCTGCATCTGACAGAGTTGCTCATTGAGCGCCGCTACGGCAGCATTCCAAGCCGCGATCGCACTCGATCGCGCTCCGCACGCAGACGAACAACGTGTCGAGCCCGGAGTCAAGGCATTTCCCTCGCGTAAAGCATCTCCGAGTGTGGGTAGGGATACTTCTTTTAGCACAGCGTTTGAAAAGCGAGGCTCCAGTAGCAACACGTCAGCTCCAATAACGAATAATTCAAATTCATTTCAAATGTATACAGTTCAAATGTATACAGCGTGATTCGAGTGATTTGATACACCGATCACAGTCGGTCGAGATCCTCACACCGGCGGCTCATGGGCTTAATAGCTCGCGCGTGATAATCCATCTGTGAGCCTACGATAGCGAAACATGGCGGACTGGGCTAGCAGGCAAACCGAACTTGCAAACTGCGATCGACGGGAACGGAAGTTTTACTGTGATCTTGACCGCTCCATCATTTTGACAGAGGTAACATAAGATCAAAACAATCTAGACCCGATCGTCGGAGATTACGTTAGAAAACCGATAGATCGTTGGTTGAGGCAGAGCGAAGATTAAACCGGGGAAAGGTTCAGACGTCGGACGGAAGCTGTCACGTGCGATCCATCTTGGGTCGCAGAAACGCCCTATTTCCTCGCTTCCCAGTCGCCTGATGGTCGATTTCTCGCAGGAATCCGCAAGAAACTGTCAGGCACGAACAGACGCGATGCCCACAACCGCAAATTCTAGAGATTGAAGAGTTAAGAGGAGAGACTATGCGTGCAGTTTTGATGGCTGGTGGTTCAGGGACTCGACTGCGTCCCCTCACCTGCGATTTGCCGAAGCCGATGGTTCCGGTGCTAAACCGCCCCATCGCTGAACACATCGTTAATCTTCTTAAACGCCACGATATTAACGAAATTATTGCGACGGTTCACTATTTGCCGGACGTGATGCGCGACTATTTCCAAGATGGTCACGAGTTCGGGGTGCAGATGACCTATGCGGTGGAAGAGGATCAGCCGCTGGGAACTGCGGGCTGTGTCAAAAATGTTGAAGAGCTGCTCGATAAAACGTTTCTGGTCATCAGCGGCGATGGCATTACAGACTTTGATCTGACCGCCGCGATCGCCTATCACCGCGAAAAAGGATCTAAGGCGACGCTCATCCTAACGCGCGTTCTGAACCCGATCGAGTTTGGTGTGGTGATTACAGATGAAGAGGGTCGGATTGTCCGCTTCCTCGAAAAGCCCTCCGCCTCCGAAATCTTTTCCGACACGGTCAATACGGGGACGTATATTCTCGAACCTGAAGTTTTGCAATATCTGCCCCCGGATTGCGAGTGCGATTTTTCTAAGGATTTATTCCCGCTGCTGTTGGAAAAAGGCGAGCAGATGTACGGCTACATTGCTGAGGGCTACTGGTGCGATGTCGGTCATCTCGAAGCCTATCGCGAGGCACAATACGACGCGCTCGATCGCAAGGTCGCGATCGAGTATGCCTACGAAGAAATCAAACCCGGTTTGTGGGTGGGGTCGAATACCTATATTGACGAGACGGCGCAGATCGAGACTCCGGCGCTGATTGGCAGCAACAGTCGGGTGGGGGCGCGAACGCGGATCGAGGCGGGAACGGTCATCGGCGACAACGTGACGATCGGCTCGGATGCCGACCTAAAGCGACCGATTATTTGGAATGGCTCGATTATTGGCGATGAGGTACATTTGCGAGCCTGCACAATCTGTCGTGGGACGCAGATCGGTCGTCGGGCGCATGTGCTGGAGGGTGCGGTCGTCGGACCGCTCTCATCGGTGGGCGAAGAGGCACAAATTAGCCCCATGGTGAGGGTTTGGCCATCGAAAAAAGTGGAATCGGGTGCAATTCTCAACATGAATTTGATTTGGGGGCAAATTGCCAAACGTAATCTGTTCGGCCAGCGGGGGGTGTCTGGGCTGGCGAATGTCGATATTACGCCGGAATTTGCGGTGAAGTTTGGAGCTGCCTACGGATCAACGCTGAAGCTCGGGGCGCGGGTGATGGTCTCGCGCGATCAGCGCAGTATCTCGCGCATGGTGTCACGATCGCTGATTGCGGGGATCATGTCGGTGGGTGTTGATGTGGAAAACCTGGAGGCGACGGCGATCCCGCTGGCGCGATCGGTTGCGCCGACATTGGATGTGGTGGGCGGTATTCATGTGCGGGTTCATCCCGATCGTGCCGATCGCATCCTCCTCGAATGTTTTGATGGCAACGGCATTAATATCCACAAATCAAAAGAGAAAAAAATCGAGGGGGCGTACTTTAAAGAAGATCTACGCCGTGCCAAAATCGACGAAATCGGCGACATGACCTACCCGTCCCAGTCGATCGAGATTTACAGCAAAAACTTCGCGCAACATCTCAACATCGAAGCGATCCGCAACAGCAACGCCAAGGTCGTGATCGACTATGCCTATGCGGTGTCCGGCGCGATTTTGCCGCAATTATTAGCGAAATTCGGCTGTGATGCCGTCGTCCTGAACGCCAGCCTGAATCAAATGGCGAGTTCAGTCGAAGAGCGTGAGGGGATGCTCACCCAGCTCGGCCAGGTGGTCGAGGCGTTGCGGGCGAACTTTGGGGCGCAGGTGTCTGCCAATGGTGAACAGTTGGTGCTGATGGATGAATCCGGGTCGCCGATTCGGGGCGAAATGCTGACGGCGCTATTGGTGGCGATGACCCTCACCGCTCATCCGCGCAGCACCGTCGTTGTGCCGGTACATACATCCAGCGCGGTCGAGCAAATTGCCCGCCGCCACGACGGTAAAGTCATCCGCACCAAGGCCAACCCAACGGCGCTGATGGAAGCGTGCCACACCAGCCCCAACGTCACCCTCGGCGGTAGCGGCGAGATGGGCTTTATCTTTCCGCAGCTACATCCTGGTTTTGATGCGATGTTTTGTATCGCCAAGCTGATCGAAATGGAGATGCTTCAGGGCCGATCGCTCGGCCAACTGCGATCGGAGCTACCCCGCGTGTACCACCGTCGCCAAACCGCCCGCTGCCCCTGGACGGCCAAAGGCGCACTGATGCGCTACATGGTCGAAACCCATCCCCCGGAAACGATCCAGCTCGTCGATGGCGTTAAAGTATGCGAACCCCAGTCGGATAATTGGGTGCTCGTGCTGCCCGACGCCGGAGAACCTGTCGTCCATGTGTTCGCCAACAGCGAAGATCGAAGTTGGGTCGATGAGCAACTCCGAAATTACCGCACCCGCATCCAAAAATTTGTTGAGCGCCACCAGGGGGGAGAGATCGAAGCCTTGGACGATTAGGCAACGTGAGTTCGATCGAAGACAAAACGCAAACTTAGGTAGAGCAACCATCTTGGCTGCGTGCAAGCTAGAAACTGATACGGCGCAGATTTAGGTTTGCGCCTATTTTCTGCGCTTCTTTCTATGGCTTGCGCCGAATTCGGTAAAGCTCGATCGCCAGCTATAGACAGAAACCAGCAGATTAGAACGATCGCAGCGGGCGCATGGCGATGGGTTCACGTGTCGTGTGACCCTGGTCGATCGTCTTTTGAGAAAGAGAAAGAATAGCTGAAATCAGCCGAAACCGACTGAGCGGGGCGATAAGCTGTACAAAGTAGCCCAAGTACCCAAGTAAATTAATGGACGAATGGACGCTATGCGTAACACAAGCTTCCAGCTTGCCTGCAACCAAGATGCTTGAGTGACGCGGTTTAAGTCACTTTTGTTCTATTGGCCGACTTAGTTTCCGGGAAAAATGACGGTTTGCCTGTCTATATCTAGTGCATCTCAACGCATCTGAATATAGTTAATCGCAACATTATTGTTGATTTTTATCAACATTTTGAATCTCATGCTGTATGCACCGGACAATTTTAGCTCCCTGATTATCGTACGTCGAAAATCCAAGAGAATCGAGCGCCGTGCGGCTAGGAAATTGACGCATTAAGAGTCCATGAAACCAGGAACATTACTACGGCCACGCCTCAATTTCAACTTCAACTTCAGCACGCTCGTTGCCTTCGTCTTGCTGAGCTTGCTGGGCTTGTTTGGTAACTATATCCACATCGAGCTATTTTTTGGCGTTGATTTTTTGTTCGGTGGTGTCGCAGTCTTGCTCGCAATGTCGATCCTGGGCTGGCGTCCGGGTATTCTTGTTGGCGCGATCGCCAGTTCTTACACCTATGTCCTGTGGGGTCACCCCTACGCCATTTTGATTTTCACCGGTGAGGCGATCGTCGTGGGTTTCCTCTTTCAGCGTAAACATTGGAGTCTCGCTTCTAGTGAGGTGGCGTATTGGTTCACACTCGGGATTCCCCTCGTGTATTACTGCTACCACGGGCGCATGGGACTGCCCGATTTCTCCGCCTGGACGATCGCTCTCAAACAGGCCAGTAACGGCATCTTTTGCGCATTTTTGGTCAGCGCAATCTTGCTCATCCCTACGGTTCAGCGCTGGATCACTCGGCTGAATCGCTTTCCCCCTCGACCTTTACGAGATCTCTTAGTTGAACTAACCCTCGCCTTTACCTTTTTTGCGCTGCTCTTTAGCACCTCGGTCGATAGCACATTAGCTCTAAAACAGACCGAAGATACGGTGTACCAGCAGTTAAAAATGGTGGCGGACAATACGCTAAATCAGGTGCAGACCTGGCAGCAGTGGGACGGGAACAATACGCAACTGCTGGCGGATCTCATCCGTACGCAGCAGTATCCGATCGACTTGGCCATCACCCTCGAAGCGAGCAATCCAGACTTTCGGATCAAGCATTTTAGCGGTTCGTTCTCCTCTCCCCCGCTGGAATTTAGCACCGTTCACTACATTCGCGATCGTCTCGATCAGTACTTTCCGGTGGGCAAGATGCCCAGCATGAAACGTTTTCGTCAGTCCGTTTATCAATGGCGGGTTCCTCCCAGCGGCAGTTCGCCCTGGAGCCTCACCATTACCTCGTCGGCTGCGCCCCAAATTACAGCACTGGAAAAACTCTACGGTCAAAAATTATTGCGTCTGCTGGCGATCACGGGCGTCATTGTTCTGCTAGCCAACGTTACGGCTTCCATTATTAGCCGACCGATCGTACGCCTCAATCAAGCATTAGCCGACTCTCAATCCAGTCTCTGGGCATCATTTTTCGTGCCTGATCCTGACGAAGAGGAAACGGAATACACAGATTCTCTGGTATTTAATCCGTTGTTAGAGATCAACGATGACCGATTTGTGGAATCGATCAAGGCGATGGAGGTCGAACACCATCATCACGCTAGTACGACGATCGCATCGCCCAGCGCCTCGCCGAACATACTGCCCAAATCCTTGGTGTCTAAACCGATGACACAAAGTGCTGCGCCCTTTAACTTCGGGTCAACCAGCGCCATTCTGGAATTTCGCAACCTAGATCGATATCTTCACCAATGGCTCTACCACTGGCAGCAGCAAGTCAGCACGCTGACGCGCAACAATGCAGAACTCGAAGCGCTCCACCAAGCGGAATCTGCCAAGCTGGACGAAACCACTCAGGACATGATGCAGCTAGAGCGAGACGCGCTTGAAGCCCGCCAGCGATTGAGTGCGATTATTCAATACTCGCCGATCGTGGTGATTGAATGGCAGCTCGATCGCAGCATTTCGGCGTGGAATCCGGCGGCGGAAAAACTATTTGGTTATGCCTCGACGGAGGTGTTGGGGCGTGATTTATTTTGTACGATTTTGCCCGATCGAGAAGCGAAGTCGATGCTCAACACGTGGCAAACTTTAGTGGATCTGACGGGGGGGCATCACAGTACCCATGAGGCGGTCACGAAAGATGGTCGTACCGTGGTGTGTAACTGGTTTAATCGTCCGGTCATGGCGCGTAATGGTGCGATCGTGGGCATTGTTTCAGTTTTGCAGGAAGTCATGCGGTAGCGAAATTATTTGTAGGCGCTCGGTTTCAAACGCAAAAAAACAACGTAGATGCGTCATTGCGACACATCTACGTTGCTCAAACTGAAGATCAGTAGATCAATGCTGGGTCGATTAACTGCCGATACGCAGTAGCTCAACATCAAAAATCAGCGTGGCATCGGGGGGAATGACACCGCCTGCGCCGCGTTGACCGTAGCCCAATTCTGGCGGAATCGTCACTTCCCAGCGATCGCCCACATGCATCAGGCTCAGGGCTTCATCCCAGCCGCGAATCACTTGACCGACGCCGACCTTGAAGGAAAACGGACGATCGCGATCGCGGGAGCTATCGAATTTTGTGCCGTCTTCGAGCGTGCCGGTGTAGTGGACAAGGACGGTATTGCCGCGCTGGGGCTGTGCGCCGGTTCCTTCAACGATTTGGCGATACTGTAGGCCGGATTCGGTGGTGATAACGTCGGTTTCGGCGGTTTCGTTGCTCTCAGGAGTCTCGGCGGTCTCGGCAGTCTCAGGGGCGGTGTCGCTTGTGTCCATCATGTCGCTAACCTCGGTCTCTTCGATTTCAGTGGATTCGGTCTCGGTGGTTTCGGTGGCCGTTTGCTCGATCGTGGGCTGTTCAGCGGCGATCGCAACGGAGGCCGAGTTAGAAATCTGAGCGACGATGAGGACGACGCTAAAAATTAAAACGAGCGTCAAGCTAATCAGAACGGGTTTCAAGGGGGAACCTCTCAAACGGGAACGAAGGGAAAATAGAACAGGAGGGGAGGGCGATCGCCAATCTAGGTGAGATGAGATCGCCGCGATTTATCATCAATTATCTAATCATCAAACATCAATCGTGCCGGTCAGTGGCTGCCAGTGCAAGCCTAGCCGCGTCCATCAAACACCGATGCTGGAACGGAGGTAAAAAAACAGCTCCGCGCTCCGGTATGACACGCCACATCTCCCACCTGTTCAATCTGCATCAAAATCGTATCGCCATCGCAGTCATAGGCCAAACCCTTGACCCGCTGAATATGCCCTGAGGTCGCGCCTTTATGCCAAAGTTCCTGGCGCGATCGGCTCCAATAGTGGGCTTCACCGGTCGCTAAGGTTTGCTCGATCGACTCTCGATTCATCCAGGCCATCATCAAGACGGCTCCATCTCCTGCATCCTGGGCGATCGCCGGGATCAACCCTCGATCGTCAAACTTCAAACCGTCAATCCACAATCGATCGCCATCCATCACCTGACCCATGCCCTCAACCTAAAACACAGCAGAATTAACCGCGAGACTCTCCGATGCTGCCGACCGGAACGAATCGCACCGTCAATTATTTCACTTCACGACTGATCGCGATCGGCGAATCATTTCGCGGTTAACGCACCTTAATATGTGCAGCTTGAATGCGCCTGAATACGACCAGAACTTTGTCCCAACCCGACCCCAACCGCTATCGTAGGGCAGAGAGCGCCGACGAATTCCCTACTTTAAACGCCCCAACCATGACCGTATCGCGTGCCAAAAAGCCACCCAAACCCAGCGCCAACAAACTCTTTGGCCGATCCGCCGCCATCCTGAAGCTCACCGGACTGAGCCTGATGGCAATCACGGTGCTGAATTACGTGATGCTGCTTGTGCCGCCGAAACTCACGGAATCAGGCTGGTGGTTTAACGTGACTACGCAACTGATCGAGCAGGGTATTGTTCCCCTACTGGGGCTGGGCGTTTTTTTTACGGGAATTGCGATCGAGCTTTTGAGTGGGACAACCGACCAAGAAAATACCTGGATTGCTAAAACCGAAACCCTCGCTTATCGCCTGTCGTTACTGTTCGGCATCCTGTTTGTGATTATGGCTCCCATTCATGGCCTTGCCACGATCGCCAATAATCAAGCCTCGGTACAAGCGCTAGAGGAACGCCTCGCCCAGCAAAACGACCAGGTTAAATTCCAGCTCGATCGTCAGCGCGAGCTATATACCGCAGTTTTGGACGGCGAAGCCACGATCGAAGATCTTGTGGGCGACGAACCGTTGAGCGATCCCCAAATGGAAGTGCTAGATAAAATCAAAAGTGATCCGGATGCGCTCGATCGTCAGCTTGAGGCCGCTCAGGTGGCCATCCGCGAATCCATCCAGAAACGCGCGATCGAAGCCCGCGAACAAGCAAAGCTCGGCGTCTGGAAATCCATTTTGCGCCTGGGGCTGACCAGTTGGATGCTGGCGGGTTGCTATCTCAACGTGGCCTGGATCGGACTCAAAGACGACAAAAAACCGAAGGTCAAGGTCAAGCGCAAAAAAGATCCCCAAAAGCAAGATGCACCGCCTGGAGATTTTTTGTAAGAGTGCAACTGGGGAGCCGAGTAAGTATTTATGCTTTATCAGAAGTCCTCTAAGGCCGTGTTGACGACTCAAACCGATGTCTAGCGTTCACGCAGTCGAGGCATCAATGAGACAAAATTACAGGGTTGATAGCGGTTATCAAGCTGCCATTTCAGAATGTCATTCCAGGCGTCTTTGCAGGCTCCGGTCGAGCCGGGGATCGCAAATAGATAGGTTCCTCCAGCGAGTCCGGCGGTTGCCCGCGATTGGATGGTGGATGTGCCGATTTTGCTGTAGCTCAACCAGCGAAATAGTTCGCCAAAGCCGGGGATTTCCTTGTCATAGACCGAATGAAACGCTTCGGGCGTCACATCTCGACCCGTAATGCCCGTGCCTCCGGTCGCAATCACGACATCGACCTCCGAATCTGCCACCCAGCGCTCCAAGCGAGCCACGATCTTGGCGCGATCGTCCGTTACGATCGAGCGGGAAATGATGTGATGTCCGGCGGACGTGGCCAAATCGACGAGGATTTGCCCGGAGCGATCCGTTTCCAGGGTGCGCGTGTCGGAAACAGTCAGGATCGCCAGATTGACGGGAATAAATGGGCGAGTGTCGTCGAGGGTGGTCATGCAGATCGATCAAAAATTTTGAAGGCGACGACGATCGGGGCGGGATGATCGCTGATCTCAGCATGATGCTGGGATGTCATCAACCGCGTATACGTCGGTACAAACGTAAGCGTCTCCGGTTAAGGATTTTAGCGCAACTTTTCCTCGGCGCGAATTCTCAGTGATCGCGCTCCAGTGATCGCCCGCCACGGATTTAACGACGAGCTAACGATCGCGCCGCTGTTAACCAGTCTGAAACGATCGCTCGATCGGGACAGAGATCGCGCCGCTGGGTGGTGGCGACCAGCAGACGCACAAGCTGCGGATGGAGCTGATGAATCGGAGTGGCGGCCAGTTGCGCCACCGAAGCGATCCCCGCATGGAGCAGGGTTCCGGCATAGGTGCAGCCCACGCCGGGAACGCGAGCCAGGTCGGCCAGGGCAACCCATTTACGGACATGATGCTTCGCCAGGTGCAGATCGTTGGCGAGGGCGAGAATGGCGCGATCGTCGGGGCAGCGATCGAGCAGGTCATGGGTGCTGTGGATGCCCTGTTGCGAGAGGGTGACGGCCATCTCGGGCGCAAGGCCAGGGAGATCGGCGATCGGCCAATTACCGGGGGAGATGGGGATCGGAGGTGGGGCAGGACGAGGAGTAAGACGGGAGGCGGGACGATCGCGACGCGGCATGATGAATTGAAGTTTTAGGGTGGAGTTTATAGGTTGAAGTTTTAGGCTGAATGGTGTTTCAGACTGTAAGAAGAGGATCGCCTGAGCTGCTAGGCTCAATCAGGCACACGGCGATTCAAGACACGATGACACTCCAAACGAAACAACGCCGGTTTAAAGACCGCTATCGTGGCAACTGGTCAAGTATCGCCAAACGAACGCGACGCTTGGTGTTCGATCGCTGCATTCTCAACCCGTTTCACCGCGCTGCCGCCGTGCATCACCTGCGCTACCGGGACTGGCGCGGCACGATCGCGGGGCGCGAAGTTCCCGGCTGGGATGTCGTGCCGCTTTGCCGAAACTGTCACGGCATCGTTCACCGTAAACACCTGTGGTACTCCGCGCCCACTAACCCAAAAGCCAACAATCGCCAGCGTTGGCTGGCATTATGGCGACTGCGGCTACGGTTTTGGGGGTGGTTGTTGTTTCTGCGCGGGGGGTGGGTCGTGTTGGTGGTCGCAGGGATTGCGATCGTGCTTTGGCTGCGATCGTTGTGACCCGTCTTTAGTCTTTTTCTCTAGTCTTTAACCTATGCTTTAGCCAAACTGTGCTTTAGCCGAGAAAGCAATTTAGAGAGAGGTTAACATTCAGGCAAAAAATCTAGTATTCTCCATTCTCATTAACGGAATGTTGTTCGCCCGATCGCAAGACAAAACGCCGGTTTGCATATCCGAGATGGTCATATCGTCCATTTCTCTTGCTTTGAGGAACGTACCGTAGGATTCGGTGGAAAAGGTGGATTTGGGAGATGAATCTGGATGCTCGCGAATCGAAATCCGGAGACGCGGGCCGGACTTGGCTAAACATAACGTCGTCTCGTGTGACAGCCGCAGACGTTTGATCGCGACGTTATCAATATATGTTCCATTTTTTCCGCGATTAATCGCCCACCATTCGCCCGATCGTTGATGAAGTTCGAGATGATGGCGGGAAATAACGGCGCTATAAAGCACAACGTCGTTCTCCTTGGAGCGACCAATACGGATGGAGTTAACGTGGTCAAACGTCCAGCGGTGGACGGGTTTGATTTGGTAGGGATGAAGCAGCGCAAGAGCAATCACGGTAGATGAGGCCGATGCGACATCGACCGGCAGACGGACGATCGCGATCGTCCGAGTAAACGCATGATGGAGAAAAACAACTGAGGTTGCTAACGAGCGCAAATCTGGAAGAAGAATCGAACGAGATCGCCTTTCCCGAGAGCGATACAATCGTTGTGATTGAGAGGATAGTGACGACCGGGAACGAGCGTTTGGTTATTGACGTACGTTCCATTAGAACTGTTCATATCCTCAATATAGTATTGACCGCGATGATAACGGATGAGGGCATGGGAGCGGGAAACGATTTCGGATTGGGGAAATGTCGAGATATCAAGGTCGGGGTGTGCGCCATGGTGGGGCTTCCCGACGCGCCAGACGAAAATGTCCGTCGTTAGGGGAAGATACTCGTCACTGGTCTCATGTTGGAGTCGCGCAGCGGTGGGGAGATGTGGGTCAACCTCAACGTTGACCGGTGGTAACGTTGAAATTGAAAGCGGAGCCGTTTGCGATTGATCGCGACTTTGCCGACTCGGAGCCGCTTCCATTTGGGGGCTTACGGTGGCATTTGTGTCGTCTGTTCGGTCTGCGATCGAAGGGCTTGCGATCGAAGGACTTGCGATCGGGGGGCTGGCAATCTCATCCGCTGCATGGATTAGAGGATCTAAATCGCTGGGGAGGGGGGTGCGACACTGCTCACAAATGGGTAGACCCAGGTGATTCTCGTGCTGGCATTGGGGGCAGAGCAAGGTGGTTGAAGCGGGGGAATCCATTGCGTTCTAGGGTCAGATTAAGCCCTATAGCGTCGTAGTTATCCGGATCTGTCAAGGGTTTAGAAATCGCCTGATGGAAAAAATTAGTCAGGTTGTCACGATCGCGAAGCCGTCTGCGTACAGATTAGGGACAGCAAACGATGTGCCGAAAGATGCTGGGTTCGGGTGTGTGGTGGTGGCGCTGTGGCGGGGATACATTATCGAAGATGCGCTCGATAATGTCTGGGGAATATTCGACCGAAACAGCGCCACGGGTTGCTTCGTTATTCAGACATCGCGATCGCGGCGTCTGCGTCGAGTAGCCACCAGATTTCACCGCTTGCCTGACGCAGACGCCGGGAGGGATAGGTACGATCGTCACAGGTCTCCGCAAAAATCTGCGTCAACGCGGTTTGTTTGTTCGATCCGGCGATCGTCATCAAAATGTTGCGGGCGTGCTGCAAAACGGGAAAAGTCAAGGTTAAACGCGGCTCGCCCGATTTTTCGCCGAGGGTGGCGTAGCGATCAGTCACGTCTAGAGCCTCGGTATGGGGAAACAGCGAGGCCGTGTGGCCGTCATCGCCCATGCCCAGCAACACGAGATCAAAGATCGGCATTGCGCCACTCGCCGGAGCAAAAAAGTCGGCAATTTGAGCGTTAAACCGATCGGCATCGGCTGCTGGATCGTTGCCCATCGTCGGCGTGATGAAAATGTTAGCGTCCGGGATCGCCACATGATCGAGCCATGCCTGTTTCGCCATTCCGGCGTTACTGTCCGGATGATCAACGGGGACATAGCGTTCATCTCCCCAAAAAACATAGACCTGATCCCAAGGTAGGGCGCAGGCCGCTAATTTTTCGTAGAGCGGTTTGGGCGTGCTGCCTCCAGCGAGGGCGAGAATCGCGCGACCTCGGGTATCGATCGCGGCGTGGATGCTATCAATGGTCAGCGCCAAGGCGCGATCGATCATCGCAGCGCGATCGGGGAAAACTTCGATATGTTCGGTCATGGTGTGGCAGGGGTGCGAGCAGTAATGAACGGTCGTTCTTCGAGCCTAGCGATCTTTTCACCAAAATGATCGATTGTTTTGACTATTTTCAAACTTGATAATCCGTCAATCTTTCGCATAATTCTGTTTACAGAACTTGATATTTCTTATTGTTTTTTTCGCCTTGTGACAAGCGCGAATATCTGGGCTGATTTGTTAAAGGACTGATTTGCTAAAGGCTGGCGTTCCATGTGCCATGAAAGCCGATCGGCACAATTTCCGGTAGCGCGAGGCGGCAGACGGCTCCTTCCTCGATGCGATTGGCGGATACGATCCACACTTCGCTCCGCTGCTCATCGGCGAGAAACACCGGAAAAATGAGCCAGTGATCGCGATCACCCAAATCACCCGAACCGCCAGAGTTACCCGAATTAGCCACCGCACCCGGCACAAAAATTGGCTCCGAAGGATAGACCCGATCGCCACAGTCCAACACCGTCAACTGATCGCTCGCGACGGTATAACGCCCGATCGCCCCAAACAAATCCCCAAACGGCTGACCGTCCGGGCGTCGAGTCACAACGAAAATACGATCCGCATTCGTTCCCACAACGTCGGGCGCGACGATCGGAAACTCGCAGTGACGATCAATCCGCGTTTCGCTCGCCAGACAGCGCCCGGAGACCGGATCGATCATCACCCGTTCCAGGCGTGCCGACGTTTCCGTCTCGATCGCGCCTTGCGACACCTGTCGTAAAAACTCATTCGTCGTGAAATCGTCGTAACGCGCCACATCCACAACCACCCGTCCGGCCTCATCCTCAAACCCGTTGGCAAAATGCCACTGAAACCACGGATTGGCTTCGCTGCGGCTGACCAGATCGAGAGTCTCGCGATCGAACACCAGAATCGTCGTGGCGCGATCGCCATACCAGGTCATCGAATCGCTGTAGGTCTTCAATCCGGCGACGATTTCCAGCGGGTTGGCAGCGACGGGCGGCACGAAAAAGACTAGGTAGCGTCCGGCCATGACGAAATCGTGCAGCACCGGCAAGCCGGAGAGACCGAGATCGGCGATCGGGTGTTCGCGCTGGGCGATCGGCTGACCGTCGGCGCGGTGACGGTAGAGCATCAGGCCGGTTTTCGCGCCGATCGTCACGCCGAAGTTATAGATTTCGCCGCTGTGGGGGTCGCGTTTCGGGTGGGCGGAGTAGCTCGACGGGGCGATCGTGGTGTCGAGTCCCTGGGTGGCGAGGGTGTCGAGATCGAGGGCGTAGGGTGCGCCGCCTTCCCAGAGAGCGAGCAGGCGATCAGGCAGAGCAATTACGGAGGTATTGGCGCTGTGTTTCACCGGGCGACGCCAGCGATTCCAAAATGCGCCCGAGGCCACGGTTCCGTAGTTGCCATAGAGCAGTTTTCCCGCGCGTTCTTCGTCGAGGTATCCCGTCGTGCGGACAAATTTTTGCGTGGCGGTGGCGATCGGCTCGCCGGTTTGTTCGTCGGCCTCGAAGCGGATCGCCGCGATCGCGCCGTCCCCGTCAAACCAATGGCCGCACCGCAGCCCGCCCCGTTCAAGCCGCGCTGCGCCGTTACGGTACAGCGTGCCGCGCAGTCCAGCGGGAATCGTCCCGACGATCGGCCTGAGACGCACGGGATCGAATTCGCGGGCAGTTTCACCAACCGCAGGCCACCAAACGGGCTTCGAGGTGGCTGGGGCGATCTTTTGGAGAGGCGAGATAGGCATAGTTGCAACGAGCTGCGAAATTTAAGCTACACAAGCAAGGTCAGAATCCGTAACGGTCAGCCATAATCCGGCATCTATACCTCAACGCTGCTGACATTCGCTAGATTCTTCATTAATCTCAGACTTCTAAACGTTAATGGAAGCATCTCTAAGCTTTGCTAAATCAATCCGTATCCAAGCTTCAATAAACCTTGAATAAGGGTGGATCAATTTAAAACCTCTTGCCAATTTTATACAAAAAGTGTAGCTTACATACGACGTTTAATCTTCGATTTCTGTGCGATCGTTGACCAAAACTCAATTTGATTGATTTATCCAAGAAGCTGCTTTTAGACTAATCCCATGATTTTATCAAGACTAAAAACCTGGATAGGTTCTACTAATGATAGAAAAGCTATGATCGAAAGTTGGGAAAGGGATGGATTTATCATTCTCAAAAATTTCTTCAATCAAAATGATTTAAATCTACTGGAAGAAGATATTTGTCTCACGCTAGAAAATAGAGAGACAAGAGCTGGGAATATAACGATCGATATTTTAGAAGGAGAATTGATCGGTCAAAGACTCAAACTCGTTGATGCTCCCGAATCGGCCATACAGGGAGCACATAAAGTTAACGATCTATACCTAGAGTCGAAAGCCTGTCGAAACCTAAATTTAAATCGAAAACTATGCCGTATTTTAGAAACTCTTCTCGGAGATAAACCACTCGTTATCAACTCCCTCTCCTTCAAAAAAGGGAGTCAGCAACCTCATCATTTTGATACTTACTATATGCCTCCCATGGTCAAAGACATGATGGCTGTTACGAGTATTTGCCTAGAAGATCAATCTTTAGAAACGGGTCCTCTAAGCTACTACCCAGAAAGTCATAAAATTCTGCCCTACGTATTCTCTCATGGTGGCATCCACGCTGTTCCCGAAGAAATGGAGCAAGCCACTCAATATATACAGTCTGAACTTGAGAAGCGAAATTTAAAACCGAAAACCTTTGTTGGTAACGCTGGAGATGTCTTTATCTGGCACGCCCAGCTCTATCATGGTGGCCTTCCGATTACCGATCATGAGAAGACCCGCAAAACATTGGTGACGCACTACTGGCGAAAACATGACGTGGAACAGCACAGAGTTGCAACGATCAAAAGTGGTGGTAATTACTTAATTCGGGAGCATCAGAATACCTGATATTCATTATGTCTAGTTATGCCTGTGGCTCGATCAGGGTTTCAAGGATCTAGGTTGCGATCAATCCCTGAAACCTTTGTTGGTTAAGGGCTTTAGCTTTAAAAGTTTTTCAAGTCTCAAACGTGGGTTCTACAAGCCTTTCCGATCGTTCTAGTCCTTAACTTTCCTGAAACTCCTCATAAGCAAAGAAATCATTGAAGTTCATCATTATGGGTCAATGAATAGTGGCAAAAAACGTCGAGCTAGACTCAAGCAAGAACGTTTAGAAAAGCGAGAAAACGCAAAACGAGTTCGGGTTAGTGGACAGCTATCCAAATACGAACTTAGTCAAAAGCTCAAGGTCGATCGTGACGCACTTGCACCCAACAGAAGCTATGGTGTGCCGAAATTTGTTGAGCGTGGATATTATGAAGATATGCCATTTATCTGCAAAGATTGCGGGGTTATTCAGGTGTGGCGCAGCACGCAGCAAAAATGGTGGTATGAGGTGATGAAAGGTGATATTTGGACGATCTCGGTGCGATGTCGCCCCTGTCGCAAACAGGAACGCGATCGCAAAACGGCGGCTCGTCAAATTCATTTAGCTGGACTCAACGCAAAAGATGATGCAAAGGAGGTCGGCCAGAATCGGACGGATGGTGAAACAACGACGCGATAGGAGCAGCGAAGCCGAAACAGTCCAGTATCATCTATGAAGACCTGCATAGAATGACGCTATGGCCATCGACTACCCCGACCACCTCCGCTATCTTGACTCCCATGAATACATCGCCCTCGATGGCGACATCGCCACGATCGGCCTGAGTGCCTTCGCGATCGATGAACTCGGCGATATCGTGTTCCTCGAACTGCCCGAGGTTGATGACACCGTTGAAAAAGGCGAAACCTTTGGCTCGATCGAGTCCGTCAAAGCCGTGGAAGATATGTATGCTCCCGTGACCGGTACGGTGATCGAACGTAATGATGCTGCGATCGAAGCGCCGGAAACCCTATCCGAAGATGCCTACGTCAACGGCTGGCTGATTAAAGTCAAGCTAGACGATGTCTCCACCGCGCTCGATGACACCCTGAGCGCTGACGAATATAAAGCACGCCTCGAAGGCGAATAGACAGCCAACAGACGGCAAACAGACGGCAAACAGACGGCAAATAAGCACAGTCAAACAGGCACAGTCAAACAGGCATAGGCAAATAGGCAAAATCATGACCTCTTGGTGGACTCGACTCACACGCAACCCCCTCGCCCGCGTCGGCATGATTATCCTCGGCTTATTCTATGCCGTGACGCTCGGGGCGGGCTTCGTCGCGCCCTACCACGCCGTCAACGATAGCCAGCCCGATGGTTCACTCCTGCCGCCAACACCGATCCACTGGACGCACGACGGCAAATTCACTGGCCCCCACGTCTACCCCGTTTCCCAAGGTTCAACTGACCTCGAAACCGGCGATCGGCTTTTGGCGATCGATACCACCACCCCCGCCCCGATCCGCCTCTTCACCAGCGGTTCCCCCTACAAACTCCTCGGCTTCATCCCCGCCAAACACCACCTCTTCGGCGTCGAAGCCCCCGCCCGCCTCAACATTTTCGGCACAGACGAACAAGGTCGCGACCAGTTCAGCCGCCTGCTCTACGGCGGACAGATCAGCCTATTTGTCGGCCTCGTGGGGATTGCGATTTCGTTCCCCTTGGGTATGTTTGTCGGCGGTATTTCTGGTTATTTCGGCGGCTGGGTTGATGGGATCACGATGCGCCTCTCGGAAGTGCTGATGACGATTCCGGGGATTTATTTGCTGGTGGCGCTGGCGGCGGTGTTACCGGTGGATCTGTCCAGCGCCCAGCGGTTTTTGCTAATCGTAACGCTGGTGTCGTTTATTCAGTGGGCTGGGCTGGCACGGGTTGTGCGTGGTCAGGTGCTATCGATTAAAGAGCGCGAATTTATCCAGGCCGCGCGAGCCATGGGCGCAAATCCGTTTTACATCATCGTCCGTCACGTCTTGCCCCAAACCGCCAGCTACACCATCATTTCGGCGACCCTGGCGATTCCTGGATTTATCGTCGCCGAGTCGGTCTTGAGCTTGATCGGTCTCGGCATTCAGGAACCCGATCCGTCCTGGGGCAATATGCTTTCGAGCGCGACGAATGCGTCGATTTTGGTGTTTCAACCGTGGTTAATCTGGCCGCCTGCGCTGGCGATCGTGCTGACGGTGTTGTCGTTTAATTTACTGGGGGATGCGCTACGAGATGCGCTTGATCCGCAAAGTGTACGACGATCGTAGCCCCGAATGACAACTATATGATCGCGGCTAACTACGTCTAACTACGGCTAATTGCGGCTATGAATCGCGATCATTATGGCAGAAACTCTTTGCGCACAAACGGTGAGGTCATCACCGCCAGGAGCGCTCCATAATCGAGATCAAACCGGACTTCCTCGCCAATTTGTAAAGCACGATCGCCACTATCCAAAATGAGATGATCACTACTCGCCCCGATGATCTCCATCGCTTGCCGCGAGCTTAATCCCGAAACTAAAACATCCTGTCGTCCTAAGGCCACGATCGATCGTTGACGCACCCCTCGATCTTGAAAACTGGGAACATCGCCAAACGCATCCTGGCAGATATCTCCACTCGGCATCGATGGTTTCCGCTTCGATTCGATCACTTCCGCGAACAGTTGAAAGGCTCGCGTATGCAAGCCAGGAATTGACGCGCGGTACACCGTTTCACGCCCTAAGAGGATTGATTCACCGAGACGAAGATTATTGATGCGATCGGTCTCTTGAGTCGTGCTGTACCAGTCATAATTGGCGGAGTTTCCACCCGAAATGATTTTTAAGTCAATGCGAAACTCTTTTTCAAGGCGATCGACTTGAATAGACAACTCATGCATATTATTAGCATCCGGTTTCACCCCTCCATAACAGGCCAAATTACAACCCATACCGATAATTTCTAGGTGACTTAGGGCTAATGCTTCTTTAAAAAAAGACGATAAATCGCGAGGACATACACCTTCGCGTAAATCTCCTAGCTCAACCATAATAATCACCTGATGGATTTGGTTTTGAGCCTCGGCATAGTGTGACAGTGCCTTTAATGTTTCAAGCTCAGAGTTCAGACTAACATCAACCCATTGAACGATTAATTCAGCTTGACTTAACGCCGTACGCAATAAAACAAACTTCGCTGAAATTCCAGACTTCCGCATTCTCTGAATATTTTCTAGCCGAGAGTCTGCGATAAAACTCATACCGCCCTGAACCATAGCCTGGGCGATCGCTGGTTCTCCCAAAACGGCCTTCGAGACTCCCATTAACGAAATACCGCTTACTCCATAGAGCTTTGATAAAAAACGAGAGTTATCTCGTATTTTTGACAAAGAAATCTCTATCCGAGGCAGAATATGTCTCATTTTGACAGCTTAATATCTCAATCAGAAATCAATTAAAAAACTAATCTCTGATTGAGGTCATAATTTCTCTATTGTTATTTTTTCCGTCGTCCCGATGCTCTGCATCGGTAACGATACTCACCCTTACACTCAAAATAAGATTTTAAGAGTGAAGACTCAACATTTATCGAGATGTCAGCAATGAAAGTCTAGATAGTTTCTCGATCGTCGCCGTTTTATCCAAACTTGGGAAGCGATCGATTAAGGCTTCAATCAATTTTTGACAGCCATACTCTAAAACATCCGTTGTCGGTAATTTAAACTCCTGCTCATAGCGATTAATAATTAAATCAACCTCTGAGCTTGAGAGATTTTCATGGCTGAGGGCGATCGCGATGACTTTTGCCGTCGAAACCGCTTCGATTAGGTTAATTTCACTGCTCACGGTCGGCATTGCTAGTTGTGGAAAATCACAGCGAACCGTCCGCGCTGGGGGATGTTGCAGCACAACACCGTTCGCCATGCTGCCTTTTAAAATGCCGATCGAACTCATGAAAGCGGGATGACTAACCGAACTTTGGCCTTCGAGGAGAATAATGTCCGGCTGTTCACGCTCAAAGGCTTGCATTACAGAATGTTCAATTTCACCAATCACAAATTGAGAAATAAGCGCATCGATCGACACACCATAGACCGATCCCTGCATTAAACTCGTCTGACCTGTTGCGACCAATACCGAGCGAATGCCGCGATGATTGAGCGCCATATTTAGCTCGACCGCCGTTGTCATTTTGCCGCAGGCGCAGTCGGTTCCCAAGATGGCAATGACGGGAATATCAATCTGGGAAATTGCCCCTGTATAGACATTTAAGTTTTCGAGACTTGGGGGTTTCCGAATATCTTGGATTTTGACGTTATATCGATTGGCTATGCTGACAAATTCTTGATCGTCCGAGAAAAATTGATGTAAGCCATTAATGATATCCATCCCTTTTTTCATGGCTTCGATGATCAAGAGTCGTTCTTCGATCGGGATATAGGCGTCTAGGGGAGCTTTTCCGTAGATATAACAGTCTGGAATATCTTCAAGCTGGGCTAGAGCATCATTTAAGTCGAGAAAAATCGGAATATTACTGTTTCCTTGCCCTAAGACTTCACCGGCATCATGACCGACCAATAAACTATCAATCACGCCGACGATCGTATAAAGCTCAGAATGTCGGACTAAAGCACTCGCCGTCTTTCCATCCGCTAAACTAAATTGCTTGTCGCAGTAAATTAAGGCCGTTTTCTGTTTGTTTATCATTGATCTTTGATTTTATTTATCACAATTAGAATTAACGAGTTATCCGGTTCTAAAACCGCCGAAGACCATATTTTTCTGAGTAAGTCATGTATAGCCTTGCTGCCAAGAGTGAAGAGCAATGATGTTCAATTGATGATTGTTTATTGAATATCTATTTGGAAATATTTTTATTCTGCGAGTATTTAAAATGAGTCGATGATTTTTTATTTTTTATGCACAATCGCAAGTGTAACACAGACTACATTTTCTTTGTATTGGATTCACTGAGGAGAGATCTTTTGGAATTTTATATTTGAGACTGGGTGATGTAAATTGTTTTGATTTAGCCTGAGAAGCTTTCTGTATAAAGGATATGTGGATTTTTTCTGTAAAAAAATAAACCTGACTATGGCCTTAAATGACTCACTTTTAAAATCTTGGATTCTCTTGTTTTTTCTAAGGTTTTATTTTTTGAACTTTGCTGTGGTGCTTTCCCCGTAAAGCTCTGGGCTGTCGATCGTCAGAAAAAAAGAGCCTATTCGCAAGGAACAGACTCTTTATGGGAAGTAAACACAAAACTTTGTGTTTAGATTGATGGCGATCACATCGCGTTTTTGCTCATTTAGCTTTCAAGGCGAAACCTCAAACTCATACCAGACTGAGGTTTTCCGCATCTTTGCGTTCACGATGCAGGCTCGGATCGACGGCGGTTGTCGCGGCGCTGACATCGAGCTGACCATCAAAAAAGTCGGCTAAACGCTGGGCTGTACCGATCGGATCGTGAATCGCATCGTGATAATTCACGGCGAGGACACTGACCTGGGGATAGTCGGCGAGCAGCGCATCGATCGTCTCGACTTGCTGTAAAAACGTTGCGGCAAGGCGATCAGGGGTGAGCTTCCCACCGGCGCGATCACTGCGTTCGAGCATTTTTTGCTGCGAGGCGATCGTCTCGGATAGGGGGCGCTGCATGAAAACGATGCGATAAGCGCGATCGCGGGGCAGTTTTGGCAACAGCGGCGCGACGATTTTGACGACGCTGCCCTGGGCGCGATCGATCCAACTATGGTCACGCCCGAGATTTTTCACTAGCTCGAATTCGTAATAGCCGCGCGGGTTGTTGGTATCCGCTTCGCGCACCCCGTCGGTGAAGGTCTCCAGGCCGCCTTTTGCGAGCATCTGCATCATCATCGATGTGCCCGATCGCGGGAGACCCGAGACAATGTTAATGCAGCGATCGAGGGGGATATCTGCCGCACCGTTGCGTTCCGTGATCGGTGGCGCGAGGTTGAGATCGATCGCCGCGATCGCCGGTTCACTGGTGTTCACCTCCGGCGCTTGTTTGAGTTGCTGGCGTGCCTCTTTCGCAAGTTTGCGATGGTGTTGGGCGGTTTGATGATCGTTGAACTGTTTGCGGTAGAGCTGGGCGAGATAGCGATGGGCGATCGGCTGGAGCGGGTTTCGCTCGATCGAGGCTTCGAGGGCGAGTTTAGCTTCGTCGTAGCGTTCGCAGCGCATCAGGGCGATACCGGTAAAGAAATGAGCGCGGGGATGATCGGCAATCAGACTCAGTGCGGCGAGTCCCGCCTCGATCGCGTCTTCATTACGCTGTTGCCGTAGAAAACATTGACATAACCCCACGTGAGCAGAGGGATTCACCGGATCAAGCTGAAGCACTGTGCTGTAAAGGCTTTCGGCTTCGAGCCACTGGCGTTGGGAGAGATGAACCTCGGCTTGACGCAGGAGCAGGCTCGGACGGTTATGAAGCTGTGTACCGCGAGCCTGATTGAACGCAGCGATCGCGGCGTCGTGCCGACCTTCAGCATGGAGCAGTGAACCGCGCAGGTATTCGAGGGTCGGACGGTTTAGCTTCGATCGGGCGCGAAGTTTTTTGCGGCGACGGCGTCCACTTTTATCGAGCTTGAAATCTGGATTTTCCGCCTTGCTGCGTTCAATCTCGGCGTTAAATTGTTCGAGTTCAACGCGGGCAATTTCGGAATATTTTTCTTTATTGACGATGATTTGCTCAAAGGTCGATCGCGCTTTTGCGACTCGATCGAGCGTCAACAAACAGTTAAATAATTTGATCCCAAAGCGGCTTTCGTCCGGCCACTGTTCCCACAGCTCCTGCAAAATTGGGATTGCGTTGATGGGCTGACCCGCGCCGATATAGTCACGAGCCAGATTGTAGCGCAGCTCGCGGGCGGTGTTGGCGACGGCGGTTTCACGATCGGTGTCGAGTTCTTCGATGTAGCCCAAATCGACCAGTTGTTGCATCGCGGCATGAGCGTCCACGGTATCCACGCGCATTCCCGGCGGATGCATCCCGCTATTCCCCGGCACATCGTCCCAACTGTCGATCCAGGTGATCTCTGGCGGTGTCTCGAAGACGCCAAGTAACGGCTTGCCATCCATATCACGACCGAGGGGTAAGCCGAGAGCTGCAAGCAGCGTCGGCGTCACATCCAGCAAATTCGCCCCAAAGATTACTTTATCCTGGGCAATATTCGGCCCTTTCATCGCGAAAATTCCGAAGGGGCGGTGTTCTTCGGCGGGGCCTGCGGGTTCGTTCGGGACGTGTTTTGGGCGGAGGCGATCGGGGTGGAAACCGTGGTCGGAAACTAGGACGATCGTCGTCTCGTCTCCCACCAAATCCATCATCGTGCCGAGCATCATGTCATGAAACACATAGGCCGCTTCGACGACACCGCTATACAACTCAAAATCGCGTTTTGAAATCCAGGGCGATCGCGGTGGATGGTAACGCATGAAACCATGACCGAAATGGTCGATCGCGTCGTAATACACCGCCATAAAATCCCACGGCTCATTTTGCATCACGCCCGTCGCGGCCGCATGAACCGTGGCACACTCCGCCAAGATCTTCGCCAGCATATACAGACGACGATCCTGGGTTTGATCGACTTCTGCCGCCAACGGGACAAACTGCTGAAGCTGCCCGCCCTCGATTTGCCAGGGCGCAATGCGTAAATTGGCCAGCGGTTCGATCAGTCGCTCGGGTGTGATCGTTCCCGGCTTGACCGGCCACTGGCGAACCTCGCCTTCGGGAGCCGCCTGGTAGTGATTCGAGACCATGACTCCATCGATCGGCTCCACGGGTTCCGTCGGCCACCAGGAGATGACATTGCAGTGTTTGCCCTCCTGGTTCAGCATGTTCCAAATGGCTTTGGTTTTGCGGCTGAGATTGCTGATCGGGCGTACACCACCGGTGTCGGGGTCAGGTTCGGAAAAGCCGTAAATGCCGTGTTTATAGGCACGTTTTCCAGTCGCGATCGACGTCCAAAGCATCGGCGACAACACGGGGTAGAGCGTGGAGAGGTTGCCCATAACGCCCGCATCGAGAAAGCGCTTAAGGTTGGGCATCTTGCCCGCATCGATTAGCGGGGTGATAACTTTCCAATCTGCCGCATCCCAACCGATGAGGAGTGTACGTTGGGAGGCTGTGACGTCGGTCATAAGGGTCGTACTGTGAAGAAGAATTGATCAACAACGTGGACGAACGATGAGGACGCGGTACGATCTCATCTGTTACAGGAAATCGTACCGCGTGATGTTTCTCGCCAGAAAAGAGCGAGTATCCAGAGGTTTACCAGGTCGAGGCAACGCTCAATGCAACAAGATCAGAGGAAGTGCTGGCGACATCGAAGGTAAATGTCTCCGTTGCAACGACTTGATCGCTGGGAAGTGCGCCGTTCGTCGTGGTCAAATACGTGGTGGTCGAACCCGTGGTGGTCGTAGAGAGAGGTATACAAGTATCCGAATTGTTAGCTGTTACCTCGCAAAGCTCCATGGTCGTCAAACCCGTGGTGGCCGTGTAGAGAGGTGTACAAGTATCCGAATTGTTAGCTGTTACCTCGCAAAATTCACTCGTCTCCGGGCCACTGGCGATGCGATCTTCATCGTTCGCTTCGAGAGCATCGAGATCCCAGTCAACGGTAATTTCGCCAGAGCTAACATTCTGGGCTCCCGTTAGGCCAGCAGCACGTGCGGCCTTTACGGTAGACATCAAGGCCAACGCCGAGATCGAACCCGCAACCAGAGAGATCTTGCGCACATAGGACATGGCGCGATCGTTACCCATTTTTTTGGTCATTGAATTGACATAAACTCCGTGTATGGATAGATAGGCTTAGAAACCTATCTCGACCCTGCTGCTTTTCGAGTTCACGCTTCAGGTTTTCGGCCTACGCTGAGGAAAAATACTGAAGTATGGAAGGTTGCGGCATGGAAGAATAGGAAGCATATTTAAGCCCCTCATAATCTTAGTCTATGAATTTCAGAAAATAGGGTAGTGAATATTGCCAACTCACAAATCAAAATAACCGTGTAAACACGCAAAAAGCACATTCACTCCCTACGTAAGTACCGCTTTTTTGCGTTGAATATACTTGGGTTTTATAGCAAAAAACGATTTGGTTAGGACGTATAAAAAAGCTGGGAGCACTGAGCGGAGTCGAAGTGCGGTTTTCAGCTTGGACGAGAGTGTCCTAACACAATCGGCTTACGCTATATTAAGGATGAGCTAAGAGGACTTCTAATAAAGCATAAATACTTACGAGTCTCTGGTCTATTTAAGTCAATTTGGATCGATTCAACAGTTTCAACAGCAAACTTGCATGAGTATAAATACTTTTCCAGAAGTCCTCTAAGGAAAATGAATTGATAGGCTATTGATGTAACGCCTCTATTTTGATGGTTTGCGACCCAAAGGTTTGTATGGTGTCGGTTCGAGTTGGCGAGTGTTGTTGTCTATGCATGTTAAAAGTCTACGGAGTAAAGTCTCAAGCCATAGCGACAAGACTAAAAGCGGAATGTTGTTCGTAAAACAGCAATCCAAATATCGTGATTGTCAGCGTCGTGTTCGGGATTGTGAATCCAGATCACGCCGGGTGTAAGAGCAATCCGATCGCTCAGTCGTGCGCGATAAAATAATTCCGCCTGTAATCCCACATCGGGATCTTCGCCAAACGGTAAATCTTTGCCATCAAACAGCCGCAACGGTTGACCAATGAGCAGCGCCAGTAAGTCGCCATCGCGCCCGAACGGATCGGAGTAGCCCAAGGAGACAAGATAAGTGGAGGTTGTCGCCCGTGCGTCGGAGTTGAGCGCATCGGTGAACATCAGCGAACCCCACGCCCCGAGGGTTAAATCTTGGGCGAATCGCCATTGCAGCGTGGCGCCGATCGCGTGGGTCGTTGTTGGTTCATCCAGAAACGAGGTCGTGTCGGCGCGAAAGCTACCCGTAAAGGTATTGAGACGACCGGTATCGCTATAGGCATTGACGTAGGACAGTCCGGCGAGGATCGTCGGCGAAGGTTTGACGAGGAGCTGCACGCCGATCGCGCTGCTGGCCGTATCAAACAAGCCCTCCTGAGTATCAGCGGCATCGCCCGCACCGTAGGCTACCTGGAGCCGTAGATTATTCGCTAGCAGCCAATCAACCCCGACGCCCGCATCGAGCGAGCCGAGTTTGAAAATCGGGTTCGCTTCGGTAAAGCGTGAGAGGGAGCCGCGTCCAGCATCGAAGTAGGGCGAGTTGGCGGTGAGGACAGAGCTAAGGCTAAAGCCAACGGGGCGAAAGGTGACCACGAGCCGATCGCCGATCGCGGTGCGATATTCCAATTTGCTGAGGCGAACGCTGCTATCGGTATCGCTTTGAAACGAGAGCAGCGCCATGTCGGTGTTAAACCGATCGGGATTCGCCAAGCCGCGATCGCTGAAGTTGCCCGCGAGCAGTTCGAGCCGGAGGCGATCGCGCCCGGTGAATGACGACACAAACCCGAGCCGCGAGAGATAGGTTAGCGTCGTACTCGGATCGCCGTTGCCCGGTGGATCGCCACCGGTTGCACCCACGACGCTAAAAATCGCTTCCCCACCCATGACGGTGGTCGTGGAGAATTGCTGATCGGTGATTGTCTCTAGCCGTGTTTCGACTGTCTCGATCGCGCCGTTCAGATCCTCCAGTTCGCTCGCAAAATCGCGCTGTAGAGTTTGGATCGTCTGCCAGGTTTCGGCCTCAGCCGTAATCGCGGCGTCGAGTGCCGCGAATCTCGCTTCGATCGTTTGTAAACATTGGCTTAACCCTGCTGCGAATTCATAGCGTGAGAGCGATCGCGCCCCATCAAACCGGCCATCGCGATCGCCCTCCAAACATTGATATTGCTCCCTCAAGCGTTGCAGCGCTTGATACGCCCAATCATCGGGTGCAACATCCACAAATTCGCGGATACCCGGCACGGTATCGGTCGTCAGCGGGGCGTCAATGGCGGGACGATTCGATGTGGGTTCGACGGTAACGATGGGGTCGATTTCGGGGGGAATCGCCGCGATCGCGCTTGCAGAAGCGAGCAATAGGAGCGTGAAACCGGCGAAAACTGACTGCATGGGAATTCCAGATCTGCGGGGTGCTTGATGCCAGATCACAGTGACAATCCGCTCAAGCCAGGACGATTTTAGCCCAGTCTTACAAACCCACTACATTGCAGCACGCAAAACCTGATCCAGAAGCATCACAATCTCTCAGACGGAAAAAGTGACAAAGCTATTCCCAAAATATCAAACTCAAACTAATTCTTCACACCTTCTAAATATAACGAAATGAAGTCAATAAACATTGAGACAATGTTCACCATAAACATAATCTCGATAGGATTAAATACATAGAGAATGATTGATGGAGAAAGGTAGTTATGATCTCTCATGCTCCTCTGGCTCAAACAGCAGAAGGCAAAGAAACAAGCTTTGTTCTCTGGTTTGAAGAAGTCGGGATTTCCGATATACCCTACGTCGGTGGGAAAAATGCCTCCCTCGGCGAAATGATTCAGAATCTTGATGCAAAAGGCGTTAGCGTTCCGACCGGATTTGCAACGACAGCGTATGCTTATCGTTACTTTGTGAAAAAAGCGGGTTTAGAAGTAAAATTACGCGAAATTTTTGCCGGTCTAGACGTCGAGAATGTTCAAAGTTTACGGAAATGCGGTAAACAAGCTCGCGCGTTAATGCTCAACACGCCGTTTCCAAAAGAGTTCGATCTCGCGATTTCAACGGCCTATCATCAACTGTGTGAACGCTACGGCGCGGATGATCAGTTTTGCGATCGCTTTGATGAAGAATATCGCGAAGCCTGCAAAGACTATAGCTACGATACCGATGTAGCGGTGCGATCGAGTGCAACCGCCGAAGACTTGCCCGATGCGAGTTTCGCCGGTCAACAGGAAACCTATCTAAACGTGCATGGCGTCAAAAGCGTGCTCGATTCCTGTCACCGCTGTTTTGCTTCGATCTTTACCGATCGCGCGATTTCTTACCGCACGATCAAAGGCTTTGATCACTTTGAAGTGGCGCTATCGGTTGGTGTGCAAAAAATGGTGCGATCGGATCTGGCGTCATCGGGCGTGATGTTCTCGATCGATACGGAAACGGGTTTTAAAAATGCGGCGCTGATCACTTCGGCCTACGGTTTGGGAGAAAATGTCGTCCAGGGTGCGGTTAACCCGGATGAATTTTTCGTCTTTAAACCAACATTACAAGATGGTTTTAAGCCCATTCTTGAAAAACGCCTGGGCAGCAAAGAGATCAAAATGATCTACGATCCGGGCGGCGGCAAGTTAACCAAAAATGTCTCGGTTCCCGACTCCGAACGCGGTAAATTCTCGATTAATGATGACGAGATTTTGACCCTCGCTCGCTGGGCTTGCATCATCGAAGATCACTACAGCGAAGTCCGTGGCCAATACACGCCGATGGACATCGAATGGGCGAAGGATGGCGAAACCGGCAAGCTGTTTATCGTCCAAGCGCGACCGGAAACCGTGGAGTCGCAAAAATCCAGCAGCGTCCTGCGTAACTACAAGCTGCAAGGCACGAGCAATGTGCTGATTACGGGGCGTGCGGTTGGTTCAGCGATCGGCCAGGGCAATGCCCGCGTCATCCTTGATGTGCATAATCTTGAGGAGTTCCGCGACGGTGAAGTCTTGGTGACGAACAAGACCGATCCGGATTGGGAGCCGATCATGAAAAAGGCCAGCGCGATCGTCACCAACCAAGGCGGACGCACCTGTCATGCGGCGATTATTGCCCGTGAAATGGGTATCCCGGCGATCGTTGGTTGCAGCAATGCCACCGGCGCGATTCATACCGGACGCGCGATTACGATTTCCTGCTCGGAAGGCGAAGAAGGCCGGGTTTACGATGGCCTGGTTCCGTTTGAAGTGCAAGAAACGGTGATCGACAATCTGCCGGAGACGAACACGAAAATCCTGATGAACGTGGGCAACCCCGAGGAAGCTTTCGGTTTGTCGTCGATTCCCTGCGATGGCGTCGGTCTGGCACGGCTGGAGTTCATTATCGCCAACCACATCAAAGCGCACCCACTGGCCTTGATGAAGTTCAATGAGTTGGAAGATGCGGCGGTGAAACGAGAAATTGACGAGCTGACGGTGCTGTATCCTGCCGATCGCAAGTCCGATTTCTTCGTCGATAAACTCGCGCGGGGCGTGGGTACGATCGCGGCGGCATTCTACCCGAATCCGGTCGTGGTGCGTATGTCAGACTTCAAGAGCAACGAATACGCCAACCTGTTGGGCGGTCGTCAATTCGAGCCGAAGGAAGAAAACCCGATGATCGGCTGGCGTGGTGCCTCCCGCTACTACGATCCGAATTATCGTGATGCCTACGGCCTGGAATGCGTGGCGCTGAAACGGGTACGCGACGAAATGGGTCTAACAAACGTGATCCCGATGATTCCGTTCTGCCGCACGCCGGAGGAAGGCCGCAAGGTGATCGCCGAGATGGAAAAACACGGCCTCAAGCGTGGCGAAAATGGCTTGGAAGTCTACGTCATGTGCGAGATTCCGAGTAACGTCATCCTGGCGGACGAGTACAGCCTTGTTTTTGACGGCTTCTCGATCGGCTCGAACGATTTGACACAGCTTACTTTGGGGCTTGATCGTGATTCGGCCTTGGTCGCGCACATTTTCGATGAACGCAACGAAGCTGTCAAAGCCCTGGTGCGGATAGCGATTCAAAAAGCAAAAGCTAACGGTCGCAAGATCGGCATTTGCGGTCAAGCGCCGAGCGATTATCCCGAGTTCGCCCGCTTCCTGGTCGAGCTGGGTATCGATTCGATCAGCCTCAATCCAGACTCCGTAATCACGACGAAGCTCGATATCGCCAAGCTAGAAAAAGCGCTACGTCGTTAAGCTCCAGACTAATTAAGTAGCTCAAATGGGCTACTTAATTAGTCTGGAGATAGAACAAGAGGCAATTAATCGTGATGATTAACTGCCTTTTGAGAAGAGAAGACCTGGCACTGAGCTATTTT
>JAABST010000022.1 GCA_011390275.1 Geitlerinema sp. S16
CGGCTCAATAAAAAACGAGACATGTTGACTCTGTTCTGCTGGCTCGAAAACCGCGTTATTCACTGCGCGAAGGCTACGCCAACGACTCCGCTCAACGCTCTCAGTCTGTTCTAAAAATGATTGAACTGACTACAAATATGAATCGCTAAACCAGATCAAACATATGCAAAAAAACGTGGAAATATCCTTGAATATTTCCCGAATTTTGATTGAGGTTTTCGCTGAATGAATCTCAATCCACTCAGCTTCACTCAGCTTCACTCAGCTTTATTGAAGAGAATCTTCAAGCTTAAGCGGGTATGCCGATGTTAGAAAGTCGATGTGAGAAACGTAACGATTAGCGATCGCGGCGAGGTTCATTTCGCCGAGATTGGCTGTCATCTTCAGTGTCGTCATGCATCATTGGATGATTGCCGCCGCCGCGAAAACGATCGTGATCTTCATCAAAATCGTCCATCATGTCGTGATCGCCCATCATACGATCGCCCATCATTCCACTGAACTGCTCGCGCTGTTCCGGGGTTAAGACATCGCGAACATCGAGCATCATCGTAAACATGCGATCGCGGAAATCCGTCATGTTTGCGCTCATCTCTTGATATTGGCGCTCTAGATCGACGCGGCTCGCGTCGCTCGCGAACAGATTGTGCGTCGTTTCGCGATCAGCTTCGGCGCGATCGCGTAGGCTTTCCGTCTCCGCACAAAAGGTCGTATGTAGAGATTGAATGTCACTCTGCTGTTGCGCCGAGAGTTCAAGATCGCGCCACATAGGGGCTTTTGTGATGTCCGTATCGTCATCATCACAGGATTCATGACCCATGCCACCGCCCATTCCAGCCCCGATCCCGCCGCCCATGCCACGACCCAATCCGGGGCGATCGTGCATCCCAAAACCAGGGGCATTGCCACGCGGTTGAGCATTAAGCTGACAGCTCGTGGAGAAAAACACGGCGAATACCACGCCGGTAATCAGACCATACTTGAGAGCTTTACGAGAACATAGTTGAAGCATAGTTTTAAGGCTTATAAAATGATAAGCAATATGAGCGTGAAGGTTATTACGGTTAGACCGTTCCAGCCTTATTCTAATTCACCTTTAAAACAGACCTCAACAACGTCACAATTTCTTCTGTCGAGTGGCGATATTTCGAGCTGATTATTTTCAAAATTTCGAGCTGATTATTTTCAAAATTACGATTTGATATTACGATTTATGACGCTCGATCGACGTACCTTTCTAAAGTTTGGATTAATTGGCCTCGGAACAGTTGGCTTCGGAACGCGCTTCGAGACCGCAGTACTGGCCGCAGAAGACGATCGCCACCGTTGGGGCTATACCGGATCGGCCTCGCCCGAACATTGGAGCGAACTCAGTCCCGACTATGCCGCCTGTTCGCGTGGGCAACGTCAATCGCCGATCGATCTGGTTGACGCCAGACCCGCCAGCCTCGCCCCGCCAGAGATCCACTATCGATCGACGCCCATTGAGATGATCCATACCGGCCAAACGATTCAGCTCAACTATGCTCCGGGCAGCACCCTAACCCTCGACGGCCAAATCTTTAACCTGTTGCAATTTCATTTCCACAGCCCGAGCGAGCATCAGATCGCGGGTCAAGCGCAGGCGATGGAATGTCATTTCGTTCACAAAAGTCATGACAGTGATGCGTTGCTGGTGTTCGCGGTGTTGCTGCAATTGGGGGAAACTAACGACGTTTTAGTGCCGATTTGGGCGCATCTGCCCATGACGATCGGCGAAACCTACCACGATCGCGACACCACGATCGACGCGAGCCAGCTTTTACCCGCACAGCTCGATCGTCTCTACCGCTATGACGGCTCTCTAACGACACCGCCTTGCCGTGAACCGGTCACCTGGCTACTCTGCGCCGAACCGCTCATGGTCTCGATCGCCCAGGTGGATCGCTTCACCCAGGCCATCCCCGCCAATGCGCGACCCTTGCAAGCTCGCAATCATCGCCCGCTGCTGCGATCTCGACCAATCCAATCCGCTCCATTCAGCCAATCCAGCCAATCCAGCTAACTCCAACCCGGACCACCCCAAACAATCCGCACGCTCCAAATGATCAGCATCAGAACGATCGCCACGCTATCGAGCGTGCGTAGCTTCGACTCGTGCCAGAGGACGCGATGGGTGTCCGGCGCGGTAAACCCTCGAACCGCCATCGCGCCAGACATTTGCTCGGCACGCAACAGCAGATTTTCGAGTAGCCGATCCACTACAATCAGCCCGGTTTTCACCCCGCCCCAAAACCCAAGCTTGCGCCAGTCGATCGCCCGCGTTTGAATCGATCGCGCCAGATTTTGGATTTCTTCGAGGACGAGGGGCAAAAAGCGTAGGGACAGCGTCAGGGTTAACGCCAACTCGGTGACGGGGATATTGAAGCGCCGTAACGGCAGCATCAAATCTTCGAGTCCGGCGGTAATCGCTTCGGGCGCTGTGGTCAGCAAAAATAAATTGGTGCTGAACAGTAGGGTAAACACCAAGGTGCTGAGATAAATCGCGAGTTCGAGCGATCGGCGCGTAACGGTGATCGGGCCTTGTTTAAAATAAATGTAGCGATAGTCCGTCGGCTGGGGCAGTTCGATGGCGATCGGCTCGATCGAGGGCGAGGAGGTTGCCGAAGGTGGCGCAGCGCCGAAGCCAAAGGGGTCGTACCAGGGATTGCGGATTGGGCTGGGGGCGAGTTTGACGGGAGCGAGATCGAAGGTCAATTCGTCGGCGGGTAAGCGTTGCTGGTGGGTATCGGTCAAGCCATCTGGCGCGATCGCTCCGATCGCGAATAACATCGTGCAAAATAAAACCAACCAGCCGACCTGCTTGCGCCACACCCGCAGCGGGATACGCGACGACAGCGCAATGACCACCAACAGGATCACCAAGGTAATACGCCACGGAGTATTGGCCACCAGGGGCGTTAGCAAAAAGCTCATCAGCCAGCCCAGTTTGACGCGAGAATCTAGGCGATGTAGCCAGCCTCTCGGGCGTTCAAGATAGAGACCAATGGGGAGCGATCGCAGAAGATCCATAACGCAGCAACACGCAAAAAATGACGCCTAGAACAATTCGAGATCCAATAATTCCCGAACAGATATCAAACAAATATCATAATCTCAACCGCGCCTAGAGGATCGGGAACCCCAAACCTGAACGGCAGGAAACAAGAAACAGGCTCTCAAATCCCCCAAGCACGTTTCATCTACGATAGCGGGATGGCGAAACGAATGCGCATCACCATCGAACGCAGCTTCGAGCAAAGAGATCGCAGTCTCACACTCAAAGACGGATCTAAGCCACAGACTGACCCGATTCCAGCTCAGAGAGATTAGGGCGTGTCATCAATTAGCACCAGACCCCTTACGGGGTAAGCTGTTGAACGCCCGACCCAACAAAAATAAAAGGGGCTGAAACCCTTACTGAATAAAGGCTACAAATTTAATTGATGACAGCCCCTAAGACGGATCAGAGGCCGATGGGGATTCCGCTGCGCTTGGATCGCTGGGCGTGACCGAAGCCCGCAAGACCTCTGCATCTACATTGATCGCCGTATTCTCTTCTATCTCTTTTACGGGTGTCTCGACCGCTTCGCCAGGATCGTGAGACGTGGCCGTGACCAGCGCCCGAAACGTTTCCCAGTCTTCATCTTCCGCTAGCCAGCGGTAGAGCGGAACCTTACGACGATCGCCCGCAGACAGCAGATAGACGTCATCGGTCTCAGAATCAATGTCTAAATCACGCGGGGAGGTCAGCGCACAGCGATAGTCTTCCTTCCCTGTGGGCTTGTAGACAATCAGCTCGTGGCGATCGAGCCGGAAGTAGGTGTGACGCTGTAGAGAGACGCCTGCAAAGACAAACACAAAGCTCGCGATAAAGCCAAAGGGAAAATGCCCCGCGAGGAACGAGAGGGTCGAGCTAAAGAAAATTGCACCGCCAGACAGCACTAACGTGATGATCAGTGCGCGTTTAAATCCAACGATCGCGGGAAACTCGGCAGTCATAAATGGGTGTGAAATGTCGAAGACTAGCATATATATATTGATGCACGAATAGCAATCACAAGCGGCCATCACGAATAGCGATCGCTTTGCGGTGGTTAACGGCGTCACAAATTCGGATTTGTATTTAACGATCGGCATAAACGGCGGGGTTCCTAACACCAAGGTTATTGAATTACCGCAATCCGATACGGGAAGAGACCTAGAAAGCGGGTCATCTTCAACGGTGCGACTCATTTCGTATCACCAGCGCGATCGACCCCGCCCGCCATTTTAATTAAATCCACTCAATCTACTGTTTATTTCGCTTTACTCTGACATGAGAGGCCTTTGACTGATCCTTAATATCAGCCTGAGCGCTAGAGTCTGGTCACTCTATGGCGCGATCAGGTATTTCTCCCATCACACCAAACAAGAAACGAGAAAAAGGCAGGGATCAAGCAATAGCTATCAATTTTGATATGACTAACTGTAAAACTTGAAGTCACAAATCAGGGAAATCACAAAAACAGAACACCGATGAAATTCAAATCAAAACAAAAAGACAAGGAGAGTGATGCTCTGTTCTCATAATTAAAAAATAATTATTTAAAATCATGAACATCTTGTAAGTATTGCAAAATAAAACTTTGTTTTTTTGTTTTTAAAATTAAATTAAGCGACTATAGAAAAAACAAAAAATGTAACTCCAAAGAGATAAGAAGAGTCCTTTCCTGTTGTAATACTAAGCACGTTAGGCACAAAAAAACATCTATTTTTATCTAAAATAAAAATCTCAAAATCATAAGTCGTCTTTTTGAACTATATTTCACTACGATTCATGATGTTTCAAGTAAAGGCAGCCAGGTGCATTCGCTTGCCAGATTAAAAGCCAGTATATTTCTTGCATTAAACCTTGTGTTTTTTATGATTTACATACATGGTGAATACGCCCTTTTAAAATTAAATTTTATCGAAGCTAATTCGGGTTGTTAACTTAAGTTAATAAACACACTGATAACTTCAAAGAGGATTGCCAAAATCGACCAGTTAGAGTCAAGATACAGAGGAGGACGTTTCGGCAGACTCGTTGTAAAGCTATAATCAAGATTGTTCCGAAAGTGGCCGTCATTTGTCTCAAGAGGAAAACATTATGAGTCAATCATTAACTAAGATGTTGAGTGGTTCTGAGCTTCTAGAAAAAGTACAAGCGCTGGGAGATCTTCCAAAAGAAGAAAAAGCACGGCACTGTGGCTACTATACGGTTACCAAAAACGGTATAGAACGCGTCAATATGATGAAGTTTTACAACGCCCTAATTGAGGCGAAGGGAATTGAACTCGATAGTAAACAGAGTTCTAATGGTCGAGGGGGAAGAAGTGCGAGCTACAAAATTAGCGTTCAATCTAACGGAAATCTTTTAATTGGTGCTGCTTATACAAAGCAGATGAGCTTAAACCCCGGTGATGAGTTTGAAATTTCACTCGGGCGCAAGCATATTCATCTCAAGCAGTTGGGCGAAGAAGGTGGGATGAGTTAGTCGCCCAATGGCTTTGGGCTGAAGTTCAAAAGCTATATCAATAATTAGCAGTAGGAATGCTGGGCTAGCATAAAAAAGCTTGTTCAGCATTCCTGTTTTGTCTGGGGAGAATCTTCCTCTTTTTTTTGGGATCAAATATCCAGGACAGCAATCTCAGCTAGAGGTAAAAGTAATGTGACCTCAGAAGGCATGAAGCTCTAAACGAAATTCAACGTTTACGATCGTGGCTTAAGGGCGGAAATGACGCAAAAGTGGCAGAAATGCAGGCAACATTGCACAATCGTGAAGAACCTGTATTTGTCTTATGGAGCTGGTTGAGCGATGCCTGTGGCCCGATCGAACGAATCGCGATCGAGAGATCTGCGTTCCCAGCGATGGACGTTAGCAACGACCCTCTCGACCCTGGCGCTAATTTTGCCCCAAGTTCAGGCTGTCCGAGCCGAAACGCGGTGGGCGGAGCCGGATCGATCGATGGTTGAGCTAGCCCAAGTTTCAGAAATTTCGCAAACCTCGCAAGTTGCACAAACTTCGCAAGTTGCACAAACCTCGCAAATTGCACAAATCTATGGCAATGCACCGGCAGCCTATCGCCAGGGCGTAGATCTGTTTTCGATCGGGGACTATAGCGGCGCTGCGGATGCGTTTACCCGAGTCCTCTATTTCGATCCGTCGGACTACGAAGCCTATAACTATCTCGGGCGATCGCTCTACCAGCAAGGCGAGTTTGGATCGGCGATTACGGCCTATCGGCTGGCGCTTGATATTCGCCCAGGCTACGGCGATGCGCTCAATAATCTCGGGGTGGCGCTGCGTGCCAATGGTCAGCTTGATGCCGCGATCGCCGCGTACGAAGAGGCGATCGCCACCAATCCCCGACTCGGAACGCCCCACTACAATTTGGCGATGCTTGCCGAGAGCCGGGACGACGTGAGCGAGGCGAAACAGTATTTACGCGACGCGATCGCCGCCGATCGTCGATTTGTCCCGGCGTATCGTCGCCTCGGTGCGATCGAACTGGCCGATCAAAATTATCGTGAAGCCGCCAATTTACTTAGTACAGCGATCGATCTCGACAGCAGCGCCGATGACGCCTATGGCGATTTGGGGTTGGCGCTGGTGCGGCTAAATCGCTATGACGAGGCGATGCCGGTCTTGCTCCAGGCGATTGAGCGGACGGGCGATCGGCGTGGCGATGTGCATTACGCCTATGGTCTGGCTTTGGCGGCGACCAATGATGCCGAGTCGGCGATTTTGTCCTACGAGCAGGCGATCGCGCTCGATGCGAGCGATCCGACCTACTTCGTGGCGATCGGTGATGCCTATCGCGAGACGGGCGATGCGGCGGCGGCGCAACAGGCGTACGGGTCAGCGCTGCGATTGGCGGAAAGCGATCCCACAATTCCGGTCTACGATCTGGCGCGGGTGTATTTCAGCATCGGTGATTTTTACGCCGATGACGGGGCGATCGCCAATGCGATTAATGCATATCAAAAGGCGATCGATTTTGCGCCAAATTTCCCGCTGGGCTATGTGGGCATGGCGGACATGTTCGTCGAGATGGGGGAATATCGCAACGCCAATGACTATTACACGCTGGCGATCGAGCTTGACCCAGAATCACCGCTAATCTATACCCGACTAGGGCTGCTGCTCTACGCCCAGGGTGAGACAGAGTTGGCGATGGATGCGTGGCGGACGGCGATCGAGCTTGATCCGAACTATGGCGAGGCGTACGCGCATCTGGGGAATGCTCTCGCAGGGCGTCCGGTGCGTCGCCGCTAGGTGCGATCGCTCAGAGGACGGTAGAACACGATCGCAGCTCGTCCGGGATCGGTTCGCCCGGTTCAAATTCGAGCTGGGTTTCGCTCAGGCCGAGATAGCCACTTTCGGCAAATGCGGTCAGCATTCGCGCCAGCGCCACCCAGACCGATCGATCAAATTCCCAATCGCCCGATCGCGGCGTGAAATCACAGATCGACTTCATCGCCCAAAAATAACTATTCCGTACCACTGGCCCTCCTTTCTTAAAGGGCGGCACATGGTCTGCGTGGATATACAGCATGTCATTCTCGATCCGGACGTGCATGGCGATGGAGCTGAAATAGGTTTGCAACAGGTTTTCAACAGGTCTGCAATAGGTTTGCAATGGGTTTGCAATGGGTCTGCAATGGGGGCGTGAAGTCGCGCGTGGCCTAATTTTGTTGCTTGATAGACACGCGGATTAATTCATATTAATTCATATTAATTTATGAATTAATTCACCAATTCGCTATTGGGCTGGGGCGCATCGCTCAGTCCAAAGTGGTTAATGACGCGCAGCACGGCGATCGAAATGATCAGCCCGATAATTAACCCACCCGCAATCAGTGCAATATAGAGCTTTTTGAGCTGGGGCATTACGTCACTTTGCTGAATGGTTGTGGGTGCAGGCGTATCGTCATCGAGACGCTGAAAGACCGGATCGGTCGGAATTCCCGAATCGTTGAATGGGTTTGATGACTGACCATCAAAGGGATTGGGCGACTGATACATAAATGGGGGCTACTCGGGCGTAGGAGTAAAAATAGGAATGAGCTAAGGACTGTTGCCGCAGAAAAAAGATCAGGAATCGTTACGACTTATCTCCTGGCGGTCTTAATTAAGCTTGAGGGTTTTAATAGCTTTAATAGTTTTAATTAACGTTGGTGATGTGAATGCTGTCTCGCTATCTAAACGTAACGCTCGACAATTTCCAGTAGCGTTTCGGGGCTAAAGGGTTTCGTTAGGTATTCGGTCGCGCCTGCCATCTTGCCTTGGACGCGATCGAATGCCTTATCTCGCGCGGTGACCATGATGATCGGTAAACCGACAAACTGAGGCAAGCTGCGAATGGTTCGACAGACTTCGAGACCATCAATATCCGGCATCGATACATCCAATAACATGACCGAAATTTTTTCGTTGTAAATCGTATTGAGTGCATCGAGCGCATTGTCAACGCTCAAGACACGGTAGGTGTGACCCAGAATTTTTTGAATGGTCTTTTGCATAACTGGGCTGTCGTCAACAGCCAATACAGTCGGCGGGCGCGTAGTTGACATATCTTATGGTGTCCTGTCGTTTTTTAATGTCCTGTCGTCGTTCGGTGGCAATTGCGATCGCGCTGTAGTTGAAATTACCTGCCACACCTCGATTTAGAGTGTGACATTCGCGAGAGGTCGATCAGAAAGTTCGGTCAGAAAGTATTGACAAACCCGCTTTACCGAGAGGCGAGGCAGGATGAAAGCCCTTGATCGTAATTATACCGACTGAAAATCAAGCTAAAATCGTGGAGATATGAGAAGTGCCTTGAATCTTTACGGCATGTTGTTCGTCTCTCTGATTTGAGGGTGTTCGTTTTTCATGGCCATGTTTGGATCTACTCAGATCTATATTGTTAAAGCGCTTGACACTTTTAGGTTCTCTGGTTCTCTGGCCGTGATGCAGCCTGTAATAATAATCCAAATTTTGTTAGATCAATATCGGTTTAATGTTTGGCGTTATCGAGTGATCTCAGAAAACAGCCCGCCGCGAGCCTACTGACAGAACAGTATGTATCAAGCCATGTATCAATCAATCGAGGAACGACTGACCCCTGTGACCGTTTCCCGCTTCTCTGATATCTGATAGGCTTTGGCAATTTCAGATCATGGATTAAGCGATCTCTATCGTATTTGGAGCGTCCTTCGTTCCCATTGTCAGCCAACATCGGCCTTCAGGCATACCACGCCACGGTTTTGCTTAACTATCCATAGCAGACCGCAAAGACGTTGAGGTTATGACAACACCGTTGCCACACTCTCCCCACGATCGCGATCGCCCTCGTATGATCAAACTTTACACAGGCAGAGCAAGTTTGTTATTCGAGGACTTGACTCTGCTGGCCAGTCAAATTTGTGATAGTCCTGTGGCTTTCGCGACTATCTTCGGCGAGGATTCGGCTGAACCGACGATCGTGGCGCACAATCTGGAAGCGCCGCCGGGAGAGGCTAGTTTTGGCGTGGGAAATGCGGCGATGGCGCTGTATCCGAAACGCACTATCATCACGATCGCCGATCTGTACGTGATGCCCAGTTTTGCGGATTTAACCCAGCAAGCCGGTCGAGAACTGAAATTTACCGCCAACCCCAGCCTTGAGATTTCAGGGGCTGGGCTGACCGTCGGTCCAGATCTGAATTTAGATCCGACTCAGCCGCTTCAACTGATTCAGCCGCCTCCGACACCGGACAAGGCAACGAACAATCACTTGCTGGCCGTCAATTCGCCGGTACGTTTTTTCATGGGTCTTCGCCTCTTTTCGCCTGCCGGTTCAGAAGTTGGCCTACTGTGTGTTTTTGATTTCCAGGCCAAAAACCTGAGTGATCGGCAGCAACAGTCGCTCGAAGCGTTAGGGCGGCAGGCGACGGGTATGTTGCGATCGCTCCAGGCGTTTGGAGCCAATCTGACACAGCCGATCGCGGAGGAAATCGCACCGCCAAGGCCAAATCGTGCGGGTTTTGAGAAAATCCTGCGATCGCTGCCGTCCTATCAGGGCATCGTCGATATTCTTGAGCGCGTGACCGATGCGTTTCTATCGGTTGATGATGAGTGGCGGTTAACCTACCTCAACGCCCACGCGGCTGAACTCTGGAAAATTGATCGCGACACGGCGATCGGCCGCAATCTATGGACGTGCTTCCCTGGTCTGCAAGCCACGGACTTTGAGCGCTACAGCCGCGAAGCCGTCTTTCAGCGTCGCGCCCGACAGTTCGAGCATTTTGATACAACCCTCGACTGTTGGCTGGATGTTCACGTGTACCCGGCTCCCGGTCGCATTTCGATCTATTTCCACGACATCACCAAGCGCAAACACAGCGAGGAAGCGTCTTTTGAGCGGGCTCATACGTCAGCACTGGTCACGGCGGTGAGTGCGGCTCTCGGTCAAAGTCAACCGCTCGAACGGAGTCTTGAGCTGTGTGCCAGTGCGCTTGAACATAATTTGGCCGCGATCTCCGTCGGCATTTGGCTGATCGATCGCGATGTACATCTGCCCAACGACACGATCACACCTCGCCCCTCCACGATCGACGATACCCACGAGCCTAGCGTGGAAAATCATCCTCAGTTAGCGCTAGCGGCTCTGTCCGGCGAACCGTTCCCCGAAGATCTCTTTCCGGATCGCGTGGCCTGGGGGGAAACCACGATCGGCTGGGTTGCTCAAACCCCACATCCATACTGCATCAGTCAATTTGGAACCATGCAGCCCGATCGCTCCAGCCGCAACGCGGTGGGCGACCCTCCCTTAACTCCCGCCCCCGAGTCCGTTCCGACCTATGAATTTAACGATCGGGTCTCGCAGTGGGTGGACCAAAACTATCTCAATGTAGTGGTGTGCTATCCCCTCGTGGTGGAGGCACGACCGATCGGCGTGTTGGTGCTCGCAAGCGCGAGAACGCTCCCCGATAATAGTCATGATATTTTGACCTGGGTGGCGAATGGCATCGCGATCGCGGTGGATCGAATCTGGGTGCGCGACAGCCTCAGTTATCGACGTAAATCGCTGCTGTTTAGCCTTGCCGGTCAAATTCGCAACACCCTCGATCTCGACACAATTTTGAGTACAGCCGTACGCGAAATTCGTAGTTTGCTGCATATCGATCGCTGCTACTACATCTGGTGTGCCGTCGAAAGCACGATGACCGTTCTCGCCGTCACCCACGAAGACACGATCGAGGGCTTGCCGTCCTGGCTGGGCGATCTTCCTGCCAACGAAGAAGCGCGAATCTCTCGCCACATCATCCAGCTCGAAAGTATACGCATCGACGATATCGCCAACGAAGACCCGGACACCCAAAGCGTGCTGGAATCGATGGGGATTGTTTCCCAACTGGTGCTACCGCTGGGAACACGAGCCGGACAGTTTGGCGCGATCGTCTGCGCCCACGGGAGCGAGGCTCGCACCTGGACAAATGGCGAAGTCGAGCTGCTCCATGCCGCTGTGGATCAGTTGGCGATCGCGATCGATCAAGCCGAGCTATACGCCAAAACCTGCGCCGCTGCCCTCGCGGCTCAAACCCAGGCGCAGCAGCTCCAAGACGCGATGCACAACCTCAAGCAAACCGAAGCCCAGCTCGTCCAAAACGAAAAAATGTCGAGCCTGGGACAAATGGTGGCCGGGATCGCCCACGAAATCAACAACCCCGTCAACTTCATTTCAGGCAACCTCACCCACGCCAGCACCTACATTTCCGACCTGCTCAGTTTGGTTCAACTCTACCAAGAGACCTTTCCCGATCCCGGTGAAGAGATCGAAGATGAAATTGAGGCGATCGAGCTGGAGTTTCTTCAGGAAGATCTCCCCAAGCTGTTGGAGTCCATGCGCATGGGAGCCGATCGGATTCGCGAAATCGTCCTCTCTCTGCGTAACTTCTCGCGACTTGATGAAGCCGAAATGAAGCCGGTCAAGCTAGAAGAGGGCATCGACAGCACGTTGCTAATCCTCCAAAGTCGGCTCAAAGGCAAGAGCGGCAATGGGATTGAGGTGATCAAACACTATGCTGATCTGCCGCCCGTGGATTGTTATCCCGGCTCGCTCAATCAGGTCTTTATGAATCTATTAGCGAACGCGATCGACGCCGAAGACGAACTGCGCGAGACCGAGGGTCGTCCGTCCATCACGATTACGACGGAGCCGATCGCCTCAGACGAAGACGCAAACGTCCCCGATCGAGTACGCATCACGATCGCCGATAACGGCAGCGGTATTCCTGAAACAATCGTCAAACAGTTATTCGACCCGTTTTTTACCACCAAGCCCGTCGGCAAAGGAACCGGCCTGGGTCTGTCGATTTCCTATCAGATTGTGGTTGATCAGCACGGTGGCAAGCTGTGGTGTGAATCCGAAGTCGGGCGCGGCACATCGTTTTTTGTCGAGATTCCGGTGCGTCAGAAGGAAGTCAACTCATGAAGCCGGTTCCGCACGCTAACGAACGTGAGTTTGGGTTAACGCAATCCGTAACGAATCACGATTCATTCAACGCCGCCGTCAACTCCCGCATCGCCAACGCAACTTGCTGCGAGATAAACGGAATCACCGTCTCGCTTTTACTTTGCGCTTCCCCTTCTGTAAACACCACCAGCACATAGGGCAACGCGTCCGGCAACTCCACATAGGCCGCATCATGGCGCACCTGGCTCATCCAGCCCGCCTTTGACCAGACCCCAGCTTCTAACGGCAACCCATCGCCAATAAACCCCGTGACTTGATTTTCCGGGTCAGCCGCGAGCACCTGCGGGCGCCGATCGCGCTTCATATAATCCATGATCTCGCGGCAAACTTGGGGCGATACCGCCACCCCACCCACGATGCTATGCAGTAGACGCGCCACCGCATTCGTCGTCAGCTTGTTCCGATTTTCGAGCATCGATCCCACAAACGCCCGTTCGCGGCCATAGGCTCCATCACCCCAGGTTTTTTGGTTAACGTTAATCGTGTCGAACTCCGGCCAGCCCAGTTGCTTAAAGTAGCGATTGACGATATTGCGCTGCTGTTTCCAGGTCTCGAACGGTTCCGGCGGCAGTTCGGGGCCGCTGGTTGTGCCGGTGAGCACATCCACGAGTAGGCTGGTCGAATCGTTACTCGAATCGACGATCGTGTCACGAATGGCGCGATCGAGTTCCGGGCTACGCTGCGCCATGCCGCCGTGAAACCACTCATACAGCGCCACCACATAGAACAGCTTGACCACACTCGCCGGATAAATCGCCTCGACTCCACGATACTGAAACCCGCGCGGCTGATGTTTCCAAAACTCTTCGGCACTGAGAGCGCCCCCGGTATTCACCGCCAACGGTGGCTCGTAGATGATCCAGGTCAGGGCGATTTGATTTTGGGCAAGATGGGGGAATTGATCCCAGGTCGCCTGAAGGATCAGGTCGCCAATTTCTGTGAGCTGGGCGTCTTTCCGAAAAAAGGTCATGAGTCAGGGTTCAGGGTTCAGATTTAAAGATCGTTCGACTTAAGATCGTAGACTGAACGATCGTCAGACTTAAGCGTGCAGAATTGCAGAATTTGATCGAGACAAAACACAACCCTGGAGCCGATTGCATTTAACCCCTCAAATCTGACCGTGTCTTGTGTCGTACTGCCGATTCCTGTTAGGATCGTCTCGGAGCTTTATATTTTCTTAAGCCTTGAGGCGCGTCAATGAACAGTGCTCGCCTTCATTCCGCTGTAGTAGCGTATCAGTGTTTGACAGATTTAAACCTGTACGATACGCCCGACTGCCAAAAACTCGCCACCCAGGCCGCTGCGGGTCGTTATCTGTTTGTCCTGAGTCATGATATTTCGACCCAGGAAGAGGACGCGATCGCGGTGCAGCTTTGGGAAGATGATTATCCGGGCTGGCTGGCGAAATGTGACTTTGATCGCCTCATTCCCGTCTCACACCTGCCGGAACCACCGACGTTATCACGATCGAGCATTGCCCAAGTCATTCCGACGGCAGTAGCATTCACCTATCGCGCGATGGCGGTGCATCGCTATTATCTTTGGGGCGGTACGGTTGCGCCGAACTATGACTGTTCGGGGTTGATGCAGGCGGCGTTTCGATCGGCGGGGGTCTGGTTGCCGCGCGATGCCTATCAACAGGAGGGATTTCTCGATCCGGTGGAGTGGGCGGTGGTGGAGCGCGGCGATCTGGTGTTTTTTGGGACGGCGAATCGTGCGACCCATGTGGGGCTTTATCTCGGACAGGGTCGCTATATCCACAGTTCTGGACGTGAGGATGGTCGCGATGGCATTGCGATCGATGTGTTATCGGAGGCGGGCGATCGAGTCAGTCGCCATTATTTTTCGCAGTTGCGCGGATTTCGGCGGATTAACTACAGCTATAAACCAGTGGGGCGCAAGTTTGAGTCGATCGTGGAAAGTGCTAACACGGGTTTACATTTTTCGTAATGTCTTGTGATGTCGCATGATTTTTTGTGGGCGTAAACTGGAAGCACGGGCGATCGCCGCGATCGCTTAATCGTTTCGTGTGCAGTATTTACGATGGCAGTTTTCACGCTCTGCGATCGTTCAAACAGTATGGTTCAAACATCCGAACGTGTCCTGAGCCTTGACGAATTTCTCGCCCAGCCCGAAACCAAACCGGCGAGCGAGCTAATTAACGGCCAGATTGTGCAAAAGCCCATGCCCCAAGGTCAACATAGCTACCTTCAGCTTGAACTCGCAGCGTTGATCAATGGGGCTTTGCGTCAACCAAAAATTGCCCGCGCCGGAACCGAACTGCGCTGCACCTTTGGCGATCGGTCGATCGTTCCAGATATCGCGGTTTTCACCTGGGAGCATATCCCCCGTGAACCCGATGGCCGGGTTTCTAACGTTTTTAATCATGCCCCGAACTGGACGATCGAGATTCTTTCGCCCGGTCAGTCCAGTCTACGTCCGACCAAAAATATTCTGCATTGTCTCGCCTACGGTGGTGAAATGGGCTGGCTCATCGACCCGGAGGATCTCACGGTTTTGGTGTACACGCCCGATCGCGGTACGGGTTGCTTGGATCAGCCTGACGATCGGCTACTTGTACCCGAATTTGCCCGCGATCTCGACCTCACAATCCAAGATTTACTCGATTGTTTGCTCGATTAAACGGGTTTGATTCCCATTTCATCGATTACACCTGACCAAACCCACCACCACCGGGAGACTCGATCGCGATCGCTTCCCCAGCCTGTAGCTCCCGCGTCACGGTTCCCGGTAACAGCTCGATCGCGCCATCACGCCCGATCACCAGATTACGCCCCGGTAAACCATCACCCCCACCGCACAACCCCAACGGCACGACCCGCCGCCGCCCCGCCAAAACCGACACCACCATCGCCTCCCGAAACCGCAGCCGCCGCACCGCCCCATGACCGCCGCGCCACCGCCCCACACCGCCGCTCCGTTCACGAATCCCAAAGGACTCCACAACCACCGGAAACCGCAATTCCAACACCTCCGGATCGGTTAACCGTGAATTTGTCATGTGGGTTTGCACCGCGTCGGCTCCCGCAAAACCTTTACCGGCTCCCGCACCACCGCAAATCGTTTCGTAGTATTGGTACTGATCGTTACCAAAGGTGAGATTGTTCATCGTGCCTTGGGAGTTGGCGAGGATGCCGAGGGCGGCGTAGAGTGCGTCAGTGACGGCTTGGGAGGTTTCGACGTTACCGGCGACGACGGCAGCCGGTGGGGTCGGGTTGAGCAGCGAGCCGGTCGGGATGACGATCGATAGGGGCTTGAGGCAACCGGCATTGAGTGGGATATCGTCATCGACGAGGGTACGAAACACGTATAACACCGCTGCTTTGCAGACCGCCGCCGGTGCATTGAAGTTACTCGTGAGCTGGGGAGATGTGCCACTAAAGTCGATCGTGGCGCTACGATCGCGCTGATTGACCATGATCTTGACCTGGATGCGATCGCCGCTATCGAGTTCAACGCAGGCCGCACCGTCGGTCAGCGAGGCGATCGCCCGTCGAACCGCTGCTTCGGCGTTGTTCTGGACGTGTTGCATGTAGGCGCGAACGGTGGCGAGGCCGTAGGTGTTGACCATCGATCGCAGCTCGCGGACGCCGCGTGTGTTGGCGGCAATTTGGGCGCGGAGGTCGGCGATATTGCGATCGGGATTGCGGGCGGGATGGTCGCCGCGCGTGAGCCGATCGCGGATGGCCGTTTCGAGAAATTCGCCCTGTTTTACCAGCGGGAGATTATCAAATAAGATGCCTTCTTCGTCGATCGTGCGGCTATTCGGTGGCATTGACCCCGGTGTAATGCCGCCAATATCGGCATGGTGTCCCCGCGAGGCGACGTAGAATAGCGGTGTTTGTTGTGAAAAATTATCGCCATTCCACAACTCACCGGAATCATCCGCAAACACCGGTGTAATTACGGTGATATCGGGTAAGTGCGTACCACCGTTGTAGGGATTGTTCGACAGATAGACGTCGCCCGATCGCAGTTCGGAGCCGCGATCGCGCACCAACGCCTGCACACTTTCACTCATCGACCCCAAATGCACCGGGATATGGGGCGCATTCGCCACCAGTTCGGCGTTGCTATCAAAAATCGCACAGGAAAAATCGAGCCGTTCTTTGATGTTGACCGAGGTACTGGTGTTTTGGAGGGTGATGCCCATCTGTTCGGCGATCGCGCGGAATAGATTATTGAAAATTTCCAAGCGTACGGGGTCGGGTTTGCTCGTTGAGAGCGCGGATGACGATCGTGACGTCACTTCTGTTTCGGCGGTGGCATCGGAATGGGACGTTTTTTCTAAAATTAAATTTCCTGACTCCACCACGATCGCCGACCATCCCGGCTCGATCACATTCGTGCCGATCGCTTCGATGACGATCGCCGCTCCCGTAATCCGATCGCCCGCCTGCAAACTCTCACGCTGAAACACCGGTGTCTCGATCCACTTGCCTCGTGCATACATTCGCACCGTGGCGATCGGCGTGGGGATTACGACCGATGGCGGTGGTTGATCCCGCCGTTCAGGGCTAAATCCAGAATGATCGACACCTGTATTAACCGAATGATCGGCACCATCCACGGCGGCGATCGCCTCACCCAAGCGAATCGCCTCCACCGTGATCGCCTCCACCATTAACACGGTGTCACGATAAATAAACCCGTAGCGTTGCCGGTGTTGTTGCTCAAATTGCGCCACCATCTCGGCAGGTTCCGCGAAATCCACCGCGATCGCCGTATCCGTACCGCGATATTTCAACTGCGCTTTACAGAGAAAGGTTAAACGTGAGGCTTGCGGATTTTCCGGCTGTAATTCTTGCTGTAATTCTTGCTCGATCGCCTGTTTTAACACCGTGATCGGCGTCGCTAAATCCAGCGCGTCGGTTAACTCCGCTTCGATCGAGGTTTCCCGCAACGCCCGCACCTCCGCCAACCCCATGCCATAGGCCGACAACACGCCAGCATAAGGATGCAAAAACACGCGATCGATGCCCAACGCTTCGGCGATCGCGCAAGCATGTTGACCGCCCGCACCACCGAAACAACACAGCGTATAACCCGCCAAATCGTAACCGCGCTGAAGCGAAATTTTCTTGATCGCCTGCGCCATCGTTTCCACCGCGATCGCCAAAAAGCCCGCCGCCACAGCTTCCGAGCTGCGATCATCGCCGGTTTGTGTCGCGATCTCCTGAGCGAGATCAGCAAACTGTTTACGGACGATCGCCACATCGAGCCGCTCATCCCCCGCCGCGCCAAACACCGCCGGGAAAAACTGCGGTTGAATCCGACCTAACATCACATTGGCATCGGTCACCGTCAGCGATCCGCCGTTGCGATAACTCGCAGGCCCCGGATACGCCCCCGCCGACTCCGGCCCCACCCGATAGCGTGACCCATCAAACCGCAAAATGCTGCCACCACCCGCCGCTACGGTGTGAATCGCCATCATCGGCACACGCATCCGCACCCCCGCCACTTCGGTCTCAAATTCCCGCTCGTATTCCGCCGGTTTCGCCGAATCTCCAGCATAGTGGGCGACATCGGTGGAGGTTCCGCCCATATCGAAGGTGACGATTTTGTGAAAACCAGCGCGGCGACTGGTTTGTACTGCGCCGACGATGCCACCGGCAGGCCCCGATAAAATGCTGTCTTTGCCTTGGAATTGGGTTGCGGGGGTTAAGCCGCCGTTGGACTGCATGAATAGCAGGCGTAAGGAGCCGTGACCGTCTGGATCAAGGGCGGTGCTGACACGATCGACGTAGCGGCGCAGGATCGGGGAAAGGTAGGCATCGACGGTGGTGGTGTCGCCTCGGCTGACGAATTTAATCAGCGGGCTGACGGCGTGGGAGCTGCTGATTTGTGTAAAGCCGATGTCGTGGGCGATCGCGGCGATCGCCTGTTCGCGATCAGGGTAGCGATAGGCGTGCATCAGGACGATCGCGCAACTGCGAATCCCGTCGTCGTAGGCGCGTTGCAGTTGGGGGATCAGGTCGGTGGTGTCGAGGTCGATCAGGCTTTCGCCCTCAGCGCTGAGGCGTTCGTTGACTTCGAGGACGCGATCGTAGACGGTTTCGGGGCGAATAATCTCGCGGGCAAAAATGTCGGGGCGATTCTGATAGCCGATGCGGAGGGCGTCACGAAATCCGGCGGTGACGACGAGTACGGTGCGATCGCCTTTGCGTTCCAGTAGCGCATTGGTCGCGACGGTGGTTCCCATCCGCACTTCGGCGATCTGGTCTGCCGGGATTGGTTCGCCGGGATCGAGTTGAAGCAGATCGCGGATGCCTTGAATTGCGGCATCAGGGTAGCGATCGGGATTTTCCGATAGGAGTTTATGGGTTTGGGTTGTGCCGTCGGGCAAGCGGGCGATCACGTCGGTAAATGTGCCGCCGCGATCGATCCAAAAGTGCCATTTGTTGAGGTCTTGTCGGCCAGTCATCCACGATCGTCCTCACGCTGGGTCTGTCATTTTGGCATGTTTTGCCCTGACTTGAACCTCTCCTTCTTTCCCCAAAACCGCGTTATTCGCTGCGCGAAGGCTACGCCCACGACTCCGCTCAACGCTCTCAGTTTTTTGATGCGTCCTAACCTAATCGTTTTTTTGCTATAGCCACCACCTCAAACTCACATTAATCGAGAGTCATCTTAATAATTTCTTCGATCTCCGCCGCGCTAATCGTTGTCTGTTCAGACTTCGCATAAATCACCAACAACAGCACCACTTCATCATTCACGAGTTGATAGATCAGTCGATACCCCCCGCTCTTGCCCGCCGGGATATCACTATTAGCAGCACGCACCTTAAAAACTGTCTGCCTAATCCCCGAAATTTGATCACCAATCAGATTCCCCTGTTCAAGCTCCGAAATCACAGGACGAAGATCATGCTTAATTCGGCGATAGCGCTTTTGAAGCTTTTTTATACGACGCTTGAATACCGGCGTAACTCGAATTTCCATCAAAGCCGTCAGGAATCCTCCAACTCATCCCACAACGCCTCGATCGGCAACGTTTGACCGCTTTGCGCCTCCAGCAAACTTTGTCTCAAATCTGCAAGCAACTCCGCCTTGCTATCCATCGCGTCATCCTGACCCAATGCGCGCAAAATACTATCCCAAAGCGATAGCGGAACCAGCACATCCGTCTGCTCCCCCTGCGGATTGGTAATGTAACGAATATTTTGTTTGAGAGCGTCAATATTCATGCCATGTACTTCCTCGTGAAGACGCAAAATCTAGCGGTGAGTTACGGCCTGTATCCCCTTGACCGTGATGATACTCAATGGATTGTGACCGCAATATAACCCTACCGAAGTTCCGCCGCCCGATCGCGATCGCGCAACCAGTCAATTAACGCTTGCAACCCGAGCAAATAGCTGCGATGCCCAAAGCCCGAAATCTGACCGATCGCCACGGGCGCAATGTAAGAATGGTGGCGAAACGCCTCGCGCTTGTGAATATTACTGAGATGGACTTCCACGGTAGGAATCGCCACCCCCGCGATCGCATCCCGGATCGCCACACTCGTATGGGTATACGCCGCCGGATTGATCAGCAGTCCATCATGGACTTGAAATGCCGCTTGAATGGCATCCACCAAAACGCCCTCATGATTCGACTGGATCGAGGTCACGCGGGCGTGTTGAGCTTCGGCGAGCTGCTGAATATTTTGATCGATTATCTCCAGAGTCATCGCACCGTAAATCTCTGGCTCACGCTGGCCTAACAAATTTAGGTTAGGGCCATGAAGCACTAAAATACTGAACTGACGTAAGGATGAAGGATTAACGTCAGAATTCACGGGCTAATGAAGTCGTTGACTCGGATAAAAGCTGGCGAAACGAAAGCAAGCATTGGGCAAAGGAATCAGAATCAAGCCAAAGCCTAACGAAAGCGTCGATCATCGACAGGAATCGGAATGGCTTCTGGTTCCGGCTCGGCAGACGGGCCAAGCAAGGTATCGATCGCGCGTTGAATCCACTCGCCGATCGCATCCAGAATGTTTTCGATGTAGTCCATGTAGCTAGATCGCTCCTAACAGGGCACATTTGACATGCTCCCCGGACTTTAAGTTCGAGGATTCTAAAGCTAGACAAACAGACTAGGCTGCTGCTCTACTTTTTGGCTTAACGCTTCAACGGGCATGGCTAGCAAGCTAGTCTGATGCGCCCTCCACGTTCGTTTTGAGTCTCCGAGTATCCCCCGGCGACTTCGTAGATTCTAACCAAACAGAGGCAAGGTGCGGACTAAAAGTCCAGGGCTTGAGACCCACCCCAGAATGGTCAAACCGTGTCACAAAAGCGTTATCAAGTTGTTACGTTTTCTAACAGGATCTGAACCGTCAGACTCATAATAACCAATTTTGATTGATCGGGCAAAGGTGGGTTCTCGCGAATTTGCTCCAATGTTATGGGTAGATCGCCGCACGTTCACTCATCTTTCTCCCTGCTCATACCCGTGACCCGTGACATCGATCTACTACAATCAATCCTCAAAGACTTCGTCCTTTTTCTGACAGAGACTGTCACCAATCGCCCCATGCCATCGTTACTTGCTGATGCTCGCAACCAAATCGATGACCTGATCGCGCGGTACAAATCCCGTGTGGATTATCTGGCGATTCGTCTCGAAGAATCGGAGGGAACCAATATTTTTCTCAGGTCAGAGAAGATCGAAACCCTGAGCGAAGAGGTGGCGATCGGCGGTCAGGTGCGGGCTTGTTATAAGGGCGGCTGGGGATTCGCGAGCTTTAACCGCTTAGAATTGTTGCCGCAACGTTTAGAAGAGGCGATCGCCGCAGCGCGGGTGGTGGGCTGTGAAGAGACCCAACTCGCAGAAATCCCGATCGTGCGTGAAACGTGCGTGTTGCCGTTGACGGGAACCAATCCGCGCCTGATTTCCCTGCGCGACAAAAAAGCCCTCTGCGATCACTACACCCAAATTCTGCATTCCGCCGATCGGCGCGTTACCACAACGACCGTTCGCTACAGCGACAGCGCCCAACGGCTCATCCTCGCCACCTCCGAAGGCACGTGGATTGACCAATCTTGGACAGACATGGAAATGCGGTTTGCCGCGACGGCTCGCGATGGCGATACCGTCCAAACCGGACGCGAAACCACGGGTTCGCGCAGTGCGTATGAAGATTTGCTTAATCTTGATGTGCAAGTGAGCGGAGCCTCACAGCGAGCCGTGAATGCGCTGAATTTGCCGACCGTGACGGGCGATACCTATACGGTCGTGATTGATCCCATCCTGACTGGGCTATTTGTCCATGAGGCATTCGGTCACCTTTCGGAAGCGGATATGGCCTACGAAAATCCAGATTTAATGGAGGTGATGACCTACGGGCGTCAGTTTGGCTGTGAGGATTTGCAAATCTTTGACGGAGCGGCTCCGGAAGGCCATCGCGGCAGCTATTTTTACGACGATGAAGGCACGCCCGCAACCACGACGCAGTTAATTAAGGATGGGATGCTGGTCGGGCGTTTACATTCGCGCGAAACGGCGGGGCGTCTGGGTGAGTCTCCGACGGGCAATGCTCGCTGTTTGAGCTATCAACATAGCCCGATCGTGCGGATGACGAATACTTGGATTGAGCGGGGAAGCACGCCGGTCGATCGGCTATTCGACGGGATTGAAGATGGGGTGTATGCGCGAAATTGGCTCGGAGGCATGACCAATGGCGAAATGTTTACTTTTAGTGCGGGCGAAGCCTGGAAGATTCGTAACGGTGAACTGGCCGAGCCGGTGCGGGATGTGACGCTGTCGGGCAACGTGTTTCGGACGTTGGCGGATATTGAGGCGATCGGGGATGACTTTGTCTGGGATGAGTCCGGCGGTTGCGGTAAAGGCGGACAAAATGGTTTGCCGGTGGGCTGTGGGGGGCCGAGTTTACGGATTCGGAATGTGGTGGTCGGCGGTGAGTCGGCGGGTTAAGAGTGTAACGACTCAATCAACGTTCCTAGGGAGAGCGAGAAGTCCGACTTTTCGGATGGGCGATTATTTCTGGGTAATACTCTAAATCGTTCTATTGTGATGCTAAATCAAACGGATCAGTTGGATCAGTTGGCCGGTCGATCGCGCTGCGTGTTGGGAATTGATGGAGGCGGGACGAAAACGGCCTGTGTCCTGCTCACTCCCAACGGTACGACGATCGCCCGAGGAGAAAGCCACGCCTCGAACTATCACGCGGTCGGCGCGGAGGTGGCGCAATCCAATATCCGGCTGGCGATCGAACAGGCGATCGAACAAGCGTTGACGCATCAAGCCAATCCAGCCAATCCAACCAATCCAAATCTACTTCACCGCTGCGACCTAGAGATCGGCGGAATTGGCCTCGGCTTGGCGGGAGTCGCGTCGCGGGAAGACGTGGCGGTTGTGCGGGGCTGGGTGGCGGAATATATCGCCGAAGCGGTCGGGGGGTGTCGCTGGACGTTTCACGAGGGCGATCACGATCGGGTTTATATCGATCACGATTGCGCGATCGCTTTGACTGGCGGTGTTGCACGAGTGGATGTAGTTGATTCAGATCTATCTATCTCCCGTTCTCACATTAATTCCAACACCAACACCAACACCAAACTTAATGCCAGCGGTATCGGTATCGCCGCGATCGCCGGAACGGGATCGATCGTCTTCGGGCGCGACGCTACCGGCGAAACGGCTCGCGTCGGCGGTTGGGGGTATCTGCTGGGGGACGAAGGCAGTGGCTACGATATCGCCCGCCGGGGTTTACAGGCCGCGCTCTATGCCGCCGATGGACGCGGCCAGACGACCCAATTACTCGATGAGTTTCAGCACCATTTTCAGGCGCGATCGCCCCGCGATCTTGCGATGGCGATCTATCGTCACCCTTTGCCCGTGCGTGATTTGGCGGCACTCGCGGCGATCGTCGATCGGGTGGCCGTAACCGGGGACAGCGTGGCTCGCGCCATTATCGAACAGGGAGCGACGGAACTGGCGATCGCGATTCGTGCCTGTGCGCGTCAATTGTTTGCGATCGATCAGCCGTTTGAAATTGTGACGATCGGCGGCGTTTGGCAATCCGGCGCGGGGTTTCGCGATCGGGTCATCGACGCCGTGCGATCGGAGTTTGGCGCAGCTTCGATCGTCTGGCCGCGATCGTCTCCGGCACATGGCGCGGCGCTGACGGTTTTACAGGCGATCGCCGCATAACGTCACACCCTCAGGACTTCTGCGTAAATTCTGACCCTTAAATTCGCTCAATCTACGATTCTTCACAAAAAACGTTGGGTCGTTACACCACCAACTTTTCACCGCAAAAATTCTGTGCGAATCAAGATAAAACCGTCCTTGGATGATACGGATCAAAGCGCCGCGATCTTCATGGCACCTGAGTTTTAGAGAGACGCCACGCATAGGAGCAGGTGATCGTAACAATCCGCGTAAATTTCAAAGTTTCTTTGTGAAATTATTTTTGCCGTTTAGACTAATTAATATAAATAGTTGTAGAAAATCTTAAAAAAATGAATATTTCCGACTTAAACACAATCTGAAATTTCAGAAGCGATAAAAATCGCTTCAGCGTTTTTAAAAGCTGAATTACGACCCATCTCAATTCTTGACCCCCTTGGTTCTGCGGGTCACTGCACCCATAATCAGTGGCAGCAGGTGAGTCCTATCGCATCCCCATCCGACAGGACTCATCTGCGATATTCATGCACCGATGTCAAGCATCGATCGGCCTTTCAAGCCATCCGAGTTCAAATCATCGCGATTCATCAAACCCTTGTAGACCTATTTTTTGTAGACACCTTTTTAGACACCTCTAACCCCAGCCAAAATCACCTCGGTTTGCGATCGTTGCGATCCTCCCAATTAACCGACGTTGATTTTGCCGCCGACCACGCTGATTAATTGACCCCTTCTCGCCCCTCAAGGAGCTTAACCCTGTGAAACTAGCCGTCTACGGTAAAGGTGGAATTGGTAAATCCACCACCAGTTGCAACATTTCCGTCGCCCTCGCCAAACGCGGTAAAAAAGTACTGCAAATCGGCTGCGACCCGAAGCACGACAGCACTTTCACCCTGACGGGCTTCCTGATTCCCACCATCATCGATACCCTGCAAGAAAAGAACTTCCATTACGAAGACATCTGGCCGGAAGACGTGATTTATGAAGGCTACGGCGGCGTGCGCTGCGTCGAAGCCGGTGGCCCTCCAGCGGGTGCGGGCTGTGGTGGTTATGTGGTCGGTGAAACCGTCAAACTGCTGAAAGAACTCAACGCCTTTGATGAGTTTGATGTCATCTTGTTTGATGTGCTCGGCGATGTGGTCTGCGGTGGGTTTGCCGCACCGCTGAACTACGCCGATTATGGTCTGATCGTCACCGACAACGGCTTTGATGCGCTGTTTGCGGCCAATCGGATCGCCGCTTCGGTGAAAGAAAAAGCGCGGACTCACCCGCTGCGTCTGGCCGGACTAATTGGCAATCGCACCTCGAAGCGCGACCTGATCGATAAATACATCGAAACCGTGCCGATGCCGGTACTGGAAGTGTTGCCGCTGATTGAAGACATTCGCGTTTCACGCGTCAAGGGCAAAACCCTGTTTGAGATGGCCGAAACCGATCCATCGCTGAACTATGTGTGCGATTACTACCTCAATATCGCCGACCAGCTTCTTGCGCTACCGGAAGGCGTTGTCCCCGAAAATGCTCCCGATCGCGAACTCTTCGCCCTGCTTTCGGACTTCTATCTAAACCCGGTCGCTCCCCTGCCCAGCGCCGAAGAAAGTCTCGATTTAATGATGGTTTAAGACACCAACGTTAAGCTAACCGAAGAATCCGCTACACGAGGCCAGCACGGGGCTAGTATCATGCAGTAGAAGGCGGGAAAATCAATAGAATCTAATTCTTTGCCTTCATTCGGCCTACTGACAGGCGATGCCGCCCCACACCCCTCGATTAGGAACTCCGGGATAGAGAACTAATGGCTTTTTTTGACAGCTTCACCAGTGCACTGAAAGAAACCTGGCTGGAATACTACCAGTCCAACCGCTCTTGGCTGAGTTTGCACATGCAAGTAGCCGCAGTCAATACCCCGGATGGGGGACGCCGTCCGCCGTCGTACTTCATCCTCGGTACACTCAACGGCCTTGAACCCAAGCTTGCTCAGTTGATGTTGCCCTTCTCGCAGCTCAATCCTGACCCCGATACGCTGATCGAAGTCCTGGGTCTCAACTTTGACCCGGACATGGCGCTCGGTCTCGAACCGGCTGAGGTGGAAATTGATCCGATGGCTGCTGCCGCTGCGATGGCATCGATGCAGTTTGAAGATGAACCCGCGATCGCCGTAGAGGAGGACGAAGACGAGGAACCCGAGCCGGAACCCGAACCAGAACCCGAGCCGGAACCCGAGCCGGAACCCGAGCCGGAACCCGAGATCGAGCCATTCGACGAGGAACCTGAAACGGAACTTGAAGATGACGATCTGAGTGAGGACATCGACGAAAATATCGTTGAAGACAGTGTCGAAGAAGTCGCAGAGGAGCCGAGTAGCGATGACGATGACGACATGAGCTTCGGTGACTTTGGTGGCGATGAGTTGGGTGAAGCGCTCGGTGGTGAAGCCGAGGATGATGATTCAGTCATATTGAATGATGACGATGACATCATGGCGGACTCCAGTGACGACGACCTCGGTGCATTGGGTGATGATCTTGATGAGGATGGCCTCGGTGAAGACGATGATCTCGGTGCGTTTGGCGATGATCTGAGTGCAGATGATGATCTGGGCTTGGGTGATCTGGGTGATGACGATTCAGCCTCTGATTCTACGGATGATGACCTCAGCGGTTTCGGCGATCTCGACGATAGCGGTGACGACCTCGGCGGTCTCGGCGATCTCGACGATGGTGATGATGACCTCGGCGGTCTCGGCGATCTCGACGACGGTGAAGATCTCAGTGATGACGATCTCGGCGGTCTTGGCGGTCTTGGTGGTCTCGACGATGACGAAGATCTCAGCGATGGCGACCTTGGTGGTCTCGGCGGTCTCGATGATGATGACGACATCGATGATGATGCCTTTGGTGCGTTGATGGCGGATGACGATGATGAAGACCCGGAAATTTCAGGTCTGCTATCGGATCTCGAATAGTCAACACGTTTAGGGGCATTGGGGACGATCGCCCGCTGTGATAGCGCGATCGTCCAATCCGATCCGATCCTTCCTGACGCCTCTTTCGTCCATCACGATCGGCTTTGCCGGACGCAATCCACACTATCCATCACGCGACTCATAACGCGATGTGGCCGTACATCGTGTTTCCCGTCGAGATCGTCCCGTCCGAATTCGCTCGACCATCGCGCAATTCATCTCAGTTTGCTGATTGTTTGCTGAGTTTAAATTTGCTCGTTAAACGCTCGATCGACAGACCCAAAATTCGACTGACACTATCTACACAGGAGAAACACGATGACTGTTGCTGCTCAACCCGATACGCTGAACTTTGAGTGCGAAACCGGCAATTACCATACCTTTTGCCCGATTAGCTGCGTGGCGTGGCTGTATCAAAAAATCGAGGATAGCTTTTTCCTCGTGATCGGCACGAAAACCTGTGGCTATTTTCTGCAAAATGCGATGGGCGTGATGATTTTCGCCGAACCGCGTTACGCCATGGCCGAGCTGGAAGAGGCGGATATTTCCGCCCAGCTCAACGATTATGAAGAGCTAAAACGCCTGTGTAATCAAATTAAAAGCGATCGCAATCCCAGCGTGATTGTGTTCATCGGAACCTGCACCACCGAGATCGTCAAGATGGATCTCGAAGGGCTTGCACCGAAACTTGAAGCCGAAATTAATATCCCGATCGTCGTCGCCCGCGCCAACGGTCTCGACTATGCCTTCACCCAAGGCGAAGATACCGTCCTCGCCGCAATGGCGCAGCGTTGCCCCACCCGCGATGAAATCGCAGCGTCCCCGGCGATCGAACCCGCCGCCGAACCGAAAAAATCGGCCAATCTGCTCCAGCGTTTGACCAGCTTTGCTCAACCGAAAGAAGCCGATGTCACTTCGATCGTAGACGCAAACAACACAGGCGAGACGATCGAAGAAACGCCCTACATCGACCATCCGCCGCTCGTCCTCTTCGGCTCGGTTCCCGATCCCGTCGTGACTCAGCTCGATCTCGAATTGAAAAAGCAAGGGATTAAAGTCGAAGGCTGGCTACCGACGAAAAGCTATACCGAATTGCCCCCGATCGATGAAGGCGACTACGTCTGCGGCGTCAACCCCTTCCTCAGCCGTACCGCCACGACCCTGATGCGTCGCCGCAAAGCCAAGCTGATCGGCGCACCGTTCCCGATCGGACCCGACGGAACCCGAGCCTGGGTCGAGAAAATTTGCTCGGTGTTCGGCGTTGAACCGAAGGGACTCGAAGAGCGCGAGCGTCAGGTTTGGGAAAACATCGAAGATTACGTCTCGCTGCTGCGTGGCAAATCGGTCTTTTTCATGGGCGATAACCTGCTCGAAATCTCCCTCGCACGCTTTTTCATCCGCTGCGGAATGCGCGTCGATGAAATCGGCATCCCCTACATGGACAAACGCTACCAACGCGCCGAACTCGATCTGCTCGAAAAAACCTGCCGCGAAATGAACTCGCCGCTACCGACGATCGTCGAAAAACCCGACAACTACAACCAAATTCAGCGCATCAAGGAACTTAACTCCGACCTGGTGATCACGGGCATGGCTCACGCCAACCCCCTCGAAGCACGGGGAATTACGACCAAATGGTCGGTCGAATTCACCTTCGCGCAGATCCACGGCTTCGCCAACGCCCGCGATGTCCTCGAATTGGCCACCCGTCCCCTACGTCGCAATCAGAGCCTCGACAAACTGGGCTGGGACAAACTAGTCCGCGAAGATGCAAAGGTTTAACGAATATAAGGCGTCCTAATCCAAAGTCTCTATGACCATTCGAGGACAACGTTTTGCATTTTAGCTACGACAACTCGGTAGAATAATCTCATTCCAGGCAAAATTTTAATTCTCTGGAACGGGTGGTCGTCGCCTCATGGCATTAACCAAATCCTAGCTCTCATTGTCCTGTACCCCTCTCCCACTGTCCGGAGGGGGGTATTAGTCTAACTGAAAATTAGCGTTGACCGCCGGGGAAAACCCAAACCTTAATCGGGTTTGTGAGCTAGGACTGGGAGAATTCCGTTGATTTCAGCTCTAACGGCACGATCACATCACTTCACACGCTCATCACTCCTTGTCGGCCGCAACTGCATTTATGACTATGACGGAACCTATTACTCCACAAAATGCCTCCGACTCCGGTCGGCAAAAAGTGGAGCTGTCTGTACAGCTTGATCCAGAACTCGTGGAACGCATGAGTCATCTGACCAGTAACCCCAGCAAGCTCGTCGAGACGGCTTTGCGTCAGTGGTTACGTGGCGAAGCAAATCGTGATGATGAACTGAGTCGCCGCTTGCCTCGTAATCCTCCTGTTCCTCCGCGTGGCGAATGGAATGATTAGAAAGTTCAGATCGATACTATGGATTTATGGATGTATAGATAAGTCTCATTGAGTGAAGATCTGTCCAATCTCTCGGATCTATCGGGTCTATAAGGCATTGAGGCATCTCATTGATCTCCTGAGATCTCCCGATGCGTGCGCAAAACGGACTCGCAAATGCTGATAGGTCATAAATCGATCGCCGGGGTACATTTTCTGAGTGAGAAACTTCAAAATCAGTATCTATACGTAGATCGAAAAGTTCGGTTATGCTGAAGCTAATAACAAGCGGTACAGGTGCTGATAGCCCATGTTCTGGGTTTCGTAAGACATCGTCCGCTCTGTTATGCTCTCGTTCTGCTGTGAGTTAAGACACTCTCAGTCCGACCGTTTCTCCGCCTTCTGATGAACTCTTCGGCTGAATCTCACGTGTCCGAATCTTCACGCTTGTGTGGCGTCACTTCCTCTGAAGCTGCTTCTCTCGCACTACTCGGAGCCGACCTTGCTTTCTTGCAAAATCGTCGGGGTCAGTATGTCGCTTTTTACTGGAAACAAGCGGCAACCTACGACATTTTAGACACGTCGGTCACGACGATTTCACGGTGGTTTCAGCCCTGTGATCCGCGAGCATATCAACAGCTCCTTAAAGCCGTCTTTAATGAAGGGTTTCCCCAGCGTCGCGTGGTGGCGTTCACCTGCCAGCACTACGTTGTATCTTTTGATTTGACCCTGACGCCGATCGCGGATGCGAGCACGTCAACGGAGCGCATCTTGGTGCTAGGGCGTCTTTTGCCATGCACAGGCAAGCCAGAGGCTACTACCGCCAATGAGTCACGGACGATCGGCGGATATGCGGTCAGCGGTACGATCGCCAATCTCGGTGACAACAACAATCTGCTGTCGCGAGTCTCGTTTCCCCGCTTTCTGACGCACATTGCCCGCAAAATTCGTCAGACGCTTGATTTTGATACCGTCTGGACTCAAGCCGCAGACGGTCTAAATGATGCCTTCGATATTTCGGCCTGTCATATTTTTACGCTGTCCTCTGATCTCAAAACGCTGAATTGCGTCGCTTCTCACGGCGAGGCCGATCCTGAATTGTGCGTCGAGCAGCTTGAACTCAACACTCAAAAAGAGTTTGCTCACGCCATCTTGCACCTGACGCCGACGATCTCGAAGCTGCCCGATAAACCACGATCGCGATTTACGATCGCCACATCTCATCAAGGCATCGCAAATGGTTTGATCGTGCTGGATCGCGAAACGGATGTCCCGCGCCGCCCCTCGTCATCCCGAGCCGCCAAACCGCAGAATTCTAAAGGCAAACCCGAAACCATTTGGTATCCGATCGAGATCGAGATCATCGAAGAAATTGCCAACCAAATTGGGACGGCGGCGGCTCATGCCACGCTCTATCGGGAATTGGAAGCCGCTCGCATTCAGGCGGAAGAACTGTCACGTCTCAAAAGTGAATTTCTCGCGAATACGTCCCACGAACTGCGGACGCCCCTCAACGGCATGATGGGCTTCCTGAAGCTGATTTTGGACGGTATGACCGATGATCCCGAAGAGCAAACGGAATTTATTGAAGAAGCCTATCGATCGGCGGTGCATCTGCTCAATATCATCAACGATATTCTGGACGTGGCCAAAATTGAGTCCGGGAAAATGGAACTCGATTTTGAGCCGGTCAACCTTGAAGAACTGCTGATTCATCTGCGCGACTTTACCCAATCGCAAATCCAAACCAAGCATCTTTCGTTTGAGATCAAGCTGCCGCGCACAGATGACAAAATCTTGCTCTACGGCAACTATCAGCGTCTGCTTCAGGTTTTGTTAAACCTGGTGGGTAATGCGATTAAATTCACCCATGAGGGCGGCATCACCATTTCCTGCGAAATTCTGCGGCGTCAAGTTGTCGTGGGCGATCGCGTTCTCCCAGGTATGGTCAAAATTCAGGTTGCCGATACCGGAATTGGCATTTCACTCGACAAGCAAGATCGCCTGTTCAAGTCCTTCAGCCAAGTGGATGGCTCTCGGACGCGGACTTACGGTGGAACCGGTCTGGGTCTCGTCATTTCACAAAAATTGATTGAGACGATGGGGGGAGAAGTGAACTTCTTCAGTCTGGGTGAGGGTTTGGGTTCGACGGTCACGTTCACGGCTCCGCTGTATCAAGAGCCGGTGTTTATTTCTCCGGCGGCCAGTGTTGCGGATTTACTCGAACACAGCGATAGCGGCGATGATACCGATCTGCCCTTCAGTACCGACGATGATGTGCCGATCGATCTGGATGTTGGGGTTGACGATGATGATCCAGATGTGTCCGAGATTAGCCTGGAAAGCAACCTGGATCATGAGACGCTGGCTTTGGCTGCCGAGCTGAACTTAACGGAGGACGGCGACCTCGATTTTTCGATCGTAGACTCAGATCTTGAGGATTTTGACCTGTAGTCTGCAACCGGTTTGATAATCCGGTTCTGATATTCATCTCTGACTTTTATCTCTGACTTTTTATCTCTGACATTCATCACTCGAAATGTTCAGTCGTTGAATCCGACGAAACTCAGAACAACGGCAACAGTCAGATTCGATCGTGGATTCATTCCGATCGGGATAAAGCAAATATTTTTCAAATTTTCCTAGAATCGTTCAGAACAGACAAACCTGACTGTGAGACGATGGTTATGTGTACAGCATGAGTCCGTTTGAAACCTTCTTGGTGTTTGAATTGAAGGTTCATATTTCTCCGCAATTATTTCCGCTTGCTACGGCCTAACTCCCAAACCAAGAATTTGGCTAGATAAAACTTGCTTCGTGGGTTTAGGGCAATCTTGCTTGACCCCCTAGGGGCTGTCATCCATTAAATTTCTAGCGCTTACCCAGTCAGGGTTTTAGTCCCTAGTTTTTTGTTGGGTCGTTCAACAGCTTGCCCGATAAGGGTTCTACGATTGATTGATGACACGCCCTAGTGATTCCGTTCCCTTTTAACCCCGCATTTGATGTGTGGCGAGTCTTGTGAACTGCGCTTTTCCGTGGCTTTCTCCGTTAGCTTCTGCGTTGATACTGATAACGCTTGAAGCTCCCGCGATCGCCCAGATGATCCCCGATCGTACGTTACCAGACGCAACGACTATCACAGCAGGCGGAGACACGCTCGCGATTTCCGGCGGCACGGTTTCCGGCTCAAATCTATTTCACAGCTTTGAGGCGTTTTCGCTTCCGGCCAATATCACCGCACGTTTCGATCTACCCGCTGACCTGACGCTGAATGACACGTCATTTATTATTAACCGCATCACTGGCAGCGAGCTGTCGCAAATTGACGGAACCCTCAGCACGAGCGCCCCGATCGGCCTGATTTTAATCAACCCTAACGGCATTTCTTTCGGCAGTACGGCACGGCTGGACTTCGACGGCTCCTTTGTCGCAACCACCGCCGATCGCCTGCTGTTCGAGGATGGCAGCAGCTTTGCGATCGATGATCCCACGCCAATTTTGACCGTCAGCGTGCCGAGTGGCGCACAGTTTGACGGTGGCAACGGCGCGATTCGTCTCAGCGGTACGGGGACGGTTCCCAAGGAGAATGAAACTTTTACCACGATCGGAGTCACGGGCGACGGTCTCGAAGTCAGTCACGGACAACTGGTTTCGCTCTTGGCATCAAACGTAATCCTCGACGGGGCTTTACTGGCCGCTCCGCAAGGTTCCGTGCTGGTTGCGGGTGTGGAGCGTGGCACGGTATTTCGTCAACCCGACGGTCGGATTGACGCGAGCGGTATCGAGGTGGCGGGCGATGTTCGCTTCGAGAATTCCAGCGCGATCAATACGGCAGATCCCGCAGGCAGCGGCTCGATCGATGTGGTGGGACGTAACCTCCTGTTTCTCAATGGTTCAACCCTGTTTACGCGCGTGATCGATCGCGGCTTCGGCCAAGGCATTACGCTCAACGCGACGGAAACCATCTCCTTTAGCGGCCAAGATCCAGCAACCAACTCCAACAGCAGCATCATTGCGGGAAGTCTCAGCGACGGCGACGGCAGCGATATTTCGATCTCGGCGGCTCGTGTCTTGTTGCGAGACGGCGGCATTATCTCGGCGGGAACGGGGGGCGGTGCCGGGGATGCGGGAGATGTGACGATTATCGCGTCGGAGTTGGTGGAAGCGGTGGGTGTTGGGCGGGCGTTGCCCTCGGCGATTTTGGCGGTGGTGGGAAATAATGCGACCGGGGACGGCGGAGAAGTGACGATCGAAGCGCCGCGCGTGCGTTTGAGCGATGGGGCGCTGATTTCCGTGGGGGTAATCGACAGCAGCCAGGGCGGCAACGTTACAGTGCGGGCAGACGAGATCGAGATTCGCGGAACGGGCGTAACCGAAATCCAAACTTGGATTAGCGGCATTGGTGCGTCGGTTCGGAGTGACAATAACCTCGGTTTATCGGCGTCGGATCAAAATGGCACTGGGGGAAGCGTGACGCTGATTGCCGATCGCGTCCTCCTCGATGATGGTGCGGAACTCACGGCGCGATCGGACTTTAATGCGGGCGGTGGAGCCGGTAACGTCAACGTGACGGCCAGCCGCTTAATTCTCGACAATGGCAGCAGCATTTCAACGGCGGCTTCATCGGGCGATCGCGGGAACGTATTGCTCAATGTCGGTGATCTGCGGGTACTCAATGGCAGCACGATCGAATCAAGTGCCACGGGCTTGGCGATCGGCGGTAACATCACGATCGATGCCGATACCCTCGCCCTGCTCGAAATGGCCACCATTCGCGCCGATGCCGAGCAAAACTTTGCGGGTCGTGTGAGCGTGCAGGCCGACGGTATTTTTCTCGACAACACCAGTGTGATTTCAGCCACCTCAGCCTTGGGCGCAGAATTCAACGGTATCGTACAGCTCGCCACACCCGATATTGACTCCCAGACGGCTCTCGTTCGGCTCGACTCTGACTTTGCGCCACCGACCGCCATCGCCGTGGGTCGCTGTCATGCCGATGATCGTGGCGCACTCTACATCATCGGTGCGAGCGGTTTACCCGAACGACCGGGCGAGGATATCGTGATGCGTCCGTCGAGTTGGATGCTCTCAACCAATCGTCCCTACCGTCAGATTGAACCGGCTGAACTGACTGAAACGGCTCAAGCGTCGGATGCAGCACGCATGGACTTCGCACCTGATGGAACGATTCAGGAGGCGATCGCGTGGCGACGTGTTGAAGACCAAATTGCCTTGGTGGGCGAGCAATCATTAGAATTGATTCCCGATGCGTGTGCGTCTGTTGAAGCTCGGGCGATCAATTAGCCTGGGACTGAAACGGTCTTTTAGGACGTAAGCGAAAACGGATCGGCTAAGACACCTATAAGACACCTAGATCAAAACACCCGTCATGCGGGTCAGACCATCACGCACACGCCACCGATTTCCCCCTCCATTGTTTGACATCACCTATCATGCCTGACGCCTCCTCCACCCTGCTGACTCTCGCCACCAACCCCACGACGGGGGTCATGCTCTACGATCGCAGCCACTGGGGACGAATTCGGCTCACCGGTGAGGATCGCGTGCGCTTCTTGCATAACCAAACCAGCAACAATCTCCAAAACCGCAAACCGGGCGAGTGCTGCGACACCACCTTCATCACCAGTACCGCCCGGACGATCGACCTCGCCACCACGATCTTGACCGACACCGAGCTGATCGCGATCGTCTCGCCGGAACGTCGCGCCGAATTGCTACCGCTACTCGATCGCTACATTTTCCCAATGGATCGCGTCACGCTGGCCGACATCACTGACGAGACGCTGTGTTTTAGCGCGATCGGAGCCGGAAGCGCGGCGCTATGCGATCGGCTCGGGCTGTCACTCCCCGCAGCGGGAACCCACAACCTGGCGGAACTGACGATCGCCACCGCTCAATCCGAACAACCCAACTCAACCGATCAAACCATCTCCATTCGCCTAATTGGCTCCAGTAGCCTTTCTTCTCCTGGATTTACCATTCTGGCGGATTTGGCTGATCACGAACCCCTCTGGTCACATTTAGTCGAAGCCGGAGCGACACCGATCGACACAGCCGATTGGGAAACCCTGCGCATCCTCGACGGTCGCCCGTATCCCGATCGCGAACTCACCCCCGACTACAATCCCCTCGAAGCCGGTCTCTGGCATACGGTGTCGTTCGACAAAGGCTGCTACATCGGCCAGGAAACGATCGCCCGCCTCAATACCTATCAAGGCGTCAAGCAACAACTTTGGGGATTGCAGAGCGATGCCGTCTTCGAGGCTGGGGCAACGCTAATGCTGGAGGATGCCAAGGTGGGAGTCGTCACCAGTGCAATCGCCACGGCATCCGGCACGATCGGGCTGGGCTACATCCGCACGAAAGCCGGTGGCGCCGAATTAACGTTAATGGCCGGTGACGCGACGGTGCGATCGATCAACATTCCCCACGCCACTCGCGGCTATCTCGCAGAAACCACCAGATAACGGCAAGAATAAACACCATTCATCGCAAAAACGAACGCCTTACAAACCAGCAAAACTGGTCGGTAAGACGTTCGTTTGACGTAATCTCTCTCAGCGGACAACAGCGCGTTTAGTCTTCCGCAACAGCTTCGGTGTCCTCCTCAAGGACATCCGCCAAAGCGTCCTCGCCGACCGGTGGCACGATCGCCACCTCCGCGATCGCATCGTCCTTGTCTAGACGCTGCACCCGCACCCCCGTCGCCGATCGAGACTGCTGCGAAATGGCCGACACCGACTGGCGAATCACGATCCCACGACTGGTCACCAACATCAGCTCGTCCTCTTCATGGACCACACACAGTGCCGCTAATTTATCCCCCTTTTGGCGACCCTTAAACTTCGTGGCGATCGTGCCTTTACCCGCACGATTTTGTAAACGGAACTGGCTCACCGGCACACGCTTGCCGTAGCCCGATGTCGTAATCGTCAAGACCCAAGGCCCCTGGCTTTCCACGACCACATCCGTCGCCGCTTCCGCATTGGCTTCGGACGGATTTTCCTCTGTTACACCAGCACTCACCAGCGTTTCATGGGAAATAATATCCATCCCCACCAGACAATCATTCGCCGGTAAATTCATCGACTTCACCCCTCGCGTTGCCCGTCCCAGGGGGCGCAACTGCTTGCGATTTGCCTGGAAGTGAATCGCCATTCCCGAACCCGAACCGACAATAATACTGTCGTCTTCATGGGCTAAACGCACCCAGCGCAGTTGGTCGCCCTCTTCGAGCGCAATCGCTTTGAGGCCATTCGATCGGATATTACTAAATGCCGACAATGCCGTCTTTTTAATAAACCCTTTTTGGGTCAACATCACCAGATAGTCTGTATCGGTAAACGCCGTTACAGATAGCACCGACGTGATTTTTTCGTCACGCGGAATCGGTAACATTTGCACAATCGGAATGCCACGAGCCGTCCGGGATGAAGCCGGGATTTGATACGCCTTTAGGGAGTAGACGACACCGCGATCGCTAAAGAACAAAACATCATCATGATCGCAACACGTCAGGAAATGTTCAATTCCATCATCCTCCTTCATCTTTGTCCCGGCTTTGCCCCGCGTAGCCCGGTTTTGCGCCTCAAACGTCGCCACCGGCATCCGCTTGATATAGCCCTGTTCCGTCACCAAAATCATCGCCTGTTCATTGGCGATCAAATCCATTTCATCCAGCGATCCGAGGTCTTTTAAAATCTCGGTGCGGCGTGGGGTCGCGTGCTTCGCTTTAATCTCAACGAGTTCTTCTTCAATAATGCTTAGAATCCGTTCTCGCCGCGCCAGAATATCATTAAGATCGGTGATTTTGGCGATAAGCTCGTCGTGTTCTTGCTCGATCTTTCCGGCTTCTAAGGCGGTTAGACGACGCAGTTGCATTTGCAAAATGGCATCGGCTTGATCGGACGCTAGGCTGTAGGATTCGACCAGTTCATGCTTGGCCGCTGCGCTATCCGGAGAATGACGAATCAACGCGATCACTGCATCGAGATTTTCGAGGGCAATGAGTAAACCTTGAAGTAGCCGATCGCGCTCTTCAGCTTTGCGTTTTTCATACTCGGTACGACGGCGAATCGTTTCGGCTCGGAAGTCGAGAAACGTCTCTAAATAATAAGAGAGCGGCAGCAATTGCGGCTCACTTTCGATTAGCGCCAAAATATTCGCGCCGAAGTTATTTTGAATCGGGGTTTGTTTATAAAGATTGTTTAAAACCACCCGAGGATAGGCATCTCGCTTCAGCTCGATGACGATGCGCATTCCGTCGCGATCGCTCTCGTCGCGAATATCTGAAATACCATCGATTTTTTTATCATTCACCAAGTCGGCAATCTTCTCGATCAGCGCCGCCTTATTGGTTTGATAGGGCAGCTCGGTGATGATAATCGCCTCGCGATCGGGAGCGCCGCGCCGTTCGATCGTCTCGATCTCGGCCACACCGCGCATCGTGATCGATCCCCGCCCGGTGGTATAGGCATCCCGAATGCCCGCCCGTCCGAGGATCTGCCCGCCCGTCGGGAAGTCGGGGCCGGGAATGTACTGCATCAGGTCGATGTCAGTCAGCTCGGGATTATGGATCTTGGCGATCGTGCCGTCGATCAGTTCGCCCAGATTATGGGGCGGGATATTGGTCGCCATTCCGACCGCGATCCCCGAGGAGCCATTGAGGAAAAGCTGGGGAATTCGCGCCGGTAGCACGATCGGCTCCTGCTGCGATCCATCGAAGTTATCGGCATAATCGACGGTATCAGAGTCAATATCTTGCAATAGCGCCGCGTTACTCAGCGCCTGTAAGCGACACTCGGTGTAACGCATCGCAGCGGCGGGATCGTTATCGACCGAACCGAAGTTACCGTGTCCGTCGATCAGCGGCGATCGCATCGAAAAGTCCTGCGCCATCCGCACCAGGGCGTCATACACCGCTGTATCACCGTGGGGGTGATACTTACCGAGTACTTCCCCGACCACACGGGCGCATTTCCGAAATGGCCGATCGGCCATCAGACCCAGTTCGTACATCGCGTAAAGAATCCGCCGGTGAACCGGTTTGAGGCCATCGCGTGCGTCGGGCAAGGCTCGCCCGACGATCACGCTCATGGCATACTCCAGATACGATCGCGACATCTCGCCCCGTAGGTCAGTGGGTACGATCCGCTCTTCGGAAATGGCCATACGAGAAAGCTCTCCATAACACGTAAAAATCGGCTTTTGTTTGACGGGCTTTTTACTTAGAAAAAACCACAAAAGAGCCGACAAACTCAAGCCCTAAGGAAACAAAAACACAGCACTTTAAAGGTGCTGCTCCTCTTGATTACACAAGGCTTCGGATTTAATTGTTTTTGGCTCCTAATTCTACCATGTCAGGGGACATGAATTGAGTTGTTAAACTGTCTTTAGAGGCATACTGCAATGAAAGACATCAGCTAGGGATAACTATGGTTTTTCCGATACTTTATTCCGATCGTTTTTTAGATCATCAAACGGGAGGAATGCACCCGGAGCGATCCTCTCGATTAACGGCGACGGTGAATGCGCTGAAGGCGACACCGTGGGCGGATCAGCTTGAGTGGCGATCGCCCAGTCCGGTGACCGCTGAACGGACAATGGCCGCGATTTCCCGAGTTCACACGCCGGAATATTGCGATTTAATTGCGGGGATCGCCGAAGGCGGGGGCGGAATGTTAGATGGAGACACGCTGCTATCGACGGCGAGCTACGATGTGGCGCGGTTGGCGGTGAGTGCCTGTTTGGACGGGATCGATCTGGTGGCCGATCGCAATTCGCCTGCATTTGCGCTGGTGCGTCCCCCCGGCCATCACACAGAACCTGCTCGGGGTATGGGATTTTGCTTATTATCAAGCGTGGCGATCGCGGCTCAGTATGCGCTGGACTCGGGACAGGCGCAGCGGGTGGCGATTCTCGATTGGGATGTGCATCACGGCAATGGAACCCAGGCGGCGATCGATGGAAATCCGGCGATCGTGTTTTGCTCGCTGCATCAGTTTCCCCACTATCCGGGGACGGGACGCGCCGATGATCGAGGCTCGATCGGCAATAGTCTCAATATTCCGATGCCGATGGGAGCGACGATCGAGGCTTATCGTACTCAATTTGAAACGAAAGTTCGACCCTTTTTTACCGAGTTTCAGCCGGATTTACTGATTGTTAGTGCCGGTTACGATGCGAACCGGGACGACATGTTGGCGGGGATCGAGTTACTGCCGGAAGATTTTGGGGAGCTGACGCGGTTTTGTTTGGAGCTAACGCCGAAGGTTTTATTTGTGTTGGAGGGCGGGTATAATTTGCCGTCGTTATCGGAGTCGGTGGTCGCGACGATCGAAGCATGTTTGAAACATTAAATTGATTCTCCGATCGTTAATCAGAATCATGCCTCACTTCTATTGGTATATTTTGAGGCCAGTCGATTAACACACATGGTTGTACAACTAGCTTTGTACAGTCACCCATGAGCTTTGAATGACGATCAAGATATGTTGCTAACGCAATACTCAAATCACGAGCATTTTTAATATCTTCAAAAGAAGCATCATTTTTGTTGATCGTTAGACTCACCTTTGTATGATTCCTTAGACTCTTGAAAGAGGGTTTCAGAAATTTTGTCAGGTCTAATATTTCATTACGGCGTCTATTTTTTATTAAAGCATCGCCCATCCATTCTAAAATTTGGAGAACTAACTTAAGATTCTCGGGCATATAGAGAGGACTTGCATAGAAGATTAAACGATCAAATATAAGGGGTAATTTTTTGATTCGAGCATACAGCGTGATTGGATCAATATCGGCCTCATTCGGCCATGCAATCGTTCCAGATTCAGGGTCGATAAAAACTTGTTTGAAATATTCATAATTCTCTAATAGAGAAAAAACCCCCTTGAATTTTGTGATGGTACGAATATTTACCTCTCCATTTGTGCCATCTTTAAAGTTTAGGTAAATACGATCTTTTCCTCGCACTTCTGCTGCAATTAATGGACTTACCATAACTCTCTAATTACTGGATTGAATTTTAATGAGAGGCTGATGACGACGGGCAAGTTTCCAGTTTTGAGATAACGTGTCCTGATATTGCTTCGCCCACTGCAAAACCAGTTTCGTTTTTTGCTTGGGAAATGTTCCACGGATCACGGTTTGTGATTCAATCTCGACCAAAATTTCCATATCTCCAAATTTGGCATGGAAATGTGGCGGTAAGTGATCGTTGTAGTACATGAAAATCATCACCCCATGGAAACTCGAAATCTTGGGCATTAACTACAGGATCACGTCTAAATATTGCTTATTCCAGATCTAAGCTTTTTTTGAATGGCTTAGATCTGAAATATCAAATTTAATCTCCAACTCATTAACCTCCAAATCAATGATGGAGGCTTACATCCCCAGATGCTTCGCCACTGTTTGCACATCCTTATCGCCACGACCCGAGCAGTTAATTACCACCGTCGTACCGTCAGCCAACTGCGGACATAGCGTATCGAGATAGGCGATCGCGTGAGCCGTTTCCAGCGCCGGGATAATGCCCTCAAGCTGCGATAACAGTTGGAACGCATCCAGCGCCTGCTGATCCGTGACGCTGTAATACTCCGCACGCTGCGTATCCTTCAGGTAGCTATGTTCTGGCCCCACGCCGGGATAATCCAAACCAGCACTGATCGAATGTGCCTCAACGACCTGGCCGTCATCATCTTGCAGCAAATAGCTCATCGCGCCGTGCAGCACACCGACTTGACCCAGCGTCAGTGTTGCCGCATGATGGCTCGTCGTCACACCTTCGCCCGCCGCTTCCACGCCGATCATCCGCACCGACTCATCGCGCACAAACTCGTGAAATAAGCCCATCGCATTCGATCCGCCGCCGACGCAGGCGAGTAACACATCCGGCAAACCGCCCCATTTTTCCTGGCACTGCTGGCGCGTTTCGCGACCAATGATGGCGTGGAAATCGCGCACCATCATCGGGTAGGGGTGGGGGCCAGCGACGGAGCCGAGAATGTAGTGTGTGGTTTCGACGTTGGTGACCCAGTCGCGGATCGCTTCCGAGGTGGCATCTTTGAGCGTGCCGGTTCCAGCGGTAACGGGCTGCACTGTTGCGCCGAGGAGTCGCATCCGGATCACGTTTAGGGCTTGGCGCTCCATGTCGCATTCGCCCATGTAGACGATGCATTCAAGGCCGAAGCGAGCGCAGGCGGTGGCGGTGGCGACGCCGTGCTGTCCGGCTCCGGTTTCGGCGATGATGCGCTGTTTGCCCATGCGTTTGGCGAGCAGGGCTTGGGCGATCGCATTGTTAATTTTGTGAGCGCCGGTGTGGTTGAGATCCTCGCGCTTGAGGTAGATTTTCGGGCCTTTGCCATCGGCGTCAGCGTAATGCTCGGTCAAGCGCTCGGCGAAATAGAGCGGGGACGGACGACCGACATAATCGCGCAGCAGACCGTCAAGCTCGGCGTTAAATTCGGGATCGTTTTTGTATTTCTGAAAAGCCGTTTCCAGTTCGCTGAGGGCGGGCATGAGCGTCTCGGGGACATACTTGCCGCCAAATTGACCAAAACGCCCAAAAGTGTCGGGAACGTTGGGGTTGTAGGTCTGTGGGCTGGTTTGAGCGGATTGAAGGGGGGTGACTGTCACGGCTTCCAGGCTTGGGATAAGGCAAAAGATGTGGGGAATATTATAACGCCAGGGCGTGATGTAGGGTGTGCGGACGGTATGGAGTGAACTCGACTCAGATAACGCTTTACTGAGCTGCGAACCCGGCCATTAACTTGGCTCGGTATGATGGTCATATCACCCCGATCGCCGGTCTGCCTTGCGACTGTCCGCCGATCGCCCTGCGACGATCGGGTTCACTACCGCCTGTGCGATGAGGACTGCGATGACTGATGCCGCCGCGATTTGGACGAATGCTCAATCGACCCGCGCTTCCCTCGAAGCCGCGATCGATGAAGTGGTCGAGCGAGTGAAAACAGAGCTTGAGGGGCGATCGGCAACGTTTGGGCTGGTGTTCGTTTCGATGGCCTTTGCCAGCGAGTTTTCGCGGGTGTTGCCGCTGCTCCAGGAAAAAATCGAGCTGCCGGTGCTGATTGGTTGCGGTAGTAATGGCGTGATCGGCACGGATCCGATGGGGATGACCCGTGAACTCGAAGATGGCCCCGCTGTCAGTCTGACGGTGGCGAGTTTGCCCGAAGTCCGTGCTGAAGCCTTCCAACTGGCGGGCGATCGCCTACCCGATCTCGACGGTTCTCCCGATGACTGGGTGAGTTTCATCGGTCTCGACCCCGCCGATCGCCCCCAAATTGTTATCTTGATCGATCCCTTTGCGCCGAATATCGTCGATTTACTTCAAGGGCTGGATTACGCCTATCCGGGTATGCCCAAGGTGGGTGGAATCGCGAGTGGTATTCGCCCCGGCCAGGAGAATGCGGGCTTGTTTCTCGGGACAGCAGACGGCGATTTGGTCGTGTCGGAATTGGTCAAAGGTGGAGCGGTTGGATTTGCGCTGATTGGCAAGATTGAGCTAGAGACGATCGTGGCTCAGGGCTGTCGTCCGATCGGCCCGCCGTTTCGGGTTGCTGACGGTCAGCGCAATATTATTTTGCAAGTCGAGCCGTGTAGCGAAGATTATGACCGCGCTCAAGAGGCCATCACCTCGCCCCTCGAAGCCCTGCAAAAACTACTCGAAACCCTGCCCGACGCCGATCGCACCTTGGCAAAATACGAGCTATTCATTGGCCTCGTCCGCGATGAATTTAAGTTAACGCTCCATAGCGGCGATTTTCTGATTCGGAATTTGATGGGCGTTGATCCCCGATCAGGAGCCGTCGCGATCGCCGATCGGGTGCGACCGGGACAGCGCGTGCAGTTTCATCTCCGGGATGCCAAAGCCTCTGCCGACGATCTCGAAGCGCTACTCGAAGGCGATCGGCGCGATCGATCCGGTCAAGGGCAGCCGATCGGGGCGTTCCTGTTTGCCTGCTTGGGACGGGGTCGCGGGCTGTATGAAATGCCCGACTTTGATACGCGCCTCTTCCATCAGTACTATCCCGATACGCCCATGGGCGGCTGTTTTTGTAACGGTGAAATCGGCCCGGTGGCGGGCAGCACGTTTTTACACGGCTATACCTCTGTCTTCGGGCTATGTCGCCTTGATCCGACGACCCAAGCGCCGGTTCGTTAGAAAGAGTTAGGGCGTGTCATCAATTAATCGTAGAACTCTTATCGGGTAAGCTGTTGAACGCCCGACCCAATAAAAAAGCTAGGGGCTGAAACCTTTACTGGGTAAGCGCTAGAACTTTAATTGATGACAGCCCCTAGGGCGATGGCAGGTCATTGAGTAGCGATCGCGCCCGCTGCGCCCAGCCGGTTTGGCCGCGATCGCGATAGAGCCGTTCAGCGTAGATCAGCACCTCACGGGCGTCCTCGGATTTGCCCTGACTGAGAAACACCAAGCCTGCACCGTAATAGGCATTGGCGTAATTGGGAGCGATGTCGCGAGCGGTGCGAAATTCGGCGAGGGCGTCGTCGAGGTCGCCGTTACCGAGGTGGATGATCCCGAGCTGGTAATGGGCTTCGAGGTAGTTCGGGTTGCGATCGATGGCTCGCTCGAAAGCGGTTTTGGCGCGGCGGGTGTCGCCCTGTTGCAGGTAAATTGTGCCGAGGTAATAGGACGGTTCGGGCGCGATCGGGCTGTAGCGTTGGGCGCTGCGAAAGGCATCGATCGCCGGTTCCCAATCCTCTTGCTGGTAGTAGACGAGACCGAGATTGTAATAGGCGAGGCCGAGTTGTGGATCGAGTTCTAGGGCATAGTCCAGATACAATTCGGCTTGATCGAGATTGCCGCCTTCGAGTACAACCGCCCCGAGATTGGCGTAGGCTAGCGCAAAGTTGGGATCGGCCTGGGCCGCACGGTAGAAGGCGTCGGCTGCGGGCTGTAGCTCGCCGGATTGTCGTAGAGCCAGACCGAGGTTGTAGTGCGCGGGGGCGAAACTGGGTGAGAGATCGGCGGCATTCTGAAACGCGACGATCGCCGTCTCCAGTTCACCCGATCGAATGGCCTCCAGTCCGCGTTCGAGTTCGCGGGCGGCGGTGATCGAGGTCGTCGTAATTTGCGCCAGGTGAACCGGGACGGGCGCGGGGAGCATGGCTCGGCTTGAAGCTTTAGAGTGTAAAACCCACGCGGTTGTAGGGTCAGTACTTGCCGCCTCCGCACATTGAAACATGGCGGAAAGGCTGATCATAATTGACAGCATCACAGGAAGCGATCGACCTGCACGAGCCATCGGATTTATCAGATTTATTGGATTTACAGTGCCCATACGACTCCCCAGATAACCAACCCCAGGCAACCAACCTCAGGCAACCAACCCAATCACTCTATGCAAGATAAACGGGGCATCACGCCATATTGTGAGCGCATCTGCCATTTTGCGACACACCCACGGCTCGATACACTCAAAGTCTAAGTCGTTGAAGGTGAGTTTTAATTTAAGTTTAAGTTGAGCCTGTAATCGTCAACCGATCGCGATAACGTCCCCCGCGATTAACCTTTTCCCTTCATTGGCCGCTGCCCTTCCCTTCTGTCGTTAACGATGACCGCATCTTTCCCCAGTCCGAGCGCCTTCGATCGCGCCATGATGCAGCGCTGCCTAACCTTAGCGCGGCAAGCCCTCGGGCGTACGGCTCCGAATCCCATGGTTGGCGCGGTGATCGTTAAGGACGGCGAGGTGGTCGGCGAGGGGTTTCATCCCAAAGCCGGGGAACCCCACGCGGAAGTGTTCGCCTTGCGGGAAGCGGGCGATCGGGCGCGGGGAGCAACCGCCTACGTTAGCCTCGAACCCTGCAACCATTTCGGACGCACGCCGCCCTGTTCTCAGACCTTGGTACGCGCCGGGATCGCGAAGGTGTTCGTGGGAACAGTAGACCCAAATCCGCAGGTGGCTGGTAGCGGGATTCAAACGTTAAAAAATGCTGGAATTGATGTGGTGGTCGGGGTTGAAGAGGCCGACTGTCAGGCACTTAACGAAGGCTTTATCCATCGGATTTTGCACCGTCGTCCCTTTGGCATTTTGAAATACGCCATGACCCTCGATGGCAAAATCGCCAGCACGACGGGACATAGCGCCTGGGTGAGCGGAACCCCAGCCCGATCGCAGGTGCATCACCTACGCTACGCCTGTGACGCCGTGATCGTGGGGGGAAATACCGTCCGCTATGACAATCCCCGCCTCACCTGTCACGCCGATGACAATGCGCCGAATCCGTTGCGTATCGTCCTCAGCCGCACCTTGGATTTACCCGACGAGGCTCAGCTTTGGCGCGTCGATCAGGCTCCGACGCTGGTGGTGACTCAATCCGGGATGCGTCCCAAATTTCAGGCGCATTTGCGCGATCGCGGTGTTGAGGTGGTGGAGGTGGAGGTGGTGCGACCGGCGGCGGCGATGGAGTTGCTGTACGAACGTGGGGCGCTGTCGGTGCTGTGGGAGTGTGGCGGAACTCTGGCCGCGCGGGCGATCGCGGAGGGAGCAGTACAGAAGACGATCGCCTTCATTGCCCCGAAAATCATCGGCGGGGTGAATGCCCCCAACCCCGTCGGCGATCTGGGGATTCACTTCATGACCGAGGCGATTCAATTGGAGCGGATTCGTTGCTATGCCGTGGGTGAGGATTGGGCGATCGAAGGATATTTGCCTAATAAAAGTTGGATACCCTAGCCCACAATTAGCGTTCAAGCCATCCTAATTTTTGAGTCTAGAGCTGTCAGGAATTGATCGGGCTAGAGAATTTCAATGAATTCAGCTAATAGAGAGTGGTTCGCCAGAACGATAAGTAATTCAACTAATTTGATTGGCTTTTATTATTGCTCCTAACATTACAAGGTAGTCAATGTTACAGTTTGGGCAACGACTCTTTACGGGTCTATATCTTAAGTCGATCCCCGTTCTGATATTCGTCACCTCTACTAACCCCTACGTCTCCCTATGACTGTTGCTTTCGCCTCTAGGAACGCTATGACGACTCATCAGCCAGTCACGCAACCCCTCAAGGCGATCGCGATCGGGGATAGCCTTGTCTACGGGTATGGCGACTTCTCGGGCGGTGGCTGGGCGGAACGGTTGCGGCGTCTGTGGATGCACCCGGAAAATTCCGGCAATGTTCTATACAATCTGGGCGTTCGGGGCGATAAAGCCTCGCAGGTGGCGGCACGGTTTGAGGCCGAATTTAACAGTCGGGGCGAGCTGCGTAACCGTGTGCCGGATATTGCGATTATTTCCGTGGGGACGAATGATACGCCGCGTCTAGGGCGACCGGACGGCAAGCCCATAACGTTGGAAAATGAGTTTAAGCATGACCTAACGTTGTTGCTTGATAATGCGGCGAATCGATGTCAGACGATTTTTATCGGAATGGTTCCGGTTGTTGCCGATAAAATGCCGTTTTTGGACTGTTTATATTACGATCGCGCCCATCAGTACATCTATAAAGAAATTGCTCGCGAAATGTGCCAAATTCGCAGTATTCCTTACCTCGATATTTTTGATCTGTGGATGGGACGCGGTTCGGATTGGATTGCCGATCGCATCGGTGCGGATGGTTTGCATCCCAATGAGTTGGGCTATCAAAGTTTGTTTGATGACATCGTGAGCTGGTCGCCGATCGTCGAACTGACGCAGCGATAAGCTCGTTTCCAGGCTCTATGCTATGCCGCCGTAATCAAGACTTCTGCTGCAATTAATTGCGCACTAAATCGCCTGAATTGGCTGTGCGGAGAATCCTTACTTTTGTCCGCAATTGAGTCAATCACTCGCGGTTAATTGGGTCGATTGCAAATCTTTTTTAACGAATGTACTGATAGGCGGCGTCGGAAATCATGGGCAGTTCAGGGAAAAGACCCGTGGCACTGCGCACGAGGCTGTAGATGCTCGCGCCAAAGGCGGCCAGAAACGTAAGCGTGTGCAGTGTCTCACCCAGGAGATTGTTCATGCCGAGTAGGCTGGTCACGATGCCAACGAGGGAGATCACGATCCCGATGAGTAAGGCTTGCATGACGTTGTAGCGCAGGAAGTTGCTAAAGCGGTAGTTGCGAACAACGCCCAGGTACAGAGCAAAGAAGACGATGAGCTGAAAAAAGGGAATGCTATTACTCAGAGTGCTGTAGAGCTGAAGAAACGGCCCGATCGCCAGTAAGACAATCTGCCCGAGGGCGGGGATCGCAGTCAGCAGGCCGATCCCAAAGGGAAGGGCACGAATGATGGGAAGCAGGTACACCAGAGCCGAAAAAATGCGATCGGGTGGAGAGCTTTGGCCGCGCCAAGTCATAGGCTTGAAGGGGAATGAAGAGGATAAACGGCGACGAATTAAATCAATCAAGGTGGATCGATCTCATTAATTCGTCAAAGATAGATCGAACCAATTAGATCGAACCAATCGATCAGCCAAAGCCTTTGCCGCGTGCGACTGATTCTACGGTTAAACAATGTTCGACTTGGGCGAGTAATGTGTCTTGATCGAGGTTTTGACCGATGAATACAACTTGATTGGTTTTCGTTGCGCCGGGTTTCCAGTCGTCATCTTCGATCGTGAAGCGTTTGCCGCTGAGGTGAAAGATGTGGCGTGACGGGCTTTCGTCGAACCACAGGATGCCTTTAGCGCGGAAGATATTCGACGGTAATTGGTTATCAAGGAAGTATTGAAACTTGCGAATGTCGAATGGGCGATCGCTTTGGAAGGAGATCGAGGCGAAACCGTCGATTTCAAGGTGATGGCTGTGATCGTGTCCGTGATCGTGATGATCGTGGGAGTAGTCATGGGTGGGATCGGTGCAGCCCGGTTCGCAGTCCGGATCGGCATGGTCGGCATGAGCGTGATCGTGGGAATGGTCATGGGTGGGATCGGTGCAGTCCGGTTCGCAGTCCTGTGACCCGTGATCGTGGTGGTCGTGATCATGATCGTGAGGCTTGTCTGCCGCGTCGAAATATTTATCCGACTCGAACAAGCCCACGCTCAACACCAACGGCAGGGGAACTTGGGATTGGCGGGTGCGCAAAATGCGAGCGTCGTTTTTGATGTCGCGAATCCGCACTTCGAGGGCGTCTACATCGGCTTCATCAACCAGGTCGGTTTTGTTGAGTAGGATGATGTCACCGTAAGCGATTTGGCTGTAGGCGGCTTCGCTGTTGAATAAATCAAGGCTGAAGTTTTCGCAGTCTACGAGGGTGACGATCGAGTCTAGACGGGTGAGATCGCGCAGCTCGGTGCCGAGAAAGGTGAGGGCGACGGGGAGCGGATCGGCGACACCGGTCGTTTCGACAATCAGGTAGTCAATTTTGTCGGGGCGTTCGAGGACTTTATAAACGGCGTCGAGCAGGTCACTATTAATCGTGCAGCAGATACAGCCATTGCTCAGCTCGATCGTGCTGTCATCGGTCGCAACGATCAGCTCGTTATCGATGCCGATTTCGCCAAATTCGTTGACGAGAACGGCGGTTTTAACGCCGGATTGATTGGTCAGGATGTGGTTGAGCAGGGTGGTTTTACCGCTGCCGAGAAAGCCCGTGATGATGGTGACGGGTAAACCGAGTTTGGGGGCGCTCATCACCGGCGCTTCGATGGCTGAAGTCATAGCAAAAGGAACCAAAAAGGTGAGTGGAGAGAGTTTGTGAAGGTTAAGTGCTTGTGAGGGTTAAGCACTTTTGAGGGTTAACCATGCATCTAAGATTGACGCTACACCAACCCGAGAACGCTTGCGAGTAGGGCTTTCTGGGCGTGCATTCGGTTTTCGGCTTGATCCCAAATGCGCGAGTGGGACCCTTCCATGGCTTCGTCGGTGATTTCTTCACCGCGATGGGCGGGGAGACAGTGCAGGACGATCGCCTCGGGATCGGCCAGATCCAGCAAGGTGTGATTGATTTGATAGGGGGCAAAGATGGGGGCGCGATCGTCGGCTTCCGATTCTTGACCCATACTCGCCCAAACGTCGGTATAGAGAGCGTGAGCGCCTTGGGCGGCGGCTTTGGGATCGGTGGTGACGATCACTTCGCTGTTGCCATTGGCTAAGGCGCGGGCGCGATCGGTCATTTCAGCCAGCGGCTCAAAGTTGGGAGGCGTGGCAACGCGGACATTCACACCGGCTAAGGCGCAGCCCAACATGAGCGAATGGGCGACGTTGTTACCATCACCGATGTAGGTCAGGGTGAGGCCGGACAGCGTACCGAAGGATTCTTTGAGCGTGAGCAGGTCAGCGAGGGTTTGGCAGGGGTGGGCGAGATCGGTCAGGGCGTTGATGACGGGGATCTCGGCGCGATCGGCGAAAATTTGCAGGTCGTTTTGCTCGAAGGTGCGGATGGCAATCACATCGAGGTAGCGATCGAGCACGCGAGCCGTATCGATCCACGGCTCGCCGCGTCCGACTTGGGTCACACTGGGATTTAGGTCAATGACCTGTCCCCCCATTTGATACATCGCGACCGAAAAGCTCACCCGTGTGCGGGTTGACGCTTTCGAGAACAATAGACCAAGCACTTTGCCAGGACACCGGGGGGTTTGAGTCCCCGCTTTAAGCTCGACGGCTAGGTCAACTAAGCCAGTCAGTTCGTCGGCACTGAGGTCGCCGAGGGTCAGTAGATCGCGTCCTTTGAGTGAAATCATCCCGATCGCTACCAGCGCAGCAAGAATAAACAGACAGTTTTAAGATTCAAGTTTAAAATGCAAGCGTTCGGTTGGCGAATGTAGCTGAGTGTTGATTAATATCCACCCCTAATGATCCCTCGTGACTGTTTATTGACCCCTAGCCAATTTTAAGTCGCGTGAATCGTGACCTAGACGGCTCAGTTTGAACGTTTCACGTTTGAGTATTCAACATGACTTGTTCGCCCGTCTGTTTTTGGATTGCATTACCATCGTATACAGACTGCAAAATTATGTCTTGGCTGTGATCTCAACGGGTCAGATTTCGCGCAAACCTCGGAACAACGAACGCCCTTTCGTGCCGACCTACAACCACTAGATCCCTTCTTGCGTCCTGTTTCACCCTTGTTTTGGCGGCTCCGGCTTGATGATTCACTTACCCGGTTACAATCTCAAAGGTGCGATCAGTGAAACGCCGACGTCGCGTCTCTATCGTGGACAACGTCTTCACGATTCCCGTCCTGTTATCGTCAAGATTCCCAAATCGGATTCGGTGACGCCGCATGAGCGCGATCGCTACCGTCGTGAATGGCAACTGTTAAGCAACCTCGATATTGAAGGCGTTGCTCCGGCGATCGACGCTGACTTAGATCGAGATATTCCGATTTTGGTCTTTGATGATACTGGCGGACAGTTTTTGTCGCATGGTGCTGAACCGCTGGATCTGACGCAATTTTTGGCGATCGCCAGTCGTTTCGCCGAAATTTTGGGGCTGGTTCACAACGCAAAAATTGTTCACTGCAACATTTCCCCGGACAATATTCTGTTTGAGCCCGAGAGCGAAACGGTGACGCTGTGGGACTTTGGCGGTGCGATGTGGGCGGAGGATTACCCATCTAGCGAAATTACCAGAACGGTTAACGCTCGCGTTCAGTCTTCCCATGCCCTCGCGTACGTTGCACCGGAGCAAACCGGTCGCGTCAACCGGGGCATCGATCACCGCACGGACTTTTACGCCCTCGGCATTACGTTTTTTCGGCTGTTAACGGGGCGCGTACCGTTTGAAAGTGACGATCCCCTCGATCTGATTCATGCCCATATTGCCCAAGCATCGCCACGGTTAGTCGATCTTGATCCGACCATTCCGGTCACCGTGAGCGAGATCGTCGCCAAGCTGTTGGCGAAAATGCCGGAGGATCGGTATCAAACGGCCTGGGGCTTGCAAACCGATCTCGTACTGTGCCTGATTCAATGGGAGGCGACGGGCGAGATAGACCCTCTGGTGCTGGCAGAACATGATTCGATCGATCGGCTGCAACTGCCGTCGCGTCTTTATGGACGTGAGGCCGAACTGAAGAGTCTCGCGGAGAGTTTTCGTGAGATTGGCCTGCTGGATCGGACGGGGTCGATCGCCCTCAAGGCTCCACCCAAACTGGTGCTGGTCTCTGGAGAAGGGGGCATTGGTAAATCCAGCTTGATTGCCGAAAGCTTTAAGCCGATCGCGCCGCAATACGGCTATGTGCTGAGTGGTCGTTTTGAGTCGAGTCCCCAGGAGTTGACCTATACGGCTTTCGTCCAAATTGCCCAGGCGTTTGCGCGTCAACTGCTGACGGAAACCGCTGAACGTGTCGCAGAATGGCGATCGCGATTTCGCGAAGCCCTCGATCGTGATTTGGGCGCTCTCATTGAAATTGTCCCGGATCTCCAGTTGGCGATCGATTTAGAACCGTCCGATCCCGATCGATCCCACGAACCGGCGTCTTTTCTGTTTGTGTTGCAGCGCTTTTTGTGGACGCTAGCGGTTAGTCCATATCCGGTCGCGGTGCTGCTGGATGATTTGCAGTGGGCGGATGTGTCCACCTTAGAGTTTTTAGAGGATCTGCTCAGTGCGCCGCAAACGCGGGCGTTGGTGGTGGTCGGAGCCTATCGCCCGGAGGTCGAGTGCAGCAATATCGAAGCCTGTGGGACACGACTGCGCGATCGCGGGGTTGGCGTGACCTCCATCCAGTTGAACTCCATGAATTTGGCTGCAACCATGGAGTTGATCGCCGATGCTCTGCAACAAACCACGAGTTTTATTGCGCCCTTGGCCTCCCTGGTGTTTCAAAAAACCGACGGCCATCCTTTCTTTGTGCGTGAGTTTCTCAAAACGCTCTATAACTCTGACCTGTTACGGTTTGATGATGAGTCTAAAAGCTGGCAGTGGGAGATCGATCGCGTTCGATCGCAGGCCATTACCGACAACGTACTAGAGTTGATGCTCGAAAAGTTGCATCAGTTGCCGCAGCGATCGCAGCATGTTTTGAGCCTCGGCGCATTTTTAGGTCGGACGTTTAGCCTCAAAATTTTGGCAAAACTGCTCGATTGCACCGTCAGGGATATTTTGCGGGATTTGACGCCCGCCATTATCGAAGGATTGCTATCTCCTCCCACGGGAGTTGAGCCGTCCCGCGAAGAGGTTGGGAAAATAAATGGGGAAATCAACTACCAGTTTTTGCATGATTTAGTGCGGCAAGTGGCCTACCAGCTCACGCCTGCGGCACAGCGTCCGGCAGTGCATTTGCAGATTGGCCAGATGCTGTTGCGTGAGTGCGACACGCTCGAATCGCGCGAGCATCTACCCGATTTGGTCTACCACTGGAATGCAGGCGTAGAGGCGATCAGCAATGATCCCGATCGCGTTGAACGAGCGCGTCTCAATCTCGCGGCGGCATTACAGGCGAAGCAAGAGGGCGAATATGCGATCGCCGTGACCTATTGCGATGAAGGGTTAACGGCCTTAAGCCGAGTGACCGCCGATTTGCGAGCGATCGCGCCAAATCTTCATCTGAATTTAAATCTTGAACGCGCCACGCTGGATTATCTGCAAGGCAATCTTGAGCGATCGGAAGCCCTCGTGTCTCAATTATTGCCCGAGGCCAAGCGCCCGAATGATCTAGCCGCCCTGTACTCGCTGATTGTGGTTGAGCAAACCATGCGAGGCGACTACGAAACGCTGTGGCAAACCCTCACCGTTGGCGCTTTAAAACTGGGTATTTCCCTCGAACTTGACGATCAAACCCCCTGGCCGCAGCAGATTCGACGCTGGCCACTGACGCTGAAATTCTCTGATCTGAATCAGTCGAAGAGAGGAGACCTGGCCGCCCGTGAGCCGATCTGCTCGCTGCTCGAACAGGCGATCGCCCCGGCAGCCATTGCCGGACGTCCTGAACGCTTGGCCGCACTCGTGACGCAACTGCTCGCCCAAGCGCCCGACCCCACACCGGAGCTGGCGACAGCCTACGCCGTCGGCGGCATCCTCTTTCATACCTGTAGCGACGTCACCCGAGCGCGTCAGTGGTTGGCAGCGGCTCGTTTGATGAGTCATTACTGTGGTGAACCGCGTAGCGGCTACCGAATGCAGGCGATTCACGATATTTACTTTGCGCCGTGGCATGAGTCGATCGCGACGGTGTTGCCGCGTTTGGATCGACTGGCGATCGATACCTTTGGCGCTCGCGAAGTGCAGTATTCCAGCTATATTCGCGTCGCCAGAATTGTCCTTGGACTCTACGGTGGCGTCCCACTGGCCGATCTGCGAACTCAGTTAACCGATGTGGCCATCTTCTGTCAGCATCATCATAATCACTGGGCGAGCGAGCTGATCGATCGGCTGCGCCGCCACCTCGAAGCGTTACAGCGTGATCAGATCGAAGTCGAATCCGAGACTGACGAAGACCGTCAGAGGGAGCAGGATAAAGGGGAAATATTGGATGATCCCTCCCCGCTGATCCCTGAGTTAACCATCGATCGTCCAGATCCCCCAGATGTCGATCATTTGGGTAATTTCGATAACTTTGACACCTCGATTATCGGGGTACTGGATGCGGCTCACACCATACAGCGCGACTATCTGGCCGGACGCTATGAGTCGGCGATCGCCTTGGCCTCACGCCTGGAAGGACACACAACCTGTCTGCTCGACTTCATCGCCTTGGCGCAATATCAGTTTTATTGGGGGCTGGCGATCGCGGCGCGGCTCGAACCCGTCCCCCTCAAGCATGAGGGCGATGCGATCCACGTCGCGGCCTCAACGCCAGAGTCCGGCGATCGCTCTGAGCTAACGACGGCACAGCGCAAAGCACTATACGAACGACTCGACTCTCTGTGTCATCGCTTCCGTAAACGCGCTCGACGGGGAGTTGTCGAGTTTGAGTGTCAGCAAGCCTTGATTGCCGCAGAAATTGCTCGCATCGACCATCAGCCTCTAGCTGCGATCGATCATTACGATCGGGCTATCCTGCTCGCAACCCGCAATAACTTCGACCACTACAGCGCGATCGCCAACGAACTATCCGCTCGTTTATGGCTCGCTCGGGGAAATAATGCCGTTGCTCGCACCTATCTCAACGAAGCCCTGCGACTCTACACACGCTGGGGCTGCCGCCTGAAAATTGCCGAGATCGAACGCGATTGCTTGGGCATATTATTCAATCCAATGGCTCTGTCCGAAGTTCCCACTTTGGCCACATCGCCGAGCCTCTCGGTCAGCACCGGCTCGATGACCCTGGAGGATACCTCCCCAGGCTATAGCAAAGACCCGCTGCAAGATCTTTCCTCACAATCCGAGCTGAATCGAACCTTTGATAATCGTCCTCCCGGCGAAGTGGTCTTTGATATGGAAACGGCGATCAAGACCTCGCAAATTCTGGCCGGGGAGATCGAACTGGATCGATTGCTCGATAAATTAATGCAGCTCGTAATCGCCAATGCGGGGGCGACTTCGGGCAGTCTTAGCCTAGAGCGTGATGGTGTTTTTCAGGTGGTGGCGATCGAGCGAGTTGAAAGTCCTGCCTCAATCCGAACCAGTTCGCTAACCACAATTCCAGCCGATGAAACCTGCGTGCCGCTGTCGCTGCTGAACTATGTAGGCCGGACGAACACCAGTGTCTTGCTCAACGATGTCAGCTCCGATCGCACCTTTGCCAACGATCCCTACATCCAGCACTTTAAGCCCAAATCCATTCTCTGTTCGCCCATCCAGGGACAGGGAAAATTACTTGGGATTTTGTACCTGGAAAATGTGCTGACAGCGGGCGCATTTACTGACGATCGCCTCGGGATTTTGATGCTGATTTGCGCCCAGGCCGCGATCGCGCTGGAGAATGCCGAGCTGTACAATACGCTGCGGCAATCGGAACAGCGCGAACGGGAACGCGCTGCCGAACTGAACCGATCGCTCGCCGATCTCCAAGAAGCGCAACTTCAGGTTATCCAAAGTGAAAAAATGGCGACCCTCGGCCAATTGGTCGCCGGGGTCGCCCACGAAATTAACAACCCGATCGGCTTCATCGATGCCAACCTCAACCATGCACGCGGCTACGTGGAAGATTTGCTCGAACTGATCACGCTATACCAAGATGGCGGCAGCACCGATTCTGAAGAAGTCGAAGATCTGCTCGAAGATATCGAATTTGATTTTCTGCGCGACGATCTGCCCAAGCTGCTCACGTCGATGAAAGTCGGCACCGATCGCATTCGCCAAATTAGTAAATCCCTGCGGACATTCTCGCGATCGGACACCTCGAAGCCCGTGGCGGTCGATCTGCACGAGGGGCTTGACAGTACGCTGATGATCCTGCGGCCTCGTTTAAAATTCACCGAGCGCCGAACCGATATTGAGATCGTCCAGGAATACGAATCGCTGCCGCCGATCGTTTGCTATGCCGGTCAGCTCAACCAGGTATTTACCAATACGATCGCCAATGCGATCGATGCGTTTGATGAGTTAGCCGAACGCCATGCTGGTGGTGAGCCGATCCCCGCCGGGCTGACCTCAGAGGGCAAAAAGCTCGCAGGCTGTCAGATTACGATCGCCACCTCGGTCGATGATGATCATCAAGAGGCCGTAATCCGAATTCGGGATAACGGGCCAGGGATGCCGCCGGAGGTACGCGATCGCATTTTTGAGCGCTTGTTTACGACGAAAGATGTGGGCAAAGGAACCGGGCTGGGGATGTCGATCTCGCATCAAATTGTGGTGGAGACTCACAAGGGACGGTTTAGCTGTGAGTCTGAACTGGGCCAGGGGACGACGTTTGAGATTGTGATTCCGGTCAATGTGGCCGAGTCCGATGATTCCGAGTCCGATGATTCCGAGTCCAATGATTCCGAGTCCAATGATTAATTTAGGCTTGAGTTCATCCCGATCGACAGACCGGTTCAACCGGAAACACCAGACTGAAACACCATGTGCCGACGCCACCTCCTCCAATTTCTCAGTGCCGTCCTGTTGAGCTATGCCAGCAGTCGTTATAGAACCACCGCCACTGCCAACGAAATGCAATCCAACACCTCTCGTATTGTGGTCATCGGTGCGGGGCTGGCTGGTTTGGCCGCCGCGCGGGAGTTACACCACCAGGGGTATGAGGTGGTGGTGATCGAAGCTCGCGATCGCCTCGGTGGTCGGATTTGGACGAGTACCCAATGGCCGGATATGCCGTTGGATTTAGGCGCAAGCTGGATTCATGGTGTCCAGGACAACCCGTTAACCGCCCTTGCCGATGAAATTCAGGCTCATCGATTAACCACCCGTTACGAGCGTGCAACGACCTACAACACCGATGGTCAACCGCTTTCCCATGCGCAACACGATCGCCTCGATCGGCACAGAACACGAGTCTTTCACGCCCTAATGCAAGCCCAAGAGCAGGATGATGATGTGTCGATTCGGCAGGCGATCGCGCCCCTGCTGCACGGGCTGGATCGATCGTCGGAACCCTACCGCTGGATCAACTTTATCTTGAGCAGTGAGATCGAGCAGGAGTATTCGGGTAGCACCGCCGAGCTTTCGGCACATTGGTATGACCAGCTCCAAAACTTTGAGGGGGGTGATGTTTTGTTTCCCCAGGGCTTTAGTGCGATTACGGAATTTTTGGCGCGGGATCTGCGGATTGAATTCGGTCAACCGGTGCAAGCCATTGAATGGGGACGATCGCCGCTGCGGGTGGTGACATCGCGATCGGAGTTTATCGCCGATCGGGTGGTGGTGACTTTACCTCTGGGTGTACTCAAAGCCCAAGCCGTGCAATTTTCGCCCGCACTGCCACCGCCCAAACAGGAGGCGATCGCCAAACTGGGCATGGGCGTCTTGAACAAATGCTATTTGCGTTTCCCGAGCGTCTTTTGGCCGGAGGATGTGGACTGGCTGGAATATATCCCCGCCCGTCATGGGGAATGGACGGAGTGGGTCAGTTTTAAGCACGTGGCCGACCAGCCGATTTTGTTGGGATTTAACGCCGCCGATCGGGGCAAAGCGATCGAAGCCTGGTCGGATGCGCAAATTGTCGCGAGTGCGATGGAGACGCTCAAAACGATCTTTGGTGACGGGATACCGCAACCGATCGAGGCGCAAATCACACGCTGGGCAAGCGATCCGTTTAGCTTGGGGTCGTACTCCTATAATGCAGTGGGTTCGACGCCTAAGATGCGTCAAGCGTTAGCGGCTCCTTTGGGTCAGGCGTTATTTTTTGCGGGTGAAGCGTCGCACGGGAAGTTTTTCGCCACCGCTCACGGTGCTTATTTGTCGGGGCTGCGGGCGGCGCGGCAGATCTTGGTGATCTAAGGGAGTGCGATGTTCCAGGGATGACTGCGAGATAGCGGGTTCTACACTGGAGCTAGGCGTTAAGTTCGGTTAAAACTTCTGTGGAGTACGATTGAGCCATGATTGCGGTTCCCCACTACATCAGTCCGAACGAGTATCTTGAGATCGATCGCGACAGTACGGTTCGTCATGAGTACCGACGCGGTCTTGTCTATGCGATGGCCGGTGGTAGCACGGCTCACGCACGAATTGCGGTCAATCTCGTAAGTCTGCTCAATCCCCATCTGCGGGGTACGCCCTGTCGGCTGTACAACGGTGATGTCAAGGTCAATTATCAAGACCAGTTTTATTATTATCCCGATGCGTCGGTGAGCTGCGATCCGCGCGATCGGCAAGATCCCATGGTGCAGCGCCATTCTAAGCTGATTTGTGAGGTGTTGTCGGACAGTACGGCGGCGTTCGATCGGGGCGATAAGTTTCTCGACTATCAGAAGCTCGATCGCCTTGAGGAATATGTTTTGATTTCCCAGGATGTGCAGCAGGTGGAGTGCCGACGACGACAGGCGGATGGCCGTTGGGAAACGCGGGTGTATCGGGCGGGCGATCGGGTTGTACTGGCAAGTCTTGATTTTGAGTTTGATCTTGGCGAGCTGTACGTGGATATTGATTAACCGTTGTGGTTTGAGGGGTTTACGGTTGATCGAGGTCGGCGGTGAGGGCGTAGTCGAGATCGAAGGGGGGTTCGATCGGGAAAGTTTTGGCGGGGAGGTTGGTTTCGGCGATCGCGAGTAGTCTGCCTTTTTTGTAGCTGTCGGCGAAGGCTTCGGTTAGGAAGGGTTTGAGGCTGGGGTTATCGCGTAGGAGGTCGGCGATGTCGTCGCGCTGGAGGGCGATCGTGGCTTCCCAGGAGTGGCTACGGTTTTGGGGCTGATAGTGCCATTTGAGGAGATGACCGAGGAGGACGCGCAGCCGGTTGATCAGTTCTTGGCGTTCTTGGCGTCCTATTGCTTCGATTTCTTCGGCGAGGTTTTCCCAGTCTAGGTGTTGGGTGTCGTGGCGGCGTAGGTGGGTGCTTTGGGTTTGTGTCCAGGCGTAGAAGTCGCGATCGTAGTCGTTCATATTGGGCTGGGGATGCTGTGAGTTCTGTGTGATGGGTGAGGTGTTGCGATCGGGCAGATCTTGTCGATTATCTATGTTTGGGCGATCGTTTAGGTTGAGTTGGGTTGGCGTGAGTAGGATTACGGATGTGTTTTTACGGAGCTGTGTGGGTTTGAGGAATGAGAATTTTGTAATTTTCCGGATGTTTTTACAAACTGTAATATGAATTTTCGGTGAAGCTGTTTATGTATTTTTGTTGGGGTTAGGGGAAGGGGAGGGTGTGGGTTGGGGTGTTTTTATGTGGTGATTGGGGGCGATCGTTTTTTTGGGGGTGGATCTATCGGGGAGTTCTCTATGAATTTACGCTTTTGGATGATGTCTTTGCAGAATCTTTAATGTTTTTATTTTTTGTTCGTAGCTTCGTGGCAGGGCAAACGCATACTCCCCATTTTTCGCAACACGAGCCAGAAATTATTGCCTTGTTGCGAAAGTCTGGACATGGTTTGAGCGGCTCAATCGCTACAGCCCTGATTCTCTCGTTCGGGCAAAATTAGTATGCGTTTGCCCTGACTTTTTTTATTGCGTCAACAACCCAACCAACAAGACACGCTAAGATGTGTCCCTTGCATCGATCGCTGAGGTCGATCGCCAAGCTTTAATTTCGTTGGGAGAATATCCACCGTGGCACGCCGTCTTGCACTGCTCAGTGTTTCTGACAAAACCGGAATCGTTGAACTCGGAAAAGCCCTCGTTGAGCGCTTCGACTTTGACATTATTAGTAGCGGTGGAACCGCGAAAACCCTGAAAGAGGCCGGGGTTCCCGTCACCAAAGTCTCGGACTACACCGGCTTCCCCGAAATCCTCGGCGGTCGCGTCAAAACCTTGCATCCGCGCGTTCATGGCGGTATTCTTGCCAACCGCGATCTCGATGACCACCACGTCGATCTCGACGCCAACGACATTCGCCTGATCGACCTCGTTGCCGTCAATCTCTACCCCTTTGAAGCGACGATCGCCAACCCAGGCGTCACCCTCGCCGACGCCGTCGAAAATATCGATATCGGCGGCCCCGCGATGCTTCGGGCGGCGGCGAAAAACTTTAAGCATTTGACGGTACTCTGCAACCCCACGCAATACGATACCTACCTTGCAGAAATGAGCGCCAACGACGGTACGCCCTCGTTTGAGTTTCGCCGCGACTGCGCCAAAGCGGGTTTTTGGCATACTTGCACCTACGATCGCGCGATCGCCACCTACCTCAACGACCAAAGCGCCGACCCCGACGCCGACAGCGTGACGCTACCGGAAAACTACGGCATTGCGGGCAGCCAAATCCAAGCCCTGCGCTACGGCGAAAACCCGCACCAGCCTGCAAGCTGGTATCAAATCGGCAGCGAGGCCACCGGCTGGGGGGCAGCGGAAAAACTCCAAGGTAAGGAGCTGAGTTATAACAACCTGGTGGATCTCGAAGCGGCTCGCCGGATTATTGCCGAATTTTTGAGTGATACATCGGCGGCGGCGGCGGTGTTGAAGCACACGAATCCTTGCGGTCTGGCGCTGGGCGATACTCTGGTCGAAGCCTATACCAAAGCCTTTGACGCTGATTCGACCTCGGCCTTTGGCGGCATTGTCGCGCTTAACCGGGCGATCGACGCCGACACCGCCACCGCAATGACGAAGACGTTTCTCGAATGCATCATCGCGCCCGGTTGCGACGAGGACGCCCGCGCGATTTTGGCGACGAAGAAAAATCTACGGGTGCTGATTTTGCCCGATCTGGCGAGCGGTCCGAAAGAAACGGTCAAGGCGATCGCCGGTGGTTTCCTGGTGCAAACCTCGGACGATATCGTCGAGCAAACCGCCGATTGGAAGATCGTCACGGAGAAGCAACCGACGGCGGCGGAACTCGAAGAGCTGCTGTTTGCCTGGAAAGCGTGTAAGCACGTGAAGTCAAATGCGATCGTGGTGACGAAGGATCGCGTCACGGTGGGCGTCGGTGCGGGTCAGATGAACCGAGTCGGCGCAGCGAAAATTGCGCTGGAACAGGCGGGCGAACTCACCCAGGGGGCAACGCTGGCCAGTGATGGATTTTTCCCGTTTGATGATTCGGTGCGGACGGCGGCGGCGGCGGGCATCACGGCGATCGTCCAACCGGGCGGTAGCATTCGCGATGACGACTCGATCGCGGCGGCCAATGAACTCGGTCTCGTCATGGTCTTCACCGGCGTGCGCCACTTCCTGCACTAACGTCCTGCCCTAATACGACTCGTCACCCGTAGGGTGGGCATCGCCCACCACGATCAGCCCGCGCATCAGTATCCATGATGGTGGGCAATGCCCACCCTACAAAACTAATAGTTCGGCGAACTATTAGGGCAGCTCCACCGAGCTGGGCTTGGCAATGTGTGGCAAACCCCAGCCAAGTTTCTCGCGTAACATGCGGAAAAACTCCGGCGGGCCAAGGCGGATAAACTTCGCGCCGTTTTTCGCTCGGATAATCTGGATGCGATCGTCCGGCATCACAAAACAGCCCGCATTGCCATCCACCACCGCAATCATCCGCTCCCGTGTCGCCGGGAACACCTGCACCAGCTCATTGCCCGAAAACACCAACGCCCGCGACGCCAACGAGTGCGGACAAATCGGCACAAGACCCAGCACATTCACATCCGGGGTAATCACCGGCCCCCCGGCAGAGAGCGAATAGGCCGTCGAACCCGTCGGGGTTGAGACAATGACCCCATCGGCGGCCACGTCTACCGGGGTATGTCGCCCGATTTTGACCTCGAAATGGCACATACTCGTCAGCGGTTCACGGTGTAACACCATCTCATTGATGCACAGCGCTTCCCAAATTTTGGTCTCGTTGCGAATGAGCTGCACTTCGAGAATCGTGCGCTCTTCGATCTCGTACTGCCCTTTGACGATCGCATTGAGCGCCGTATACAACTGGCTCAGATAGGTCTCCGCCAGAAATCCCATATGGCCGGTATTGACGCTCAGGATCGGCACATTAATCGGCGCGAGCTGACGACAGGCAGACAAGACCGTTCCATCACCGCCCAAGACGACGACGAATTTCATCTCTGGATCGAAATGGGACGGAACGACCTGATCGATCGAGACATAATCGCCCGCTTCGTCCTCCGTATTCGCATGACCGAGCATACCGCCCACGCCGGTGGCAGTTTCCACCGCCCAGCCCCGCAGTTGCAGCCAATCCTGGATTTCTTTACTGACGCGACAGGCGACTGGTTTGCAGTCGTTGTAAATGATGCCAGCTTTCGGCACTGGTGTAGATCCAAATAAAAAAAACAATAATGAAGAGCAAGGCATCGATTTAACGCAATGCCAAACTGTTGGTCTACGCAAGGTTAGACCCGTAAAGTTTTACGCCACACACGCATACGGAACGGTGCGTGGCGATCTGTACATGGTGATATCGTCTCTCGATCGGGGACTCCTGACAATGGAACGGATCGATGATAACCATCACTGCGATCGCCCAATTTAGGCGATCGCACAGGCCAAAGCCTTAGTTTTTAGACGCATTCGACGATCGGAACGGCGAACGTTTCTTTTTCTTGCGCTCTTTTGCCTTTTCTTGCTCATACTCGATATCACGCACTTTTTTGACAATTCGCGCGTGATATTCCTTCAGATAGCCTTCGAGGGTATCCATGTCCGCGACATCAAGGCCGAACGCGTGATAGGTCTCATCCATATCCGCCGTCATCGTTTTACCCGCAGACATTACCTCGGCAAAGGCAAGACGATCGGCAATATTCCAGCCCCACTCGAAAAACTGAGCGAATTTACGCACCGCACGCAGCAGGCTCAACGGCGTGCGGGTAATTTTCGCTGTCCGTCCCGACAGTCGTTCGCAAAGGTCGATAATTTCCTCGGCCTTCCAGGGACGGGTTCCCACGACGGGGAAGGCGCGACCACTGGTTTCAGGAACCGTCAGCGCTGTGATCGCAAACTTCGCGACATCTTGGGTGTTCATGTAGGCGACGGGAGCCGTATTGCCGGTTAGCCACACCGCTTGATTATCGAGAATTGGAATCGCATACTGCGAAATCAAGCCCTGCATGAACCCACACGGACGCAAAATTGTGTAGTTTAGCCCCGATTCTTTCAGATAAAGCTCGGTGCAACGCTTGATTTCCATCAGCGGCACCTCCGGGTACTGCTCGGCATCGAGCAGAGACATAAAGACAAAGCGCTCGATGTTCGCTTCCGCGCAGGCTTTAATCAGATTGACTTTGCCGTCCCAATCGACTTGCTTAATGCTGAGAGAGTCGGTCATCCGTGCCGTAGATGCATCGATGACGTGGGTGATGCCCTCTAGGCTGGGTTTGAGCGTGTCGGGATAGCAGATGTTGCCGCGAACCAGTTCCGCACCCCACTCGCGTAGAAACGACGCACGCCCAAAGTTACGCACAAGACAACGAACGCTATAGCCTTCATCGATCGCACGTTTGGCGATTTGTCTCCCGAGCGTGCCTGTCGCACCGACGATTAATAGAGTCATGGGTGAATAATATGCGGTGGTTCTAACGGTAATTTTGTGGGCGAGGCGATCGTATAAGGTGGTCGCGCTCGGGTGCGTTACGGTGCGCTCAATTTGGCTCGATGTGAGCTAGCGCAATGGAAATCAAGAGAGAACTTAAAGGGTTCTAAAGAGGAACAGTCTCAAGCCGCTGGTGTTCGCAACGTCTTTGATGTTCTCTGAGTGAGTATAGCCCGAATGTTAACATATATTAACGACATTTAATATTCAGACACTGAATATGTGACGAAAGTCCTCACTTACTAATGTTTTGCGATCGTGCGACGAAGGGTAACGCTTAACCATCGAACATCGCGGGTCTGTGGTTGAATCGAGGATGAGAATGGGAAGAGTGGGGAACCGCCATGAGTCGATCCGCAGAGGCCGATTTTGAACCGCAGGATGAATCGCTTCATCCGCAGGCGGGTCTAGCTGGTGAGCCGTCGGAGGAACCTCTGACCGATGCCGAACCGAACCATGCCGCCGATCTCGCCCTCGCCGATCTAACGCGCGGACTTCAGCATCTCCAGCAAGATATTGTCGTGCAGTTGGCGCAGGATGTAACGCGGTTACAGACGGAAAAACATCGCCTGACGATCGAGCTGGATCGCCTTCGCCAAGAGCGATCGCTCGCAACGACGGCGGCCACTGCACCAAACGAGATCGGTTCCTTATCTCTGGACGATCAACAGGCTTGGATCGTCCAGCTCGCGAAGGTGTTGGCGGCACATCTCGAAGAAAAGATCGCGCAACGGCTCGAACCGAGCGATCGTCAATCGGCCAGTGATTCGTTGCGATCTGCCGATCCGCTGGCGATCGACAACACATCACAAGCCTCGGCTGAATCGGATCTTGAATCCAGCGAATCCAGCGAATCCAGTCTGTCCCAGGCCAATCCTGACCTGACCCAACACTCACACCGTCAGCCCACTAATCAGCCCACTAATCAACAATCGGTTCATCAGCAACAACGCGCCCTCTCTCAGCAAATCCACCGCATCGAGGAATTACAGCAGCAGAGTGAGACCATTCTCGATGCGCTGGTGAGTCGGATGGGCGATCGGCGACGCGATGCGATCTTTTCCGCACCGCCGACCCATGACGACCCGCTAACCGATCCACCTCCACCCGTCGCGAAACCGGGACTTTCGCCGGTTCAAATCGGTCTCGGTCTCGCGATGGCCTATACCGTGGTGGTGTCCGTCTTTCATCTCAGCCTGAAGAGTTTGTTTTCAGCGCGATCGATCCTGCCCTGGCTCGCGGGTGGCCTGGAATGGGGCGGCATTGTCAGCCCGAGTGTGGGTAACGTGGTGCTGGTGTTGCTGTTGCGGATGATTGTGGTGATGGCGCTGATGCCGATGTTGGCCTCACGTTTGTTTCCCCAATGGCTGGATCAGATGCGTGATTTGCTCCAGCCGCGCGATCGCAGGCTGCAATATCAGGTGTTCGGTAGCGGTGTCGGGCTGTTTTGCTCGCAGGTGTTGATCTATCTGGCGTTGGGGCAACTGCCCACGGCGATCGCGATCGCGATGTTTTTTGTCTTTCCGATCGCGACGGTGCTGGGTGCATGGCTACTCTTTCAGGCCAAACCAACCCGATCGCGGCTTGGTTTATTGCTCGTGATTTTGATCGGAGTGGCGTTGAGTCCGGCGCGATCGAACCCCGTAGAGGTTGGCAATCTGGCGATCGGGGGACTGTATGCGATCAGCTCGGGTCTGGCATTTTCCGGCTACGTTCTGCTCACGCAACGGTGTGGTAAGCGCCTGCATCCGATTACGTTTAGCATGGCGAATTTTGCGGTTGTGCTGGGTTTGGCGATCGTGGGGTATCTGCTCTCGGTGGTCTTGGGCGGGATGTTCGGCCTCTTACCGGCGGGCTGGACGCCCAGCGTTCCCGCGACGGAACTGGGCGGACTGTTTGTCGCCTGTCTGTGGCTGGGGTTGTTAACTCTGGTAAGTTACCTGCTGAATAATTTCGCGGTGCGTTGTGCGGGGGCATCGCTGGCGTCGATCGTGGGAGCGACGGCTCCGGTGGTGACGGGACTTTTGGCCGCGATCGCGATCGGCGAATGGCTGCCGGTGCGATCAGTTTTGGGGATTTTTCTGGTAACTATCGGCGTGGCCTGCCTCAGTCTTGAACGCTTGTATCGTAAAGACCGTCATCCTTAGGAAAGGTTTCGATCCATCAATGGGACTATTTGATTCTGTTTTAGGCAAGCCTCGAACCAGCGCTATTCGACTCGGGGCGAGCGAATCCTTTGCCGCGATCGCTCTGCTTGCCGTGAGCGCGGATGGTCATGTATCTGACGATGAGCTTCGCGCCTTGCGTAGCTCGCTCTGGCGACTCAAAATGTTTCGCAGCTATTCCGAACGTGAGCTTTTTACTGTAATCGATCGCCTAACCGGTCTGATCCGCAGTGAAGGCACTGAATCCGTCCTGTATGCCGCCATGATCGGTTTACCCAAGCCGCTCAGAGAAACCGTCTTCGCCATCACCGCCGATCTCGTGCTGGTTGATGGTGAGATCACGCCCGGAGAGGAGGATTTGCTCCAGAGCCTGTACAAAGCCTTGGGTATACCAAAATCGCTGGCCTTGCAAATCGTGGATGTGATGGTGATTAAAAATAAAGGTTAGTAATCGTAGGGTGGGCATTGCCTACCATCATGACAATTTCCCCATATATGTCTCGCCCATTACCCGCCCATCAATCTAGTCGTAAACCCGTCCGCGCCATTGGGTTGGGCGGGTCGTTGCCGAAAGAAAAATACGAAAGAAGGCCAACACATCGGCGATCGGCGAAAGCCAAAACAGCCACGCCCAACGGCTACCTGATCGATCATAGGACGGCGCGATCGCCAACCCCATCAAACAACGCACGACCACTAAAAACGCATTCACATAAAACCACGCCTGGGACACCGGCCCGATCGTCTCCCAACCGTCAAACACACAGGGCAGCATCGACAGCGTCACGAATAGCGGCAACCCCTGAACTGATAGTAAAAACCACAGATCGCTCCAGGTTTGCCCCGGCGTGGCGGCGTCCTTCAGATCCAGCGATCGACCCCACTCATTCCACGTCTCGATCGCCCCTTCGTACATCCGCACCTTAATCAGCTTCGCGCCATCCCAAAACGCCACCTTAAACCCAGAGGCGGCCACATGACGCGCCAGAGTGACATCGTCGCAAAACGATCCGCTCGCTGCCGTATAACCATCGATCGCCTCTAGCACCGATCGGCGACACAGAAAACATTGTCCGTTCGCCATCACCCGGCTCGGCTCCTCGCTCGCGATTCCCGTCGGACCAAAGCGATACACCAGCGTCATCAATAGCGCCGGTTGCAGGATCATCTCGCCGGGATCGCGCAGAATGAACTGCGGCGAAAACGTCACAAGGTCGAGTCCTTCGGCCTCCGCAGCACGCACCGCACTCGCAATCAAGCCCGGTTGCGGCTGGGTGTCGGCATCGAGTCCGAGAAACCAGGTGCTTTTCGGGTTGATCGCGTGATAGCCGGTGTGGAGCGCCCAGGGACGACCGATCCAGCCCTCGGGTAAGGGGTCATCCTCGATCACCCGAAAGCGCGGATCACAATCTGCAATTTTTTCAACCAAACCGACCGTACCATCGGTCGATCGACTATCCACCACGATCACCTCGCGTAACTCGTAGCTTTGGCGCGTCAGACCGTCGAGGCAGGGTTGCAGTCGATCGGCCTCGTTTAATGTCGGTACAACAACACTCACCGAAGCCAATTGCTCCAAGCTGGCGATCTGCGGTTCAAGGGGCGGTTTACGTCCAGGGCCACGCATTAGGCGAGACAGCAGGATAGCGATCGCAGGAAGCTGGATCAGCAGAAAGACAAACGCAACGATAAAAATCATCGGGGCAGCAGTAACGCAGAGGAATCGGTGAAACGGATCGTCATGAACACGATCGCCAATCTAGGGTATCGTTCCACGCCCGATCTGGCGTAATGCGTTGCGGGGAAAATGGCTGAAATGCCGATGTGATGATCTATCAATCTGCACGAAAACGCCTGCAATTCCATCTCACCGATCACCTCACAGCGTCAGCGTCAAGCCCTCTCGCGCCAAGACACTATTCTCGTGAGCCGCTTGTACTTCCGGCGTCAGCGCATCGAGAAAATCATCACTATGGTTCGGATCATGGTGAAAAACCACCAGCGTTTTTACATTCGCCGCCTTCGCGACCTTGACGCCCTCTTGCCAGGTAGAATGACCCCAGCCTATTTTCGGCGCTTTGGGGTTGTGATATTCGTCATCGGTATACATCGCATCGTAGATCATCATGTCAGCGTCTTTTGCCAGCTTTAACACATGCTCATCGATGCAGTCCGGCAAATGTTCGGTATCTGTACAGTAAAAGATCGATTTTCCGTTCCAAGTAATCCGGTAGCCCATGGCCGTATTCGGATGATTGAGGGGGCCGGTCTCGATTTTGATATCGTCTAGCTCGAAGTTTGTACCGCACTTGACATCGACAAACTCGATCGTGTCGGTCAAATTATCGAGGGGGATCGGCGAATTTGGATGTAAAACCCGCTCAATGAAATGTTTGCGGAGCGAGTCGCCATTTTCAGGTACTGCGCCGTAAATCTTCAGCTTGTGACCGGGGGTAAAGGCGGGTGCAAAGAATGGGAAGCCTTGGATGTGATCCCAGTGGTAGTGGGTGAAAAACATGTACAGTTCGTCGGGCAAATCCTGCATTAGATCTTTACTCAACTCTTGTAGTCCCGTACCGCCGTCAAAAATTAGCCGACGACCGCCGACGACCATCTCAACGCAGGAGGTATTACCTCCGTACCTAACGGTGGTTTTTCCGGGAGTGGGAATGCTACCGCGAACGCCCCAAAACTTAACCGCGAATTCCGATGAAGTGGCTGATTGCATACGACTACGGTTCGGTAATGGGCTGACACCACAAATCGTTCAATAATACTCGTTCAATTTACGGATCGTATTATCCGGAAAAACTGAACAGAAAGGTAACTTTACTTATGATCGTAGCTCGATCGTACCGCACTGACCACGCTGACGCAGCAGATGATCGCAAAGTACGAGGGCGACCATGGCTTCCACCATGGGAACGGCTCGGGGCAAAACACAGGGATCATGACGACCACGAGCGGCGAGGGTGACCTCTTCTTTCGATCGTGTCACAGTATTTTGTTCTTTTCGGATTGTAGCAGTCGGTTTAAACGCTGCCCGCAAAATGATCGGTTCACCGTTAGAAATTCCGCCCTGGATGCCGCCCGATCGGTTGGTACGGGTACGGATCGCGCCGGTTTCGTCAGTATAAAATTCGTCGTTATGTTCGCTGCCTTTGAGTAAGGTTCCGGCGAAACCGGAGCCGAATTCAAAGCCTTTGGTGGCGGGCAGTGACATCACGGCTTTGGCGAGGTCGGCTTCGAGTTTGTCAAACACGGGCATCCCGAGGCCTCGCGGCACGTTACGGGCGACGCATTCGACGACGCCGCCGATCGAGTCGCCTTCGCGTCCGATCGCTTCGATCATCTCGATCATCGTCTCTGCCGTCTCGGGATTCGGGCAGCGCACAATGTTGCGTTCGACTTGTTCGATCATCACGGTTGCCGGGTCAACTTCGGCTTCGAGCTGTTGGATGCGCTTCACGTAGGCGACGATTTCGATGCCTGCGAGTTCGCGCAGGATTTTTTTGGCGATCGCTCCGGCGGCGACGCGGCCAATGGTTTCGCGGGCGGACGATCGCCCGCCGCCTTGGTAGTTACGGATGCCGTATTTGGCGTCGTAGGTGGCGTCGGCGTGGGAGGGGCGATAGGCGGTTGCCATTTCGCTATAGTCTTGCGATCGGGCGTCTTTGTTGCGGACGAGGATGGCGATCGGTGTGCCGGTGGTTTTGCCCTCGAAGATGCCGGAGAGGATTTCGCAGGTGTCGGATTCTTTGCGGGGCGTGGTGATTTTGCTCTGGCCGGGGCGACGGCGATCGAGTTCGTATTGGATTTCTGCGGCGGAAATCTCGATCTGGGGCGGGCAGCCGTCGATCGTCACGCCGACGCCGCCTCCGTGGGATTCTCCGAATGTGGTGATTCGGAATAAATGTCCGAAGGTGTTGCCCATAGTGGTTGTGTCGGGGATCTGCGCCGCGCGATCGCGGTGTGTGGTGCGATCTTGGCTGCGATTAAAAATGTTCAGTGGTTTACTGTAGCAAAGTTTGGGGGGCGTGGCAGGGAGTCGAAATCTGGTTTCTAGTATTTAAGTTGATTCCAGTTTGTACTTTGGGGATTGTGATCGTGGAGGTCAAGGCGACGGTCGAGTTCGGCTTTTTGGAGGTCGGTGAGGGGAAAGTCGGTGCTGGTTTCGATGCTGTCCCAGATTTGTTCGATTAGCTCTAAGAGTACTCAACGGAAATAAGTGTCCAATCAAGGGGTAAAGGCTGGTATTTCAAGAAACCACTTGCCCAACTCCTCTCGTCGCTTCCACTGCTTCTCCAGCTCCGCCATCGCT
>JAABST010000023.1 GCA_011390275.1 Geitlerinema sp. S16
GGGCTGGACGGAGATACCGAGGGGGGCGTCGATCGTATTGACTTGGATGGGGTTATCGGGGAGGGCGTCGGCCTGAGATTGGTTGACGATCGCGCCGGGGTTGTTGCCGAACTGGAGACCAGTGGGGACGAGGACGCTGAGGAGGGCGGGATCGGTGGTGGTGTCGGTGGCGGAGAAGCTGAGGTCGTCGCCGAATTGGATGCGATCGGCGGTGGTCAAAATCAGGTCGCCGCCAATATTCACGCGGCTGTCCCTACCGAAGCTGATGCCGTTGGGATTGAGGAAAAACAGGTCGGCGGTTCCGTCTACGATCAGGGTTCCATCGATTTGGCTGGGTTCGGGTCCGGTGATGCGGGTGAGGATGGTGGTGATGGTGTCGCTGGGTAGCTCGAATTGGGCGGTGCGTCCGGCTTCGATCGAGAATTCCCTAAAGCTGTGGAAAAGGTTGGTGGCGTTGGGGGTGAGGGGTTGGCCGGTGATGCGATCGAGGGTTTGTTCGGGGGTGAGGGTTGTGGGGGTTGTGTTGTCGGGGATGATTTGGGCGATCGTGGGTTGGGAGAGGGCAAGGGTTGTGAGGGTGAGGAGGGCTACGATGCGAGGTGGAATGGGCATGGTTTAGACCGAAACCTGAGGCAAGGTTTCTATGCTAGCGTCTGGCGATCGTGATCAAGCGTTGGTGACGGTAACCGGATCATGTGAAGCTATTACCACTCAGGTCAATATTGACGAGTTTGGGCATTTCTACCGTTGGCGGATTGATGAGACCCGTAGGAATAATTCCAGAGAGGTTGTTGTTTTGTAGCTCGAGAACTGTGAGATTGCCCAAGTTGAACAGTTGCTCAGGAATAGACCCACTCAAGCTATTGTTGCCCAGAGTCAGTGACAAGAGTTTAGAAAGATTTCCTAATTCTGCCGGGATCTCTCCACTCAAAACATTGCGACTTAACTCTAGCTGGAGAAGATTGGAGAGATTGCCTAATTCTGTTGGGATTTCTCCACTGAGGCTATTGTCGGCTAGAAATAGCCATGTGAGGTTAGAGAGATTGCCTAGTTCTGCTGGGATTTCTCCACTCACACCACTGACATTAAGATTCAGAAAAGAAAGGTTAGATAAGTTACCTAATTCGGCAGGTATTTCTCCGCTTAAGCGATTACCACCCAGAGACAAAAAAGACAGTTCAGAGAGGTTGCCCAACTCGGCAGGTATTTCTCCGCTTAAGCCGTTGACACTCAGGGAGATTTCATTGACGTTATTCCCTTCCAAGTTAATTCCGTGCCAGTCTTCGACGATAGAGGCGAGGGGTGGCAGCTCACTACTGAAATCCCAACTTGACCAGCCAGTATTGTTAGTCCAGTTTACGCCTTCGGTGTTTTGGTAGAGGGTCTTGAGGGCGGCGTAGTCTGACCAATGAAGGCGGGGTTCACTACCAAAGTTATTTCCGCTGAGATCGACAATAACCAGGTTCGGCATTTCAATGGTAGGTAGATTGATTAAGCCCGCAGGAATCTCTCCGTAAAGATTATTGTTTTGCAGTTGCAACCACTCCAAGCTGTCTAACTCCAAAAACTCTATCGGTATTTCTCCACGTAAATGGTTGTTTTGAAGAAATAGACGAGATAGACGAGATAGATTTCCCAGCTCTACCGGAATTTCACCACTCAGGTCATTATTATATAGTTCTAGTATTTCAATACTAGAGAGAAAACCTAGCTCTGTCGGTATTTCTCCAGTTAATTGATTGTTAGACAGGTATAGAATTTCAAGGCTAGAGAGAAAACTTAACTCTGTCGGTATTTCTCCAGTTAATTGATTGTTAGGCAGGGATAGCTGAGAGAGATTAGAGAGAGCACCTAGCTCTGTCGGTATTTCTCCAGTTAATTGATTGTTAGACAGGTATAGCTGAGAGAGATTAGAGAGAGCACCTAGCTCTGCCGGTATTTCTCCAGTTAATTGATTGTTAGACAGGTATAGCTGAGAGAGATTAGAGAGGTTGCCCAACTCCGCTGGAATTCCTCCAGTTAAGCCGATGCCGTGTAAGGCTAGATACTCCAGGCTAGAGAGATTCCCCAGTTCTATCGGTATCTCTCCACGCAGGAGATTGTCTCCGCTTAAATCGTTGGAGAATAGAGAAAGGTGTTTGAGATTAGAGAGGTTACCCAACTCCGCTGGAATTCCTCCAGTTAAACCCTGGTTGTGTAAGACAAGGCGAGAGAGATTAGAGAGGTTACCCAACTCTGCTGGAATCCCTCCCGTCAAACCATTACCAGACATCTGAAGAATATTAACAGTGTTACCTTCTGTGTCAATTCCATACCAATCCTCCACGATCGAAACTAACGGCGGAACCTCACGACTGAAATCCCAATCCGACCAACCCATATTATTCGTCCAATTCTCCCCATCCGTCGATTCATACAACGCCCGCAACGCCGCATAATCCACCGGATCAAGCCGTAACCCACGATCATCCATCGAAAGCGAAATCGTCTCACCGATCGCCTCGTTAAACCCATCACTCACCCCCGTCGCGATCGTCACATTCCCGTCATAACCCAACACCGCCGTAAACTCCACACCCGCCAACACCGCATTCACCTCATCCGGCGAACCTTCCACCGTCAACCGGCCATCGCTGAACTCAACCCGCGCCACATTCGCCACCGTCGTCGCCAGCGTCCCCGCCGCCACATCCGACAGCGTTAACGTCGCCGTCACCAACTCACCATCATCATTAACCCCAATCTCCGTTAACGCCAACGGCTCACCCGGTACATACTCCTGACTTCGTGAAAACTTCGCCAACATCAGATCGATCGAACCCGCTTGAGTTTCACCCGGAAGCGCCCCCGAGATTGAACCCACCCCATAGGTCGTCCCCGCTCCATCCGTCACCAGTTCCTTCAAACTGTCCCAACTTGGGAAGCCAAACTGCAAACTCTCCCCACGACGCCCCTGAGTATCATAGGTCGCCAGGAACGCATCAATTTGACCCGCCGCCGGATTCCCATCCAGTGAACCACCCACATGACCCGACACCAGGATCTGATTGCCATCCACCACTAGGCCATAGGCATAATCATCACTATCGCGCTCACCGCCCACGCCCTCAACACTGAACTGATCCGTCCAAATGAGGCTACCATCTTTGCCGAGTTTCGCCACCACCACGTCACGGTTCTCGCCCGCTGTTTCACCTGGGAGTACGCCATAGGTCTTACCAGCAATGTAGATCATGCCATCATTGGCTATGTCGATCGCCTGGGCTACATCCTCTTCAGACGAGCCAAACTGAGTATTCCAGAGCAGATCGCCCGCCGGACTATAGCGAGCTACAAAGATATCGCGATTCCCCCCAGAGGTTTCGCCATCTAGCGTGCCGCCGACTTGACCGGTGATCAGGATATCGTTTGTGGTTGGATCGATCGCGGCATGGAGTCCCTCGGTGTTGCTATTCGCAGTGGAGGTGAGCTGACGTGTCCAGCCGATATTGCCATCGGGGTCAAATTGAACAATCAGCGCATCATAACCCGCGTGGGTCTGAACACCATCTAACAAGCCAACGGTTGAACCGATCGCGTAGAAATTGCCTGCTCCATCGGCTTGGACATCCCAGAAGCGATCGAACTCACTGGTTCCAATCTGTTTTGTCCAAGCGATATCACCACTGGTGTCGTATTTAACAATGATGCCATCGCTTGAGCCGAAGTTTGTTGCACCACCGATCGCTCGGTTGGTCGCACCCACCGCGTAAGCATTACCCTCTGCATCGGTTGTAACACCGTAGAAAGCGTCATCACCGTCTGTGCCGATCGACCGCTGCCAGAGTTGATTGCCGTCGCGATCGTAGCGTGCCAGGTACGTATCACCCGTTGAGCCGACCGTTGCGTCACGTCCCTGATAAGTATGGCCGTCGATATCACCCGTAATCCAGCCCGCGAGGAACACGTTCCCGGCATTGTCTACTGCCACGCTTTCACCCACCTCAAAGCCCGCACTACCAGCTTGCCGCGCCCACTCCTGGATCGGTTCCACCACAATACTCGGGGCAGTGTCATCGAGTTCCACCAGACCGGGCATTAAATAATCGGCAGAACGATCATTCCAGCCGTGGCTCTCACGTACTGCGTACATGTGTGCAAAGTCTTCACCTTCATCAAGCCCAGAAACTCTTCGATTATTATCAGGATAACCGTCAAACCAGGCGGTATAGGTGCTTGTTTTACCATCTACCCATTGGAACTTGCCTTCCACCGCGCCGACGACCGGACTGTCGGTGTAGCCAATCCAATGTGAGCCAGAACCAAAGGTATCAATGAGCCATTGGTTCTCAGCCGCATTCTCCACAGTCACCAGATGACCACCGTAGTGTTTCGCTGTTTCCTCTGCCCCCAACCAGGTATCTGTGGGGGTCGCAAAGTAGCGCTTACCGGTGTCGGGATTGGTGATGATCGTCGGTGTAAAATCACTATCGCGATCGCCGATCGTTACCTGGCCAGTCCCATACGCACCACTACGATAGTCAGCCGACTTGCCAATCGAAACCGTCACGACTTCCTCAGCTTCACTCTCTCCGTCAAAGATACCGATCACTGGCACGATCGCCAAGGATTCACCCGCTGCGATCGTCACCGTGTCGGGAATCTCACGATAATCAACTCCATTTGTTGCCGTACCGTTCTGCGACAAATTGACCGTCAACGGCTGCGAGAGATCGCCGACCCGCTGAATCAGAATTTGTCCTGCGTTACCCGCTTCATCCGCTTCCGCATCCGTCACCATAACATTGACAATTGGTGTCTCAAGTTGCGATGGATCGATCTCGATGACACCTCGATACTCAAATAGGCTGGCAGGAGTATCGTTCCATGCACCATTCGGGAATTTCCAGTGACCTTCAGACCAATAGCGAATGTGTGCAAAGTCCTCACCATCTCCATAGTCATTCGGTTCATTTTCTGGCCAGTTTTGATAGGTCAGCTCCTCACCGTTGACCCAACCAAATTCTCCTTCGGAAAAACCATAAAGTTCACTATCGGTTGCCCCCATCCAAATTGCACCCAAGGAGAATGGATCGAAGGTCTCGCGAATCCAGGCCTCTTCTTCCGCACTATTAATTGCCACCAGATTACCGCCCAGTGCTTCCGCCTGTGCCTGTGCGCCATGCCAGGTATCCGCTTCACTCAGCAGGTAGAAGTGGCCGTCATATTCATAGAGGAAATCTTCGTAGCGACTGGTGGTAGTGCTGTCCGCGATCGCGATCACTGCCGTACCACCAGTCACATGATGACCCGAGCTATTCACCAGTGTTAGACCTAGAGACTCTTCGCCCTCCACGAGGTAATCATGTTTTGCCACGATCGGAATCAACACCGTCTCCTGACCTGCCGCAAACTGCACCGAATCCGGCAACGCCTCACCCGCGCGGGTCATGGCATCATCAGCATTTGTCCAGTTAAGTGACACCTGTAATGACTCGGAGAGATCGCCTGATCGCTCGATCGCGATCATTGCCCCATCACCAGCCTCACTCGCCGAACCATCTAACACCGACACCGAGACACCGGGCTGCGTGCCAAATACCTCCACCTGCCACCCGATCAGCTCACCCGACACATCATTATCATGCTCATCGTAAACCCGTAACGTCCAATCCCCCAACGCCGACTCACCCCGGAAAAACGGCGTCGAGAACGTCCAGTTACGCGGGCTTGACGATAGCTTCGACTCATCCGTCACCCAACCCTGACCCGGATTAAGCACCGGTGACTCCACCGCCAAGGACGACCCATCTGCCAACGGAATCGCATCCGCCATTGCCCGCTTCAAGATCACCGATGTTTCCGAGGGTGACTCCAGCACCACCGTCAACTCTCCCCAATCTTGGTGATCCGTCGTTAACGAGACCTCCACCCACTCCAGATCAATATCCTCATCGATCATCTGACGCGCCGAATTATCATCAGAAACCACGATCGAGCCACCATCCGGAATCGTTTCCGCCACGTATTGCCAAACACTCTTCGCACTCACCTGCTGCGGCAACAGCTCATAGGTCGCCGGATCGGCAAGCTCGATCGCTGCATAGGCATCGATCAGACCAAACCCATGCCGGTAGCTGAACGCCTTACCCGCATAGTTTTGCGACCGGCCCGACGCCACACCCAACGCCGCCGCGTCATGGTTCACATCAAACCAATTTTCCGGAACTTTTGCGGTTTGTCGATTGCCATTGTCATCAAAATACGGGAATGATCGCGTCTGCGTTGAGTCCGCATCGTAGCCCAGATCGATCGGCTTGGCCGTCTCTGCCAGAATGTGCTGGATATCCCGCGCCGTTAAGGCCGGGTTGTACTCACGCAACAACGCCACCACCCCCGAAACGAACGGAGCCGCCGCTGATGTACCGCTGAATGTATCGGTATAGCGTTCGCCATACTGATCTCCAGATAGCACCATTAGACGACTATCAAACTCATCATCAAGTGCGTTGCCAATATGGGCGCTTGATGGCGCAACGATGAACGTTCCACTATTGCTGTAGTCTGTCACGACCCAGTCATCATGGGCAAATGCCGCAGCCCCAACTGAAACCCCGAACCGGCTAGAGTTGAGAGGATATTGACCAATATGGCCAATTCCAGGCAGAGATAAGCGATCATTTCCTGCCGACCAGACATAGACTGTACCGAGGCCATCGGCTCCCGTTTCAAATCCAGCCTTTAGACCTGCACTCGCGAGCGGCAAGAAAGCAAATGCTTCAGTACCCCAACTGTTATTAACAATCGGTAACGACAGATCGCGACCAGAATCATACAGCGCTTTCTGAATAGTTCGTCCCGCTTGGCCAAAGGTTTGGGTCAACGGGTCTAGCTCACCGATGAGCTGGATTGCGAAAATATCGGCCTGTGGTGCGACGCCTAACATGCTGTCCTCATCGCCGCTACCATTACCAATTCCCGCAACAGCAATACTCATCACCGATGTACCGTGCGTATCAACATAGTCAAAGCGAAGCCGCACCGACTCAATCGCCCGTTCCACTAACTCCTCTACTCCCGGCGTAGTCATAATCCGCTTCGGACCATCAAACGAAATCGTCCACTGACCGCCCACAAATTGGTGTTTTACCTTAGAAACGCGATTCTCGTATTGACTACTTTGTTTATCAAAAGTGTAGATCAACCCATCCGATTCAAGATTTTCTAACTTTGGAATGTATACGTGGGGAGGCACATTCACCTCACCATCGCCCCAACCTGGACGCCATGACCAAAAAGTATTACGTGCCGCATCTTTCAAATCCAAAATCTGACCATCGGCGGCGGGAACATGTAGCTTGACATTAAGCTTATCGATGAGATTCTCTAGAGTCTCTACATCCAGACTCTGTAGAAGAGCCTGCTCCTCCTGGGTCAAATCTTCTGGTGTTAGCTCAGCCAGTTTTAGCTCAAAGCTTAAGTCCGTGAGTGAGCCTAATGCCAGTACATCGATTTTGTACGATAGGCGATCATCTTCTGGGAAATGAGCACGAACACGAGGGATGAGTTGATAATCATCATTGATTGGGCTGAACGGGCTTTCATATACATTTTTTTGAGCAACCTCACCATTCGGATCGCCTGTTAAATCCAGTTCCTGGACGTCACGATTTACAAATTCAGCATCACTGGTATCTAAGCCACCATCGACAAATGCAATCCGAATACTGTTACCCAGAACATCAAAGTCTTGCCAGATATCGGATATTGTCCGGTCGCTCCAAATTTCCGTTGCGCCAGTCTGGAGTGACCACTGTTCATCAAAGAGCGTATCCGTCGCTTGGCCGGGCGCGTGGTAGCGCAACTGTTGCTTCCCATCGGGATAGGCCAGCTCGACCCCATCGATCGCTGCCAATTGATCGCGAATCTCCCCATTCGTCCGCGATCCGTCAAACTCGAAGCCCCAGGTATGATTGATCGCCGTCGAACTAAACGCCGTCGCCCCGATCGCTACTGCTGTCGCCGCGATATCCGTCCCCGGCGTTAGCCATATCACCCAGCCCGTCGCCGGTTCCACCATCCGCTCCGGATCATCCGCCCACTGTGCATGATCCACCAAACCCCACCGCACACTATTCGACAGATCGGTGTCACCATCCCCCGACACCACCCACACCGACTGCGACCATTGGGCATACGCGCCACTCACCGAACCGTCTGCGTCATAGTCGATCGCACGACCCCGAAGCTGATATTTTCCCGGCGCTAACCCCGCGAACTCCACCTCAAAATCAAACCGAGCCGTACCGTCGCCACCGTCGCGAAACTCCGTCACATCGTCGACAATGTCGATCACCGTGCCATCCGGCGCAACCCAGGCGAAATCGATCAAAGCAATATTGCGCCAGCCGTCAGGGTCTGCGGCGCGGGCATTGCTAAAGCGGAGGGTTTCATCGGTGGTGTAGAGCGGTAATGCACCGAATTTGAGCAGGTTGGGACGCTGGGGAGCAGGATCTTGGGGATCGGGATCGCGGGGATCGGGATCGTCAACATTAGAGTGGGGAATCGTCACCGTCAAGCTTTGCGACGCGATCGTGCTGGTCGCACCGGCAGCATCGATCGCCGTCACCCGCAGACCATAACTTCCCGCCGCCAAGGTCGCCGCCAGCGCCACATCCACCGCAAATCGAGCAGTGTCGTCATCACTTTGGGTCAGAGTCTCGATCGTGGTGGTGTTCACCGGCTGACCCGCCGGATCGATTAGCTCCACCATGACCCGATCAATATCAGCCCAGCCATCCGCATCGGTCACCTGACCCGATAGCGTTAACGTGGTGCCGCGATTGTAGGCATTGGAGAAGGTATCAAGGAGGGGGGAATTCGGAGCCGTATTGGTCGGGTCGGGGTCAGGATTTTGGGCAGGAGTCAGGCCAGGATCGGTCGTTGAATTGGACGGGGAAATCACGAGATCGATCGCCACGATCGCCGAACCCGTGTCCTTCAAATCCCGAGGCGTCAGCGTCAGGCTATAGGTTCCAGCGCCTAAACCACCCGTAGCCACAGTCCGATCGATCGAAAACGTGTGACCGTTGCCGCTTGGCGTCAGGTTAATCGCGATCGTTCGCACCACATTACCCGATGCATCGGTAACCTCCGCCGTGAGCGAGTCGATATCCCACGCGCCGTTCTCATCCGTCACCGTGCCCGAAATCGGAAACTCGCGCAAATCCAAACCGGTCACGTCAAACTCGACGATCGGCGCAACATTATCCCAACGCGGTATGGTCGTCCGCCAATCGTCTTTTCCTGGCGCAATCTGGATCAAATCATCGATCGAACCAATACCGCGCGGCGTCACGCCCGTTAACCGAAAGCCGAAATCGTTATAGTCCCGATCGGAACCCAAATCGATGCGCTTGTCTTCCATGACGTAGATGTCACGATCGGCAACTGCAATTTGACCGAAGTAGAAGCCATCGTCCGGGTTGGCCGTGGCGATCGAAAATAAAGGCCGCTTATCGCCGCCAATCTCCGGATTTGCCCGCACCTCCGCAAAGGTTCCGTTCGGAATTAGGACGATTGCCACCGCGTCCCCCGGCGTCATCTCGACAATCTGGCTACCGCGATACTCACCCGTCTCATCGTGGAACAGATCGATCCAGGGATTGTCTACCCGATCGCTAACCAGGTGATAGCCGAGAGAGGAATTTGACAACACGCGATCGACAATCTCGCGCGTCCAGTCCGCCGCACCCCATTCAAAATCTGCTAAACCGTGCAGGCTAACGATTCCCGCTTCGCCTTGATAGCGTCCATCGTCCAGGGCGTAGTCAAATTCTAGCTGTCCGTTCGCACCCACAATAAACACGCCATCGGCTGAGTCTGCGGGGTCTTCTCCCGTGAGCGGGTCGATCAAAGGACTATCACCGGGCGCGATCGTCAAGGTGTAGTCGAGATCTTGATCGGTGCGTCTCACCTCCAGCGAATATAGGATGCCGCTGCCCAAGTTCGTGAGCGCCACGTCACCACCGTCATATCCCGCATCGGGTTCGGCCACGATCGCACCACTCTGATCCCGCACCGTCCAGCCCAAATCCGCACCCAGCGAGAAAACCACATCTTGCGATCCCTCAAGGCTGAACTGAAACACATCATTTGACTCCAGGGTCGAGACTCGATCGGTGCGTTGGGTGTTTGAGGTGAGCAAACCGAGATCGATAAGAGCCATGACGAAAAAACCTGGTAGATGCGAATCGAGATGAAACAGGACGAACGGTAAGAACAGAGGATTGGATCGAAAATCGGTCAATCCAATCAAGCTATCAGGCTAAATCCGACTTATTTACGAACAAACTCACTAAGATCCATAGCGAAGTCAACCTCGAAGAGCAAGACAGCATTGTTATGAGTTATGAATCGTCTGAATCGCGACCAGAGCCAAGGTGGACTTATCGCCGGAATACAATCTGGAATACCGTAATGTGTGATCTTTAACTTCTTTAAGCCCCACAACATCTTGCATATAGCTAGAATGCCGAATGCCTGGACGGAATAGGGAACCATTCCGGAAACTTCATGAAATCTTTAAGAAAGCGTCCCAAAACCACCATTTTTAAAGTTATGACAAAGCAAACTGACCTGTAGATCAATACAGGGATGGACGTAAATCTATGGGATAGGGCGTCGATTGAAGAAACAAGGTTCGTAGATCTACAGGGGTTTAGGTATGAAGCCTAGAGATAGGAAAATGAACTTGCATGTTAAATCAAGATGACTCACACAAAAACTCAAGCCTGATTTAAACGCGATCGTCCATCATGCATTCGGTAATTTAGTAAATTCAAGTAAATTCAGTACAGACGATCTGATAAGTACAGATAAGTCGATCTCTAAGATGATGCCGATCGCCCGTTCGCTGACACCGCCTTTGGAGTCAATCGGGTGAATTTAGGTGATTTGTGGGGATGCGGTAATGGGTTACTCTCAGACCTCTAGATCTATCGGAGGTAGCGCCTGGAATGTACGCAGGAGTCAACGCGATCGTCTAATGCTCATAACAGGGAAGGGTCAATGGTAAAACGTGCAATGCTCAAATGTGATGGCGACTTAGCTCACACGGGGCTACGGGTGGAGCTGACGATCGGGGAGATTAATCGCGATCCAGAGACGATACTACGCGCCACGCTGGAACCAGCACCGGAGCTGCACGCCTGCCTCAAGCGGCATTGGGACGAAAACTATCGATCGCTGGTCGTACAGCGGACGCGATCGTTACTTGTGGATCGGCATCTATCCAAGTTCCTCGAATCGCCCGAATCGCCCGAATCAGTCGAGCAGACTGAACAGACCCAGCTTGATCGAGAGCCGCCCACGACGGAAATCCGATCCGATCCCCCGTCCAATCCCTTGGGATCGATGCGGGCAATCCGTCCCAAAACGCTACGCAAAACCCGTCAGGCGCTCAAGGAGCAGTGCGATCAGTCCGAAGCGGAATTGCGCCAAATGTTTCTGGCGTGGCTGGATGCATCACCGACGTTTCGTGATTTGACCCTCAAGGCGCGGGACGAGTTAAGGATCGATGAGCCGTCCCTGTTTGTGATTCAGCACGATGACCTGGAGGTGCGCCGGTTGCCGTGGCATGAATGGTCGTTGTTTCGCGATCGCCCCAAAGTCGAGCCGACCTATGGCGATTTGATGGGAAATCAGGTGCGGATCGTCGATCCGCCACACCGCGATCAGGTACGCATCCTGGTGATTTTGGGTAACTGCGAAGACATTAATACGGAACCCGATCGTCAGTTTTTTCAGGAGATCCAGCAGGAATCAGGAGCGGATATCGTTTTTCTCGATGCTCCAAATCGCGATCAAGTGAATCATCAACTCTGGGATCATCAAGGGTGGGATTTGATCTTTTTTGCGGGACACAGCACGAGCCAAACCGATGAGGCGAAGATTTTACTCAATGGCCACGGAGATTACCTGACGATCGAGGATTTGTGGCACGGACTTCGACAAGCGCTCAATAACGGTCTCAAGCTGGCGATTTTCAACTCATGCGACGGGTTGGGACTCGCCCAGCGTCTCGACGATCGCCAGATTCCATTCACGATCGTCATGCGTGAGGCCATCACCGACAAGGTGGCGCAGGATTTTCTGCGGCATTTTCTCGATGCCTTTATTCGTAAGGAATTGTCGCTACCGGAAGCGGTTCGCGAAGCGCGGGAAAAGCTGCATATCTTTCGCGATCAGCTCCCCTGTGCGTCATGGTTGCCGGTGATCGTGCAGCAGCCCTATACGGGGTTACTGTACTGGTCGGATTTGGTGCGATCGGCTGAACCGGTGGCGATCGAGCCAGATGCAACACCTGACCTCGCCGCGATTCCAGCCGTCACGCCCCCACCAGCGGCGGTATCGATGCCCCTCGCATCACCGCAAGCCTCGCCGCCCACACCGCCCACCCGATCACCCTGGCAAAACCGGATGCGGCGTCGCGCGGCGGCGATCGCGGTGGCCTGTTTCGCGCTACCGGTGGTCAGCTCTTCCGGGTCGGATTTTTTGACTGATCGGGGACAGGAAGCCCAGCAAATGCTGCCGGGTGAGCGTGACCTCGCGATGAAACGGGCGAAATTTTTCTTTGATTGGGCGATCCGCATCAATCCGTGGAATGGTGAAGCGTTGATGTTTCGCGGCAGTCTATACGAAGACGCAGGGCATACCGAAATGGCTCGGGACTATTACACGCGATCGAAAGATCTCGACCACGGGGGAGGCTGCACCAATTTAGGGCTGCTACAAACGAGGGTCGATCGCGACTATCCCACGGCACGCGCCACTCTCAGTCACTGTGATTACCTGATCCCGAATGATAACCGGGTCTATCAATCGGCCAATTCAAAAAATTGGGGACAGTTGCTCTACGAGGAGCAAGACTACCGCGCTGCCGAGCAGAAATTGAAAGAATCATTACAAGATCAGCCCGATAACGGTAAATCGAGCTGCTTACTCGCGAAGACTTTAAAGCAGCTCGATCGCCAGACAGAAGCGTTGGAACATTGGACGGATTGCTTACAAAATGCATCTGACTATTATCCCGACGTTGATCAATGGCATCGCGAAGCCGAGCAAGAATTAGCTCGGACGCACCCCACGCGAACCGGCGATCTGATGGCGATCGAGACGGCTCACCCGCAATAGTTCACATTTTTCGGCGGCTTTACTGTCAGGATCTACCACTATGCTTCACGCTTCTAGCTTTTCCGTGTTTCCCTCCTCTGTCCTCTTGACGCTAACTTCGGTATTGCTCTCGGGTGTTATCATCCGACCCATCTTCGCCGAAACCGATCCCCCCAATAACGGCCCGCGCCCGACGATCGATGCGAATGCCCCGTACATCATTTCGCCCCGAAATTCTGACGTGTTGGATCGGACTCCCCGTTTTCAGTGGGCGCGGGTTCAAACCGCTGATTCCTACATTGTCAGTTTAGAAAGTCGGGGTCGCGGCGTTTTTTGGCAAACGGAAGTCGAAGGAATAGAGGCCATTTATGACGGTGCGCCGCTGGATGCTGAAACCGAGTATACGCTGACGGTTACTACCCGATCGAAGGACTCCGAACGGAGCGATAACGTTCAGACCACGACCTTTTACACCATCTCTGACACTCATCGAGAGATGGTCGAAGCCGAGCTGCGTCGCCTTGAAACGATCGCCGATCCCAACGATCGCGGCACGCTACTTGACAGCCAAGTCGAGCTATTGACTGACCAAAATCTGATCGGCGATGCGATCGATCTGCTCGATCTTGAGCTGGTGAATAATCCAGACAGTCTTGATGCGATTTGCTTACTCGATGATCTCTTCGAGCAAGCGAATGATATGGCGCTCAATGCCCTCGGTTTTCAGGATTCGTTTGACCAGTATCGCAACGATCGCAATCTCGGAACCTGCGAATAATCCAGCTTGCCGGTCAGGGAAAGCCGTCATAGCAAGGAATCCTTAACCCGAACTCACTTAGTTTGATTGCTGAATTGTGAGCGTTAGGGTGTGTTTTGGCTGCGATCGATATTCGATATTCAGAATATGTGAACACAGCCAAAACGCACCATTACCATATTGGCTTTGTTCCTGACATTGTTGGTGCGTTACGGCGATCGGTCAGCTATCATTTTTCGTCAAATTTGTCGTGGCCGCAACGCACCCTACCGCTAGGGTTTGATTGTTGTTTCGATGATAGCGATTTCGTCGGGGGTGAGGTCGTAGAGTTGGTAGACGTGTTGATCGATTTGGTGTTCTAGGTCATGGACATCGGCGGCGGGGTTGGTTTGTTTTTGTTTCAGAATTTTTTCAACGAGTTTTTCAATTTGTTTGACTCGTTTTGGATCTTTTTTCGGATCGGGGATTGGAATTTGTTTCATATAATCGCTAAAAGCTCGAAGATAACCACCTCGAACACTATTAGAGATTCTTGGATATATGTAGTTGAAAACTTTTGAATTCAAAACTCCAGAGAGAAATAGTTGTTCAGAACATATAAAGTAGATTGTATTTCCACAATATTTTCTTTCAGTATCAATTGCAAAACTAGAAAATTCAAAAATATCCGGATAGAATATTTTCTGAACTTCAAATTCTTGATGGTAACTTGCTGCACACCGTTGTAATGCGTACCATTCATAGCGAATTCCAGTTTCAGATTTATTTCGATTTGAGAGCTGATTTTTATAATTCAATAGATGTTTATAGATTGCCGGATATTGTTTTTTAAATTCCTTTTCAGCTTTCTCTGAAGCACCCGAAATTGTTGGATCTTCATGTAATGGAAAATGCCAAGGAATAAACAATAGCCACAAGTCAGGATCATTTACAACCCAGCGCTTAACATCCCGACCACGAAGATAAGGCTTCAACACCTCAGCCGATCGCGCATCCTCCGCCACCAACCGATCGCGCGTCACCCGATCGACCACAAACGCCTCATTAAAACCCGTCTTAATTCCATAATAAAACCGCCCCTCCACATACTCACCCAACGGCGTCCCCGCCCCCCGCAACTTCGCCAACAAATCCAACACCCCCACCGACTCCAACCGCCAACCATCCGCCGTCAGCTCCGACTGCCGCACCACCAACCCCGACGCCTCCAACACCGCCCCAAACTGCTGCACCGGCTCCGATCGAGAGCCATCCCACGACAACGCCCGCACCCCATGATCCGCCGCCGGTTTCACCTTCCGCAACGTGACAATACTCGGATACGCGATCGCCTCCTCAAACACCGGATAATCCCCAAAATCAATTAAATTCGCGATCGTCGTCTCCTGCGCCAACAACCGCCGCAACTTCTCGCCATAGCCCGCCCGAAAATACTTATTCGACGAAATAAACGTCAAATAACCACCCGGCTTGAGCAAACGTAACCCCAACTCATAAAAATAAACAAACAAATCCGCCACACCCGTATACGTCGAAAACAGCTCTTTTAAATAAGGCTTAAACGCCTTAATTTCCTCCTGACGCACATAAGGCGGATTGCCGATAATCACATCAAATCCGGTAAAATTTCCCTCATTGTCTAACACCTCGGGAAACTCAAACCGCCACTCCAACGCAGTTTGAAAAATCAACCCACTCTTCTCCGCCTCGATCTGCTCCGTTAACGCCTCAATCTCCTGCTTTAACTTCGCATCCCGCTGATTTCGCGACTCACGATCGCGCCGATCGCGCACCGCATCCCCCGTCGGCACAATAATCGCTTGCCGTAACTCCTGCCGCGCCTTTTCCTTCTCCGCACGCTTCGCCAATAACGGATTTTCCGCCGAAATCTCCGATCGTAAATCCGTTTTTAACTGCTGAATAAACCGCTCCAGCTCCCACTTTTCATCCTTCCACACCGCCTCACGATACGCCTGCACCGCCTCGCAATACTGCTCGATCGTATATCCCGCTTTCTTCAAAAGTGGCTGAATATCCAAATCGATCGCATACCGAGAAATCACCGAATTTCCAGGCTTGATATTAATATCAATATTCGGTAACGTCTCTAAAATTCGAGTTTCCGAATCCGTATAGTACGCATGTTTTAATAACTCAATCCACAGCCGCAACCGACAAATTGACACCGAATTCGGGTTAATATCGACCCCAAATAAACAATTTTCAATAATTCGCCGCTTCTCTTCAAATAATGTTTTTTGAACTCGTAAACTTTTCGGATTTTTCGGATGATAACTAAATAACTCACCGTCCTCATCCGTGATCACCAGCTCATCATTTTCAACCCGCACACTATAATCACGCAACACTCGGCCATTTTCATCGCACAGAATTTCTAAATCACTCTTGATTGCAATTAACTCATTCAGCGCTGAAACCAAAAAGTGACCGGAACCCACCGACGGATCGCAAATTTTGAGACCATTGATAATCTCATTCGCCTCAGCTTTATCTTGAATCCGATTGTAAAGATCATCAATGGTCTGACAATTCCAACCCTTCCGATCGTTAAATGCCTGTACCACCGCCCGCCGCAATGTCTCGCGACACATATACATCGTCACATAACCGGGTGTGAAAAATGCCCCATCTTTGTAACCATTAATTTTCTCAAAAATCAAACCCAAAACCGAAGCACTAATCAGCGATCGCGACTCCTCACGGATATGACCGATCGCCTCACCACCAAAATCATAGGCTCCTAAAAATTCTAAGAAATACGCCAGTGGCATAATTATACCCGTGCGTTTTTTCGTATTATTATGCTTATCTTTTAAAATCGTACGCTCAAATACGCGCATCGTTAACGAATGGCGTAAATCCCCGATCGATAGCGTTAAATGCTCCAACTTCGTTAGCTCAAATAACGAACTATTCAAATAGGGAACCACATCAAAAATCGTGACCGTTTCATCCCGATCGTCACGCTCGACCGCCAACACTTCAAAAAATAATGCGCTTAATTCCCCATAGTTGGGAATTCGCTCAACCTTCAAGAACTGGTAGCTCTGTGCGCCGCGATGATAGCTCAAAAGCTGGGCTTCTAATAACTTAGAAAACAGGATGCGATTAACCCAAGTAATCGTTAACTCTAACGCTGTTTCATACAATAAACGCTCTTTGTAGGCTTGTTTCGCTTGGATGGTCTGGGCTGAATCCTGCGGCTTGATTGTAAGCTGATCTAAATCAACCCCTGGTAAATTTCGTAATTTTTTACGCCGATCGAGCTGCACGATCGTATTTTCAATAATCGATCCCCGATCGCGCTCACCCACCGGAAGGCGATCGATCACCTTTTTATTTTTATCCTTATACTCACGCAATCCAAGAATATGCAATAACTCCGAGTAAAATTGCCGATCAAGAGTATTACTATCATTCGCAAACGGTAAACCAAACAAATGTTCCGGCGAAAAAACCTTGTACAGTTCCGCTAATTTCGTTTGAACCGCTTCATCCTCAGACTCTAAATTATCTAAATCAGCATCCCACGATCGCAAATCAAAATAGGTATATTCCAACGCTTCCCCATGACGATCAATCGCTGGAGCCGCCGCATATTTATAAAACTCCTCGGTTTTGCGATAACTCAACCGCCCCGCCTCAAAATCCTCAAATGCTCGCACAAACTCGCGATCGCGCACAAACAACGCCTCAATCAACCGCGCATCGAACAGGAACCATTCATGAATATTCGTGATCACTAAATGGCGAATCCGAACATTTTTACGGGTTAAACGTTCCTGTAAAAAGTAGTATAAAAGCTGCTGCAACGCCTTCACATTCAACCGATCGCGTGTCGGCATCTCAGCGGTATTTTTCGGCTTTTTCACCTCAAATAAAACGCCGATTTCTTCTGTGATCGCCTTGCCCTTACCCACTTGCCGCGCGATCGTCAAATCAATCCGATCGCTCGTGTTAATCGCCCAAAGCTCACCATCTTCACCCTTTGGCCGCGACACCGGATAAAACGAACCCACCAAAAACGACGCCAGCAAATTTTTATAGTGTTCTTCCGACTCGTCCGACTTCGCTGCAACTCCATCCAACAGGGTTCGGACACCACCCCTAAAGCGATCGAACGATGCCCGCTCGATCGCCAGCTTACGGAACGCTTGATTTAACGCCTTACGGATCGGGGATTGACTCGCCATTGGTTACAGGACACTCATTATTGTACGCAATCCTATCGTCTACCAAAATGATGCCATGTTCTGTTAAAAAAGCACGATCGAACGTAACAATTTACGACAGACGAACCCCACGCCCGCTGATCCACGTCCCCTACCAGTCCCCAACCAAGACAAACGGCGACCAGAAATAGGGCGATTTAAAGCTCCGTTGGGTGGTGGCGATCGTGGCATCCGTGTCATCCGTGTCGTCATTCGTGGCGCTTACCAGACCCCCCCGAGCCTCGGTCGTGGCTCGCTGGTGAGCCTCTGGCGTCTCATAGCCCTCACTTTCATAGTCCCGAATCCGCTGGGCGATCGCGTCCAGCTTGCCCGTAATCGCATCCCGCTGAGCCGCCGCCAACGCCGCCGCCTTGCCCAAACCATCGCGTCGGTAACGATAAAACATCTGCATGATTAACGACGTGGATAGATCATCCACATTCCACAACGAGCCGATCGTCGATCGCACCCCCGCCCGTAACCCCATCCCCGCCATGCCCAACACCGCCCGATCGCTCCCCTCCGCCGTTTGACAGGCACTAAAGATCACCAGGTCGAGATCCGTGGCGCGGGTGGGATCGTTGCTGCGGAGGAGCTGGCCGAGGCGATCGAACGGGATTGGCCCATCTTGCGCCACGATGAACGTCTGAGCCGCAAGTGCGCCAAAGGAACCGTGGGTGGCGATGTGAGCCACGTCGTAGCGACGTGAGGCGATCGTTTCCGCCAAGCGATCGCTAAGAAAATCTTCGTCTAATAAATAGGACGATTGGGGCAACAGGTCTACGATGCCGAGAATTTCGCTGACCACATTATCCAAGTCGTACAGGATCAGCCCCTCTGGATTTTGCGGGCTTTGGGCATTGCTGAGGCTGGCGATCGCGCGATTGATCGCGGAGCCGTCCTCGAATTTGCTACGCCCGACGGCAAGGGTGCGGAGGCGCGATCGCGATCGAACTTCGGGGTCTGTGGCGATCAGATCAAAACTCGGGATCACGGCAATATCGTAATGCTCCAGCAGATAATCCCCCGCTTCGGGACGCAGAGCGCCGAGGGGAACGCTCCGAAATCCGCTGTCCGGCAAAAAGAGGATCGTGTCGATCGCGTTGGCTGATGTGGCCTGCTCCATCGCGGCGATCGCAGCCCGAAAGTAGCGGTTATACACCCCTTGGGTACGACGATCGAGCGTTCTCTGATCAATCTCGGCATCCTGGAGCGACTCTAGCCATTGCGTGAGATCAAACTGAACCTCCGATTGGCGCGAGGGATTTGAAAATCGCAACCATTGACGCGACACCGCGTCACCCTGACCCGGATTTTCACCCTCGGGAAAGGCGATGATCGTCTCGGTGCGATCGGGAAGTACCACCGTTGCCAGTAACGCCGTCTGGCGATATTTTCCCTGCAATGTCGGATCATCGAGCTGCGCGATCTCAAACTTCTGGGGAATGGCGCAGGCTTCTCCGAAAAAGTCGTCGAGTTCGGCCAACTGCAAGCTTTGTAGGGTGGTGATCGCCTGGGTCAGATCGTCGTGATCGGTGGAAATGGCGCGATCGGAATGCGCGGCATCGTCCGGCTTGGGCAATAGCAGCGCCAGATAGTCCTGATACAGCGGGGCGATCGCGTCACGAAAATCATAACGCCAGTCCGTTTCAAGCGATCCGAGGTCGATCCGCAACTGATCGAGATCGGCGATCGCCTGGGCGTAGTATTGACGCGCCAGTGTCGGCTGTTGCGCTGCGATCGCCAACCGTCCCGCCTGCCACAAAAGCTGTACGCCGAGATCCTTCGCTCCCAAACGATCCGCGCTTTCTAGCTCCTGTTTCGTTTGGGGGATCATCTGAGCTGCGATCGTCGGCGTCAAATTTTGCGCGGCGATCATGTCCCCGCTTAACAGTACGGCTTGCGCTCGCAGTCGCTGGGCGATCGTCGCGGCTAAACTCTCCGGGTACTGGCGATCGCTGAGGTCGGCACTCGCGCGGCTTGCATGATCGAGCAAATTACGGCGATCGTCGCGAATCTGCCCGACGATGGGGAGCGGTTGAGTCCAGTTGGGAGCCGCGCAGTGCAGCACCGTCGGGGAGACGGCGAAGGTTTCGGAGCTAGGGGTCGCGAGGCTTTGCAGGCAGGCAAGTTGAGACGCAAGATCGAGCTGCATGGCGATCACGTTGGGCGTCGCGTCGGTCTCGATGACGCCACGATAGAGCGTATGGAAACGCTGGGCGAGACGGTTGAGCGTGGCCTCAAACTCAGAATACACCGACTCATTTGTCCCATTTAACTCATCGGGCAGTTGCTGACCGTAGTAGCGCCGCTCTGCCAGTTCCGCGCGTAAGCTAGCCAGTTGGAGGCGCATCATCGCGACACGATCGCCCTGTACTAACTGCGATGCCGTTTCATAGTCCGTTAGAGCCGCCTGGTACTGTTCTGCGGTAAGCTGCGCCTGGTAATTTTCATGCCACTGCGCTTGGGCAACATGAAACCGCCCGAGACGCTCATGTACAGCCGCGCGATCGCCATCGCCATCGCTCGCGGCCAAGGTATAGAACAACAGCGGCTCAACCAAATCACGTTCGCCGATCGCCTGAAAAATATCCGCCAACTCCTGAAGCTGCTGGCGCCGATCGGACGACAGACCAACACCCACTTCCGAGGCCGAGATCAGGCGCGTGCGAAAAACCTCGCGATCGAGCCTGTCCAAATCTCCTGGCTGATCTAGCCCCAGCGCCATCAACGTCAGCGCCGGGAAATCATCGCGTTGCAGCGTGCGGGTCAGCGCATCAGGAACACCGAGCGATCGCAACACCACCGCGACAGCTTGGCGATTTTGCCCCTGCAAGCGTAGCTGCATCACGCTCGGTTCTTCGAGAGGGTTATCGAGGTTGGCAGCATCGCTCGCCAGACCTAAACTCGGGCTGGGTTGAGCCGCAACATCGATCGAGTTCGGGTGATTTCGAGACAAACCCAGAGCCGGGAACAGCGCAGCGGTGGCCGATCCCCGATTTAGCCCGATCGTCAGACAAACCAGCAGCGTCACGAGACCACAGAGCCAGACACGCGATCGGCGATGTAGCCCCAAGCCTTGACGCCCACCCCAACCATCGGTTTTCAGCCTAATTGCTCGATCATCATAATGATGGTGTCGTTTTATGGGATGACGACGTGTGGGATGGCGATCGGGGCGTACGTTCATAGCAAATGAAGGCTCAAACTCTGGTTCAAACTTGGGTTCAAAGTACCGGCAGCTCTACAGCATTCTCGCTCAAACAGGACTTACGCAGAAGTCCGACTTCTAAACAGGCCGTCGCCGTTCTAGTGGCGCGACTCATCTAAAAGTCGTTTTGTAGGGTGGGCATTGCCCACCACCACGGATACGGATGCGCGGGTTGATCGTGGTGGTTTTCTAACCCGCCAACTTCACGGAACCTTCACAAACACCGTAAACTACACCAATTGCGCCTGATAGCACGGTAGAGCCAAGCAATAAGACCCCCTGCGGGTTAGGGGCTGTCATCAATTAAATTTCTAGCGCTTACCCAGCCAGGGTTACAGCCCCTAACTTTTTTGTTGGGTCGTTTAACAGCCTGCCCGATAAGGGTTCTACGATTAATTGATGACACACCCCAGCTCCCGTCAGGTACATTCAGACCCTAGCCTCCATCGCGGTGAATTTCTGTGTCCGAGCTTCAACGACTAACCGACCTTGCACGAGCCGCCTGCCAGCATCCCCTCGGTTCACGGGAGCGACTGCGAGCCCTGAATCAACTCGTCCGAGAGATTCAAAACTCCGGCAAGCTGTGGCGTGACCCCGATACCGAAATCTATCACGAAGCACTCGGTAAAACTTGGATTTATTTCACGCAAAACCTGTGTGAAGTCACCACCGCCAAAGAAGCCTTCGATCCTTCCCGTTCCAGCGTCACACACTGGATCAATACCTATCTCAAATACCGTTTACGAGACTTGCACAACGAGAAAATGACCGATCGCTACAATCGCGTCTGGTCACAAGCCCACTTTGACCCCGACAATCCCCAAGACCCCACCGCCAACCTTGCTGCCAAGGAGGAAATTCCCCCCATACTAGAAATCACGCACGCTTGGCTCGACGCTGGAACTGAACCCCGGTTATTTAGCATCCACATCAAAGGCCGACCGGATATTAACGCCCAAATCCTGATTCGCAAACGTTTACCACCAGAAGCAAGCTGGAAAGACATCGGTCAGGAACTCGACTATCCTTCGCAGTTGCTATCCGCATTTTACCACCGGCATTGCTTGCCATTGTTGCGAGAATTTGGTCGAGATCAAGGCTTTTTTGGTGACTGAAGCTGATTTCTTCCGCTGTGAACAATGGGAAGTTATCCCCCAACCATCGCCGCCAGTTGCCGCCAGTTGCCTCGAAATATCCAGCCGAATATCCAAACGGCACACTGAAATGTTAGTGGGTGCTAGCTTGGCGTTCCCCCGGAATGCTTAACCCGGAAGGCTTGACCCGGAAGGCTTGCCCCGAAAGGCTTAGATCTGCTTGACTTGCTTTTGCTCTACCGCCGATTTTCCCCTACTCCCTACTCCCCTCAACACCTTCAATACCTCCACCCCATAAAACTCATGAGCCACTCAATGATCAGCGACGCCCTCACGTTTCCCATTACCCAAGCAACGATCGATCACGCCCTCCGTTTGGCGAGAACGCAGCCACCGGAAACGGCAGAACGCGCCTATCGCAACGCGATCGCCGTACTCACCGCCCAAGACTACTGCACCTTGCTCGGCTTCGAGACCGACCTGAGCCAGAGTAATGCATTGCAGCCGATCGTCTGCCTTACTGGCGATATCGCCGACCTGCCCCTCCCCAATATCGGCACGATCGAATGCCGCCTGGTCGATCTAGAGAAAAATCAAGCTCAGTACGATGTTCCCCTTGAAGCAACGGTAGACAAGGCGGCATACCTGGCGATCGCCCTGCAACCCGACACCAACCTCGCCCAGATTTTAGGATTTTCGCCCACCTTGCGATCGGGTCATCTCATCCTTGATCAGCTTCAATCCCTCGATGATTTTGGGTCGTACTTGATTAGTTTGCGTGAGGCGAAGGTTCCGGTTCCGACTCGGATTATGCAGTGGTTTGAAGATGGCTTTGAGCGTGGTTGGCAAGCGGCGCAGGCGATCGCGGAGACGATCGCCACCGAAGTCGATCTCGCGACCAGTTCACCCGAATTGGCCTTCCGCAGCGCTGAATCAACCACGACACCACCCGACCTACGCCGCGCAACTAAAACCATTCAATTTGAACCCGGTGGTGGTGTCACTCTCCAAATTGACCTAAATTCTAGTTCCCCAGACGTCCTCTCGGTGGAGGTCGCAATTCTCCCCTTGACTCCCACGGAAGAGCTACCGGACGGTTTACAGTGCGCCATCCTCGATCTGGATGGCCATTCTGTGATGCAAGTTGAGGCGAATGCGGGCGATCGTCTACAGCTTGAATTTGATGTGGATTTGGGCGATACCTTTAGCATTCGCCTGACCCTCGGCGAGGTTTCCGTCACCGAACTTTTGACAGCTTAAGTGTGGTGTTTTGGGGTCTATTTTGAAATGAAGACCTTACCTTGTGGCACGCACGATTATCGGCAGTAGGCCAACCCGAAAGAATGATTTCAGCTCGACAAATACACTGGCGAAATTTGCACCATTACCCTTGCAGCCGCGATCACGCGACAGGCTTCAGCCTTCGATGTGATGCCAATCCATCGAGGAACACGTCCCGTGGCTCCGATCGCTCTAGGAGTATTGCCTAAAAACAGCAAACCCAAATACCGGTAAGGCACTGCCCACCACGATCAACCCGTGAATAAGTATGGGTGATGGTGGGCAATGCCTACCCTACTCTTATGATGATTCCCGATTTATTCGTAGTGTTCTGACGCGACAATCATCGAGCCAATGCCGCTATCGGTGAGGATTTCCAAGAGCAGCGCGTGGGGCAGACGGCCATCGAGGATGTGTGCGGCACGGACACCCTGAGCCAGCGATCGAATACAGCAATTCACCTTGGGAATCATGCCGCCACCAACGGTTCCATCAGCGATCAAGGCTCGCGCCGTGGTCAGATCAAGCTTATAAATTAGGGTTGATGGATCGTGATAATCCTGCAAAATTCCCGGCGTATCCGTGAGTAAAATCAGTTTTTCAGCGCCCATTGCCGCCGCAATTTCACCCGCGACGGTGTCGGCGTTAATGTTGTAAGACTGCCCCGTTTCATCGGTGGCAACACTCGACACCACCGGCACATAGCCCGCCTCGACCAGCGTTTCGAGCAAATCCGTATTCACCGCCGCCACTTCACCCACAAACCCGATGCCTTCATTGCCTTGGGGGCGTGCCGTAATCATGTTGCCATCTTTGCCACACAGGCCGACCGCCGATCCACCGGCTTGGTCGATCAGCGAGACCAGCTCTTTATTCACCCGACCCACCAGCACCATTTCGACGACATCCATCGTTTCGGCATCGGTTACGCGCAGGCCGTCTTTAAATTGAGGCTCGATGTTGAGTTTGCCGAGCCAGGTGTTGATTTCGGGGCCGCCGCCATGCACGACGATCGGGCGTAAACCGACACAGGATAAAAAGACGATATCGCGCACAACCTTATCCTTAAGACTGCTATCTTTCATCGCTGCGCCGCCATATTTAACGACCACGGTACGATTCGCGAAGCGCTGAATGTAGGGGAGGGCTTCACTGAGGATACGAACGCGATCGGAATCGGTCGCGGACTGGATGTTGGGATTAGGCGCGGTAGGCATGGGAAATGATGAGTACGTCTAGGATGTGGCTTGTGGCTTTGGTCGAGCTGCGATTGAGTATATCGAAATCCTGGATCGTTCCTGTTGGGCAAATGAACGATCGCCGGTTTGTGTCAGGCTGCGATGACACGGAGCATTTCGTTACCGCCAATCTGAAACTCGTAGGGGACGGGTTCGATCGCGGCATGATGACCGCGATCGCTGAGAGCTTGCAGCACCGGTGCGAGGTGCGGCGAGGTTGCGTTCGTGAAGTTTTCCAGCAGCGGGAAGATCCGCACTTCGGGGGCGACGCGCAGCAGTTCGAGGATGGCGGCGATGTGAAAGTCCGTATCAAACTGCGCGGAGTAGGTGAACAGAAGATGGGCGCTGAGGGCGAGGTCGAATTGGCGATCGGGGTAGTCCAAATAGGGCAGGGCATCGGTACGGTAACGAGCTGCGCTCATGCCGTCGGGAAAATCATCAAGAAATTGCGCCATCGCCGCCCGTCGCTGTTCGCCCAGAGCTTCCGGCGTTTTGATGTCATCCCACACAAATTTTTCGCGCGTGCGGTGGAGCGTTTCGACGATGACGGGGTAGGTTTCGTCGATGCGCTGCTGGATTTGCTCGCGGCTGAAGTGGTAGACGGGATCGCAGGAAATGACGCGGCCACCGCCTGCCGTGAGTTCGGCGTTAAAGCTCGATGGCCCCGAGGCACAATCGAGAATTTCACGCTGGAGATCGTCGTCGCTGAGGGCGAACATGTCGCGATAGTCGGCCAGCGATCGCCCCCAGGGGACGACGCGATCGAGTTGAAGTGTCATCTTTATGATTGATGAGAGCTTGGTAGGGTGGGCATTGCCCACCATAACGGATACGTATTCGTGGGTTAATCGTGGTGGGCAATGCCCACCCTACTGGCTACTGGCTGAATTCACATTTAATTTATGACGTCAAGTTTTGGGGATCAAATTGCGGCAACGGCTCGATCGTCAACAACGCCGCGCTCAACTCCGCGTGAATTCGGCCATTGGTCACCAACAAGCGTCCCGTTTTCACGACTAGCGGGCTTTGATCGTAGGCCGTCGCCCGACCGCCCGCTTCTTCGGCAATAATAATCCCCGCCGCAATATCCCACGGCGACAGGCCGCGCTCCCAATAGCCATCGAGCCGTCCGCAGGCGACATAGGCTAAATCGAGCGAGGCCGCGCCGCCGCGTCGGACGCCTTGGGTGCAGTGGGTCAGGTGACAAAATTCGGCGTAGTTGGTGTCAAGAACTTCGCGCCGATCGTAAGCAAAACCCGTAACGAGCAAACTATCGGCAAGGCGATCGCAGGGGGAGACCTGAATCGGCTGACGGTTGCGGGTGGCGCCAAGTCCTTTGGCGGCGCGGAAGAGTTCGTCGTGAAACGGGTCGTAGATCGCGCCGACGGTGGGGACGCCGTTGACGAGGAGGCCGACGGAAGTGGCGGAAAATGGATACTGGTGGGCGTAGTTGGTCGTGCCGTCGAGGGGATCGATCGCCCAGAGGAAATCGCTACCGTCGATCCCCGACGCGCCGGATTCTTCGGCGAGGATGGCATGGTCAGGAACGTGACGGCGCAGCACGTCCAGCACGGCGACTTCGGCTTCCTTGTCCGCAACGGTGACGAGATCGCCGAGGCGTCCCTTCGATTCAATTTGGTTGGCTCGATCGAGCTTGCCCCAATACTTTTTCAAGACGGCTCCACCGGCCAGGGCGGCCTCAGTGGCAATTTCGAGTAGGGTTTGCAGGCGATCGGGGCTGAGATTAGCGGAGGTATCGGCGGGCATAACAGGCGATCGGGGTAAGGAAAACGTCACTAGCATCGCAGACGATGGGCGCTTTCTCATGCTCCGATGATTCGATTCAGATGTTCACCCAGAGTTGCGATCGGCACAGATCCCCCATGACAGCCGCAATAGTGGCCGCAGCGCGATCGCAAGACGTTGGCGATCGCTTTAACCTAGAACTATCGCAGCAAAACCCCAAAACCAATCACAGCAATCACAGCAACCCCAGCACCATGCAACTCCTCACCGCCGCCACCACCTCAACCGCTCGCGTTTCCTCCCACGTTTCCACCGGGCTGACCTCACTGCTCTATCCCCTCGCCAACCGCATCGTCTTACCCAGCTTTTTTAATCGAATTGAAGTCACCGGCCAGGAAAATCTCCCCAAAAACGACTGTCCGGTCATCCTTGCCCCAACCCATCGATCGCGCTGGGACCCGCTGATTTTGGCTCACGCCGCAGGCTATCCCGTCACAGGTCGCCACCTACGTTTTATGGCTTCGGCGAATGAAACCACGCGCGGTGTACAAGGCTGGCTCATTCGTAAACTGGGGGCGTTCCCGATCGATCCAAAACAGCCCGGTGTCAGCAGCCTGCGCCACGGCCTCGAACTGCTGCAAACGCGCCAAGTGCTGACGATTTTCCCCGAAGGCAATCTCTATCCCGGCCCCGAAGCACAATCCCTCAAGCTTGGTCTCGCACGGCTCGCGCTCCAGGCCGAAACCAGCCAAGCCTGCATGAGTGTTCGCATTGTGCCGATCGGCCTGTCTTACAGCGGCAACCTCACGCCAAAACGTCGCCCGACCTGGGGCTGCGATGTGCGGGTCAATATTGGCGAGCCGATTTTGGTGCGGCAGTATCACACCGGATCGATGCGTCGCGATTCTTACCGGTTAACGATCGATTTACAGCAGGAATTGGATCGATTGAATGGTTGCGCGATCGAGCCGTCGCTAGCCTTGAGTGCGTAGCGCATCCATATCCAATTTAATTTTCAGAGTCATAGTTCAGAGTGATTTAGGCTTGGCTTGTCGATACTTCTGGGATCGAGTCCGGCGACAGGCAATCTGGATCGATTTCCAAAACCCGATCGCGATAGCTTTGAGCCTGATCGTAATTGCCAAGACTGACGTACTGTTCGCCCAGTTGCCACAGGGCTTCGATATGGTTGGGGTCATTGTGGATGACGCGATTCAATTCGGCGATCGACTCCGTGGGTCGATCGAGCTGTGCGAAGGCCAGCGCCAGATGATAGCGGGCGTCGAGGTGATTGGGATCGAGATCCAGACAGGCACGATAGGCGACGATCGCCGCCTCGAAATCGCCAGCGGTGGCATGGGCGAAACCCCGATCAAACTGAATCGTGGGCAACCGATCGAGATCCTCCGATTGCAAAGTCACCACATCCGCCATCGCGGCATCGGGTAAAACATAGGAATGAGTGAGCAACGGGCGATCGTCGGTCAGCACTTCAGGAAACGTCATCCCCGGCAACACCAACACCGCAAACACTTCCCGCACTGCCGCCTCAAACCGCAACAAGGCCACCACCTGCCCCGTCACAATATCCACCACCCACACGCCACAAAATCGATCGGCCTGCTTCGCGATTTCAATCCCGCTAAAAATGGCACTTTCACGCACCTGAGAGAGACCGATAAAGGCAAAATTACCGTAAAAATCAATGCCGCGCGTAAAGCCCGGTAAACGCGCAACATCGGTCAGTTTTCCCGTTTTAAGATCCACCGTCGAGAGCGAGCCGCGCCCCGACTCCAACACCCAAAGCCGATCGCGATACCACCGGGGCGAGTGGGGCATCGACAGCCGATCGGCGATCCGTTCATTGCTTGTAATATCCATCAACATGCCACCACTCGCCTTATTTTTTCGCCAACCGGCGGGCGTGTCGGTTTGGCCAAGGGCGGTGACGTAGCGGGGCTGGCCGTCGCGGAGGGCGAGACCGTTGAGGTGACAGCGATCGCTCAGGTCATAACCGGTGATAAAGGGCGGACGCCACCGGGGGACAAAACTATGGGTGGTGTCAAGGGTGCAGAGGCAGGAAAAGCGCGTATTGATAAACCACAGCTCGGATTCTGCGGCTGGATTAGTTACGAATTTGCTGTCGGAGTGATCGCGAACCACATCAGCGTAGACCATTTCGTGAATGTCAATATCGCCGGTGTAGTGGAGGCGACGGGGCAAAAAGCAGGCGTCGTGTTGCCGATCGGGGTGGCTGGCCGGTGGAGTTAATTTACTCGTGACGGCGGGCACATTACGCAATTCCCAGATTTGGTGACTCGTCCCGATCGCCAGTTTTCCCGCCTGAGTAGCCATGCCCATCGGTCGCTCGAAGGGGCGAAAGTGGGTATTGAGCTGGCCGCGATCGGCTCGGGCAATAATCAGCTTATCGGCTTGATAGGTGGAAATCGCGAGGGAGATGCCGCACTGTTCAAGCAGAGCGGGGAAGGTCGTGCTGTGAACGCTGCGCAGTTGTTCGTGATTAGCGGGCACGGGGGAATCGGTCATAACAGGCTGGATACCAGGCAAACGATCGCGAACAAGACCGGAGGCGATACGAGAACCTCAAGTCACTTCAGCTTGACACTTCCACGGCAATATCGATCCGGCTTCAGCCTGAGAGGACTTCTGCGTAAGTCGTTTTGTAGGGTGGGCAATGCCCATCACGGATACTGATGCGAGGGCTGATCGTGGTGGGCAATGCCCACCCTACTGGCTACTGTCCCGTATGGCACGTAATCATCCGGTCAACGGAGCATCCACTTCAGCGTCCCAAGAGCCGATCGCGCAAAATCTTCACTCGATCGCGCAGTTTCGCCGCTGTCTCAAACTCCAAATTTTTCGCGGCTTCTTTCATTTGGGTTTCGAGCTGCTGGATCAAATCCGGGAGATTTTCCAGGGGAATATCGTCGGCATGTTCAACAACGGTGTCGAGTTCGGTCGCATTCAGGCGGCGCGACACGTTGAGAAACGCCAGGATAGAATTGTCGCCTTTTTGGGCGATCGACTGCGGGATAATGCCGTGGGTTTCGTTGTAGTCGAGCTGGATTTTGCGGCGGCGATCGGTCTCATCGATCGCGGCTTCCATGCTTTTTGTCAGCCGATCAGCGTATAAAATCGCCTGTCCTTCCACGTGTCGCGCCGCCCGTCCGATCGTCTGGATCAGCGATCGTTCATCCCGCAAAAACCCTTCTTTATCCGCATCCAAAATTGCCACGAGTGAGACTTCTGGCAAGTCCAAACCCTCACGCAGTAGGTTGACGCCAATCAGCACGTCAAACACGCCCTTGCGTAAATCTTGGATAATTTCGATCCGATCGAGCGACGTAATATCCGAATGCAAATAACGCACCTTGACGCCACGCTCGTCGAGATATTCGCTCAGATCCTCCGCCATTTTTTTCGTTAGCGTCGTCACCACAACCCGCTCCTGGCGATCGGCACGATCGCGAATTTCTCCTAATAAATCATCCACCTGTCCCTCGGTTGGACGCACCGACACCACCGGGTCAACTACTCCCGTCGGGCGGATAATTTGCTCCACCACCTGCCCGTCCGATTGCTCTAACTCCCACTGGCTCGGCGTGGCGGAAATAAACACACACTGCTTGACCTTCTCCCAAAATTCTTCGGCCTTGAGCGGACGGTTATCGGCAGCACTGGGCAGGCGAAAACCGTGGTCAATCAGCACGCGCTTCCGGGCGCGATCGCCGTTATACATGGCGCGGATCTGCGGTACGGTCACGTGGGATTCGTCGATCGCCAGTAGCCAATCCTCGGGAAAATAATCCACCAAACATTCTGGCGGTTCGCCCGCCTGTCGTCCGGCCAGGTGACGGGAATAGTTTTCGACGCCGTTGCTGTAGCCAACTTCGCGCAACATTTCCAGATCGTAGCGGGTGCGCTGTTTCAGGCGTTGGGCTTCGACGAGTTTGCCGTCTTGTTCCAAAAAAGCGAGCTGGTCTTCGAGTTCGGCTTGGATGCCGTCACAGGCGATCGCGAGGCGATCCTCGGGCGTAACAAAGTGCCGCGCCGGGTAGATCCGCAGGCGATCGACACTTTGCATCACCTCGCCCGTCACTGGGTCAACGTAGCGAATCGCGTCAATTTCATCGCCAAAAAACTCCACCCGGACGATGCGATCCTCGTAGGCGGGGCCAATCTCGACCACATCGCCCTTGACGCGAAACTTGCTGCGTCCCATCTCGATATCGTTGCGGACGTACTGCACGCCGACCAGATTTCGCAGCATTTGCCGCTGGTTGATTTCCATCCCCACTTCGAGCGGAATCGACGCCTTGAGGTACTCCACCGGCATCCCGAGGCCATAAATACAGCTAATCGAAGCCACGACGATCACATCGCGCCGCTCGAACAGCGATCGCGTCGCCGAGTGGCGTAGCATGTCGATTTCATCGTTAATCGATGCGGTTTTCTCGATGTAGGTGTCGGTAACGGGGAGGTAGGCTTCGGGTTGGTAGTAGTCGTAATAACTGATGAAATATTCGACGGCATTGTGTGGGAAAAATTGCCGCAGTTCGTTACAGAGTTGCGCCGCCAGGGTTTTGTTATGGGCGAGTACCAGGGTCGGGCGTCCCACCTGTTCGATCACGTTGGCGAGGGTAAACGTCTTACCGGTTCCCGTCGCGCCGAGGAGGGTTTGGTAGCGGTGGCCGTCGTTGAGGCTGCGGACGAGTCCGGCGATCGCACTGGGCTGATCGCCGGTCGGGACGTAGTGGCTTTCGATCTGGAAGGGGTGCGACATAACTAACCGTTTTGCGTAGCGTTAACCTGTGCTAACACATCCGCATGAACGGTATCGGCATCGAGGCTGGCATCGATTCGCAGCAGCCGATCGCGCATTTCGTAAAATTCGACGATCGGGATTGTCCGTTGGTGGAACAAATCGAGGCGACGGCGGACAATTTCCGGGGCATCGTCATCGCGCGATCGGGCGAGCGATCGTTCCATCATCATCGCCACCGGAGCATCGAGCCAAATCGCCCAATCCAAAGTTTGGCGGAGATCCTCCAACAAAAAATTCAGCTCTTCCGCTTGAAACGCCGTACGCGGATACCCATCGAGCAACCAACCATTACTCGTGTCCGCTTGGGTGAGCCGATCGCGCATAAACTCGATCGCCAGCTCATCGGGAACCAGATCGCCCCGTTCGACGTAGGGCGCAGCCTTGCAGCCCAGCGGCGTTTTTTCCGCGATCGCCGTCCGAAACACCTGTCCCGTCGCGATACACGGAATATTCAGCGCTTGGCATAGCCGCTGACCTTGGGTTCCTTTCCCTGCACCAGGGCCGCCTAAAATGATCAGTCTCACTCGTCTTATCCTCTATCACTTCAAACGTTTTAACTTAACAATTCAGCTTGATTTATGATTCAACCGATTCAGAACCGTTGTCCCAAATCGAGCGTTCACACGGTAGGCTGATGCACTGACCCGCGCGTAACATTATTTCGTTATTTCGCTGCATAATCCTAGCAAGCAGCCTGATCCCCAGCCCGATCGCGACGCAGGGAAAGCACAAGCGGTATTCTTCTAGGGTGTTTTTCGCTGCGTTATCAAACGCTACCGTTGTGATCAAAAACGATACGTGGATTCGTGAACTGGCCGATCGGGGAGGCATTGCCCCCTTTGAGCCGCAACAAGTCCGCCGGGTTGACGATCGCCCCGTCATTTCCTACGGCCTGAGTAGCTTTGGTTATGATATTCGCCTCTCGCCGAACGAATTCCGCATCTTTCGCCACATTCCCGGCACAGTGGTCGATCCGAAAAATTTCAACCCAGAGAATCTGGAAACGGCGGCGCTACACCGCGACGATAGCGGCGAGTTTTTCATTTTACCGGCGCATTCCTACGGCTTAGGGGTGGCGATCGAGCGGCTCGAAGTACCGGACAATGTGACGATTCTCTGTGTAGGAAAATCGACTTATGCCCGCGCAGGCATCATCGCCAACCTAACCCCGGCGGAGGCGGCATGGAAAGGCTATTTAACCCTCGAATTTTCCAATTCCTCCAGTGCCGATTGTCGGATGTACGCCCGCGAAGGGGTGGTGCAACTGCTATTTTTTGAAGGCGACCCCTGCTCCGTGAGTTACGAAGATCGTCAAGGTAAATATCAAAACCAAAACGAAGAAGTGACGATCGCCCGGATTTAGTCCAATCTAAATACAGTCGCAACCAACCACTCTATTTTTTCCACTTGCATCATGAATAATTTCCTACCCTTAGCCAGTCTTGACCCGGTCATTCTCGGTCTATCCACCGGGGGCTTCCCTGTGATTATCCAGTTGGGTGGTGTCGATGAGGCGAGTCTATCCGCTGCGGGTCAGTTTGTCGGCAAAGTTCAAAATAAGGAATTTGACGGGGTTACCTTTGGGGAAATTCAAAGCCAACTCACCGGCTTTCGATCGCTACCTATCTTCGGAGAGGCCGCCGCCGATACCCCGATCGACGCGGCTCGAATTATCGATGGTCTGGTTCCGGGTCGCTCCTCTGCGATTATGGACTCAGAACGTCTCAATGCCTTCCTGAATCGTCTCGATTTTTCGACCCTGCCCCTTGAAGGACAAGTGTTCGACGAGACCGATAACACGTTTGTAATTGATGACGAAACCGCCAACGTAAAACCTGGTGGCTTTGTCATGTTGGGCGGTAACGACACCGTGACGGGCTCGGAGTTTCCCGACAATATCAACCTGAATGCGGGGAATGATGTGGCCAATGCGGGCGGGGATTCGGACGTGGTGCGCGGCGGCCAGGGTGAGGATACGATCAACGGTGGCGACGGGAACGATATTTTGCACGGTAATAAGGGTAACGATATCGTTAACGGTGATGCTGGTTCGGACTTTTTGCGCGGCGGCCAGGGAGACGATGCGCTGAATGGTGGTGAGGGGGATGATTGGCTGATTGGCGATCGCGGTATCGATACGCTCACGGGCGGCGCGGGGGCGGATACGTTTTTGCTGCGTGTGGATGCGGATGCGACGACGGATAGTGCGGCGCTGGATGTGATTGCGGACTTTAGCGCGATCGAGGGTGACAAAATCGCGATTTTTGGCGAGGTCGAAGCTTTATCATTTAGCACCTCGGGTGCGGATGTGCTGGTGCAAACGAATGCAACGACGTTTATTGTGAAGGTATTAAACGCTACGATCGCAGATGTAGAAGCCTCGCTGATTGTGACGTCACTGACCGACGCAGCGGCAGTGATTGGCTAAATGTTCGGCTCACTTGAATAGATCTCTTGGAGGTCTATTCAAGGTCAGGACTTCCGCAAAATAGCCAAGACCTTGGAGGTCTCAAGGTTACTTTTTGACTCTAAGTCATATAGCAAAAAACGATTTGGTTAGGACGTATCAAAAAAAGCTGAGAGCACTGAGCGGAGTCGAAGTGCGGTTTTCAACTTAGACGAGAGTGTCCTAATTTAATCGGCTTCTGCTATAGGATTGCGTTGAGACCTCTGAGGTCTGCATAGGTTTTAAAACTTTTAAAAATAGGTAAACATTAATTATGCAACATCTAAATCTCTGGGATACGATCCGTGATTTCTGTACTCGATCGTCCGACGATCGCCCATCTCCAACACTTCCCAATCCACAGATTTGGTTAACCCTAAAACAAACCATCGGTTTGGTCGTGGCGGTTCTTTATTTCGTCTTGGCGTTGCCGATCACACAACCGGCGATCGCCTCGGTTCACGCCTATCCCCAAGGCGAAGAACAAACCATGTTCCGATCGCTACAAAGCCTACGTGATCAAGCCAATCGAAGCTGGCAACTCGTCTTTTTCGATCAAGTCGATCGCGGTGAAATTAAACTCATTCATCTACGGATTGTCGGTTTTCCGGGGTTAGAGTTGGCGCGATCGCCGCTGACCCTAACGGCACGCACGGGTCAAAACTGGATTGTGCCAGATGTGGCCGCTACGGAGCAAAAAACGGGAGATTTACCGCCAAATGCGGGCGAATTTGACCTAATTGCTGTGATGCGCGATTTGCAGGACGATAGTGTGATCGATCTAGGGCTGGAGTTGGTCGGCGGCGATCGGGTCGAGTTGACGGTTCCTGTTTCGGTGGTGCGGGAGTGGCGATCGGTGTTGGAACAGCGCTGAGTTGATTTTTTGGCAAGTGACCAAAAATAAAAGGGATTTTATCGTTCCCACGCTCTGCGTGGGAATGCCTCCTAGGACGCTCTGCGTCCCGCAACCCCACAGAACAACCCACCACCGCCGAGACCTCGCTACCGCCGAGACCTCAGAGGTTTCTAAAACCTCAGAGGTCTGACACCCCTGCGATCGCGATTCCCCTAGACGAAATCCGCCGCGCTCAGGCTCGCCACACCGTTCAACGTCGCGAGCAGTTCACCGTTAAAACTGAGGGTGCTGTCTGTGCCATTGCCGCCGATGGTCAGGTCAACAAAGCTTAAGGGACGGACGCTGCCCAGTTGGTTTCCGCCAATGCTGAAACCATTGATCAGGTTGTTACCACTATCGGCGCTGACGATCTCGAAGACGCGGAGTTTGTCTGTACCGGGGGTGAAATCGGTGATGATGTCGGAGCCGTCGCCGCTGCGGAATTGGAAGGTGTCCGCGCCGTCGCCGCCGGTGAGGGTGTCGTTACCCCGATCGCCGCTGATCAGGTCATCGCCACTGCCGCCGGTAATCACGTCATCATCCTGACCACCGAAGATGCTGTCGTTACCGTCGCCACCGTTGAGTGAGTCGTTGCCAAGGTTGCCGAACAGGGCGTCGTCATCGGCTTCGCCGTTGATTTCATCGTCGTCTTTACCACCGATGCCGATGTCGTTACCTGTACCGAGGTTGATTTTGTCGTTGCCTCGGTTGCCGTTAACTTGGTCGTTACCGCCCTTGGTGTTGATGATGTCTTCGCCTTCGAGAGCGGCGATGATGTCGTCGGTGGTGTCGTCTTCGGGGCGGATGATGATGTCGTCGCCCGGTGTGATTTCGATGCTGGTGCTGCTATTGGGGCTGGTGGCTGAGTTGCCGGAGGTGGAGGTGTTGGCGCTCGGATTCAAATTGTTGAGAATTTTGCTAACGAGACCGGAGAAGTCTACACCACGAGAAGTTGGCTCTGGTGTGGGTTCTGGTTCTGGTGTGGGTTCTGGTTCTGGTGTGGGGGTTGGAGTCGGGCTTGGAGTCGGGGTCGGGGTGGGTGCAGGTGGAGCGCTGTCGTTGTCGGTGATGTTGACGGTAAGGTCGGGGATCGTCAGAAGACCGTCATAATTGCCGTCGCCGCTGGCAGTTGCGAAGGTAATTGAGCCGGTGTGATCGCCTTCGATGTCCGTGTCGTCAAAGGCCGTGGCGGTGACGGTTTGGGCGTCCTCCCAGTCAGTCATTGTGAACGTATAAGTTTTGGCTGTACCTTGGCCATTGCCTAGGTCAACTTGGGCGTCAGGCGTGAGTGTGACGGTGACATCGGCGGTGGGTTCAGTATTGAGGACAAGGGTGAATGTGTCGGCTCCGCCTTCGGTGGCTGCAAGCGTGGCTTTGGAGAAGGTGACACCGGGGCTCTCGTTGTCTGTGATGGTAATGTCTTGCGTTGTGGTTGTGCCGAGAACAAGGCCGCTGGTGAGATTGGAGATCGTCAATGTTGCGGTTTCGGTTCCTTCTACTAGGGCGTCATCAACGATCGCAAAGGTAGCAGTTCCGGTGGTTTGACCGTTGGGGATCGTAATCGTTGTGCTGGGAAGGGTGTAGTCTCCGGTGGTGATACCGGTTCCGGTGACGGCGAGGGTCACGGTTTGGTCGCCGGTGACCGCTTCTGAGGCCGTGGCGGTGACGGTAATTGCGGTGGCGGGGGCTTCTGTGCCGGTGGTGGCACTGACGGAGAGGTTAACTGTGGGTGCGACTTTAAACGTCGCGATCGCATTGTCAAGGCCTCCAGCCGCATAAACAAACTTTCCGTCCGGGCTCACCGTCACTGAGTAAACACCATCTAACCCATCAACCCCGCCTGGGTCACCGTTTTTGTCTACTTCCACAAAGGTGAGTGCGCCCGTCGTCTCATTCCGTGAGAACGTCACGATCGCATCGTTAAAGTATCCAGCCGCATAAACAAACTTCCCGTCCGGGCTCACCGTCACTGAGGTAGCACCATCTAACCCATCGACCCCGGTATCAGTGTCTTTGTCTACTTCCACAAAGGTGAGTGCGCCCGTCCCCTCATCCCGCGAGAACGTCGTGATCGCATCGTTATCGAATCCAGCCGCATAAACGGACTTCCCGTCCGGGCTCACCGTCACTGAGAAAACACCATTTAACCAAGTGTTTTTGTCTACTTCCACAAAGGTGAGTGCGCCCGTCCCCTCATCCCGCGAGAACGTTGCGATCGCATTGTCATTTTTTCCAGCCGCATAAACAAACTTCCCGTCCGGGCTCACCGTCACTGAGATAGCACCACCTAACCCATCGACCCCGCCCACACCGTCTTTGTCTACTTCCACAAAGGTGAGTGCGCCCGTTGCCATATTCCGCGAGAATGTTGCGATCGCATTGTCAGAGCCTCCTCCAGCCGCATAAACGGACTTCCCGTCGGGGCTCACCGTCACTGATTGAACACCGTCTAACCCATCGACCCCGGTATCAGTGTCTTTGTCTACTTCCACAAAGGTGAGTGCGCCCGTTGCCATATTCCGCGAGAACGTTGTGATCGCATCGTCAATTTCTCCAGCTACATAAACGGACTTCCCGTCGGGGCTCACCGTCACTGAGCGAGCACCAAATAACCCATCGACCCCGCCCTCACCGTCTTCGTGCACTTCCACAAAGGTGAGTGCGCCCGTCGTCTTATTCCGCGAGAACATCGCGATCGCATTGTCCAGGAATCCAGCCACATAAACGGACTTCCCGTCCGGGCTCACCGTCACTGAGCGAGCAGCATCTAACCCAGTGTTTCTGTCTACTTCCACAAAGGTGAGTGCGCCCAGCGTTCCTGCATACTCGTCCAGCGTCGCGTCGGTGAAGGCCAGCGGCACACGAGGTTGCGCCCCGCCCGCCGTCGCTAACGGCCAGTTCCCCGCACCCACGACAAACTCCGAAGCCGCCGCCACTGCACCCGTCGCTCGCTCTAGCGCCGCCATCAAAGCACGACCCGCAAGCCCCGCCCCCGCCGCGCAGCCGTAGGCCAGTACCTCCGCCCCAGCCGCAAACGCCCCGCGCCAGTCCACACCGCGCAGCGCCGCCACATCCAGCTCATCCGCTCCCAACAGCAGCGCCCCCGGACGACCGTGGCTCACCAGGTGCAACGCCGATAGATTCTCACGACCCGCGAGCAGCGCCGTCAGTCGCGCGACCCCATCCTCACCGGGATGCAGTACGACAGACTCGATGCCCGGTTGTAAACCCCGACGCAGGGATTCGAGATCCGGAACACGAGCATCAAAAACTACGAACTGTAAATGGGGGGGGGAGAAATACTCATGAGACCAGTTTTAATCTGGGGGAAAATTAGATGGATTTAATAGGTAAGATGACATATTTTTTTTTAATCTCAAATAGCCTGAATGTGAAATTTGCGTAAAGTTTCAGGAAATAACCCTCACCATATCTGTATAAACCCCGGAATCGTACAGTTCAGGTGCATTCTGTCCGTAAGCCGTAACTTAGAAATGACAAGTTTCTATCGTTCCCACGCTCTGCGTGGGAATGCCTTCTAGGACGCTTTGCGTCCCGTAACCACGCAGAACAACCCGCCACCGCCGAGACCTCGCCACCGCCGAGACCTCTGAGGTTTTGTAAACCTCAGAGGTCTGACACCCCGCGCGAAACAGCATTAGGGGTGAGAACCCGGTTGGCAAACAGGCGAACAACTGCCGATACTGGATCTCAGGTGATCGTGACTGCATCGCGATCCTTCAACTGCTGTTTTATTTGCCGTAATCGTTGTCATGAGCTTAGACATTCGCCAACTGTTTCAAGCGACGAATCCGGGCTACACACTGAACGTCGAAAATGAGGCCGATCGCCGTCTCTATATCGACTTTTCCGGCGTGCGCGGCAGCGGCCTGATTAGCGAGATGCGCGAAAATATCAGCTTCTTTTCGCCGGATAACCCGACGGTGCAACTCTTTACCGGGCATATCGGCTGCGGTAAATCAACCGAGCTGCTGCGTTTGGCGAGCGAGTTACGCCAGGAGGGGTTCCATGTGGTGTATTTCGAGTCGTCGCAGGATCTCGAAGTGGGCGATGTGGATATTAGCGATATTTTGATGGCGATCGCGCGGCGGGTTAGCGAAAGCCTGATCAAGCTCGATCAGATTGAACTCGCCAGACCCAAAGGCTTGCAGGGTTTACTTTCCGGTGCGGCGAAACTGCTGCAAACCGAAATTGATCTCTCGGCTGAAGCGTCATTGCCGGGGATCGGCACGGTCAGCGGCAGCACCGAGGGGAAAGGTTCATTTTCCGCTGATGTGGGCGTGCCGGGTCTGGGGCAGGTGTCGGCGAACAATCAAGAGGGGATTTCGCTGGTGGCGCTGGGCATTGGCAAAATCACGGCGCGGGCGAAAAATAGCCCTGAGTTACGCAGCAAACTGCGCGAATATCTCGAAGTGCGGACGACAAATGTGTTGGATTCGATCAATCGCGAGCTGCTTGAGCCGGGCATCGATCGCCTGAAAGCGATCGGCAAAAAAGGCTTGGTCGTGATCGTCGATAACCTCGATCGCGTCGAACGCAAACCCAAACCCTGGGGACGCCCGCAGCCAGAATATTTGTTTGTCGATCGCGGCGAACAACTGCGCCAGCTCAACTGTCACGTCGTCTACACCATCCCCCTGGCGCTGCTCTATTCCAACGACCTCAATCAACTATCGAGCCGCTTCAACACCGATCCCGTCGTCCTGCCCATGGTTCCCGTCTGCTATCGCGATGGCCGCGAACACGTGGAAGGTATGGAACTTGTGCGTAAAATCATTCTGGCGCGGGCGTTTCCCGCCCTCAGCGAAGCTGATCGCGTCTCGAAAATCACCGAACTATTCGACACAAAAGAAACCTTCGATCGGCTCTGCAAAATTAGCGGCGGTCACGTGCGCGAAATTCTCCGCCTGCTCAACGATTGGATCAAAAAAGATCGTCAGTTGCCGCTGTCGCGTGAAGGTCTCGAAAAAGTGATTCGGACTCGTCGCAATCACATGATGCTGGCGATTACCGATGATGAATGGGCGCTGTTGCGTCAGGTGCGCGATCGTAAAAAAGTCATGGGCGAAGCGGGCTACGACACTCTAATTAGCAGTATGTTCGTCTACGAATATCGCGATGCAGATGGCTACTGGTTTGATGTGAATCCCATTTTAGCCAGCGCTCCTGAACTGCAAGCCCTAGGGTAGCCTTTGACTTTAGACCTTTGAGGTTTTGGAAACCTCAAAGGTCTTGCTGACTGCGACCCATTCAATTTTTGACATTACTGATCACGAACATCACATCCCGATCAGAAGTCGCACTTTTTTAGAAAAGTGCGACTTCTCAGATGTATTTATTCAGATGTATTGAATCGTTCCTATGTAGAGCATGGACACGATCGTAATTTGAGGGCATTGGTATTACCAAGGACTACCAATAATCGTAAAACTCGCCCAGAAAAATGGATGCTCAAACGTAATCGTGGCATCATCAATCACCAAACCTTGCTCTAAAAAACTCGCGGGTAACGGAATTTGAGCATTGGATAGCACGAGATTATTTGCCGCAATGCGAACCTCTCCCCGCAAAAGCTGAAGCTGCGCTTGACGTAGGGCTGCGGCTTTGGTCGTCGTCTGACCCAGATGACGATATAGCTCACTCATCAACGCGGATGTACCCAGATCGCTGACATTCCAGAGGCTCGCGATCGCCGATTTAACCCCAGCCTGCAACGCCAACCCCGCAAACCCTAGCTCGGCCTCATCATCCCCCAACGCAGTTTGACAAGCACTCAGCACCAACAAATCCAGTGCCGGGAAATCCCACGGCAGTTCGTTCATTTGGCTGAGGGGAAATGCGGTTTCCCAAAATTGAATAAAGGATTGCTGAGGCTCGCCAGGGTTAAACAGGGCGTGGGTTGCGAGGTGAATGATCTTAAACGTTTCGTCGTTGAGCCGTGATTTGAGGTGATCGACGGTGAATTCGGCATTTAACAGGCTGGGTGCGGGTGCGGTTTTCACCGTGCGGGGGGGGTGATAATCCGAGCCAGGGATGGTGCGCTCGATGGTGAAGGCCGATCGAATATTTTCCAGCTCGAACGGAACCGCCGGTAGCGGTGCAAGCGTCTCGAATTCAGATGCGCCCATCGTCAAAATGTTTGCCCCGGTGAGGGATTCGTAGTTGATCGAAATTAGGTTAAAGGCCGGAATGCGGGTGAGATCGTAGTCTTCGATGAGAAACCGATCGCCATCGTAGAGCGCCGCGATCGGCAAGCCTCGGAGACCATTTCCCAAGCAAATCAGCAAGCTATCAATCCCCTGAGCTTCGAGATACTCTGCCTCAAACGTGCCAATAATCCACTCGTGTAGCTGCTGCGCGGCGGCCAAGTCGGACGGGCGAGGTCGAGCCACCTCGAAAAAGAAACGACGCGAGACTTGACGCAGAAGGTCTTCCGGAACGTTGTAGAGATCTCGGACGATCGGCGTCCCTTCAGCGGTCAGCAGAACGAGGTGCAGATGGTCGCTGCGCGGCATCGCCCAAAGTACGGCGGGCTTGGTCGCGGTTTCCTCGCCCAGATTGCGCAAAATTTGGGCGATGTCGTCCACATCACGATTCACCGTCGCCAGATCGCGCCCAAAATATGTCTCGAATTCGCCTTCTAGCCCGGTTTCCATTCTTTGGATTTGCTCGGCTTGGGTTTGGGCGTTGACCGGGGCGATCGTGTCTAGCGGGATTAGGGAGGCCGTGGTGAGAATCAGCCCGATCGCGATCGGGCGAATGGCAGAGAGATAGGTCGAGAAAATAGTGCGATCGGGACGTTTTGAAGTGGTCTTGATCGCACTATCGCTACTGGAATTATCTTGTGTAAAAATACGCATCGGTAATACTTAAAAATAAGGTTGAATGCAATTTTGACAGGTAGAATACACGGATCTATACCTTAGTAATTCCGTCATTTTCGAGATAAACCGCTACCCATTTAGATTTATTCGAGACTATTTATCGCTTATTTAAGCCAGAAAATTAGCAGGAATATTTAGGCAAATTTAAAACCCAGATTCATTGTGTCAAACTATGACATCTCGAATCGTTCTGTTACCTATAAACTACGTCTCTCAGCCCAGTTTAGATGCTTCCCATTTCAGCGTATCGATCCATCTCAACCACCCAGGACTGACACAGAAGTCTGACTTCTAGCGTGAGTTCGTTAGACTAAAGAGCGCACCGCCCAGCCCTACGCCATGACTCGCAGCAGCCTCCTCAGCCCATATCCCGACGCCTATCCCTCCCAATACTGGGACTGGCACATTGCGGCTGACACCACGCACAGCCTTCACTACGTCCACGCGGGAACCCCTCACACCGATCGCCCTGCCCTGCTCCTGGTCCACGGCTTTGGCGCATCGACCGATCACTGGCGCAAAAACATCGACACGCTGAAACAGGAGTTTGATGTGTGGGCGATCGATCTACTGGGGTTCGGGCGATCGGCCAAGCCTGACATCCCTTACAGCGGTGACCTGTGGCGTGACCAGCTCCACGCCTTTATCACCGACGTGATCCGTCAGCCGACGGCGATCGCTGGCAACTCCCTCGGCGGCTATGCGGCACTCAATACCGCTGCGACCTACCCCGAGATGGTTGCGGGCGTCGTCCTGCTGAATAGCGCCGGGCCGTTTAATGACGGCAGCAACCTCAAAAACCGTCAGCCCAGCCCGGTGCAGCGTCTGGTGAAATGGTTTGCGCTTCAGGATTGGGTGGCGTATCTGATTTTTCAAAATACGCGCCGTAAGTCGGTGATTCGTAAAACTCTGGAGAAGGTCTATCTGGATCAAACGGCGGTGACCGATCGGCTGGTGGATGAGATTTTTCGTCCGTCGGGTGATCCGGGGGCGGCGAAGGTGTTTGCGTCGGTGTTCAAGACGCCACGCGGTGCGACGGTCGATGAGTTGCTCGGTCAGTTGAAGTGTCCGCTGATGACGATTTGGGGTGAGGGTGATCCGTGGATGAAGTGCCGCGATCGGGGCGCGAAATTTCGTGAGTTTTACCCGAGTGTGACGGAGCATTACATCGAGGCGGGACATTGTCCCCACGACGAAGCGCCGGAGGTGGTGAATCGGTTGATTTGTGATTGGGCGTTGGGGTTGGTGGTAACGGGCGCGATCGCTTAGGTCTAACCGACCCGATCGAGTTCGTATCGCGATCGCGATGCCGCCAACGGCCATCGCTACAATCGAGATAAGCACCCACAATCAACCCGATCGTCAGACAATAAGTTTATTACCGAACCTCATGGCCTCGCTTTCCCGCAACTCTAATGAGCGATCGACGCCGCCCTGACTCTTATTCCGACGATGCCAACGACGACGATTACGCCGATCGCGATCGCCCCAACTACAGCAACGAATTCGACAACGATCCCGGCGAATTTGATGACGGCTACCGCGATCGCCCTCCCAACCTGACAACCCGAGCGCCCCGCGTTCCCCGCTGGCGTCGCGGCTGCGCCTTCGCGATCGACTTTCTGATCGCCGGTTTTTTCTGCGCTCTCCTGAGCAACGACAACGGCTTCGGTCAGTTCATCACCTTTAACTTCGGTTGGCTGGCGATTCGGGCGATCGTCGTGTCGTCTAACTACGGCCAAAGTCCCGGTCGCTGGCTGTTTGACATGCGCGTGATTGATGCTCGCTACCAGCGCACGCCGCTACTCGGTGAGCTGTTGAAACGGGAGGCGATCGCCGGAAACGGCGCCTTCTTAGCCTTCGTTAGCCTCACCGCCCTCGGCTCGCGCAACGCCTTCTATCTCCTGCTTCTCATCCCCTTAGCCATCGATGTTGGCGCAGCGTGGCTGGAGCCGAGCGACCCGTCCGCTTTTCACGATCGCCTCGCCGGAACTGCCGTCGTCGCCACCCGTCGCGGCTACTCCCTTGACTTGAAGGTCAAAAAATGGGTTGCATTAGGGATGTCTAGTATGAAAAGATAGGCGATCGTGTCTGAATTTTTAAGCAGTTAGAGGAAACGACTCCCATGGCTAAGAAGGGCGTACGCATTACGATCACTCTCGAATGTACCGAGTGCCGCACCAACACCAACAAGCGCTCGAACGGCGTTTCGCGTTATACCACCAAGAAAAACCGTCGTAACACCACGGGTCGCATGGAGCTGAAAAAGTACTGCCCCCACTGCAACGCCCATACGGTTCACAAAGAAACGAAGTAGAGCCGATCGCCACAGGCTCTTTACAGGATCGCCGTGTCTCATCCGATCAAGTTTTGAACTTAGGTTTTGAACTCAGGTTTCAAGCCCAAGTTTTGAACCCAGGTTTTGAACCCAGGTTTTAAACCCAAGTTTCAAGCCCAGGTTTTAAGCCCAAGTTTCAAACCCAGGTTTCAAGCCCAGACTTTGATCGTATAGCCTGCGTCCTCTTCCCTGGCCTGCGTTTATCTGACTTGCTTCTCGCAAGCGTCGAATTTTCGGGATTGCGCACCTGCGGGCAATTGCCGTTGTTGCGATCTCCATCGATCTCAGACCGATCGCCGAAAAGCTGCGCTTAACGCTATTTTCATTTTTCATTCATTACCGACCCACTGAGGACATAAACCTATGGCTGGCTTTTACCGTCGTCGCCTTTCGCCGATCAAACCGGGTGACCCGATCGACTACAAAGATGTCGATTTGCTCCGTAAATTCATCACCGAGCGCGGCAAAATTCTGCCCCGTCGCATCACCGGCCTGACCTCGAAGCAACAACGCGACCTCACCAGCGCCATCAAACGCGCTCGTCTGCTCGCCCTGCTGCCGTTCTTGAACAAAGAAGGCTAAAACGGGTTCTTCGGTTTCAACGTGCGGATCTACGAAGATGTTTGGCGATGTTTGACAAAACAAAAACCCAGGTAGCGCAACCCTCTTGGTTGCCTGCAAGTTAAAAGCTTGTGCTACGTGAAGCCGCCGGTAACCAGCTCGTTGAAACCGAAAACCATCACCGATGACGGGTCGTCCGCTGGGGTCTATTGTTGCGAGTGTTCCCATCAAACTCGACGATCGACCATTTGCGGGCGACTTTTGTCGTAATTAGATGTAGTTAAGTATTAAAGTGACTCCCATGCGGCGATCGTGTCGTCGCGCACGGTCGTAAACCCCCATAGAATTCGGTGGAAAAAGGAAGGCTGATTGAATTTCGACTGCACGGTGAGCGCACGCTTGCCGTCCTCGATCGCCCAGAAGGTAAGAAAAACTGGGTGGCGATCGATGCTAGCGGTCAGGCGCGGACACTTGCCCCGAAGCAGGTGACCTATGAGGTGGCGGCCAATGACGCCTACAAACCGACGGACATTGAGCGGTTTTTAGCGGAAGTCAAGCCGTATCTTGACCCGTCGGGTCTCGAAGTGGCCTGGGAGTTGTTGTCTGAGGATAGTGAGCCAACGACCCCGGCGGAGTTGGCGCTGTTGCTGTTTAGCGAAAAAGCGCCCGCCCAGTGTTATGCGGCTCACTGTTTGCTGTCGGACGACAAGATTTATTTCAAGCAAAAGGGCGATCAGTACGAGCCGCGTCCGGTGAGTCAGGTCGAAGATCTGAAGCATCAGCTCGAAGCTGCGGCACTGCGCGATCGCGAGCGTCAAGGCTTTGTCGATCGGGTGCATCAGGTCTTGGCCGGTGAGACGATCGACTGGGAAGCGAGTGATCGCAGCCGCATCGAGATGATCGAACGGTTGGCCGCCTTTGGGGAGGAATGCCCGAACCGTGCCGCCGCGATCGAGCTGCTCGAAAGCGTTGGACGTACGCCCCACGCAAAAGCCGCCTTTCAACTGTTGGTCGATCTAAAAATTTGGAGCGAACACGAAAACCTTCATTTACGACGCACGCAGCTTCCGACCTACTTCTCGACCAAGGTGCTTGATGTGTCGCATCACTGTTTGCAAGATCCGCCGCCAGATACCGAAACCGATCGCCTGGATCTGACCCACCTAAAAGTGTTCACGATCGACGATGCCAGCACCACCGAAATCGATGACGGCCTGAGTCTGGAATATTGCGAAGACGGACGCGAACGCCTCTGGATTCACATCGCCGACCCGACCCGCTGGATGACGCCCGGCGATTCCCTTGATCTCGAAGCCCGTCGCCGCTGCACGACGGTGTATCTGCCCACGGGCATGGTTCCGATGTTGCCTGAGGAGTTGGCTACGGGGCCGATGAGTTTGAATCAAGGGCAAATTTGCTGCGCTTTGAGCTTTTGTGTCGAACTTACCGCCGAAGGCGCGATCGACACCTTCAGCATTCATCCCAGCTTCATCAAGCCCACCTATCGACTGACCTACGACGATGTCGATGAAATGCTGCACCTCCAGCTCACAAACGAGCCGGAAATTGAAGCCCTGGCGAACTATGCCAAACTGCGGCACACCTGGCGGCAATCCCAGGGATCGATTTCGATCCACATGCCGGAAACCACGGTGAAGGTGCGCGGCGACGAGGTCGATATTCAAATCATCGACGACAGCCGATCGCGTCAGCTCGTGGCGGAAATGATGATCCTGACCGGGGAAGTCGCCGCGACCTACGCCGCAAAACACAGCATCCCCGTTCCGTTTCGCGGCCAGCCCCAGCCCGAACTACCGCCCGAAGAGGAGCTGTTGCGCTTGCCGCCAGGGCCCGTGCGAGCCTGCGCCCTGCGTCGGTGTATGCCGCGCAGTGAAGTCGGGCTATTCGTCACGCGCCACGCGAGCCTCGGCTTGGATCACTACACCCAGGTCACGTCACCGATTCGGCGCTATGCGGATTTGCTAGCCCATTTTCAGATCAAGGCGCACTTGCGCGGGTTGCGAGATGAAGAGCTACCCTTTTCGGCGGACGAACTGAAGCAAATTTTGCTCAGTATTGGATCATCGGTGAAAGAGGCGAATTTAGTCGAGCGTCAAACCAATCGCTATTGGTCGATCGAGTATTTACGCCGCAATGCTAATGAAGTGTGGCCGACGCTGGTGCTGCGCTGGATTCGGGAGGATGAAAATCTCGGGTCGATTTTGCTCGAAGATCTGGGGCTAGAATTCATCTGGCGGATTCCGCGCGGTCTGGCTCCGGGCGATCGGCTTCAGTTGCGCGTTGCCCATGCTGACCCGCGTGAGGATACGATTCATTTTCAACCCGTGGACAGTGACACCGCCCAAGCCTTAGAGGTGTAAGCGGCGATCGATTCACTCCCCATGAAGATGTATAAAAAACTCGATGACCCGCTGACTAACGAACCCGATGACTAACGGACTCGATCGCTACGCCAACCTCGACTCACCGATCCATCGCTGGGAAGTCCGCTGTAAATTTGTCGGCTTAATGTCGCTAATTTTTGCGTTTTCTGGTGTGCAAGATAGTGGGTTGCTGGTGGCGTCGGCGATCGTTTCGGCGATTCTCTACGGCCTGTCGGGACTGCCGCGATCGTTCTGGATCAGCCGCCTCCGTTACCCCGGCTATTTCCTCGCCTTCATCGTCATCACTCTGCCCTTCACCAGCGGCGCAACCCATCTCATTGAGTTCGGCGATGTTGTTGCGATCAGTCTCGAAGGAACCTTAGCGGCGGCCTTGATCGTCGTGCGGTTTCTCGCAATTTTGACCGTGACGCTCGTACTATTTGGCACGCATCCGATCGTCGAAACCCTCGCCGGTTTGCGATCCTTGGGGTTGCCGAGTTTCCTCACCGATACGATGCTGCTGTTTTATCGCTATCTTTACGACATCATCGACCAGTTTCGCGTCATGCAAACGGCGATGCGGCTGCGGGGTTTTCAGCGACGCCAGCTCAATTGGCGCTACATCAAAGTGTTGGCGCTCCTGTCGGGGACGCTCTTGGTGCGCAGTTATGAACAGTCGGAGCAGATCTACCGCGCGATGCGACTGCGGGGCTATAGCGATCGCTCCTCCCAACGTCAGCTTGCTCCGCCTCAGCAGGGTGATCGGCTCGCTCTCGCCGTGACGGTGGCACTCGCGATCGGCATCGCGATCGCCGAGTTTTACTTGAACTGACCCCACCCCTCTGACAGAACGACACCTTTGTACGACTATGAAGATTTAACGACTATGACGATCCGCGAATACTACGATCGCATTAACACCAAACTTCTCAGTCTCATTCCTCCCGGTATGGGGTCTGTTCTCGAAGTCGGTTGCGGAACTGGGGCGCTTGGCGCACACTACAAAGCCAATAATCCTGAGACCCAATACACCGGACTTGAGCTAAACCCAGAGGCCGCCGAGATTGGCCGCGAACGGATCGATCGCGTGATTACCGCCAATGTCGAACAAGCCGACGATCCCGAGCTTCAGTTTGCCGAACAGTCCTTCGACGCCATGATCTATGGCGATGTCCTCGAACATTTAATCAATCCCTGGGATGTCCTCGATCGCCATTCGCGCTGGCTCAAGCCCGATGGGTACGTTGTCGCCTCGATTCCGAACGTGCAAAACTGGACGATTTTGCGCGACCTGATGCGCGGGCGTTGGGACTACCAAGACGAAGGGCTACTCGATCGCACGCATCTGCGCTTCTTTACCCTCGATGCCGTTAAAGCGCTGTTTGCCCAGGCAGGCTTACGCATCGAGACGATCGAAGCCACCCAGTCCCACGACCCCAGCGAATACGCGGCGATCGCACCCCACATGACCGCCCTCGCCACCTGGATGGGCATCGACCCCACCCAATTCGACTATCTGACCACCAGTCATCAATTTGTCGTCGTTGCTCGCAAGGTGGCGCGTCGCCTGTTTGTGCAAACCATGCGCTTCGGCTCGCCCAATAGCGAACGGGTGCGCACCTGCGAGGTGGAGACTTGGAGCAATCAGGTTCCGGGTGTGCGATCGCTCTCAGACCACCGTCAGGCGGTGTTAAGCCTCGCTCGCCCTGACGAAGAAAAAGTCTTTATTTGGCAGGACGCCCAGCTTCCGGCCACACTGGTGACCCAACAGCAGCCGAATCTTCTGGCGCGGGGCTATCTGACCATTGCCGATGTCGATCGCGATCCCCGGATCAATGCCTACCTCGTGGACTCGAACTATCTGCTCTATCGCAGTTGCCACGCCATCCAAACCGCCAGCCCTGCCCTCGCTGATCTCGTCCGACCGTACAACCCACACGTTGTTGTATTTCCAAATCACTTGACGGAACTGCCCATCCCGCGCGGCGATCGCGATTACGATCGCGCCCAACTGCTCATCGGTTCCGCCACCCTCGGACGCGATTGGGAACCGCTGATCCCGTCCTTAAATGCGCTGCTAGCGGAATTTGGCGATCGGGCTTCGATCACCGTCGTTCACGATCAAGCCTGCTTCGAGGCGATTGACACACCCCATAAACGCTTTTTCCCCCACCAGCCCTACGAAACCTATCAGCGCATCCTCCGCCTCTGCAATATTGCCCTCCTGCCCCTGGAACCGACTCCGAGCAATCAGCTCAAGTCCGATGTTCGGTTCCTTGACGCTGCGAGCGAAGGGTTAGCCGTCCTCGCGTCTCCTACCGTCTACGGCGAGACGATCAACGACGGCGAAACCGGCTTGATTTACCAGTCTCCCGACGACTTCGCCGCCAAACTTCGCGTCCTGATCACAGACGCAGCCCTACGCGAACGGCTCGCTCGATCGGCCTATACCTGGGTCGGACAGCATCGTCTGCTGAAAAACCATGTTCGCGATCGCATTCGTTGGTATTACGAGCTACGCGATCAGCTTCCGCAGTTAAATGCAGACCTGCGCGATCGGACTCCCGAACTGTTCTCGCCAGCCAGCGGGTAAGCTTAAAGTAAAGCCAATGAGACGCGACAACACGAAGCGCCTGTGAATGAACAACGAAGGTTGACATTAACACCGTGCATCGTGAAGACGTGTTGAATGGATTGCCTCCCGTTAACGCTAACGCCCCCCGCTTCATGCTCGAACTGCCCATTAATTATTCCGGTACGGTTTACGTCTACTGTTTTGATGACAACAATCCCGCCAAAGGCATTAAAACGCTGTACCGACAGGTTGATCTACTGAATAAAAACGGGATCTCAGCCCAGATCGTGCATCAACAGCCCGGTTTTCGCTGCACGTGGTTTGCGAATGAAACGTCGGTGACGTGGTGGGATCAAACGAATTTCACGAAGAACGATACGATTTTGCTGCCGGAGGTGCTGGGGGCGAACATCTCGCGGATTATGCCCGAGGTTCCGAAGGTCGTTTTTAATCAAAACGGCTTTTTAAGCTTTCATAACCATGTTTCGGCGTTGACAGAGACACGGGATAGTCCCTACGTTCATCCCGATGTCATCGCCGCCTTGACGGTATCGGAGGCGACGGCGGATTTGCTGACCTATGCGTTTCCGAAGCTTCCTGTGTTTCGGATGTCTTACAACATTGAGACCGAGATTTTCAAGTACACGGCGGCGAAAAAACGCCAGATTTGTTATCTGTCGCGCCAGCATAAAGACGATCCAGAACGCTTGCTGAACCTGCTGAAGTATCGCGGCGTGCTTCAGGATCTCGACCTCGTCTCGATCGACGGTAAAACCGAGGCGGAGACGGCGGCAATTTTACAAGAGTCGTTGATCTTTCTCAACTTTGCCTCTGCCGAAGGTTTCGGGTTACCACCGGCGGAAGCGATGGCCTGCGGCTGCATTGTGATTGGCTATGACGGCATTGGTGGCCGGGAGTTTTTGACCTCAGAGTATGGCTATCCGATCACCCAGGGTGATCTGGTCGGGTTTGCGCAGACGATCGAGCGGGTACTGGAGATGTGGGAGAGCGATCGCCAGATGGTGATCGCGATCGGCAAACATGCCGCCAAATTCATTCGCGCGACCTATTCCCAAAGCCAAGAAGAATCGAGCAGCCTCGAAGCGTGGGTTAATATTTTGCGGGTTCGCGGCGGTGAAACCCTGCGCGATCTGGCCAACAACCCCACCGAGCTTGATGTGATCGCGGAACCGGAACCGGAACCCTTTGCGCCGATCGATCTCGATCGAAAATTGTTCATCCAATATCTGCTGATGGCTCCGACGGCCTGCGCCGAGGTTCGGGCGATCGAGCCGTCGCGCTACCTGAATCAAATCCCCGGTGTGCGAGCCGTCACCTCGAAGAAAAACGCGGTGTTGAGCAAAGCCGAAGCGGGCGAAGAAAAAGTGTTCGTTTGGCAGCGGGCGATCCTGACGTCCGATCGTGCCTTGGCACAACAAAAAAACCTGCTCGAACGCAACTATCTCACCGTGGCGGAAATCGACGAAGATCCTTCACGCTGGCCGGAAATTGCCGAAAGCGATTACTTCGCCTATCGCAGTTGTCACTGTGTCCAAACTGCGAGCGAACCCCTCGCCGATCTGCTGCGTCAGTACAACCCCCACATCAAAGTCTTCGCCAATCATTTAATTGATGAACCCGTACCGCGCAGTTCCGCCGATTATGAACGCGCGACGATTTTCTTCGGCGCGATCGATCGATCCAGTGACTGGAAGCAGATCATCGAACCGCTGAATCGCGTGATTGAGGAAACGGGCAATTTTGTCCGGATTGAGGTGATTCACGACCGCGCCTTTTTCGACGCGATCAAAACCAGCAATAAAAACTTCATTCCCTTCGCGCCTTACGATGTCTACCTCACCATCCTCAAGCGCTGCACCCTGGCGATCCTGCCCCTCGCCGACACCGATCGCAACCGCTTTAAATCCGATCTGAAATTCATCGAATGTGGTGGCCACGGTCTGGCGACGCTGGCGAGTCATGTCGTTTACGGGAAAACCATCGTCGATGGCGAAACGGGTTTGATTTATCGCACACCGATAGAGTTTGAGCAAAAATTGCGGGAACTGGTGTTAGATACCGAGCTGCGTCAGCATTTGGGTGAGCGATCGATGGCCTGGGTGGTGAAGCACCGCCTATTGAAAGACCGGGCGCGGGAGCGGGCGGAATGGTATCTCGAAATGCGCGATCGGCTGCCTGAGCTGAATGCGGATCTGGAGCAGCGTGTTCCTGAGTTATTTGCCGATCGTTCTAGCTAACCGCGATTAGGCTTCGATTTGGCATCATCGATCGCGATCATACTGATTTTTGGCGAGTGAGTCGCGGAAATGCTTGGATTGCGCGAAATCAGGCAAGATTCTGGGAAAAAGATCGGCGATCGTGAATCGGAGCGAATTCGAGAATGCTAGAATGATTCGACGCGCATCGGTATCGAGCGAAACGAAAGCGACATCAACGCCAAATTCGTCGATACCGGTTCAGCATCCTGGGGATGTGGCGGAATGGTAGACGCTGCGGACTTAAAATCCGCTGCTAGTGATAGCGTGCGGGTTCAAGTCCCGCCATCCCCATCGATTCAATCAATCAAAAAAAACCTAACAAAAATCCCCACTATTCGGTTAAGAGTAGCGGGGATTTTTGTCGTAGGGGTTGTCGCTCTTTCCGAGCGAGATTGCGATGCAATATCGCATTCCTGCTTCATCGCTGGTCTCAATGACGACAGCTCGACAGGCTTGGCCACAGCATTACTGTTAACCCATCTAGAAAGATGTTTCCCCAATCAAAGTTGGGTACATTAATCATAGTAGTGCTGAGACGCTAGCTTTGTCTACATCTGTGAGTTTTTAGTGGTTGATTCTTATGTTGACATTAGAGTTTAAATTGTCGTTAACGATCAGTCAGGAACAGCGTTTAGAGGCATGGCTACGCGACATGAGTTGGGTGCATAACTCTGCGTTGGCCTGCATTGAGTCATTTAACGCGCATAATGCCTATCACAAAGGGGATAAGCGCTCCTACGCTTGTAATCCAGTTGTGTCGTATTGGCGCGGGCAGGTGTACCCATCTTGTCCTGTCAGTCACCAGCTTACACAATTTGATGAAGAGTCTTACGCAGCGGCTTTGCGTGAGAGGAAAAATAAAAAAGGTACGGTGTATCCACTACAAGCCTGGGCAGGGGAGCCGGTGTTTGGTCAGATTTCGCCATTCAGTTTGCAAGCACGATTTGGGATTAACCGCCATCCCCTGAAATTAAAAGCTGTCGGAATCCCGAAGGTTTTTGTCGCAGGCCGGACAAATATCGTAGCAAAGTCGTGGGATGCATTTTGTAACCGCGCGTCCAAGCCGCCTAAGTTCAAATCACGCCGCAACCCCGTACAATCGCTGATCAGTATCAATAGTCAAGCTACCTCCATTGAGGGTGACCGCATCCGAATCCCTAATCTAGGTTTTGCCAAGGCTAAAGGCTTGTCAAAGCGTTGGCCTACGGGTGCGGTTGTCAGTACCTTGAAGATCATCAAGGCTGCGGATGGTTGGTATTTGCAGCTAACGGGTGAGGTGGGAGAACGTAAGCCTCCAAAGCTGACGGGGCGTCATGTTGGGATTGATCCGGGTGCGGTGCGTCATCACACGACGGATAGTGGTTCGTTTGTTGAGCCGCCGCGTTATTTGCTGAAGGCTGCCCAAAAGTTGCGGATGTTGCAGCGACAGCTTTCGCGTCAGTATCGCCAAAATAGTACCCAGATTTTTGGTAAGGATGGGCGGGTGATCCGTTCGGTGGCGCGATCGGATTGGGATCGCAAAAACTTTGATAAGACGAAGGCGAAGATCGCCAAGCTTCATGCGAAAATTGCGCGTCAGCGTCGTGCGTTCAACCATTTTCAGTCCTCAAAGTATGCGGCGATGTTCGATGTGATTACGGTGGAGGATTTTGAACCGGCGAAGTTAACGCGGGCGGTGAAGAAGGGGGAGGCGGGTGTACGGAATGGCCGTAAGGCGAAGTCTGGGTTAAATCGCAATTTGCTCGACAATGCGATCGGGCAGTTTTACGGGATGTTGGAGCAGAAGTCGAAGGATCGTGGGCGGCTGTTTCAGCGGGTTAAGCCTGCGTTTTCTTCGCAAACGTGCAATTGTTGCGGTTATCGCTCGAAGGATAATCGTCAGTCGCAATCGAGTTTTGTTTGTTTAAGTTGTGGTCATCGGGATAATGCGGATCGTAATGCGGCTCGCAATATTAAACGGATGGCGGAGTTGGGGATCGATCGGCTGACATTTACTGATGATTTTGCGGATGGCTTCCGCGAGCGGGTGGGTGTAGATGGTGCAAAGGACGTGGTTTCGTTGCCGAAAAAGGCAAAAAAACGGGGTTCGCGCAAATCGACGATGGAAGTGCCTTGCCAACTGACTCTTGATGAGGGTATGTTCAAATAGCCTTTAATCCTTCGTAGGGGTTGAAAGGAATCATGGCCGTTTGACGTGCCTGCACAGAGTTGTTCAAATAGCCTTTAATCCTTCGTAGGGGTTGAAAGGCGAGATCGTAGATGAAGGCGCGTTCACTGAGCAGATGTTCAAATAGCCTTTAATCCTTCGTAGGGGTTGAAAGTCAGTCGCGGTTTACCGATCACGCCATAAGCAAGGTTCAAATAGCCTTTAATCCTTCGTAGGGGTTGAAAGTTCGTCGCTGCACGCCTTGAGGAATGCAGCCTTTAGGTTCAAATAGCCTTTAATCCTTCGTAGGGGTTGAAAGTTACGAGCAGGACAACGCGCGGGATGACTCATCGCGTTCAAATAGCCTTTAATCCTTCGTAGGGGTTGAAAGGAAAGGACAGTGAAAGGAAAGGAAAGAGCAAGAGAAGGTAAAGGATTTGCAATCCTCTACCTCTGATTTCGGCTTTCTCGAACTTGGACGAACAAAAATTAACGTCCCTGGCCGCCTTGACCACCCTGAATTAACGGGCGCACCAACCAATAACCCGCCCCAAACGCCGTCACCACCGTCGCCACGATCGCCACCAGCAACCATAACCCGCTCCGTTCCCCCGGATCATCCGCAAAACTCGGCGTATTCCAGCGCTCGAAACCGCCCTCCTGCTCCGTATAGATCGCCTGCGGTTCCGTGAGACCCGGATCAAACGTAGCTCCGACTCCAGCCGCGATCGGGTAGTCCGATTGGGATATCGGCAGATCCGCGCGTTTCCCAGGAAACGACGGCATAGCCTTCGCCTGAGCCGGGGAAATATCATCGGGACGCTCCTGAAACGACTCCGCCACCTGGCGCATATTCAGCGTCGCATTCACCACATTCACCACCTCCGCCTGAAGCTGCTGCTTTTGCTGCGTGAGCTGCTGATTGTGCCGCGTGAGCTGCTGATGCTGCACATTTAGCGTATCCAGCATCGCCTGGGTGGCTTGCAGCTCCGCCGCCAGCTCCCGATACACACTCATCGGCACAGACGCCGCGCTGTAGTTAGACGGGTTGCCGCCGTTGTCGTGATTAGCAGAGGGGTCGGAGGACGGGGAGGGAGGCTGTTGCATGGGGAGTTGTCGGGGAGGTTGTCGGGGAGGTCGTCGGAAAGTCGGTGATGAGATCGTATCGGACGGTGACTATAACCGGGCATGTTCGGGAATGTTTGGCAATATCGGGGAAAATGCTGCGATCGTCGCTTCTGTTCGGCATCCAGACAGGATTGATCCTCTCGTTTTAGGTCGCTGCCCGGTTTGATCGATCGGTTTAATTGTGCGGTCTAGTTGATCGGTTTAATCTTAAGATGCCGAGTCCGAAGATCGCACGTCCGGACATCGGTTTCGTTTCTCCGTAAATCGTTACGTTTGGGCTTACGTCTTTTGGAACGTATGGCACAATCTCAACTGTAATTCAGTCCCTAATGTTGTCCCCCAGACGGCCTCTGCAATCCTACTGATAGAAACGGTAAAAAACAGTCGCAGGGGTCACGTGCTCAGGGCAAACGCATACTCCCTTCGACGCAGCTTTTTGACTTAATCTGCGCCTCTGAAGTTGGCAAGGGGACACGCTTTGATATCTGTATCCCCGTGCGGGTCTCGATCGCCGCCAGCACTCCGCCGATCGCGTAGAGCCAAAACTTAACGCAAAGGCCACCATGCAACCTTGTCACGGGTGGCACTGTAGACCTCTTTCATGCCTTCCGGATCGACGACTTGGATTAAATCTCCGGAAGGGTTGCCCTCGGTGATCGGTTGCGTGAGACCGACTTGTTGCATCCCTTTTAGCACTTGCTCGACGGTGCGGTGGTTGAGCTGACACGATCGCGAGATCACATCCACCGGCAGATCAAACACATACGTCCCCGTGGTTTGGGGCTGCATTTTGAGCGCTCGTTCTTGGTAGATCAGGCCACGGAGCAAGGTGGCGACGGCTTGGGGCGGGTAGGCGCTGCAATTGAGTAGGTGATATTGAAATTTCTCGCGCAGTTCAAACAGCAGATGATAGCGATCGCGAAATTCGGCATCCGCTTCATACAGCCGCACGATCGCCGCTAGCGGCACTTTAATCACATCGGTGGTTTTGTACGCTTCCACCTGACTCGGGAACGCTTTGAAGATTTCGCCATAGCTGAACGGCAAGCTACGCATTCCAAAGCAGCCGCCGGGATAGGTGAGCGTGACGATGCGATCGAGCGGCGAGCTGCGCAGGATGACCGGCCCGCCATCGATTACGACGTATAGCCACTCGATCGGCTCTCCCGGTCGAAAGGCCGTAAACACGGGTCGATTGGAATAGAGCTTTTCCGATTGCAAAACGACCTCGCCCCATTGGTCTTGCAAGGCGATCGTAGACATCCCACGAAACAAAAAGCTCCGGGTGACGAGTGTGGTGCAGAGATCCTCGATCGCAGCGAGATCCGGTGCATCTTTCCTACGAGATTTAGCCATTAGAGAGTTCCGGTTCAGGGATTCGGTGTGTGTCGATCGATCAATCCAGCCAATCCAGCAGCCCTAAATTGGCCTTGGCAACTGAGTTTGATCTATTCCGATCAAACCGCAAGACGAAAAAGAAACAAACTTAAACCTCAAGTGATTTCAGGTTGTTCTGTGAATCAGGCTGAAATAATTCAAGAATGAATTGCAAAACATCTGAGATTCGCATATGATTCACTCAGATTCGATATTCACTCAGATTCATCCCCCTCCCAAGGATGCAAAATCCTATGAAAACCTCATTCCTCAAAGCTCGTTTAAGTACACGCTCACAATTCATCAAGCGTTCTGCTCTAGCATTCGTGGGAACCTTGGCGATCGGGATGCTCGCTGCTTGCGGTAGTCGCCCCGAGTCCTCGACCGACGCCGCGATCGCCGACACCAGTGGCGGTGGTGAGCCGATCAAACTAACGCTGGTCTCCTATGCCGTGACGCAAAGCGCCTACGAGCAAATCATTCCGAAATTTATTGAGTCTTGGAAAGAGGAAACGGGTCAAACCCTAGAGATTGAGCAGAGCTACGGCGGCTCTGGGTCTCAAACCCGCGCGGTGCTGGACGGCTTGGAAGCCGATGTGGTGGCACTGGCCTTGGCGCTCGACACTCAAAAAATTGAAGAGGCTGGGTTGATTGAACCGGGTTGGGAAGCCGAATTACCGAACGAGTCGATCGTCCATCGCTCCGTTGCGGCGCTGGTGTTTCGCGATAACAACCAAAACGTGAAAGGCTGGGCAGACCTGGCACGGGATGACGTGGAGGTGATCACCGCCAATCCGAAAACCTCCGGTGGTGCGCGGTGGAATTTCCTGGCGCTGTGGGGGGCGGTCACCCAGGCCGGTCAGTCGGAGGCGGAGGCGCAACGCTTTGTCGATGCGGTGTTTAGTAAAGCGCCGGTGCTGCCGAAAAATGCGCGGGAATCAACGGACGTGTTCTTTAAGCAGGGTCAGGGCAATGTGCTGATCAATTACGAAAACGAGGTGCTATTGGCGGAGTCGAAGGGGGAAACGTTGCCCTATCTTGTGCCGACGGATTACAACATTTCGATCGACAATCCCGTCGCGGTGGTGGATGCCAACGTGGAGAAGCACGGCACGCGAGAGGTCGCCGAAGCCTTCGTCGCGTTTTTGTTTACCCCAGAAGCCCAGCGTGAATTTGCCAAGGTGGGTTTTCGTCCCGTTGAGCCGACGGTTGTCCAGGAATTCGCGGACGAATATCCCACGATCGAGAATCTATTCACCGTGACCGATTTGGGCGGCTGGGACAAGATTCAAGCTCAATTTTTTGCCGATGGTGCGGCGTTCGATCAGATGCAACGTCGGCTTGAAACGTCGCGTTAACGATGCGGATGGTTGAGTTAATGGCGCAAAACTCGCAGTCAGTAGGGTGGGCAATGCCCATCAGCATCCGTGATGGTGGGCAATGCCCACCCTACAAAACTCGCTGTTCCGAGTCGTTCCAGCTTGTTTCAAGTTTTTGCGTCGTACGTTCCGAGCGTTATTCAGTCCCTACCGTTATCCGAATTATGGTTCGATTACCCGTTTTGCGTTTCGCGTTCCCATCCTGGCCTTGGGTGATAACGGTCGGCTACCTAATCATCCTGTTGTTCTTGCCGATTGCCGCTCTCCTGAGCCAAACGTTCAGCCTGTCCGCCGACGAATTTTGGGCGATCGCCACCGCCCCGATCGCCATCTCCGCCTACCGCGTCACCTTTATCACAGCCCTGGGCGCCGCCTTACTCAATGGCCTGATGGGGACGATCATCGCCTGGGTTTTAGTCCGCTACGAATTCCCAGGCCGTAAGTTTGTCGATGCCGCGCTCGATCTTCCCTTCGCCCTGCCCACCGCCGTTGCAGGTCTATTACTTGCAACGCTCTACAGCGAAAACGGTTGGATGGGGCAACTGTTCGCCCCCTTCGGGATCAAAATCGCCTTTACCCGTCTTGGGGTGTGGGTCGCCATGGTGTTTATCTCGCTCCCGTTTATCGTCCGAACCGTTCAGCCCGTCCTTCAAGAGCTAGAGCCGGAAGTCGAAGAGGCCGCTTCGTCGCTCGGCGCATCCCCAGGGCAAACTTTTTGGCGCATCATCTTGCCGCCTCTGTTTCCCTCGATTTTGACCGGGATGGCCTTGGGATTTTCCCGCGCCGTCGGTGAATACGGCTCCGTGGTCATCGTCTCCTCCGGGATTCCGTTTCGCGATTTGATTGCCCCGGTGTTGATTTTTCAGCGTTTGGAGCAGTACGACTATAGCGGCGCTTCCGTCATTGGCATCGTTCTACTGGCGATCGCCTTGCTGCTGCTATTGACGATTAACCGCTTGCAACAGTGGGGGCAACGCTATGCTGGCTAACGATTCATCCACATCCAACCTTTCGCCGACTCGATCGCTCCCGCCGCAAAAACTCTCCCTTCCCATCCAACCGATCCTGATCGCCCTCGCCCTCACCTACATTGGCATCATCCTGCTGCTGCCACTCATCACACTAATCTACGAATCGTTCCACCTCGGTGTGCAGCCTCTCCTCACCACCATTGCAACCCCAGAATTTCGCTCCGCCCTACAGCTCACCCTCCTCCTCGCGGCGATCGCCGTCCCCCTCAATACCGTTTTTGGTCTATGCGCGGCCTGGGTATTAGCCCGCAAACAGTTTCGCGGTCGCGCCCTGCTTCTCAGCTTGATTGACCTACCCTTTTCCATCTCCCCCGTGGTTGCGGGCTTGATGATCGTGCTGCTATACGGTCGGAATGGCTGGTTTGGAGCGTGGCTAGAGGCGATCGATGTGAAAGTGGTGTTCGCCGTGCCGGGAATGGCGATCGCCACCCTGTTTATCACCCTGCCCTTCGTCGTTCGAGAAGTCATCCCCGTGCTTGAAGAAATGGGCACAGAACAAGAAGAGGCCGCGCGAACCTTAGGAGCCAGTGACTGGCAGATTTTCTGGCGGATCACGCTGCCTCATATTCGCTGGGGTTTGCTCTACGGTGTACTGCTCACCAATGCACGCGCCCTAGGAGAATTCGGAGCCGTTTCCGTTGTTTCTGGCAGCATTTTGGGACGCACTCAAACCCTCCCCATCTTCGTTGAGCAATCGTATCTAAATTATCAAACTCAAGCCGCCTTTGGAGCCGCCAGCATCTTAGTGTTGCTAGCGTTGACCACACTCATCATTAAAGAAATTATTAGCAAGCAAAGCGGAAAAACGTCTAAATCCTCCGTGTAAATCACTGTATGTAAGTCAATAGAAAAATTCTTCGACTTACACAAAAAACTCTAACCTTCATTACCCAAATTCAAGCCATGAGTATTATTATTGATAACGTTTCAAAACAGTTTGGTCAATTCAAAGCACTTCAGCCGACCAACCTAACCATTTCGTCCGGGAAATTAGTGGCACTTCTTGGCCCCTCTGGCTCCGGAAAATCAACGCTGCTCAGAGTGATATCCGGCCTGGAAAGCCCGGATCAAGGCTCAATTATAATTGACGGACACGATCACACCCGTCTAGATGTTCGCCAGCGCAATATCGGTTTTGTCTTTCAGCACTACGCCCTATTTAAACACCTAACTATCCGTCAAAATATCGCCTTTGGCCTCGAAATTCGTCGCCAGCCTCGCGAAACCATTCGGAAACGGGTGAATGAGCTGCTCGACCTGATTCAGCTTGCGGGACTCGGCGATCGCTATCCCGCACAACTATCGGGCGGACAGCGCCAACGGGTCGCCCTCGCCCGCGCCCTCGCCGTTCAGCCCCAAGTGTTACTCCTCGACGAACCCTTCGGCGCACTCGACGCCAAGGTGCGAAAGGAATTACGCAGTTGGCTACGTCGCCTACACGACGAGGTACACGTCACCAGCGTTTTTGTGACCCACGATCAGGAAGAAGCAATGGAAGTTGCGGACGAAATTGTAATTATGAATGAGGGTAAAATCGAACAGGTCGGAACCTCGATCGAGGTGTACGATCATCCTGCAAGCCCGTTTGTTATGGGCTTTGTTGGCGCAGTCAATGTCATCCCTAAAACATCTCACATTGCAAATCAACTAAACCCAGTCAATCGCACACACGATATTTTTGTTCGTCCTCAAGATGTCGAGATCTTCACACAACCGAAATCTAAAGCTATTTCGGCGACAGTAGAACGAATTATTCCGTTAGGCTCAGAAATTCAAGTTGAATTACGTCTAGCCGACGATAATGTTGTGATGGCATATGTGACACGACCTAAATTTGCCCAATTGCAGCTCAATATCGATCAAAATGTGTTCGCTTTTGTGCATAAATCTCAAGTATTTCCAGAAGAAACATCGCGACTCTCAGAATTAACAGCAAGCGGAATCAACCGTTAGATACTTATGATCTCAGTCTCGTAGGTTGGGTTGAGGCATGAAACCCAACATTCGCAAGATTTTTAGTACCCGTAGGGTGGGCACTGCCCACCACGATCAACCCACGAATACGTATTCGTTATGGTGGGCAATTATGGTGGGCAATGCCCACCCTACCAAACCACTCAGGCTTTTGATATGAAAGGTAAAACTTGAAAGAACGAGATAAGCCGGTTATAATGAGTGACACGCTGAAAAGCGATATGCACGGGGCCTTAATGGTTTCGACGTGTTGGCGAAATCCAAACCGTGATGCAGGCCGAGAGTGAGCCACCTCTCGTAAATCAAGACTCAAAACAAAAAGTAAATGCGAACAACATCGTTCCTTTCGCTCGTAAAGCTGCACCTGTTGCTGCCTAACAAAAACTTCTAAGTTTCGAGCACTCGCTGTCGGACTCCGTTAAAGACATCGGGTAACCCCCAACGGATGCGCTGTGTTGATGCCTCTGGTCATCCTCATGGCAAAGACTTTACTAGAGCATCCCACCGTTAGGGATAATTGACGGTCCCTGTTCCAAGGGTTAACGGAACTAAGCCTGTGAATGAGCGCAAGGTCAATACCCAGGGCGGACACGGGTTCGATTCCCGTAGGCTCCACTTTTGACATGTGTTTGACTGTTTAATTGCTCGATCAAACTCAAAAACCGCGTTTAGCCTGTACAAAACAGCTTGAGCGCGGTTTTTGTTTGGCTTGACGCGAAGTGTAGCGCGTCGTTTATCATTTCTATCTTTCTCCTGACTATGCCCGATCGCTCGCCTCGTCCGTCTGCAAAATCTGGTCGCCCAGCTCGGGGCAACGCTTCGGATCAGGCCAAAGCACCGATCGCCGATCCGCGTCAGTTGGCGTTTGCTGCCCTGCGCGAAATCACCAAAAAAGATGCCTATGCGGACGTTGCGCTCGATCGCCATCTCGCCAAAAGTCAGCTCGCCAGCCGCGATCGCGCCCTCGCCACGGAGCTAGTCTACGGCTGCGTCCGGCGACGGCGAACCCTCGATGCCATCATCGATCGACTTGCCAAGAAACCTGCCAATCAGCAACCCCCAGATCTACGCATCGTGTTACATCTCGGGCTTTACCAGATTATTTATAGCGATCGCATTCCCAGCTCTGCCGCTGTGGATACCACCGTTAAGCTCGCCAAAAGCAACGGTTTATCGGGGCTTTCGGGTCTGGTGAACGGTATTTTGCGCCAATATCTCCGCACCTACGGCGAGACCGTCCCCAATTTTGATGAGATCGAGGAGCCGATCGAGCAGCTCGCAACACGGACGAGTTTTCCCGATTGGATCGTCGCAGCTTGGGTCGAACAACTGGGTTGGGATGAGGCCGAACAGCTTTGTCATTGGTTTGACGGCGCTCCCCAGATGCACCTGCGCGTCAATCGCCTGACGACGACCCGCGACGAGACGATCGCGCAATTTACGGCCAGCGAGATCGACGCGGAACCGATCGCCGGATTGCCGGACGGGATTCGCCTGATCTCCGGGGCGGGGCGTATCGTCCAACTTCCCAGCTACAGCGATGGCCTGTGGAGCATCCAGGATGGCAGCGCCCAGCTTGTGACGTATTTGCTCGATCCACAACCGGGCGAGGTGATCGTCGATGCCTGCGCCGCTCCTGGGGGCAAGGCGACCCATGCGGCGGAGCTGATGGGGGATTGCGGCACGATTTGGGCCTGCGATCGCACCGCGTCGCGCCTCAAGAAAGTCGCCAGCAATGCCGCACGGTTGAACCTGGTGACGATTAATGCCTTGGCGGGGGACAGTCGCGACCAGCCGCAGTTCGTGGGGCAATGCGATCGCGTCTTGATCGATGCGCCCTGCTCCGGCTTGGGAACGCTGCACCGACGCGCCGATCTGCGCTGGCGACAAACCCGCGAAAACGCGATCGAGCTGGCCACACTCCAAGGCGAACTGCTCGAATCTGCCGCCACCTGGGTCAAGCCCGCAGGCGTTTTGGTCTATGCCACCTGTTCGATCCACGAGCCAGAAAATGAGGGCGTGATTAACGCATTTTTGGCACGAAATCCGGAGTGGGCGATCGTGCCACCGCCGGAGGGCAACCCGGCGCGAGCTTTTTGGAATGCTGCGGCCAATCCCCAGGGCTGGCTCAAGCTCTGGCCGCATCGATCGGGGATGGATGGCTTTTTTATGGTGCGTTTAGAGCGGCGATCTGCCAATTCTTAACTTGAATCAGTAAGCCGTCAGGCGGCCATAAACGCGACACTATGCCGTCATTCGGTTGGCCGCCGTCAATAGTTCAACATCAAGCCACTTCAGCTCTAAACCCTTGAGAAAGATTTCGTCGATCGCGACCATTTCGCCGGTCTCCGTCATGAATTTATGATCCGGCGTCGCCCGAACGATCGCACCCGTTTCGAGCGCATACTCATAAACCTCACGCACACCGCGATCGTGCCACTGGGCGATCGGCTGTGTATACACAAACCCATTCGGGTCAACACTATAGACTGTGCAGTCTAGTCGTTCCGCAACAATTTGGCCGATCGGCAGCGCCCCATATTCGACGGTCATCACCTCCATCTCCGCCGTTAAGCAATATTCCGCAAACAGAACCATTTGATCAAATAATGCATCCGAAATTTTCTTTTCAACGCCATTCTTCGCCGCACCATCGATAAAAATTTCGCGATGTTTCTGCATTTCTGATATTTTCTTTTTCCCCATCGCGCGTCGTAACAAATCTGCTTCACCGAGCGAATATCCGGCCATATCCTGCGCGATTTTCATGATCTGTTCTTGATAGACCATGACGGCGTAAGTCTCTTGGAGAATCGACTCTAACATCGGATGATCGTAGACAATTTCTTCAAGGCCGTGTTTCCGATTAATGAACTTCGGAATTAGACCAGCATCCAGTGGCCCCGGACGATAGAGCGCCAGAATCGAGGAAATATCGTCGATACAGGACGGTTTGAGATCGCGTACCACCTGCCGCATTCCCGATGATTCGAGCTGAAAAATACCTTCGAGTTTGCCCTGAGCGAGTAATTGATAGGTTTTGGCCACGTCCGGCGGCATTTGGGGATTACCGGTTCGACGCGCCACATCTTGGGCTTTGCGTTCATCGAGGGGCAGGCGATCGGGATCAATATCAATATTTTGATTGGCTCGAATTAAATCGAGCGTATTCTCGATCATCGTCAGGTTTTTCAACCCGAGAAAATCCATTTTCAGCATTCCCATCGATTCCAAATCTTCCATGGGGTACTGAGACGTGACGCCACCATCTTTATTCAACTGAAGCGGCACAATTTCATCCAGCGGCGTCGCGGAAATCACCACGCCCGCCGCATGAACCCCCGTCGATTTATTCGTCCCCTCGACCCGCAGCGCCATATCCACCCAGCGATGCACCAGGGGATCGTTATCGTACGCGGCCTTAAATTCCGGGGCGGGCGTTCCCGCCGCAATCATATTTTTTAACTTCTCGGGTTTGCCTCGTGCTACCGGGATCAGCTTCGCCATTTTGTCCGCCTGAGCATAGGGAACGTCCAGCACGCGCCCGACATCTTTGAGGACGGCTTTGGAGGTCATCCGGTTAAACGTGACGATTTGGGAGACACAATCGCGGCCATATTTTTCGGTGACGTACTTGATCATTTCATCCCGACGATCGATACAAAAATCGGTATCAATATCGGGCATGGACTTACGTTCTGGATTCAGAAAACGCTCAAATAGTAAGCCATGATGCACGGGATCGATATTCGTAATCCGCATCGCATAGGCCACTAATGATCCCGCCGCAGAACCACGACCGGGACCAACGGAAATGCCACTGTCACGTGCAAACTTAATGTAATCCCAAACGACTAGAAAGTAGGTCGCAAAGCCCATTTCCTGCATCATTTCTAGCTCGTATTCGAGTCGCTCACGATAGCGATCTTCTAGCTCGGAGCGAGATTTTACGTTGAAACGATCGAGCAATCCCGCCCACGTTACCTCTTCTAAATACGTATCTGCCGTGTGGTTAACCGGGATCGGAAAATCGGGGATGCGTGTCTCGCCAAAAATGTCGTAGGTTTCGATTTTCTCCGCAATTTCAAGTGTGCGATCGAGTGCCTCAGCAATCACATCGTCTTCGAGATGATCTCGAAATAGCAGCGCCATTTCGTCTGCGGATTTGAGATACTCTGTGCCGCTGTAACGCAGACGTTTATCGTCCGTGACGAGCTTGCCAGTTTGGATGCATAACAGGGCATCGTGGGCTTCTACGTCAATACAGGAAATATAGTGCGAGTCATTCGTCGCAATAAATTTGATATCGAGTTCGTGAGCGATGCGGATAATTTCAGGGTTAACAATACGGTCTTCAGGTGACCCGTGATCTTGGATTTCCAAATAGAAATCATCGCCTAAAAGTTCTTTGTACCAACGTGCAACTTTACGTGCAGCATCGGGCCTGTTTTTCATGATTGCCTGGGGAATTTCTCCTCCGAGACAGGCACTCGTCACAATGAGACCTTCGTGGTGTTGCTTCAGCAGATCTTTATTGATGCAAGGGCGGGAAAAAATCCCTTTTCCCTGATAGCCTTCTAGGTGTGAAATGGTCGTCAATTTGACCAGATTTTTGTATCCCTGAAGATTTTTCGCCAGAATAACCTGATGGTAACGAGGCCGACGTTCTTGCTGGGTTACGTC
>JAABST010000024.1 GCA_011390275.1 Geitlerinema sp. S16
CTTACCTCTTTCTACCCCTCTATTCTCCATTCCCTGTCCATCCGCATTTATACTCATTGCATTAATGAGATGCTCCCCCTTGAATGGTTATAAGCTTAAAAAGTCGCATCGAATTGATTGGGAAGTGCAGGCGGATAAAGCGATCGAGGCGTTTGATCGTAACGGTTTTATTCTATTAATTAACGACGAACAAGCTGAGGATTTGGACGCAGAAGTTGTCATTCGTCCAAATATGTCCGTCACCTTTTTAAAGTTAATGCCGTTGGTGGGTGGTTGATCCATTAACTAAATCAATATCAGTCGATTTTTGTGTGAGGTCTAAATTCGGATATTTTTTCGAGCCTTTTCAAAGTAAATATTGAGAAAAAGCGGCAAAAGAAGATGACAAATCCTGTAGAGAATTCTCCAGATTCAAAACTATTTGGCTCGATTATTGATCGAATTGTAACAGATCAATCATCAAATTTTTATGACTTTAAACTTCGAGATTCTGAGGCTGGATCTGATGCTTTTGGTCTCGATCAATCGCTCCAAGCAAAACTCGCGATCGCCTTACTTCAGCAGTGTCATCGTACCTATGCTGATGATGATGAGCGTCATGAATTTCGACCAATTGATATTAAACTCTACCGATCAGCTCTCCAAATTCTGAATCGTAAATTACTCTTTGAATATGACGATCTAGTGACGCTCCTACACATTTTCCCCCACGATCTGTTTTGGAAAACTGGCAGCGCACAGATCCTGAAAGTCGTTGGAAATTATCTGAATCACGCCTCACTAACGCCTGAATTGGAGGCGGCGATCACACTTTTTTGTGACAGTGTCGAGCAAGGATGGTACGGCAAGACGGCACAAGAGCGTTTACACCTGGCTAAGTTACGAGCTTTGGTTGGTTGTGCAACGGCGCTGCCACTCAAAACGGGTGAAGCCTGGTCCGATCGCGCGATCGCCGATCTCGCCACCCATTCCAACACCGATCGCGCCACCTGGAGCGAACTCCTCACCCATTGTGCCACCGCCACCGCCGCTCATCCCACCCAAAAATGGCGGAAGCCAATCGCCTCCTGGCTCGATCAGCTCAACGCCACCACCGTCTCGCGCTTCCTGACGGCCTGGTTTCCCCTGGTCGATAAGCCCCGCACACAGCCGATCGCAGAGTGGTCGCAGTGGAGTCCAAACCCTAATTTGCTAATTGACGACGTGAATGGTGATGTCCTGAAAGGCTTGTTATGGCTATGTCCGACTCTGGTGGAGTTGGGTCAGGAGTCTGGCGAGAAGGCGCTCATCGACGATCTGACACGAGCGATCGCCGGTCTGACCCTGTCGGCCTACCGCAAAGCGCCGGGAGTGGGGCCGCGCTGTGTGCGGGTGGGGAATGCTGGGGTTTGGGTGCTGGGCCAAATTCCGGGAATGACGGCGATCGGTCAATTGGCGCTGCTGAACGCCAAGGTTAAATTCAAGCCCGCACAAATGGGCATTGATCGGGCGCTGAATGCGGCGGCGGATCGAGCCGGGTTATCGCGTGAGGAAATCGAAGAATTGGGGGTTCCAACCTACGGCCTAGAGGAGGTGGACGTACGGCGCGAAATCCTGGGGGACTTCACCGCCGAGCTGGTGGTCACGGGAACTAGTTCAACGGTCTTACGCTGGATCAAGCTCGATGGTAAGCCGCAAAAATCCGTCCCAAAAGCGGTCAAAGATAACTTTGCTGGGGAGCTGAAGGAACTCAAGCAAGCGGCGAAGGACATCCAGAAAATGCTGCCCGTGCAGCGCGATCGCATCGAGGCGGTGTACCTCCAGCAAAAAGACTGGGATTATGCCACCTGGCGCGATCGCTACCTCGATCTTCCCCTGGTCGGAACGTTGGCACGGCGGTTAATCTGGTGGTTTACCAACACTGAGGATGAGGCTGAAATTGCGGGGATCTGGCACGATGGTCGCCTGGTGGACGTGAATGATCGCCCGCTGGAAACACTCCTAAAAACCCTCAATGACACCACCCGCGTTCGGCTCTGGCATCCCCTCGATGAACCCGCTGATCGCGTCCTGGCGTGGCGCTCCTGGCTGCTCGATCGGCAAATTTCCCAACCCTTCAAACAAGCCCACCGCGAGATTTATCTCCTCACTCCCGCCGAAGAAAATACTGGTGTCTACTCCAATCGTTTCGCCGCGCACATCATCAAACAACACCAGTTTAATGCGCTTTGTGGTCAGCGCGGCTGGAACAATACCCTACGCCTAATGGTGGATGACTGTTATCGACCGGCGAGTTTAGCGCTCGATCGCTGGAATTTACGGGCGGAGTTTTGGATTGAGGGGATTGGCGATAATTATGGTGTGGACACCACTGAGGCGGGGTCGTATCTCTATCTCGCGACGGATCAGGTGCGGTTTTATCCGATCGATTCGCGGCAAAACTACGCCCATGCCGGTGGTGGTGGCTATGGCAATTCGGGCTGGTGGGGTCAGGAACAGGAGATTCGTGAGCCGATCGTGCTCGATCGTCTTCCGAAGCTGGTGTTTTCGGAGGTGATGCGCGATGTGGATTTATTCGTCGGGGTGGCGAGTGTGGGGAATGATCCCAACTGGTCAGATGGTGGCCCCGAGGGTCGTCATGTGGATTATTGGCAGAGTTATTCCTTCGGTGAGCTATCGGCCACGGCGACGACGCGGCGGCAGTTACTCGAAACGCTGATCCCCCGCTTGAAGATTCGCGATCAGTGTTCGTTTACTGATCGTTTTCTGGTGGTACGCGGCGAGCTTCGTACGTACAAAATCCATCTGGGCAGCGGCAATATTTTGATGGAGCCGAATGATGAATATCTGTGTATTGTGCCGGGTGGTAAGCAAGAAACCAGTTCGGGTCAGGTGTTTTTACCGTTTGAGGGCGATCGCATTTTGTCGATCATTTTGAGTAAGGCGTTTTTGTTAGCGGAGGATACGAAGATTACTGACTCGACGATCGTGCATCAGATTAAGCCTAAATAATCATGTTTTGAACGGTATGTCAGTGCATAAAGATCTAGAAAAACATGAATTTTGCTCGATTTCCAAGTAGGTAATCAGTTCATATAGCAGAAGCCGATTAAATTAGGACACTCTCGTCTAAGTTGAAAACCGCACTATTCGCAAAGCGAAGGCTACGCCAACGACTCCGCTCAGTGCTCTCAGCTTTTTTTGATACGTCCTAACCAAATCGTTTTTTGCTATATCTTCTAATAAATTTATCCTTAAAGTATTAAAACTATGTCTCCAATCGCCGATACTCTCACCCTTCATACGCTGCGCGATCGCACCGGTCTAATTCGTAGCGATCGGCGTGATTTTTTTACGGAATGGCAAAATCTCAATCACTCACCCACAGAGAACGACTTTGCCTTTATTGATCGTTTTAGTCTGATTTTGCCCCCTATTTCGGGATGACGGACTGTCCCAATTCACTCTAAAACGAGCCACCGTGAACGATCGAGCCACGAGGCCACGCAAGAAACCCTCGATCAAAAGGCGCGATTCGTAGCGGCATTTGCAATAATGACGTAATCGTTACATGAGCAACGATGTCCATTTCGCATCACGCCCACGAGATATGAACAGCGCCTTCCTCGATCGCCTCCACAGCCCCGAACGTCCCGTCATCGTTTTTGACGGCGCGATGGGAACCAACCTGCAAGTCCAGGAACTCACCGCAGCGGACTTTGGCGGCGAACTTTACGAGGGTTGTAATGAATATCTCGTCCATAGCAAGCCGGAAGCGGTGGCGATCGTCCACCGGGGATTCCTCGAAGCGGGCGCAGACGTGATCGAAACCGATACCTTTGGCGGCACACCGACCACCCTGGCCGAGTTCGACCTCGCCGACAAAGCCTACGAACTCAATCGCGATGCGGCGATCCTAGCGAAAAGCGTCGCGGCGGAATTTTCGACACCGGAGAAACCGCGCTTTGTGGCCGGATCGATGGGGCCGGGGACGAAGCTGCCGACCCTGGGTCACATTAGCTACGATGCACTCTATGACGGCTACATCACCCAGGTACAAGGTCTGTACGATGGTGGCGTCGATCTGTTTTTGGTGGAAACCTGTCAGGATGTGCTGCAAATTAAGGCGGCGCTGAATGCGATCGAGGCGGTGTTCACGGAAAAGGGCGAGCGTCGCGCGATCATGGTGTCGGTGACGATCGAAAATTTCGGCACAATGCTCGTTGGCTCGGAAATCGCGGCGGCAGTGTCGATCCTCGAACCCTACAACATCGACATCATGGGGCTGAACTGCGCCACCGGCCCCGATCTGATGAAGGATCACATTCGCTATTTGTCAGAACATTCGCCGTTTGTGGTGTCGTGCATTCCCAACGCCGGTTTACCGGAAAATGTCGGTGGTCAGGCACACTACAAAATGAAGCCGATCGAGCTAAAAATGTCGCTGATGCACTTCATCGAAGACCTGGGTGTCCAGGTGATCGGTGGCTGCTGCGGCACACGTCCCGCCCACATCGCCGCACTAGCAGAACTCACCACCGGCTTAACACCGAAACAACGCACACCGAACTACGAGCGATCGGCGGCGTCGATCTACACCACCCAAACCTATGAGCAGGACAATTCGTTCCTGATCGTCGGTGAGCGGCTGAATGCTAGCGGCTCGCGGATGGTGCGCGAATTGCTCAACGAAGAGGACTGGGATGGACTGGTGGCGATCGCACGATCGCAGGAAAAAGAAGGGGCGCAAATCCTCGATGTGAACGTGGATTACGTCGGGCGCGATGGTGTTAGCGACATGCATGAGCTGGTGTCACGGTTGGTGAATAACGTCAAGCTGCCGCTGATGCTCGACTCCACCGAGTGGGAAAAAATGGAGGCGGGTCTTAAGGTCGCTGGTGGTAAATGTCTGCTCAACTCCACCAACTACGAAGACGGCGAACCGCGTTTTTATAAAGTCCTGGAGCTGGCGAAACGTTACGGCGCAGGGATTGTGGTCGGTACGATCGACGAGGAAGGCATGGCACGCACCGCCGATAAAAAATTCGAGATTGCGGCGCGAGCTTATAACGCGATCGTGGAATACGGCATCGATCCGGGCGAAATTTTCTTCGACCCCCTAGCACTGCCGATCTCCACCGGCATCGAAGAAGACCGCGAAAACGGCAAAGCCACCGTCGAATCGATCCGCCGCATCACCAGCGAGCTACCGGGCTGCCACATCACCCTCGGCGTCTCGAATATTTCCTTCGGTCTCAACCCCGCCGCCCGTCAGGTGTTGAACTCGGTGTTTCTCGCGGACGCGATGGAAGCCGGGATGGACTCGGCGATCGTCAGTGCTAGCAAGATTTTGCCCCTCGCGAAAATCGATCCAGCTCACCAAAAAATCTGCCGCGATCTGATTTACGATCGGCGCGAATTCGACGGCGACGTTTGCACCTACGACCCCCTCGGTAAACTCACGACCCTATTTGAAGGCAAAAGCGCCAAGAAAAAAGAGGCGATTAGCAAAGACCAGCCCCTCGAAGAGCGCCTCCGTCAGCACATCATCGACGGCGAACGTATTGGCCTTGACGACACCCTCACCGAAGCCCTCACCCAATATCCCCCCCTCGACATCGTGAATGATCACCTGCTCGATGGCATGAAAGTCGTCGGCGAACTGTTCGGGTCGGGGCAAATGCAGCTCCCGTTTGTCTTGCAGTCGGCGCAAACGATGAAAGCGGCGGTGGCATTCCTGGAGCCACACATGGAAAAAAAGGAGGACGACACCGGCAAGGGTACATTCCTAATTGCTACCGTTAAAGGTGACGTTCATGATATTGGTAAAAATCTGGTGGATATCATCCTGACGAACAACGGTTATAAGGTGGTAAATCTCGGGATTAAACAGCCGGTAGAAAACATTATTCGCGCCTATAAAGAACATAAAGCTGACTGCATTGCAATGAGTGGTTTGCTGGTGAAATCTACGGCCTTTATGAAAGACAATCTAGAGACGTTTAACCAGGAAGGAATCAGCGTTCCCGTAATTTTAGGCGGAGCCGCACTAACGCCGAAATTTGTCCATCAGGACTGTCAGCGGGTGTATAACGGCAAGGTTGTTTATGGCCGCGATGCTTTTTCGGATTTGAATTTTATGGAAGTGCTGATGCCTGCCAAGCAGGGCGGTGATTGGGATGATCTGGAAGGTTTTCGCAACGGTCACGGTGACAATAACGACTTTTTTAAAGAGCCGAAAGAGGAAGCGCCTAAAGAAGAGAAAAAATCCGATGAACCGATCGTGATTGATACGAAGCGATCGGAAGCTGTCGAGATTGAGATTGATCGTCCAACCCCGCCATTCTGGGGTACGAAAGTCCTGACACCAGAGGATTTCCCGATCGAGGAACTCTACTGGCATCTCGACCTTCAAGCGCTGATCGCTGGTCAATGGCAGTTCCGCAAGCCACAAGGTCAAAGCCGGGAAGAATACGATGAATTCTTGGCGGCAAAAGTGCATCCAATTTTGGCGGAATGGAAAGCCAAAATCGAAGGGTCAAAGCTGCTGGAACCGACGGCAATTTATGGTTATTTCCCCTGTTTAGCCGAGGGCAACACGCTGTTTATCTACGATTCGACACTGGTGGACGGTGGCACGATTCCGGCAGATGCGACACCGGTGGCACAGTTCGAGTTTCCGCGCCAACGTTCCCAGCGTCGTCTATGTATTGCGGATTTCTTCCTACCGAAGGATCAGGCGGTGGTGGGCGATCGACTGCGGGTCGATGCGTTCCCGATGCAGGCGGTCACAGTGGGCGAAATCGCGACGGAATACGCCCAAACCTTGTTCGCGGGCGATGATTACACCAACTATCTCTACTATCACGGCATGGCGGTGCAGATGGCGGAGGCGATGGCAGAATGGTTGCACGCGCGGGTACGTCGCGAGCTGGGTTTCGGCGAATTCGAGCCGGACAATATTCGCGATATGTTGGCGCAGCGCTACCAGGGTTCGCGCTACAGCTTCGGCTATCCGGCCTGTCCGAAGGTGTTGGATTCGCAGATTCAGCTTGATTTGCTGGGAGCCGATCGCATCAAGATGCATATGGATGAAAGCGAGCAGATTTATCCGGAGCAATCGACGACGGCGTTTGTGGTGTATCACCCGATCGCGAAGTACTTCAGTGCGTAGATAGCGGTTTCGGTCGTAGGGTGGGCATCGCCCACCATCATGATAATTTCCCCGTAGATTGGTCGTGGTGGGCACTGCCCACCTTACGACTCATAGTACCGATCTAAAGTCTTATACTATGAAAAACTGAGACCAGTAGGAACCTCTCGATGGGTAAACAGTGGCTCCCCTATGTCAGCTATAGTTTATGGCTTTTGTTCTCCCCCTCTCTACGACGAGAGACAAGCCATTGCCATGCTGTGCGTGGCTTTAAAAAAGCACGTCATCAAGAAAAAGACATCAAAATTCTGATTGAGCAAGATACTATCCCACAACAAATTGGACATCTTGCCCAGATAATTGTTTTCGAGTACCACCACCGTCCCATCCACATTACAAACGACGAAATATACGAGTGGATTGCTCAAAAAATTGAGCTTTGTACATTACCAGATGTAATCAAGACTCGTATAGAATATATTTTAAATAACTATATTAAAAATCCGTTCTTAAAGGACAAAGAAATTCTTTTTATTAGCCGAGGTGATGAAGGATTTCCTGAGCCAATTACACTATGCTACAACAACTATCAGTTTAATCTCTTTGCCTCTTTTGACTGTATCGTCCGAGAAGACGATGGCAGAATTAATATTCTGGACTTTAAAACAGGTCGCTCCAGTTTTGATCAACGTCAAGCTTTTGTCTATTTGGTGGCGGCTCGATACCAACGGCCGAATGAAACTATCACAGCTTCATTTTACAATCTCGAAACGCAAATTCACTCTGGCTTTATCTCTGCGACAGATGCGCAATTAAATGCGGTTGAGATCGAGTTAAAGCAGATTGCCGAGATACATCAGCACGAACTAAAATATTTTAAACTAAATAGGCAAGACTTCTACTCAATTTATCGTCCCAGTGTCGGAAGACATTGTGAGTGGTGTCATTTTCGCTCAGTATGTGACGCTCAATCATTGGGCGAATAGAATAATGATGAAACAGCTCAAACAAGCGCATGAGATACTATTTCTTGCTGAAATATTTCCACTGATACCCGATTTAGGGTTGCAAGGAATATGCTTTGAAGTCACAGTCAATTTAGATCGTAAACTTGGTAACCGTTTCTGTTTTTATCTCTGCCGCCTTGACTCAGAACATGTCTATATTTGGAATGTCGATAAAATCATTTATCTTCCCAATCAAGCGAATCAAACATCTGATGATGAGTTACAGCGTCTTGAAAAATTGTCAATCCAAGCAATCACACATATTGAAGAACTCGAAAATCATGATTTAAAGATCAAAAATCTAACACCAATTCCGCTCAATGCCAAACAACTATCGATTCTGGGATACCAGATATTTCGTCACGCAAACATTCAAAAAACATTTCCAATTGACACCATTGATAATGTCAGTGTTCGGCGTCATGTGGAAGCCAATTCGGAGATATTTATCCACAGTGATACTGAGCAGGCTGCGATCGCATTAACGATTAAATCAAAGATGCGATATCTAGGTACATTATCTGATTTGTTACAATCTGGGCAGGCTATATCTTTACAAGAGGACGAGCTGATTGGGTTGCAAGTTAATGCGATCGGAGTTGATGGTCGTTGCACTATTCGAGAACTTCGGGGAAACCTGGGAGAACATCGCGATCGTCTTTTACGTTTAGCCAGTGATCCCGATGTTCGACGCATAATTGATCGATCGGATGATGTAGATCTAGTTCTTGCTGTACAAATTGGTAAACAACAGAAGCTTTATGACTATCCAATCGCAGCTCTAACACCTTCGATTACGGCAAGTACTGCTAAACAGTTTGGTGTTGATTATGGAAAATTGCTTCAGCTGACGAAACATAATCTTTTGACCGCACGACAAGAGACGTTAAGAACAATATCTCAGAGTCTCACACTAGAGTTTGAAAAATATGGAATTAAGTTAGGAAAAAGTCTAAATACCCGAACGCATTTGAGTCTATTCTGGAAGCTTGACTCGCAACTTGAAGAGACAGCTTTACTATTCGGCAAACAAAAAACTAGTGTCCAGGCTCGTACACTGTCAGGGCTTTCATCTGGTGGTGCATATCAAAAAAATAAGCCTGATATCCGAATTTCTAGCCTAAGATTTTGTGCGACACTTGCTGGTAATTTTGTTAAACAGCTTGAAGCTCAATTAATCCGATACGGCTTTAATCCTATATTTGTGTACAAACATAATTCTTTAGTGAATTTAGACTTGGGTAATATTGCCAGTACAAAGGTTGAAGTGGAGCGTGTGCTAGAGGATGCTTTAGCTTTGCCATGCGACATCTTCCTGATATTTTTGCCTGATGCCGATCGAGAATTAGATGATACTGAGGGTGGGAGTCTATATCATTATCTCTATTCACGTATTATTGAACGGGGTGTAGCCAGTCAGTTTATTTCTGAAAAAACATTAAAGCAGTCCATCGGAAATGTATTAAACAATGTTGTCCCTGGTATCATTGCCAAAACCGGAAATATTCCTTTTGTGTTTGCAGAGCCACTGATGATTGCTGATCGCTTTATTGGCCTAGATGTTGCCCGCAAAGCATTGAGTAAACGTTCCGGTTCCATTAATGCCTGTGCCACAATTCGAGTATATGGACGGCATGGGGATTTAATCAGCTACGCCCTTGAGGATTCTAGTTTAGAGGGCGAAGAGATTCCTCAGCGTGTTATTGATAAGGTTTTACCGATCGATTCTAGCGGCAAAGTTACGTTGGTCTATCGGGATGGTCGGTTTTGCGGTAATGAAGCGCAGGCATTGCGAGAACGCGCCAATAGTCTCGGCGCGGGATTAATTTTAGTGGAATGTACAAAGTCTGGTGTTCCTCGCTTATATCAGTGGGATAAACCAAGAATGTCTTCACCACCTAAAGGTCTTGCACTACATCTTTCATCGCAGGAAGCTCTTGTTATTTCAACTCAAGTATCAGAACGTATTGGTCTTGCACGACCTCTGCGCCTTAAGATTCACGAACTAAGTGATGCCGTCGATCTAAATGCTGTAATCGAAGCAACGTTAAAGCTGACGTTACTACACTACGGCTCACTGAAACCACCCCGTTTACCAATTCCTATTTTTGGTGCAGATCGTGTGTCTGGTTTACGATTAAAAGGGATTTATCCAGTGACTGCGATTTATGAAAAGCGTCAATTTTGGCTATGAGCGGCCTGGTGTTTAGCATTGCGACAGGGGACAATATGGCTACAACCCCGTCAAATCTGACCCCGCCCCCCACGAATCCTGCGGCATAAACGCCCGATCGCGCGGAATCGACGCCACCGGCTCCGTCAACAAAAACTCCCCCGCCTCAATCCACCCCTTCAACTCCTCCGCCACCAGCCGCGATCGCGCAATACTCGCCAGCGGCGCTACCCGCACCGTCTGACCCTCGATCGTCATCTTCCCCGTCTTGAGCTGCGCATAACTCACCAGCCCAAACGTCGGACGCACCCGACGCGGAATCGAAAAATCCATCACCGGCGCCACAATCTCATCATCCCGCACCGCACACCGCCGCACCACCTCCTCATTCAACACCGGCAACGGCACACCCATCCCCAACATCAATGACGGGCCATAATTGTGGAAATAACAGCCCCGCACCCACTCCGGATTCATCTGCTTCGCGTCGCCACTGAGCGCCAACGTCGCCGCCGGACCGATCGGCGTTTGATTCGGGAGACGCTTTTGCAGCGGAAAATGCTGCGTCCCCTCGCCCGTCACGTAACCGACACCGCCACCGAGAAACACTCGCGTACCGATGCCGATTAGATTCAGTTCGGGATCGTTGAGTAGGGGCGAAATCGCGCCAGGGCAGGCATAGACGGCGTTGCCAAGCTGCGGCTGTAGGGGGCCGAGGTAGGTATACAGGGGACGATCGCCCGCATTCACGCCGACGATGAAATTTTGATAGAGGCTGCGCGGATTGAACAGATAAAACTGATTGATCCGATCGCGATCGATCGTCGTTTCAAACGATGCACGCGGATAACAGTCCGTCACATGACCCAGCGCCCGCAGCGCGATCGACTTCCCCGCGATCAGGTCTGCAATTACGTGACCCCCGCCGCGCATCTGCGCCTGGGCGTCCTCCGTATCGCTCGCATCCACCGGCTCCGTCGCGCCCAAATACAAGTCCACCGCCCCAAAACCCGAATAGGCCGACACCCCATCAAGCCAGCACTGACGAATCTTGATCGGCGGATCGGTATGGCCAATATTAATAATCGCGCCGCTCGACTCCACCGGCTCAAATGTCCCCGTCGTGATCACATCCACCTCGCGGGCAATCTCAGCAGGCGATCGCTCTGCAACGCGAGCTTTTAACTCCTCAACCGTCCAAACCACAGCGCAACGCGCTTGGATTTTGTCGTTAATCTCGGCAATGGTTTTCACATCGATAACCCGTGGAAGTCGAGCAGACGTGAGCGATTATGATGCTTCACTTTGATTCGGTAGTGGCGGCACTTCAAACTTATAGCCGACACCGCGCACGGTTTGAATCAGAGACGCCTTACTCGCCGTTTCGATCTTGCGCCGAATCTGGCCGATATGCACATCAACCACGCGCTGATCGCCCACATAGTCATAATCCCAGACCTCTTGGAGCAGCTCCGATCGCCGCCACACTCTATCGGGATGGCTCGCGAGGAAGTGAAGCAGGTCAAATTCAAGCGCCGTCAGGGCGACCGGTGCGCCTGCAAGCATGACGATGCGGCTATCACTCTCGATCGTCAGGTCACCAAAGGCCAAACCACTCGGCTTGATGGGGATCGTGCGACGTCGGCGCTTCAAAGCGGCTCCAACTCGTGCGCCTAGCTCAACCAAACTAAACGGCTTGGTCAGGTAATCGTCCGCGCCCTTCTGAAAGCCGCGCACCACATCCTCTTCGTCACTGCGGCTCGTCAGCATCATGATATAAACATCGGTCTTGCTCTGCATCTCTTGACAAAGCTGGAAGCCCGTCGTGTCTGGCAAATTGACATCAAGAATAACCAAGTCCGGATTAAATCGATCAAAATAATCGAGAGCGGCCTTGCCATCTTCAGCAGCTTCTACGAGATAATCGTCCTGCTTGCTCAAGAAGCGATCGATTAGGTTCCGGACGGACGCATCATCATCGACAACGAGAATTTTTGCAGGAGTCATACTACAGTTGTACGAGAGTTGTACAGGCTCGAATAATTGGTGTTTCGCAATTGGTCTGAACGGGTGGCTTGAACGTGATCGCACTGGATCAGTGCAGGGACGAGCCTACCCGTGCAGGCAGACCCAAGAATATTTGTTACTTACATTTGGAGCCGACGACACCCGGACATCATTATCGACTGAAGGCTCACGAATAAACAAGCACCATGTGACCAGACGATAAGTTTATATAAAGGCTTGTAACATTTTGTGATCTTACTTAGGCCATCCAAGTGACACCATGATTCAGTCCTATATTTGACCATTTCCCCTAACAATACGCTTCTTCATGCTCTGCCTGAGATGCAAGGACTTACGTAAAGAAGCGTATGTTTTATTAACAGACTCGATACGCCTGAAAAAACAGCATGTAACACTAGAGCGGTAGCAATTTGACGGTAATCGTCGATCGCCAAACTCACCCAGCGATCGCCGAGTTATCGTCAATCCTTTGCGACTTGATCATCGTTGCCGCTGGAGAATGCGATCGTGCCCTCGCCGACTACTGTTTTGACTTCTTACCCCCTACAGCTCGATTTACCCGCCGGTTCGCTGTCACTCTCTCTCCCACCCGAAACGGTACGGGATATCCAAACAGCTCTCGCTCAAATTACCGAAGCGCTTAAAGCCGTCGCGCTGCAAACATCGTCGTCAGAGCGCGGCAGTCGGCCACGCCCCCAGCGCCCGATCGAGTACCAACACACCGGCCAAGTCTTCCTCGAAATTTTCTGTAACCCCAACATTTGGCCGACACCGTTTGCCGCCAAAATCTTGCTGTCCGTACGCGACGATCGCCTCCGGATCAGCTCCGAAATCGAACTCGTCCGCCTTAACGAATGCATCGATCGCTATTTCGAGCAAATCCCGGATTAACTCAAACCCGTGTAGCGCAACCCTCTGGGTTGATTGCAAGCTGGACGCTTGCGCGACGCGGGTTTGAGCCTTGTTCTTTCCCGAACTCACGCGAGCAAGAGGGTTTTGGGATTATGCGTCTGCATTGTTTGCCTGCATAACTGCGGCAGTTTTCTCGCGATCGAGCTTGAACACAACGACAGCCAGCGGCGGCAGACAGAGATCGAGCGAATTGGATTGGCCATGATAGCCCCACTCGTCCGTCCACTTACCCCCAAGATTGCCCATATTGCTACCGCCAAACTCGCCCGAGTCGCTGTTAAATAGCTCGGTGTAAAAGCCCTCTTCAGGAACACCGATGCGGTAGTGGCTATGGGGTTGCGGCGTGAAATTACAAACAATCACCAGGAACTCATTGGACTCATGGGCGCGACGGATAAATGACGCCACGCTGTGCTGATTATCATTACAGTCAATCCAATCAAAGCCCGATTCCTCATAGTCCTGAGAATAAAGCGCCGGTTCGCTGCGGTAGAGCTGATTGAGCGTGGTCAAGCACTGCTTGAGTCCGCTGTGAGGCGCGTACTGGAGGAGATCCCATTCGAGATCATCCCAAACGTTCCACTCGCTCCACTGCCCAAACTCCATGCTCATGAACAGCGTTTTCTTGCCGGGATGGCAGAACATGTAGCTGTAGAGCGTGCGGGCGGTGGCGAATTTTTGCCATTCATCGCCGGGAATTTTGCCGATGATGTTGCTCTTGCCGTGGACGATTTCGTCGTGGGACAGCGCCAGCATGTAGTTTTCGCTGTGGTGATACCACATGCTGAACGTGATGTTGTTTTGGTGGAATTGGCGGAACCAGGGGTCCATGCTGAAATAGTCGAGCATGTCGTGCATCCAGCCCATGTTCCACTTTTGGTTAAAGCCGAGACCGCCCACGTAGGTCGGCCAGGAGACCATCGGCCAGGAGGTGGATTCCTCGGCGATCGACAAAATACCGGAGAAATTCTCGAAGATCACATGGTTGGTTTGACGCAGGAAATCCGCCGCTTCGAGATTTTCGCGCCCACCGTATTCGTTGGGCAGCCATTCGCCCGGTTCACGTTGGTAGTCGAGATAGAGCATCGACGCCACAGCATCGACGCGAATCCCGTCGATGTGATATTTGTCGAACCAAAACAGGGCGTTGGAGACCAGGAAGTTACGAACTTCGTTACGACCATAGTTAAAGATCAGCGTACCCCACTCCATATGCTCGCCTTTGCGCGGGTCGGAGTGTTCGTAGAGGTGCGTGCCATCGAAGAAGGCGAGACCGTGGGCATCCTTGGGGAAGTGGCCGGGAACCCAATCGACGAGGAAACCGATGCCCGCTTGGTGGCATTGGTCGATGAAGTACATCAAATCCTGGGGTGAGCCGTAGCGCGAGGTGGCCGCGTAGTAGCCCGCAACTTGGTAACCCCAGGAGCCATCAAAGGGATGCTCCGCGATCGGCATGACTTCGATGTGCGTGAAGCCCAGCTCTTTAACGTAGGGAATGAGCCGATCGGCGAGTTCTTTGTAGGTCAGGAATCGCGCTCCGGGCTTGAGGTCGGCGACCGCAACGGGTGGGATCGGATTTCCGAGGTAGTCCGTTCCCGGCTCATCGAAATTTGCATTCATCCAGGAGCCGATATGCACCTCGTACACGGAAACGGGCTGGCGCATCGGATCTTGTTGGGCGCGTTGCTCCAACCAGGCGGCATCGTTCCAGGTGTAGTTATTAATGTCGGCGACGATCGAGGCCGTATCGGGGCGCACTTCCTGCTGATAGCCGTAGGGATCGGATTTTTTGTAAATGTGGCCGTCTTGGTTTTTAACTTCGTATTTATAAATCTCGCCGACGCCTAATTCGGGGATGAACAGTTCCCAGACGCCGTTACCGCGTCGCGCAAACTGGTAGCGGCGTCCGTCCCAGTTGTTGAAATCGCCAATAATCGAGACGTTGCGGGCATTGGGCGCCCACACCGCGAAAAATACGCCCTTAACGCCGTCAAACTCGGTCAAGTGAGCGCCAAGTTTGTCGTAAATGCGTTGGTGGTTGCCTTCCGCAAACAGATGCGTGTCTAAATCGCTGAGTTTGGGTTCGTCAAAGGCATAGGGATCGTATTCGAGGTGTTCACGATCGCCCTGCTTGACGCGCAATTTATAGGATTTCGGGAAGGTTTCCCCGCTGTAGGCCACCTCACACTCATAAAAATCGACATTTTGCGGCGTCTCCATCGGCACTTCCTGACCGTCAGGCATGACCACGGTAATGCTGTCCGTATCCGGTCGATAGACGCGAATCGCCCAAGCATCTTTGCCGTCGAGTTTGTGAGGGCCAAGGGCGTAATGGGGATTGTCGTGGTGGTTACGGATAACGAGATCGACCTGAGTGGAGTCGATCGTCGCCAAGGTCGGAGTTGCCATAGGAATTTTCGCCGAGCGGGTGTTATAAGGTCAGCTTAAATGAGCCGATCGCAGGCTTAGACGATACCGAGGATCGACGACAACGTGAGAGAAGTCATCAAAACCACGAAATCTCGCTACGTTTCAGGTTTAATTAGGTTTAAAGATAGCGCATTGCCTTACCGTGGCGGGCTTGGATTGGTTCTGGATCTGTTATTGGTGTATTCCGTAGATGAATGTGTTCTGCGGTAAACGTGCCGTACAGCGATGACGGCTCAATACTATTCAGTCGAATTTGCTCAATCTACAGACCCACAATGTCAGTCGCTGTTAGGCTCGCAACACCGCTGAGGCGGGCTAAGAGTTCGCCGTTGTAGCCGATCGTGCTGTGGGTTCCGTCGCTGTTGATCGTCAGATCCGCAAAGCTCAAGACTCTGACCGTTCCGAGGCGGTCTTCACCCACGTTGAAGTTTTCGATCAGATTCTCGCCGATCGCAACGCCTGGACGATTCTGTCCGCTAGCTGAATTCTCAAGAATCTCCACGACGACAAGCTTATCCTGGCCGGGAGTGAAGTCAGTCAACAAATCGGAGCCGTCGCCAGTGCGAAACAGGAAGGTATCCGCGCCGTCGCCGCCGGTAAGGGTATCCGCGCCGCGATCGCCCGCAATCCAGTCGTCATCCTCGCCGCCGTTGAGGATGTCATCATCCTGACCGCCGAACAGACTATCGTTACCGCGATCGCCAAGGAGTTCATCATTGCCCACGTTGCCAAAGATTAGATCATCACCGCCGCCGGTGTTGACGTAGTCGTTACCGGGGAGTGCGGCGATGATGTCAGCGGTGGTGTCGTTGCGATCGCGGGTGACGCTATCGTCGCTGGGGGTGGTTTCGGTAGCGCTGGCGCTGGCAGGACTGGGAGGGCGATCGGTTTGGGGTTCGAGGTCGGCGAGGATTTGCGCGATCAGGGCAGAGAAATCGGGAGCTGATCCGAGATTTTCCACCGTTTCGGACGGGGTCGTTTCGCCCTCGGGTTCCGGACTGATATCAGGTTCGACAACGACTTCTGGTGGATTAGCGGGGGGCGCGACGGGGTTTTCCACCACTGATCGAAGCTGTAAGCCGACGATCACCGGATCGTGATCCGAGGCGCGATCGGGAGTCGTGCTGTCAAACAGGCCACTGGGGTTAAACGTCTCGTCATAATCCAAGGCGTCGGCTTCATCGGCGTTAATGTGCCACTCCGTCACGCCCGTGACTTGGGGCGTCAGGGTCGTACTACTGAAGGCATAGTCCAGCACGCCCGCTTGACCGTCGAACACGTAGGAATAGGCGCTGGCTCCGAGCCGATCAGTGATCAGATTGTCGTATTCGCCGCTGAGAAAAGCGATCGGGTCTTCCTGGGCGTAGGCGTTGAAGTCGCCGACCACCAGCAGATCGCGATCGTCGCTACCGGTGGGGTCACCGTCTAACCAAGCATCGATCGCCTGCGCTCCCCGTAGCCGCATCGCGTTGTAGCTCCCTTGACCGTCGCCCGCGTCAGCATCCGCGCCGCTTCCGCTTTCCGCCTTGGATTTGAGGTGATTTACCACCAGTGTAAAGCGTTCGTTTGTCGCGTTTTCGGTCAACGTTACGGCGAGGGGCGATCGATTCGTATTACCACCGGAAAAGATCGAACCGCTGAAGCCTGCGGGAAGGTTGGCGTCGGTTAAAACGGCGATCGTGGTGTCAGCGGCCAAACTCACGGCACTGGGTTTATAAATCACACCGACGGCGATCGCATCGTCACCCACCAGACCACCCGGATTGATATAAGCATAGGTTCCCGCCCCCACCGTCGCGTTAAGCCGATCCACCAGTGTCGCGATCGCGCTATTGGCTCCAGCGGTGTAGTTATTTTCCAGCTCCACCAGTCCGACCACATCCGCATTCATTCGAGCCAGCGCCGTGACCAGTTTGGCCGTCTGACGGTTAAACTCGCTCGCCGTATTCGCGCCCCGCGAATTTAACGTTGTGAAGTAGTTCAGCACGTTCAAGCTCGCGACAGTCAGATCGCCCCCCACTGCAGCGGGCGCAGCCGATCGAGCATTGACGCGATTAAACGTCGGCGCGACGGTCGGCATCATTCGATAGGTTTCGTCGCCATTCGTGCCACTGGCGCGACCGAAATGCAGAATCCCCGTCAGGTTGGCGATCGTGTCGCCGCGACGTAGGGAATCGGACGGATCGAGGCGGCCATCGGGATAGACGATCGGGTCGGGATTTTGGCGGGTTTGTCCGTCATCGAGGAGAATTGTACGTTTGGCGATGCTCTGCAAATGGGCGTCGTAGCCCGCCGCATTGGGGGCATTCGTTTGGGTGAACTGCGTTAAACCACCACCTTGGGCTAGCTGGATTTCGCCGTAGCGATCAAGCTGAAACAACTCCGTCACGCTCAAGGTTTCGGGCAAACGTACCCGCATCCCCTCGAACGCTTCGAGATCGGCGATGTATTTACCATCGGCATTCGTCGCGATCGACGCTGCGGGCAAATCCAGATCGACGATCGCGGGTAGCGCATTGCCGGAACTCTGAACCGTTGCGTTGGTAATGCTCGTGATGGCTGTCAGTTGCGATAATTCATCGACTGTACCGGTGACTCGCACCCGATCGCCCACCTTGACATCCACACCGGGACTGCTGCCGTCGTTGATAAAAATACCGTCCGAAGTGGCCGCATTTCCATCGCGATCGCTGTCTTCTTCCTGAACATAGAAGCCATTCAGATCGCCATTCGTACCGCTGCCCGTTTGAAAATCTCCCGTCACAATGCCCTCGATCGTCACGGTCTGACCGTCTAACGCGCTGGCCGTGCCGCTACCTTGGATTTCGTGAATTTTGGTGATGACGACACCGGCATCGTCATTTTTAATCGTACCGGTGGCGGTGGCGGTGGTGATGGTGGTATCGCCGGAAGCATTGGATAGGGTGATGGTGAAGGTTTCGTCGAGTTCGGCGGTGGTGTCGCCGATCGCGCGAACTGTGATCGTCTGAGTTTTGTCGCCCGCGTTAAAGGTTAGTGTTCCAGGTGTCGCGGTGTAATCTTCGCCTGCTTTGGCACTACCATCGGCGATCGTAAAGTCCACCGTTGCAGACCCACGAGTGTCGTTCGATCGTGTGACGGTAAAGGTTAAATCCTGGGTTCCCGCGTTCCCTTCGCTGCGAGTAACATCGGCGATCGTCAAACTTGGCGGTAACGTGCTGCCTGGAGAACCGACATCACTACCGCTGTTATCATCTGCGTTGAGACCTGTGCTGAGACTGGTGTAAGCAACTTCCTTGGTGGGCGCGATCGCGGCATCAATACTGAGAGTGAAGCGGTTGGGGTCTGCTAAGTCCGTCAAATAAATCGAACCAGCGCCGTCGCCCAGTTTGCCGGGATAGGTCACGGAAATAACGGCATTTGCATGGGTGACATGGTTGCCGCTATAGCTGCTAAAGCTATCCCATAGCCCGACCGTATCACCACTATCATTATTATTTAACTGTAGGTCGCCCCAGTTCGTCACGGCGATGAGATTAATCCCCGTTCCCCAAGCGGCGGTGAACTCGATCGCACTCACATCGTCAGCGTTATACAACACGGCACTTTGTCCCGCCTCAATGCTGCCGCTGGCGATATTGGCCGTCCCGTGATCATCACCATTTTTGTCATCTAAAACATAGCCAGATAAATCAACAGTCGTGTCGCCGATATTGGTGATTTCAACCCATTCCCAGTCAGGTTCCGAACTGGCGGGGTTGAACATAATCTCGGAAAAAATAAGGGTCACGTGCGAAATCTCCGATCGAGCGAGTAGAGCAGTGAGCTGATGGCATAGTCTCTCTCTCTATCGGGGAAAAGCAGGGATATATAGCGGAAGACGAAAAAAATTTAGGACAGTAAAAAATCAGTCACAAATTGCTGGTCGGTAGCGTGGTGTTAAACGCCACACGAACCAGATCGTTTACATCGGTGTACCGTTGCCGATCGAGCGCATCAATTCTCGCTTTTTCGTCGTAAATCGCCTGTTGGTATTGGCGAGCGAGGTCGAGATTGGCGGCGAGGTTGATCGCCTCGAAACGCTGAAGCAACAGTCGATAGCGGGTTTGTCGTAGGGTGCGCTCGATCGTGGCGATCGCGCTGCGTAGGGCGATCTCGCCGCGCTGGATATCCTGGGCGGTCTTTTCGTCGAGGTAGAGCAAATGGGCGATCGCGTTAATGGTGTCGGGTTCCTCGGCGTAGCGATCCTGGAGCCAGGAGAGGGGATTCGCGCCGTGGCCGCTGGTGATCGACTCCCCCAGCGATCGCCAGAGGTGGACATGATGGGCAAAGCTAAACGCCGGTGTCGGTTCCGCCTGATCATCGAGGCGCAACTGGTCGAGATACTGCACCGCCCTGATCGCCGGTTCTCGCAACTCCGGGCAGTGGAGATACAGCCGCAAGAGGATTTCTTCAGCGGCGAGCCGGAGGGCGCGATCGCCGTCGAGTCCCGTGAGCTGAACCGTCGGTGGTGTCGGGACGGGTTCGCGGGTGTCGCTTTGGGCGGGTAGGCGCGATCGGCGGACTTGGGTGAGCAGTGTTTCGGCGATCGTCGGTACGCGACGGGCATCACCACCGGCCAAAATCTCGGCGCAGCGATCGATGTAGTAACCACGAGCGGAGAGGTTATCGATCCGCTGGAGTAGTTTTACAAACGCACTGGTCGCCTGCTGATAGCCGTCGGCCTGGGTGATATCGCGTTCGTAGACGGTACGATCGATCTGCCAGTCAATCCACAGCGGCGCGGTGTCGAGGAGGGTGACGTACGCCTCCGGTGACGCCGACTTGAGGAAATCATCGGCGTCCTTGCCCTCGGGAATATTGAGGATGCGGAGCTGCACACCACCGCGATAGGCCAGGTCTGCGACTTCCCCGATCGCCCGGTTCGTCGCCTTAATCCCCGCCACGTCCGCGTCAAAGTTAAAAATGACCTGCTTCGATTCGGTGTAGCGCAAAAGCTGCCGCACCTGGGCTTCACTTAAAGCCGTCCCGAGCGATGCCACCGCCGTTTGAATCCCGGCGGCATGGAGCGCGATCGCATCGAAATAACCCTCCACCACCACCGCCCGATCGTCCTTGGTGATCGCTTGCTTTGCCTTATCCAAACAAAACAGCGTTTTACCCTTATCAAATAAATCCGTTTCTGGCGAGTTGAGATACTTCGGCTTCTCGTCGCCCAGCGCCCGACCGCCGAAACCGATCGCCCGTCCGCGATCGTCGTGAATCGGGATCATGATTCGATCGCGGAATCGATCATAATAACCATCGCCCTGCTTGCGCGGCAAAATCAGCCCTGCCGCTTCGACCAACTCCACCGGAAAATATTTGCGATCGACCAGATAGTTATACAGTGCATCCCAACCCGGTGGCGCGTAGCCGATCTGGAATTGTTGGAGGGTTGTTTCGGACAATTGGCGATCGTTCGTTAAATAGGTCAGCGCCGATCGCCCCTGACTTTGGCGCAGAGCATACTCGTAAAAATTCACCGCCACCGCGACGATTTCGCGCAACTGCTCACGGCGGGACTGCTGGCGCTGAAATTCCTGTTGTTTTTCCGGTTCGAGCGTTTGTACCGGGACGTTATATCGCTGGGCTAAATCCAGGACAACTTCGACAAAGGATTGCTGGCCGATTTCCTTTAGGAACGAGATCGCATTTCCGCCTTTGCCACAGCCAAAGCAGTAAAACATCTGCTTGCTGGGGCTGACGGAAAAGCTGGGGGATTTTTCCTCATGAAATGGACACAGCCCCACGAAGTCGCGACCCTGTTTTTTGAGCGAAACATGATCGGAGACAATTTCGTGGATATCGGCGCGTTCTTTAACGGCGTTGATCGTATCTTCGTGGAGGCGCATCGCGATCGGTGAGTGGGTGTTTCTATCCTAGGCGGGATATGGGCGGATTTCGAGTTAACCTCTTCGTTAAAATATGACGAGCGATCGTCATGAATGTTGGCTAAATGTCGGCAAGATATTTTAAGCCCGCTTAATCCATCTGATTTGATCCGCCTAACCGCCCGTCGATCGGCGATCGCCTGACCTCCCTCGAATGAAACCCCACACGCCATGACCCCTTCGAGAACTTCATCCTTATCCTTGAATCTCCTCGCAGCACGTAACACCTCAATGACCTGCTGTCTTCGCCGTCTCGGGCTTGCGGCATTCTTGGGACTAATCGCCACAACTTCACCGCTGATCGGCCTACGCGCCGCAGTCGCCGAAACGGAAACAGTCGCGGAGGCTGAAGTGGATACGGCGAGCAACAGCACGACGATCGAAGGCGATGAGCTAACCGAAGGCCAACCCGAAACCGAAACCGATCATGATTTTGAAAATTTTGAAGATTTTGAAGTTGTACCGTTTGGCCAAGATTTACCCGCCGACGTAAACGAGCCTGACACCTCAGACATTCCCCATAGTCCAGAACCCCCAACTCCACCGACACCCGTCGTCGATCCGGTTCCTCCGGTTGATCCCACCCCAGCCCCCACCTTCCAGCGCAAAGTTGAAACGCGCATTCAGCTTGACCTCAGCGATCGACGTCTCTCGCTCTACGCCGATGATGAACTCGTCGGCAGCTACACCGTCGCCGTCGGCAAACCGGGCTGGGAAACCCCGACCGGCGATTACTCAGTTATGCACATGGCGATCGACCCGATTTGGGAAAACCCCTGGACGGGCGAGCTGATTTATCCGGGGCCGACCAATCCAATGGGTCGCGCTGTGATTGTGTTTCACACGGTCGGCGATGACATGATCGCTTTTCATGGCACGCCCGACGAAGGGCTACTCGGTCAGGCGGTATCCCACGGCTGCGTCCGGATGCGGAACGAGGACATTTTGGTGATGTATGACATTGTTCGACGCGGTACGCGGGTTAGCGTTGTGCCGTAGGAGGACACAACTCATCGAGACTAATATTACGGTGCTGAGAGGAGAGCATTCTATTACTCGGTACTACAGACTGACAGTAGTTGAATGCCATGAATTCATCGCGATAAATTTAAAGATTGTGTAAAGTCGCGCCATTTAGCGTAAATCGAGAGAGTGGCACGCGATTAGGTTTATGTGAAGCGTAATAAGGCGGTACTCACCGAAAAGCCTTACATACGTTTTACGCGTTCTATAGCGATAATTACCTTCTCTCATGATTCCTCTCTCCATTCTAACTAACCTTAAACAAGCTACCCTTCCTGTCGTAATTGCCGCTGGTGTTGGCCTACTTTCGACTCCTGCGAATGCTTTCTCACTACGCGATACCGAACACGGCGAATCTCTCTTCCAAGTGTTTAATTCCCTTGTTAGTATCGAATCATTTCGACTGGTAGACGAAGAGCTAAGTGTGCGAGAACTTCGGGCTGAGTCATTGCGCTGGACCGGTGGTTCAGAGTCCGTGGATGTTTTCTTCATTAACGAAGGAGCTGGATTTCGTAACCAGCTTTTCTTCACGGCAAATGGTAACGAGCCACAAATGATCTTTTCCGATATTTCCTCCCAGGAAAGTGGCCTTCCTGAATTTGACGGGACGATGGCTCTCGGCGATGGTACGAGCCTTGGAGGGTTTGCAGGTGATACAAGTTTGGATTTCCTTCTCAAGGCAAATGGGCTGTTAGACCCGAATGGCTATATTTACGGAGCAAATACCGCACTCAATCCAGATAATCTGCAACACGTCATCGCCTATGAGTATTTCGATGAAGTGATGAGTGAATCGTGGGTCGTCCTTGGTTTTGAAGATCTCTACGGTGAATATTCCACAGAAGAAGGTGGATCTGATCGTGATTTCAACGATGTCGTCGTCGCGATTAAAGGTCTCACCGGCGATCGCGTCGAAACGGAAGACGTACCCGAGCCTTCAACAATGTTGAGCCTGATGGTCGTTTCTGGTCTGATGGGTATGACACGTCGCCGTTAATCCCGCTCCGTCGTGATGACGCATGATGTTTGCTGGAGGATCTCTCGTTACTCAAGCTTTTTGTTGTCTGGCTTGTGTAGGGAAAAAGGCGGTCACCAATCGGGATCGTCTTTTTCTTTGCACTTGTGAGTGACGACGAGGAAGGGGCAGACACCTAATGTTCTCGCGATCGCTACGATGGTGGTGTTGGTGTCTGATCTGGTGTCCGATCAACCTGATCCAACAGCGTCGCCGCAATTTCAGCGTGATAGCTTTCATCTTTCACCGTCCAGGCGTGCATTTTGGCCGGAATCGGCAGGTTGCGACCGATCGGCATTCGGGCGCTATCCGCCGGAATAATCATCAGATCGCTCGGCGTCCACAAACTGGTGTAATTAATTCGACCGAGCTGGTCGATCGCGTCCTGGTTCAAATCATTCAGAAACTCACTATTTGGGCACATTTGCCGAATTCCCGTGAACAGCGGCATCAAGAAGGCCAAGCGTGTCCCGTGGTTCGGCGCACAAATCGAGATGAAATGATCGACGCGATCGAGACCGCCCAGGCGCTGAATATAGTAGCGACTCACAAGGCCACCCATACTAAAGCCGATCACATCGATCGGACAATCGCGACCCACCTGGCGATCAATAAACTCCGCAAGCTGTTGCGCCAACACCTCAATTCCGGCGCGGCCATCATTCGGGATCAAATCCAGCGCATACACCGTCCAGCCCTCCCGTTCGAGAAAGGCTCGCAGCGAATTAAAGACGTAGGCGCGATCGATAATGCCGTGAACGAGAAAAACAGGATTGCGCTGTGGTGTCTGGTCAGTGTTTTGCGTACCACCACCGGTTAAATTTAGCGCAGCATCATCGCGCATCACTGCCGGTCGATCGTTCGCGGGTAAAAAACGGGACGCATCGGAATCGGAAGAATCTGGCATCAAACTTTAGCCTCGGTAACAGTCTGCATCGACGGGAAGCTCGTCCTTTGACGATAGTTCCACCATAGAAAATGCACCCCATTCCCACAGGATTGATCGTGACAGCTTACGGATCGGAACGCAACGACCGGCAAATTAACTTCAACTGACCCAATAAAATGGGCATTTTCCGTAGCGCGATCGCATCCCGAAATCTCTATTTTTTCAGGCCACACACGCTGCAATGCTCGTGAGAATCGACCATTTTTAGGTGATCGATACGTAAGTTAATGAATTTTTGTAAAGCAAAGGCGCTGAGTCTGAGTAATTCTCCTAGGATATTCTCAGAATTGCAACGTTCCACAACAATTACGGTGTCACATCGTTACCGAGTCGGTGCATTCGCATCGATTTGAAGCAGCGTAAGAACTCTTGTCGAGAAAGGGCTTACGCTGTCGTGTATCGCGATCGCTCATCGTGACCTCGACGGCTCGCGCGGTATCGATACTCACAATGCGAGCCTGCGATTTCCATGCCCAATTATTGTTAAGCTCCCCTCACACCATGTTAAAAAAACTATTTGGCGGCACACAGAAAGAAGGCTTTTTTCTGGATCTAGGTGACACTCAAAGCGCCCCCGCCCCGGAAGCTGCTCCCGCTGAAACGCCCGCACCTGCACCGATCGTCGAACCCGAACCCGTTGCGGCGGCTCCTGTTGCCGCCACCCCAGTTGCTGCCGTAACTGAAGCACCCGCCGAAGCGCCTGCCCCAGAACCGGTTAGCGTCAACTTTGCGACAACCTACCTACAGCCCAGCGATCAAGGTGCGCCGCGTCGTCGTCCCAGCGCCAACATGAGTGGTTTCCTCGATATGGCTCGCAACGTTCGCGGTTAAGGCTGACCTCCACTTGTTGGTGACTGCCATAGGTCAATTTTGAAAGTGTCCCATTGCCGCTAGACTAGCGGCTTTTTTTATGGATTCGAGGCATCCGGTGCGCCCAGTTGCGTGAGATAGCGCTTGCGCCATCGGGCGTCGTGCTTGCGATCGGTGCGAATGTGGAGCAAACGCAGGCCGGACACCGGTAAGGTTTTGACCTGAGTTTGCAACGCGGCGAGCGAGTCGATCGCGTAATATTCCACCCCGTAGGCGGCACACAATTGATCGAACTTGACCGTTTGCGGAGTTGCGAAAAAGTCCTCGAAGGGCGGGTCAAATTGCGCGACGGGGAGCATCTCGAAAATTCCACCACCATTGTTATCGATCAGGACGATCGTCAGGGAGCCGATGAGCGATCGCGCCGCGAGGAAACCATTGGTGTCATGCAGGAGCGCGAGATCTCCGGTGAGCATGACCGTCGGGCGGTTGCGGTGGGCGATGCCGATCGCGCTGGAAAGCGTCCCATCGATGCCGTTCGCGCCACGATTAAACCAGGGCTGAATTCGGCGATCGTTCGGCGGCCAGAAATATTCCACGTCGCGGACGGGCATACTATTGGCGATGAATAGCGGCGTTTGCGGTGGCAGGGTTTGGGCGAGGAACCAGGCGATTTGCGGTTCGATTAGGGGTAGTATTTGTGTTGGCGAGGTGGTGGTAAGTTGGGGAGACTGGAGAAGATGATCGATCGCGGCGCGGGTGTGACGATCGCGGTGTTGCCAGGTGGCGAGGTAGGTTGAAGGGGTGGATTTTTGGGCGGGGTTAAAGTTGGAGGTGATCGCGAGCTGGGCGGTGATTTCGGCGATCGTGCAGTAGAGCCGGTGTGTTCGTCCGTGAAGAGGATCGAGGTTGCGATCGCTCGGTTCCACGATCCAGCGTTGGGGGTCGCGATCACTCAGCCATTCCCGCAAAACTTTGCTGGTGGGCAATGCGCCGAGCTGAATTACGGCGGTGGGGGCGAGATCCTGGCGGTGGCGATCGTGGCGCAGCAGTAGATCATAGGTGGAAATCACGGGCGATCGCTCTGGATCAATCACGGCATTCCGCAGGGGCGAAAGTCCCTCGGTTAACACCGGCCAGCCGAGGCTTTGCGCGAGGGTTAACACGCGATCGGTGTAGCGATCGGGATCGGTACTGGTGGCAACACCGGCGATGATTAAGCCGCGATCGTGGGTTTGCCACTGGGCGATCGCGGTGGTGATGGGCTGCGAATCGAGGTTTCCGAAGGGGGCGGAATTTCCCGAGAGACTGGATCGAGGGGGGAACGGTTCGATGCGATCGAAGAAATCCTCGAAAAAATTGGCAAATATAGTCGTGTCCAGTTCTGAATGATGGCGATCGCCCTCGGGAAGCGGTGGCAACGGATCGCGAAACGGACAATTGAGATGCACCGCGCCCGCTGTGGGGGCATGGCAGCCATGCCACGCTTGGACGATCGTTTGACGCAGATAGCGCAGCAAACCACGATCGACTTGCGGAACGGTTAGCTCGGTTTGCCAGTTGGGATAGTTGCCGAACAAACGGAGCTGATCGATCGCCTGTCCCGAGTTGCACTGACGCAGTTCGGGCGGACGATCCGCCGTTAACACCAGCAGCGGTACGCGACTTTCGTAGGCTTCGATCACTGCCGGGAAAAAATTCGCCCCCGCCGTTCCTGACGTACAGACGATCGCCGTCGCTCGTCCAGTTTTGAGCGCCAGCCCCAGGGCAAAGAAGGCCGCTGATCGTTCATCAAGGACGGGAATCGCTTCGATTTCGGGGTGACGCGCGAGGGCGATCGTCAGCGGCGTGGATCGCGATCCGGGACAGACGATCGCCGTTTGCAGGCCGCACCGCGCCAGGGTTTCGACGATTACCGACGCCCAGATTGTATTGGTATTGCGAAAATCCAACGAAGCCATAAATTTAAAGAGAGTGTCGCCACCAAGCTGGGCGTCATCGAGCAATTAACGTCCTAAGAATCCTACAAGTCGCACCAGTAGGGTGAGCACTGCCCACCACGATCAGCCCGCGCATCAGTATCCATGACGGTGGGCAATGCCCACCCTACAAAACCTCTTGGGGAATCAACGACGCTATGGTTGCATACATTACCGCAGGGTGGGCAATGCCCACCCGGATCAGCCCGCGCATCAGCCCCCCACTATCCGCCCGCTAATAGCCGTGATGGTGGGCATTGCTCACCCTACTTAGGTTCCTGAGATGCCGAAAGTGGGCAGTTTGACGAACGCAGTCGAGGAGCTTAGGCTGCTGTGTTGTTTCCCATCGCGCTTACTCTACATTGCGGTAGAAATCCCTATAGGGGGGTGTTATCCCGTACTTGCGGTCTAACTCCCGTAATACCGGAGTTAGACCGAATATGCTTGACAACACTCTGCTGAGGAGAGTTATCCTGCACCTGCGGTCTAATACATAGTTAGGCGGGCAAAGGTACGCCATGCGATCCTCAGGACGTCATCAATGTACAAACCCTTCGAGCAACGCAGATCGAAGTGCCTCGTGGCGACTGGCCGTGAGCCAAAGCTCTATACCGTCGGAGACTTGCTAAGGACATCCGCGCCGCCATCCTCAGAGGATCGCCTCCTGAAACTGCCGGTAGGCAGCTGGACTCCAGGGGCTTTTGCGGCAAGCGCACGGCATTTCCTTCGGGAGGCCGGGTTCAGCATGTACATTTGCGAGAACGGTGAAGCGCCACCGAATCTCGGCTCCGATGTGACATACAAATACACTGGCTTGTACTACGAAGTAGATGAACGGATCGCAGGCGGTGAACATCTACTCGTTGCGGTTGTTATGGAAGGCGAACGTGTTATCGGCTACGGTATAGCCAATCGTCGAGATACACAATCCGAGATTGAAATCATCGATGTGGACAGCTTTTCCCGTCGATCTGCCGGTCTTCAGCGTACTCTGACTATAGATGGAGTGAGATTCGGTGTCGGGGTCGGTCATGTTCTTGTGGAGTTGCTCGCCGCAGCACTCAACCGACCTATCTTCGTGGACGCAACACATGATGACTCCCGTTATATTTTTAAATCGTTAGGGTTTGTGTCTCGACCGGGCGAACAGAATCCGTGTTTGCTGCAATTGTCTGTTAACTCGAAATCCTGAAGGAATATCACGGTGCGCATGATTGAGCCGCCTAACAAAACGTTGCAGCCGTCAAACTGTGAACCACGGTGATGCGAAATTGAAAGAGTCGGCTCGCACGGTTTGCTGCTGAATGTTAAGCCGTTAGACCGCAATCCCAGCAGGAACGATCGCCAAAGCCTGCCTTGGCGATCGCCCCCCTTTCTTACGTTAATTTCACACAACCCGCCGCCCGTGTCGCCTTCTCCCGCGCCGCTGCCGCAGTCTCCCCGATCGCCAACGCCACCCCCATCCGCCGATAGGGTCGCGATGTCTCTTTACCAAACAAACGCACATCTACCCCCGGTTCGCTGAGGGCTTGATCGACACCGGTGTAGGTGATGCGATCGGCCTGACGATCGGCCAAGATAACCGCGCTAGCACTTGGTGTTTTAAGTTCGATCGCCGGAATCGGTAACCCCAAAATTGCCCGCAAGTGCAATTCAAACTCATTTAAATTTTGCGACACCAGCGTCACCATGCCCGTATCGTGAGGACGCGGCGACAGCTCCGAAAAAATCACCTCATCCCGCGTCACAAAAAACTCAACGCCAAAAATTCCCGCACCGCCCAGGGCATCGGTCACCGTGCGGGCGATCGCCTCTGCATCCGCAATTTGCGCCGCCGTCAATCCCGTCGGTTGCCAGGATTCTTGATAGTCGCCGCGTTCCTGGCGGTGGCCGATCGGCGGACAAAATAGCGTCGGTTTGTCCCACTGACGCACGGTCAATAGAGTGATTTCAATCTCGAAATCGATGAATTCTTCAATGATGACCTTACTGCTCTCGCCCCGTGCGCCTTCGATCGCGTAATTCCAGGCTTGCTCCACCTCGTCCGCCGTCTGAACCGTCGATTGCCCCTTACCCGACGACGACATCACTGGCTTCACCACGTTCGGAAAGCCAATCTCAGCACTCGCCGCGATCGCTTCCTCCAGCGAACTCGCGTAGGCATACTTCGCCGTGCGCACCCCCAGTTCACGCGAGGCCAGATCTCGGATGCGATCGCGGTTCATGGTGTAGTTCGTCGCCGCTGCGGTCGGAATCACGGTGTAGCCCGCCGCTTCGAGTTCGATCAGTTTTTCGGTACGGATCGCTTCGATTTCCGGCACGATGAAATCCGGCTGATGTTTGTCCACGATCGCCGCGAGCGCGTCACCATCCAGCATCGAAATCGTTTCGGCCACATCGGCCACCTGCATCGCGGGCGCATTGGCGTAGCGATCGACCGCCACCACGGTATTACCCAAACGCTGGGCGGCGATGACGAACTCTTTGCCGAGTTCCCCTGATCCGAGCAGCATGAATGTTTTTGGGAGTTTGCAATCTACAGGCATGGGATTTCGCAAGTGCGGGGACGATCTAAAGTGGATGCAAGTCGTTGTGAGGATAGCAACTTATCGGGACGATCGCGCCTGTCTATTACGGATTGTGTTCTCCACACGTCGCGATCGCGGTGGTGCAAGTGGCGATCAAACCGTACGATCGGAGCCACATCAACCCTTGTCGTTCGTTGCCTCTAGACCGCGCATCTACCTACCGAAAACCACCATGCTAGATCTGAGTCCCGCACGCTGGATCGCCCGCCTACGCGCCATTCCTTCCCCCATTCTCCCGATCGCGATCGCCATTGGTTTTTATGGTGCGATTAATATTTCCTGCTGGATCATCGTCAAAAGTTTGCTGCGTCCCCTTAAGGCCGATGCTCATCAAATCACGCTAAAAGTCGTCGATCCTGATTCAGGCGAAACGGAATTTGATCGCTACTTATCCCAATTTCAAACCGAGATTTTCCCGACTCTACAAGCGATTCAGGCCGAGCGCATCAAGCGGCAATACACCGATATTCTCCAGCGACAAGCCTTTCACGTCGGCTTGACTGAAATGCTGTACGTCAACTATTTAACCGTGTTGGTGTTTGCGCCGTTTGCTTCGGCGTTGGCGGCTTTTTGTATCTTTGCGATCGGGCGTAATGGCTGGGCGCAAACTGATGATCTGACGATCGATACGTTTAAAGTTGCGTTTGGCGCGACGGTGTTGGCCTCCGCATTTATGCTGATTTTTGATTACAACGACAACATTGCTCGCCAAGTCGAACTCTTTACCCAATACGAAAAATTACAGGGTTCGGTTCAAAGCTATCTCGCCACCGGACGCCTCTATGTCAAACCCACCGGTATCTCGCTGACGCCATTTTTCCCATCGGCTCGATCGCAGCAGGCCATTGACCCCGCCGCAACTCTGACTGACGAACCTTTGGCAGGTGATGCGATGGCAGAAATGGAGCCTCCCTCCAATGCTCAAGTCAAGACGATCGCCTGGATTTATGAGCCAAAAACGTTTATTGAATATGTCGATAATGAGCTGGCTCGTCTGCGATCGGAAACCATTTTCACCCTCGATCCGAGCAGCATCCCCAGCACCAAAGACCTCCTCAATCAGCTCGAATCCTTCGATAGCAACCCCGTGGTCGAGCCTGCCCGTCCTAATCCCGCGAATCCCAATCCCGCGCCCGCTCCTGGACAGTAGATCTCGATGGGACAATTGTTCCGTAATCCCAGTTGTTGCAAACATCGCTAAAGCAATCGATTGTCACCCTCAAGCCGAAACACCATGCCGCGCCCGACCCTCTACCTCGCGATTACCAATCACGGCTTCGGCCATGCTGTCCGTGCCGCCTCGATCGCCGCACAAATCCAGCAGCTCGACCCCGAAATCCTGCTCATCCTGGCGACCACCGCGCCGCGCTGGCTGCTCGAATCCTATATCCCCGGCGATTTTATTTACCGTCCCCGCGCGTTCGATATTGGCGTGGTGCAGCCCGATAGTCTGACGATGGACTACGACGCGACCCTGGCGAAACTGCGCGAAATCCGCGATCGCGCCCCGCAGCTCATCCAAAGCGAAGCCGATTTTCTCGGCACGAATCGCGTCGATCTTGTGTTCGGCGATATTCCGCCGCTGCTCGCCCCGATCGCCAAAGCCGCCGGGATTCCCTGCTGGATGGCGAGTAATTTCGGCTGGGATTTTATCTATCGACCCTGGGGCGGCGAGTTTATCGAGCAGGCGGATTGGATTGCGGATTATTTTGGGCAGTGCGATCGGCTGTTTCGGTTGCCGCTACATGAGGAGATGTCGGCGTTTCCGGCGATCGAAGATGTGGGCTTAACCGGTGGTGTGCCGAAAGTTGAAGCGGAGGTGTTGCGCGATCGGTTCCAGCTCGATGCACCGCGCGATCAGACGATTTTGCTCAGTTTCGGCGGTCTCGGGCTGGCGAAAATCCCCTACGAAAACCTTGTCGAGTTTCCCGACTGGCAGTTCATCACGTTCGATCGCGCCGCGCCGGATCTGCCCAATTTACGCTTAGTTACCGATCACAACTTGCGCCCGGTGGATTTCATGCCGCTGTGTGGCCGGGTGGTGTCGAAACCGGGCTATAGCACGTTTGCCGAGGCATTGCGGCTGGATGTGCCGATCGTGACGTTGACGCGGGAAGGGTTCGCCGAGTCGCCGATTTTGCTGGAGGGTTTGCAAGATCATGGCTGGCATCAGGTGATTGCGCCGGACGAATTTTTCGGGCGATCGTGGGACTTTTTGCGATCGGACATGATCGCGCCTCGGAGCCGGGAAAGCTTAGATAAGCATGGCAGTGAGACGATCGCAGCGGAGATTGTGCGGGCGATTACGACGAAGTGATCGTCCATCGGATTGAGATAAACAAGCTTTTGGTTGTTAAAGTAAAGAGGAGATGTGTTTTGGTTCGCATGGTTCGCACTGTCGCGTGTCGCGAATACGGGTCAAACGATTTCATCTCGATTTTCAGGACGCATCCGGGCGCAAACTCCCGATCGTCCCTATCCTTAAATTCATGCTCGGATTGATGTCCGGGTTCACAGCACAAAGGTTATAAGCACTATGGCAACGGAAACCCTGGCACTGACGCCCGAAAACGTTGAAAAAGTTCTCGATGAGCTGCGCCCTTATCTGATCGCGGACGGCGGCAACGTTGAGCTGACCGATATCGAAGGCCCGATCGTCAAGCTGCGTCTGAATGGCGCGTGCGGAACCTGCCCAAGTTCGACGATGACCCTCAAAATGGGCATCGAGCGTCGTCTGCGCGAGTACATCCCCGAAATTTCTGAAGTTGAACAAGTGCTATAGATTGCGGCTCAAGAGCTGAATCGATGACAACGAGGGCGATCGTGCTGCGGACTGAATCGCAGGGCGATCGCTTTTGGTTTTGGGATGACTTGGCCGTCTGAAGGCGCGATAAATTACGACAAATTACGATAAAAAAGACCTGAAAAAACCTACCGTGCTTCATCGAGGTTGACACAGTTTGCATCTAAGATATTCGTACCGTAGGGGTCATACACCTTGAGGTAGGTTTCGCCATCCCATAGATCTTCCAGGTCGTAGAGCGTGTTGTCGTTGGCGCGAAACGTATACACCCAAGAAAATCCAGTATTAAAAACCTCACCGTCATCGAGGGTTAAATTGCCAAATTGAGCGCTCGTGGATTCATAGCGATAGGTTCCCATCGTCCCATCGTCCAGGGTTCGACTTGTTTGATTCGTGTCGGCAACGTCCGAGATCGTGATCGTGAATGACCCATCCGATCGCGTCCAGTAGCCCTCCACACTGAGTCTGTGGACATTTTGACAAAAATACTCGCCGACGGTGAGAGCTTGGAGCGGCGCGGCGAGGAGAAGGCCGCCGAGAAAGCCGCCGAGAAAGCCGATCGGTACTGAAAATGAATAGTTCATGGTTACGCGAGGAGACTGGAGATCTGATGTCGATCGCATCCTATATCCTGCTGTTTGAGTTGTTGACGGTCGATTGACGGGGAGATTGACGGAAAATTGCGACTCTCGCCGTCGTAGTCATGGGCTTGGTTTGGTTTTAACCCGTGGCGGATCGATGGTGCAACCACCACAGCAAGGCCGAGACGCTCCCCGCGACGCAAATCTCGCCGCGCTGAAGGCATGACCACAGCTCGCCGACGGGAATGGGGACGACTTCGATATCTTCGGTGGCGTCAAGGGCTTGGGGATGGGTGGCGATCGCGTTGCGGGCGAGGAAAATGTGGGTGGAGTGAGTGGTTTTGACGGGGTTGTCGTAGAGGGTGGCGATCGGTTCGAGGGGGTCGCTGGTGTAGCCGGTTTCTTCGCGCAGTTCGCGAGTGGCGGCAACGATGGGATCTTCACCGGGATCGACGCGACCGGCGGGCAGTTCGAGCAAAATGCGCTCGGCTCCGTGACGGTATTGCCGCACGAAAATGACGCGATCGTCGGGCGTGACGGGCAACACCAGGGCGATATCGGGGCGAACGAAAATGTAGAAATCGTCGATTTGCGGGCCATTCGGTAGATCCACTTCGTCACGACGCAGGCGACACCAGGGGCGATCGACTTCCCAATGCGATCGGCGGGTTTTCCACGGCTGGATCTGGGTCGGCGGAATCGAAAAGGGTTGAGACATAAACGTTTTTGGTGATGTTTTTAATTGACATCCTCCCCGGCCTAAAGGCGCGGGGATTCCCTAACCAGTAAACAAAATCTTTCGTCATAATTTCACCTGCATCTAACGAGATTCCGCAGACCCCAAGCAACCCTCCAAGCGTCGAATGTCTGTAAGTCGAACAGCGGCAAGATTGCCAACTCGTTGTATACACGTAGATTGGTGGTCGAGCTATGAATTTTCCTTCTTTTTTAAGTCTTTTTACGTAATGCAAGCCGCCGAGATTGGTGTGACTAAATATGACCGCCTTCTTGCTTAAGTAATTTCACGTCATCTCGATTGAGGTGTCGGTATCATGGATGCACACACAAGCCCCGAATGTCCGCGCTGTAAACAACATACGATCGTCCAGACTGGAGCTAATGAATGGGGATGCCTAAGCTGTGGCTTTTCGCGATCGCTGATGGCACAAACCTCACCCTCGTCTATATCTAAGGGTTCAACGTCAAATCGCAATCTGAATCAAGATACGTGGTTCCCTTTGGTCTGGACATTTTTTATTGCGATCGTGATGGCCGTTTTCTTTACCGGAACGCTGCAAGTGCGAATTAATCCCGGCGTCGCCGAACTAAGTAAAAACACGCAAAGCTCTAGTCGGTGAGTTGCTCGTTTGGAGTCGTTCGCGTCGCATCTGCTGGCGAATAGCACGGCTAATCTTCGCGAACAACGACCGGTCTCGACTTCGCTCAACTTTCCATTGACCTTTTTTTGAGGCATGATTTCTATCATGATCTGTCTGGAATAAGCCTGGTGAATTAATGATCGATGTCGCCATCTTTTAATGCTGACTGGTCTAGCTACTATGCTGCGGTAGCGATGCAGCCGCCGCGACATACGTTAATACGCACGCTGAACCTGTTTGATCGCGATCAACGGCTTCGTGCACGATCACCCAACGAGTCTGGGGTGACATCGCCGGTGATGCGACGGGCGATCGATCTCGGCTGTGGAAACGGGCGCGATACGCTATTGCTGTTGGAGCGTGGCTGGTGTGTGCTGGCGATCGATGCTGAAGTTCAAGCTATTACCGCACTCAACGATCGTGCGAAAGATCGCGCCTATGGCAATCCTGACTTTGACCGGTATCTCACCACACAATGCTGCGCTTTTGAAGACATTTGCTGGCCCGCATCACTTCAGCTTGTCAATGCTAGCTTTTCCCTACCATTTTGTGCGCCCGATCGCTTTTCGGACGTGTGGCACACCCTCCGACAGACGCTACAAGCGGGCGGCTGGTTTTGCGGTCAATTTTTGGGCGATCGTGATGAATGGTCAGCCTATGACAATGTGATGGACGTGTCGCGATCGGAACTGATGGTGTTATTGCAGGGGGCGACGATCGTCGAGCTGGAAGAGGAAGAGTACGACGGTCGAACGGCCACCGGGACGCCGAAGCATTGGCATATTTTTCATGTCATCGTTCAATTTCCGGGCGCAACGTCTAGGGAAACCTCTAGAGACAACACAGCTTAAAACACGGTCTAAAACACGGCCTAAAACACGAGCTAAGCGTAAGGTCATGCCGAGTGCTAGGCGTTCGACCCATGCAGGGTTAGGATCAGGCGGGGTTTATCAAACAGCGTTAAGCGATCGCAGCTCGCGCTTCTAGCCCTTGACGATCGCTGTTGACCCAGAGATCGACAACTATCGCACCCACGCCACCGCCGTTCTCTTGCCATGACGATCGCTGTTATCGACAATTACGACAGTTTCACCTATAACCTCGTTCAATACCTCGGCGAACTGGGTGCAACCTACCCGGTCGCAGCAGACATTCAAGTCTTTCGGAATGATTGCATCACGCTGGATGAATTGCGCGATTTGGCTCCCGATGGGATCGTGATCTCTCCCGGCCCTGGACGCCCTCTCGATGCCGGGATTTCCCTCGATGTAATTCGTCAGTTTGGCCCCAGCTTCCCCATTCTCGGCGTCTGTCTCGGCCACCAAGGCATCGGCGAAGTCTTCGGCGGTCAAGTGGTCTCAGCGGACGAGCTGATGCATGGCAAAACCTCGCCGGTGCATCATACCGGCGTCGGAGTCTTTGCTGGACTGAGCGAGCCGTTTACCGCCACGCGCTACCACAGCCTCGTGATCGATCGCGCGACCTGCCCCGACTGTCTCGAAGTTACGGCCTGGGTTGAAGACGGTACGATCATGGGTGTGCGTCATCGCGACTATCCTCAGATCCAGGGCGTCCAATTTCACCCGGAAAGCATCCTCACGGAGTCGGGCAAGCAACTGCTCAGTAACTTTTTGAGTGCGATCGCGTCCCATTAAGAGGCTTAATTTGAGCTTGACGATCCCTATGGTCTCCTAAATCTTTTGCGCTTTCGCGAAGGTCGAAGGCCGAAGTGCAACCGTCATCTAGCGCAACCGTGTCCCAGATCGTTCGCGCCGATTGGTTCCTGACCATTCTGTTCCAGACTTTTCGATTCTAGATTTTCTCGACTTCATGAAACGGCGACAATTTTTACACGGCGTCCAACTCAGCACGATCGCAGCCATCGCCGCGATCGCCACTGGATCGCGTACCCCGGTACGTTCGCAGACCGCCAACTCTGCAAACGCCCTGACGATCGGCTATCTCGGTCATACCTGCTTTCATTTTCGTAGCAGCGACCTGACCGTTATGGCGAATCCCTTTCGTCCCGGAGGCTGCACGGCGGGCTACCCCGCACCCGATGCCCGTGACGCAGATATTACGATCGTCAGCAGCCTTTTACTCGACGAAGGGGCAACGGACAATGTACGCGAAGATCGACTGCTGTTCGAGTCGGGGGTCTATCAATTTGGCGCAACCAAATTTGAAGGAATTCCGATTCCGCACGATCGATTTAACGGCAACCGCTTCGGCATCAATCTGATTTGGGTGTGGAACCAAGCCGGTATCAAGGTCGTGCATCTCGGCGGCGGCGCGGCTCCCCTGCAATTTGAACAGCGCGTGTTAATTGGCCGACCCGATGTTTTGCTGCTGCCGATCGGAGGGGGCGATAAAGCCTACAACCCTACGGAAGCTCTGGTCGCCATGCGGTCTCTCAATCCCCGCATCGTCATCCCGACCCACTATCAAACAACCGCCGCCGACGAAGACACCTGCGACATTGAGCCGCTGTCATCATTTCTCGAACTCGATACCCTGCAAGCCCTCGAAGAGCGAGGCGATGTCGTGCTGCGATCGGCCTCTGGCTCACTCAACGTTGCCGCGACCACATTGCCCGGTGACGACGATCCGATCCAAATCTACTTACTGACCCCCCAAGGTCTGCCCAACGCCTCCAATCTCCGCATCTCCGCGTAGCGACAGAGCGACATTCTCGCAGATGGACTCTGGAAACTTTTGATTTCTGATGTTCTGTCAAGAATGCTGTGGTGATACCTTGACGAAGCGGCGATGCAGTACATTTACGATAAGAGCATGGCCGACGGCAAGCTGCGTTTGCGAGATGCAATTGCGAGACGCGACAGCCATGTAACGTTGTTCACTCCCGATCGCAGGCCACAACACGACAGGCGGAATGGAACTTAGAAACGCGCAACTTTCGCAAAGCGGCTGGAGTCAAAAGATCCTGCAATGGGTCAACCTCCGCGCCGAAGAAAGCGAACGAACTTTCCTGATGTTCGCGTTTTATACGGCGACATCAGTGGGGTTAATTTGGCTCGAAGCGGTAACCGTCGGGCTGTTTCTCGATGAATACGGCGCGGAATCGCTGCCGTTGATTTACATCGCCGGAGCGGCAGTCGGGTCGGCGCTCGGCTTTTTCTACGAGTGGCTGCAAGAGATCTTGCCCATGCGGCGATCGATTGTGGCGATCGCGCTCTTTTTAGCGATCCCGACGGCGCTATTTCGCTGCGGACTAGAGCTGCCCGCTCTGTTGAGCGCGACGATTTTTGGAATGCGCCTCTGGATCGACGGGGCGTACGTCCTCAACGACCTCAACACCTCGATTACCGCCAACCAGCTCTTCAACATTCGCGAAATTAAACGCGCCTATCCGATCGTCAGCAGCGGCATCCTGATGGCCGACGTGATCAGTGGTTTTTCCCTTGGCCCCCTGATCAACACGATCGGCCTGGAAAACGTCATGCTCACGGCCTGCGTGATGATGGTCGTCGGCGCGATCCTGCTGTTCTACCTGGGCGAAACCTACAGTCAGGCTTTCCCGGACTCCAATCTCCGCACCGACGAAGACCGCACCGACTATACAACCCGCCGACTCCAAGGCCCGCTCCAAACCTACGTCTGGCTATTGGTCACGTTCTTCGTCCTGGTCGAAGCCCTCTACGTCCTGATCGACTTTCAATTTTTTAGCGAGCTGGAGTTACAGCTTGATGCCGCAAGCCTTGCTGCTGGCATTGCCGTCTTTTTGGGACTCTTTAATGGCGTTCTGGGGATCTTCGAGCTGATTACCCAGTGGTTCGCCTCTAGCCGTCTGGTGGAGCGGATCGGCGTCTTTCGCGCTGGGGCAATTCTGCCGCTGTTGGTGATCGTGATCGGGATCGGAACGATCATTAGCTCCTGGAATGGCTGGTTAGCCCTGTTTGGGGGGATTGTGGCGATTAAATTCGTCGATGAGCTGTTTCACTACACGCTAATCGAAGGAACCGGCCCCGTTTTATTCCAGCCGTTGCCCGAAAGCCAGCGAAATAACCTCCAAGCCCGCGTTAATGGCGTTGCCGAACCGCTGGCGACTGGGGTTGCAGGGGTTGGCATGTGGGCGGTCATTACCTTTGGGAAGCAGTTTTTTGACGATGAGGCGTGGCCTGCGATTCAGAGCCAGCTCTTTGTTTGGATTATTATCGCGGTCGCGATCGCCTGGGTGATCGCCATTTGGCTGATGCGATCGCGCTATGTCGAACTGCTGGTCTTTAGTGCTGAACGGGGTCGCCTGGGCGTCTCCGATGTGGACTTGCGAGCGCTGAAGCGATCGGTCGTCGAAACCCTAGAAAAACACAAATCCGACGCCGATAAGCGATCGTGCGTCGAACTACTGACACAAATCGATCCCAAAAACGTCGGTGATGCCCTAGCGCCGCTGCTCGAAAGCCTGTCGCCGAGCCTGAAGCGTCAGAGCCTAGAGGCGATGCTCAACTATCCCAATCCGCAATATTTAACGCATGTGCGCGATCTGATTGCGACGCCACAACAGCCGGAAGTTCTAGCGCTAGCGCTGCGCTACATCTGGCTCACGGAAAAGACGCCGAATATGGAGCAGCTTCAGCCCTATTTGCGTCCCGAGGTTGATCCGGTGGTGCGCAGTACGGCGGCGGCTCTGATTATGCGCAAGGGCGATCGCAACCAAAAAGCCGAGGCGACCAATACCCTACGGTTGATGCTGACCAGTCAGCAAGAGCGCGAGCGAGTGATGGGAACTCAGGCCTTGGGTGAGGCGGAATATCTCCAGGGGTTACGGCTCTACATTCCCAGTTTGCTCAAAGATGAATCGCTGCGTGTTCGTTGCGCCTTGCTCGAAGTGATCGCGTCTACCCATCTTGAGGAGTATTACCCCTCGTTGCTGCGCGGTCTGTACTACAAATCAACGCGAGAGGCCGCGATGCGATCGCTCGTTCGCCTCGAAAACGAAGTCCTCGATCGTCTCGTTGCCCTGGCTGAAGACATCAATAAACCCGACCTCGTGCGGATGTACGCCTGGAATACGATCGCCGAGATTGGCACGCCCGAAACCCTGAATGTGTTGATCTCCCACCTGATGACCGCCTGGGGCATGAACCGCCGCAATATCCTGCGCATTGTGCTCAAAATCCCCAACGATCGCGGCATTGAAGCGGCGCTCGATCGCCTCGGACGTAGTGGCATCGAGCTGATGATTGATCAAGAGCTGATGTTCCTGGGTCGAATTTACGGGACGTTAATCGACCTCGAACCGCTTACCGAAAATTTGATGGCGGGCGTGATCGATGGCATCCCGACCATGTTGCTCGACAGCAACGCCAAAGGCGGCCTCACGCCAGAATACGCCGCCACGTTGCTCCGACGATCGCTCCGAGATCTAGAAAGTGATGCCGAAGAGCGATTATTTCTGCTGATGCGTTTTCTCTATCCCCTCAGCTCGATCCAAGCCGCCACCTTTAACCTAAAATCCGGCTCGCAAACCTCCATGGCGCGGGGCATCGAGATCCTCGATAACACGATCGACATTCCCAGCAAACGCGCCCTACTCAGCGTGCTAGACGGCCAGCCCTATCGTGAGAAACTCCAAAATTTGACCGACATCATCAATTACACGCCAATGAACCCGAGCGATCGTCTGCGTCGCCTGCTGGAACTGCGGCATTTTCTCTCCGATTGGCCGCTGGCCTGTTGCTATCATCTGGCTCGTGTGGCGCGTACGGCACTCACCACCGAGCAAACCATTGGCGGCCTACGTCACCCCACCGGTTTCGTCCGCGAAGCCGTCCTGTCCTATCTCAAGGTTGCCTCTCCACGAGCCCTGCTAGAATTGCTACCGAAGATGCAAAGCGATCCTGACCCGCTAGTCTCCGCTCAAGTTCAGGTGCTAATGTCAGAGCTTGGCCTTGAGCGACCAGCCTAAGTTCGTTTGATCTCTATGGGATCTTCTGGATTTTCGCTGCGTTGAAAGCCCTGGTCTCAAGACACCCATTCCAGGCTGTGCGGGGATCAACCGTGCGAGTCACCTGGGCTTGCTCCCAAAAGTGGCGCATTGTACGGTCGATGGCTTTGCATTTGTTTTAATCTGGTGTCAGTGGCATTTAGCGTCGCTCCTAAACGATCGCACGATGTAAAATGCCCAAACGCGGAGCGAGATTGCATCACCGTGTAGATCTGCGATCCTGCGGTTCGTCTCCTTTGGTTCGCGTTCGCCCGCTCTTCCGCGACTCCCCGCTTTTTCTCGCACTATGCTCACAAGTGTCGATCGGCTACTGTTTGTACGCGGCGTCCCCATCTTCAAAGAATTGCGAGATGACTTTCTCGTGCGCCTCGCGTCGGTGATGGATGAACTGTCGTTTCCCACCGACCATACAATTTTCACGGAGGGACAGGAGGGGCGATCGCTCTACATTGTCGTTTCGGGGATTGTCCGCGTTCACCTGGGCGATCGAGATTTGGCGAAGCTCTCCCAAGGAGCGTGCTTTGGCGAGATGTCACTGTTTGACGCGGAGCCGAGGTCTGCATCGGTGACTACCTGTGATCCCTGTGAATGTTTGATGTTGACGCAACAGCAGCTTTACGATGCGATCGACGAAACTCCCGGCATTGCGATCAATATCATTCGCCTGCTGTCGCGACGCACCCGCGAACTGAACCAAAAGCTCAACAGCCTCGAAGCCGCTAGACAATCCGACGCACAACTCCGTAACCTAGGGGCGTAATCGCTCGCGATCGTGTCATGACTGACCTGTTTTCCGTTCCGCTGCGTGCCGTGATTTTCGATATGGACGGCGTCTTAACCGACACGATCGATTATCACTACCGCACCTGGCAACGCTTATTCGACGAAGAAAATATCCCGTTCAACCGCGAGCAAAATGAAGCACTACGCGGCCTGTCGCGGCTCGATTCTCTCAATGCCGTGATCGGCGATCGGCCATTTTCCGACGCCAAAAAGCAGGAATTTCTCGATCGCAAGAATCAATACTTTCACGAATTTATCGAACAGATGGACGAAACGGCATTGCTCCCCGGCATCGCTCACCTTTTGCCCGAAATTAAGGCCGTAGGGTTGCCGATGGCCGTGGCGTCCGCGAGCCAGAACGTCACCAAGGTTTGCACACAGTTGGGCATCGCCGATATGTTCAACGCGATCGCCAATGTCTACGACGTTCCCAACTCCAAACCCGCGCCGGATGTGTTTCTCCATGCGGCGGAGCTGATCGGCGTGGAGCCGGAAGCCTGTTTGGTAATCGAAGATGGTGGGTCGGGCGTTGCAGCGGCGATCGCGGCGGGAATGCGGGTTCTAGGTTTGGGGTCGCCGGAGATTGTGGGCGCGGCTCATGTGGTGTTGCCAGATTTGGCGGGGGTGACCTGGACGGATCTGCGCGATCGATTCGAGTCTTCAGGCGTCGCCTCCTCTAGTGTTGTGTCCTCGGTGGGGCGATAAGTTCAAGCCTATGAGCAGCATTCAGCCGATCATTCAGAGAATTCAGGGGATTCTAGCCACGAGCCAGCAGACCATAATCGCCGGGTGTCGAACCTGGTGGCGCGATTGGTCGCGATCCTTGGTGCTCATCGTGTTAGCGCTTAGTCTTGTGGGCTGCGTTGATTATGATATCGGCATCGATTTTCGTAGCCAAACCGAGGGCGCGATCGTCCAACATGTGCGCGTTGCCGATCGCCTCAGCGCCTTGGATCGCGACACGGTGCGATCGTGGACGGATAGCCTGACCCGTCGCGCCAAAGATCTCGGCGGCCACGTGCGTCAGCGCCGTGACGGTGATTTAGACGTGACGATCCCGTTTATCAATGGTGATGATCTCGCCGAAAAATTCGATCAATTTTTCGGCATGACAGAAACCGAGCTGTTTGTTGTCCCCGAGGCCAGCTCGCAGGTAAATGGCGAAGAACTGCCGAAAATTGCCTCGAATCTGTCGATCGTGCAGCATAACTTTTTGCTGGCGATTCGGAATGATTTAGTGCTGGACTTGGATCTACGCGGTTTGTCGATCCTGTCCAATTTGGCTCGATCGCCATTCCAAACCGACAGCAGCCAATCGTTTATCGACCTGCGCTTTCACCTAACGACCCCCTGGGGCATTTCGACGCCAGACGCCACGCAAATCCCCGATCCAGACGCCTCGATCGCCGTTAATATGCAAGGTCTCGATGCCATCTGGACGCTCGAACCGGGCAAAATGCAGCACATCGAAGCGAGCTTCTGGATTCCCAGCCCGATCGGGATTGGCGCATTAGCCGTCATTGGGCTGACGGTAATCGGCAGTACGATTAAACATCGCGTCTTTGCGAAGCTCTGGCCCAAAACCCACACGGTTTAATCGTGCCAGTGTTAACAACCGCACTGGCAACAGTAACGAAAAAGTCTGTTAACTTAATTAAAGGCTTTCGGCGTTGATCGGTTGGTTTCGTATGGCCTCCGTCGATCCTGCGATTTTGATGCTGGCATCATCGCGATCGCCACCTGTAAGATTTCCCCTTTCTCCACCGCGATCCATTCGATTCGCATTTTTAAGCTCACACCTATGAACATTCTCAACGACCTGCTCGCCGTTGCGCCCAAATCCTCGAAAAAGCAGAAAAAACAAAAAAACGAGTCGGCGCTACCGGGCATGACGCAGCGTCGTCGCATCGAAATTAAATCCCAGCGCGAAATCGAGATCATGCGCCAGTCGTCGCGCATCGTCGCGACTGTCCTTAAGGAAATCTCCGAGCTGGTCAAACCGGGAATGACGACGATGGATCTCGATATCCACGCCGAAAAACGCATCCGCGAAATGGGCGCAACGCCTAGCTTTAAGGGCTATCACGGTTTCCCCGCTTCGATTTGTTCGAGCATTAATAACGAAGTCGTTCACGGTATCCCGAACAAGAAAAAAGTCATCCGCGAAGGGGATGTGCTGAAGGTCGATACCGGCGCGTATTTTGAAGGGTTTCATGGCGATTCCTGCGTAACGATCGCGGTCGGCAACGTCACGGAAAACGCGGCGAAGCTCATCCGCGTGGCGGAAGAGTCGCTCTATAAGGGCATCGAGCAAGTCAAAGCCGGAGCGTATCTGCTCGATTTGGCGGGCGCGATTCAGGATCACGTCGAGGCGGCGGGCTTCAGCGTGGTGGAAGAGTTCACGGGTCACGGCGTCGGTCGCAATCTGCACGAGGAGCCGTCGGTGTTCAATTTCCGCACGCGGGAGATGCCGAATGTGAAGCTACGTCCCGGCATGACGTTGGCGATCGAGCCGATCGTGAACGAAGGATCGAAGCATACGAAGATCCTGTCCGATCGCTGGACGGCGGTGACGATCGATAAGACCCTGTCGGCGCAGTTTGAGCATACGGTTTTGGTGACGCAAGACGGTTACGAAATTCTGACCGATCGGACGTTGGTTTAATCCGAGAACCTTCCCGGAAATCGTAGTTCCGTAGGAGCGCATGGTAATGCGCTCGCCGAACATGTTCCTGTCGCTCTCGTAGTTGTGACAGAACATCAAGCCATCAAACATCAAAAAAAGGGAACGATCGCCGATCGTTCCCTTTTTCTGTTTGCCAAAAACTTGTTTGCCAAAAACCCGCAACCTTCAACCATCCACCGGCATCGATCGCGATGCCACCACATCCACCCCCGTCCCCAACACATCGCGACAAATCACCGCACCACAGACGATCGGCGCGGTGACGCGCAACTGGTGCAGCGCCTCACATACCGCCATGACGCGATCCTTCGGTACGGGGGCGGTGGTGCGTACCGGCAACCGCGCCCAGCGGCCAGAGTCGATCGCGATCGTGGTCGTTACCATGCGTTTCGGCTCGACGTGTTCCTGTTTGGCGTAGGCTTCGCCGCGCTTGCAGCTAAAGCCGCGCACCTCAACGATTTCGCCCTCGTCGGTGTCTTCCACTTCCAGGCGGCAACCCATCGGACAGCCGATACAGAGATAGCGATGGATATGAGCGTCGTTGTGGGCGTCGTTATAAGTGGTGGCGTCAGTCGTGGTCATGGTTTGTGCCTAACAGTTGATCCGTAGAGAGCAGGGAAAAGCAGCGTCGATCGCGCTGATTAATCCGGCGCATGATTGGGGATAACCTCAATTTTGAGCGTATCGCCGTGAAAATCCTGTAAAAAACGCGGTTTTAGCTTGAGATTGACCATCTCCGCCGGAAGCACGAAGCGAATCTTTTTCTCGTAGACTACGCCTCCACTACTACTGCTCAAACGTAACCGACAGTTTTCCAACGGCTGACGCACCCGCAAATACACCGTATGCTCCCGATCGCTGGCGATCGACTGCGGCACACAGTAGGCGACGTTGTCCCCCGGCACGAGGCGAATATTATCCGCCGGGCGCGTCTGCCCGATCGCGTACTGCCCCGCACTGTGACCCGCGAGCATCGCCTCCTGACTGACGAAATCCACCAGATCGTGAATGTGAACCACATTGCCGCAGGCGAACACACCCGCCATCGAGGTTTCCATCTGGCTATCGACGATCGGGCCACTCGTCACCGGATCGATCCGTAACCCCAGGGTGCGCGACAGTTCATTATCGGGAATCAGGCCGATCGATAGCAGCAGCGTGTCGCACTCGATATCCCAGCCGCGTGACGGGTCGGGCGTAAACCCATCCACCGGCGCGACGGTCACTTTTTCGACGCGATCGTGTCCGTGAATTTCTGCCACCGTAGTCGAAAGATGGAGCGGAATATCGTAATCTTGCAAACACTGGACGATGTTGCGATTCAGACCGTTCGCGTGGGGCATAATCTCAAACACGCCCGCCACCTCGACCCCCTCCAGCGTCAGCCGCCGCGCCATAATCAGCCCGATATCGCCCGACCCGAGAATCACGGCGCGTTTCCCCGGCAAAATGCCCATGAGATTGACGAAGCGTTGCGCCAAGCCCGCCGTCATCACCCCGGCGGGACGAGTTCCTGGCGTGCGAATCGCGCCGCGTGTGCGTTCCCGTGCGCCCATCGCCAAGACCGTGGCGGTGGTGGTGATCAGTTTGACGCCGTGCTGGGCGGAGAGCAGCTTGACGCATAATTTTTCGGGCGATCGCGATGCGGGCGTGCTGGAGTTTTTGGTAAAGCTGGTGAATCCGGTGCTGCGGGCGATGTCGATGACGTAACTGTCGGTGATCACGTCGATTTCGGTTTCGACCACCTGTTCATAGACGCGCTGGGCGTATTCTGGCCCCGTCAGTTCTTCCTTAAAATGCTGCAAACCAAAGCCGGGATGGATACATTGCAGCAAAATTCCGCCCGGTTCGACCTCACGATCGACGATCAGCACGCGATCGGCTCCGGCCACCCGCGCAGCGATCGCCGCGCCCATCCCCGCCGGTCCACCACCGATCACGAGGACATCGTAGTCTGATTGGAGGTGGCTGGTATTGGCGGTTAACATGGCAGATTCTCGATAAGAACTCGATAGGAAATGGTCGCGTGTGGTTTGTCCTAGCCGTCTTGACTGTTGCGATCGGTCGGCGATGCTGGTGCGATATCAACCGCGACATCGACCCGATCGCAGGCAATCCAGGACGAGCCACCGCGTTTGGTGACTTCCGTGATGGGAATGTCGTATTTTTCCGCAATCAGCTCCATGCAGCGCCCCGAACAAAATCCGCCCTGACAGCGCCCCATCCCCGCCCGCGTGCGGAACTTCAGCCCATCGAGACACCGCGCCCCGCGATCGAGCGCCTCGCGGATTTCCCCCTCGGTGACCAGTTCGCAGCGACAAATCATCCGCGCAAAACTTGGATCGCGATCGGCCAGGGCGATTTGCTCTTCGGTCGAGAGCGAAATGAAGTGGATCGGATGGGGAATCGTAGGCTCGAAGTCGTCGCGGCGATCGGTGGTTAGCCCTTCGTTGTGCAAAATGTCGATCACGTGCCGCGCGATCGCCGGAGCTGCGGTCAATCCCGGCGACTGAATCCCAGCCACGTTGATAAAGCCCGGTTTTGCCGTGGTTCCAATGATGAAATCTTCGGTATCGGCCACCGCCCGCAGTCCAGCAAACTCGGCGATACAGTCGCGGGCGCTAATCCCCGGCACAAGGCGCGTCACCGACTCGAACACCTGGGTCGCGCCGTCAGCGGAGGTGGTGTCGTCTTCCTTGTCTTCGACAAAATGCGCCGTCGGGCCGACCATCAGCGTGCCGTCGTAGGTGGGGATGACGAGAATGCCCTTTGAGACGGGCGTTGGGCAGGGGAAAATCACCCGCGAAACGTAGCCATTCAGCCGCTTATCGAGTAGATATTCTTCGCCCTTACGCGGCCGGATCGTGAACGTGCGCACACCGGCGAGATCGGCGATCGCGTCGGCATACAGTCCCGCTGCATTGATCACGAATCGCGCCGTGAGCTGACCGCGTGGGGTGGAAATCAACCACCGATCGCCTTCCGATTCAAGATACTCCAAACCTGTCACGGGACTTTCGCCACGAAATTCGACGCCGTTGCGGCAGGCGCTTTCGAGCATCAAAAAACAGGCTTCGTAGGGATTAACCACGCCGGTAGTCGGGGCGAATACGGCTGCGATCGCCTCCGGGGAAAGATTCGGCTCTTCGCGACGCAGGCGATCGCGATCCCAGCGTTCCAGCCCCGGTACGCCTTTTGCGTGGCCGTTGGCTTCGAGGCGATCGAGCGTTTCGAGTTGCGCTGTGTCAAAGGCTACGGTCAGCTCGCCGATCCGTGCAAATCCAAATCCGAGATCGCGGCTCAGGTCATCCCAAAGCTGATTGCCTTCCCATTCGAGCTGACCTTTGAGGGTGTTCGGGCCGCTATGGTGGCCGCCGTGGATAATGCCGCTATTGGCTTTGCTGGTACCGAAGCCGACTTCGATATCGCGTTCGAGCAAGATCGTTGTGGCGGTGGTGCGGCTCAGTTCACGGGCGATCGCGCAGCCCGCCGCCCCACCGCCGACGATCGCCACGTCATAGCTGGCATGTTGAGAAAAAACGTCGTTCGGCATGGGCTGCGCGACCTCCAAGCTAGGGGGGAAACCTGTCTCTAGCCTAGATCGCGGGTTTGCTTCGTTTCGGGTGCGATCGTGAGTCGTATCGCTTCGTTATATCTCGCAATTAAGCCAGAAATCTGTAATCCCAGAAGTCCGAGTTCTTGGAGAAATCGGACTTCTTACACACGCGAGCCAGCCAACCCCGTCCAGCTCCATAGGTTGGATTATTGAGCGATGAAACCGCGCTACGATCCGCACCATCATCGATCGCACCGAAAAATTCGCCGACGACCGCATCGGTGAAATTGACGATGATACCGATATCCCATCGGGGTAATCCCGGTCTCGGGATGAGAAACCGGAGCGCTGCCAGAACTGTGATTTCGAGTGATGTCTAAACTGGCATTCAAGCGCGATCGGTCGCCAAACCGATAAAATAAGCACACTTTGCGGTATTTCTCCTCCCCATGGATATCAAACACGGCTTTCTCGACACCATTGGCAACACTCCCCTGATTCGTCTCAACAGCTTCAGCGACGAAACCGGTTGCGAAATCCTCGGGAAAGCCGAATTCCTCAACCCTGGCGGCTCCGTCAAAGACCGCGCCGCACTCTACATCATCCAAGACGCCGAACAGCGCGGCCTCCTCAAACCGGGCGGAACCGTCGTCGAAGGCACAGCAGGCAACACCGGCATCGGCCTCACCCACATCTGCAACGCCAAGGGCTACAAATGCCTGATCGTGATTCCGGATACCCAATCCCAGGAAAAAATGGACGCCCTGCGAACCCTCGGCGCCGAAGTTCGCCCCGTGCCTGCCGTGCCGTACCGTGACCCGAATAATTACGTCAAACTCTCCGGTCGCATCGCCGAAGAAACCGATAACGCTATTTGGGCGAACCAGTTCGACAACCTCGCCAACCGCAACGCCCACTACGAAACCACCGGCCCCGAAATTTGGACGCAAACCGACGGTAAAGTCGATGCCTGGGTTGCGGCGACGGGAACCGGCGGAACCTATGCCGGGACAGCGATGTTTTTAAAAGAGAAAAACCCGGATATGAAATGCGTCGTCGCCGACCCGATGGGTAGCGGGCTGTATAGCTACATCAAAACCGGCGAGAGCAAACCCGAGGGCAGCTCGATCACCGAAGGCATCGGCAACAGTCGGATTACGGCCAATATGGAAGGCGTGCCGATCGATGATGCCATGCAAATCGACGATACCGAAGCCGTGCGCGTGGTCTATCAACTGTTGCGCAAAGATGGCCTATTTATGGGCGGTTCCGTTGGGATTAACGTCGGGGCGGCAGTAGCGCTGGCGAAGCAAATGGGGCCGGGACACACGATCGTGACGGTGCTGTGTGACAGCGGATCGCGCTACCAGTCGCGCCTCTATAACGAAGAATGGCTGAAATCGAAAGGCTTGAGCGTGGCGTAGTTTCCCTAGCATCCAATCCCAGCTCTCGCTCGCAATTTGACAGACGCCCCGATCATTCCGCGATCTCCCACACTCTCGAACATCATGGACACCACCAAACCCCGCGACGTTCAATGCCTCGATATTGCCACCGATACCACGATTTTGCGATCGCGCAGTTGGGGGCGACTTCGGTTCGAGATCGAATACGCACTTCAGCGCGGCACATCGGCCAATAGTTATCTGATCAAAGGTAGCAAAATCGCCCTGTTCGATCCGCCGGGTGAATCGTTCCGCGAGATTTTCCTCGCCCACCTCCAAGAGAGCCTTGACCCGAAGACGATCGACTACATCATCCTCGGTCACATCAACCCCAACCGCGCCAAAACCCTCGAACCGCTGCTCGATTTAGCCACGAACGCAACGATTATCTGCTCGAATCCCGCTGCTATCTCACTGCAACTGCTCCTCCCCAACCTGCCCGCCACCCGCATCAAAGTCATGCGCGGCGAGGAAAACCTTAACCTCGGCAACGGACACCGGCTGATGTTCACGCCCATCCCAACACCACGCTGGCCGGGAGCGCTGGCGACCTACGACACCAAAACCCAGGTGTTATTTACCGATAAATTTTTCGGAGCGCACGTTTGCGGCGATCAGCTTTTTGATGAAGGCTGGGCACTCTATACCGAGGATCGCCGCTATTATTTCGATTGCTTGATGGCTCCCCACGCGCGTCAGGTCAGCACCGTCCTCGAAAAACTCGGCTCGCTGCCACCGGTGCGGTTTTATGCGCCCGGTCATGGCCCACTGGTGCGCTACGGTCAGCAAGAGCTGACCTACTCCTATAAAGAATGGAGCGCCGCCCAGCAGCAACAGGAGATCACCGTGGCGCTGCTCTACGCTTCGGCCTACGGTAACACCGCCGCGATCGCCCAGGCTCTCGCCAGTGGCATGACCAAGGCGGGCGCTCAGGTGGAGTCGGTGAACTGTGAGGTGATCTCGCCGGACGAGATTAAGGAGATTTTAGAGCGATCGGCGGGTTTTGTGATCGGGTCGCCCACGCTGGGTGGACATGCGCCGACCCAGGTGCAAACGGCGCTGGGGGTGGTGTTGTCGGAAGTACCAAATACGAAACTGGCGGGGGTGTTCGGTTCGTTTGGCTGGAGCGGCGAGGTGATCGATTTACTCGAAACGAAGCTACGTAACGCGGGCTTCCAGTTTGGCTTTGAGCCGATTCGCGTCAAATTCACGCCGACGGAAGCGGTGATGAAAACCTGTGAGGAAGCGGGGACGGATTTTGTGCAGGCGCTGAAGAAGCAGGAAAAGGCGGCGAAGAAGGCCGTAGCGCCAATCCAGTCGGCGACGAGTACGGAACAGGCGATCGGGCGCGTGGTCGGGTCGATGTGTATTTTGACGACGCAGCGTAACGAGGTGTCGAGCGCGATGCTGGCGTCGTGGGTGTCGCAAGCGACGTTTTCACCGCCAGGGATTACGGTGGCGGTGGCGAAGGAACGGGCGATCGAGTCGCTACTCCACAAGGGCAACACCTTCGCGCTCAATATCCTCGGTGAAGGTAAACATATCAGCCTGATGAAGCATTTCCTCAAGCCGTTCGCGCCCGGTGAGGATCGATTTGCGGGGGTGGACTGGGAACCGGGAGAGAACGGACAGCCGGTGTTGAACGAGGCGATCGCCTGTTTGGAATGCACGGTAAAAGAGCGGATGGAATGCGGCGATCATTGGTTGGTGTATGCCACCACCGAGGTCGGCACGGTGTTCGATGCCGATCGGATGACGGCGGTACACCACCGCAAAACGGGTACACATTACTAAGGGTGCAATGGCTAAATAGAAGTCCGACTGTTTGAAAAAGTCGGACTTCTGGGCAAGGAAAACGCTGCTTATTTCACATTCCAGGTCACGTTACCCTCGTTATCATTCACGACCACATTGATCGTTTGATCATCGCCTTCCCCTGCGGTAAAGGCACACTCAAACGCACTACCGACCGCCTCTTCGCGAAACGGATTTTTCGTGTCGCCTAAACCACAATCGACCTTTCCCGTCAGCTCCATATTTTCGAGCATTCCAGCCGCGATCGCTTTTTCGAGACCCCGAATATCCAGCCCCTTCGTTGTCCAATCAAAGGTTTCCGCCTCGGGATCGGTAATCACATCCACGGATGTAATGAAACCTTCCGTCGCTTGAATTTCACAAGTGAAGGGTTCGCCAGACTCTAGGGTGACATCTTCTGGACACGCCACGACATCGACCTCAAACCCAGTTTGCTCGGGAAAACTCGTCATCAGCACCTCTTGGATACTGGCGGCAAACGTTCCATCGGGCGCAGGAGTTAGCTCGGCTTCCTCTGCTTCGGCATCTTCTGCTTCGGCATCTTCCTCAGTCTCCGTTTCAGACTCATCTAGCGTTAACGTTTCAGGGTTTGTATCGGCTGTCGGTGCTTCCGTTGTCTCCTCAGTTCCACCGCAGCCGGTCAGGGTTAGGCCAAGGCTGAAGACGAGTAGCAAGACCCAGCGGGATTGAAAAAAATTCATGATTGTTAGACTTTCGTATTTGTACAAGAATGAAAATGTTTACGTTCGCAAGTCTACTAAAAAAAGACCTATAAGCGTCATCACAAAGACAAAAAAATAGCCCGTTTAAGGCGAGAATGATGGCAATACAGCACTATTCGCCCAAAATATATCAATACGGGTCAAACTAGAAGACGATCGCCACCCCGTCAAGCGTAGAAAAGATATGACTAACATTGCACCTTGGGGCAAACTCTTCGCGACGGATGCCGCCGGATTTATTATCAATGATTGTCATTCAGGTAAAATTTCTCACCCCTGGGGCAGGTTAGTCGCAGAGTTCTGCCAAACTTGTCAAGACGTGTGGCCGACTCGTTTGCGAGGGCTATATTTACGGGGTTCTGTGCCTCGCGGTTTGGCGATCGCGCACGTCTCCGATTTGGACAGCTTTGCGATTTTATCCGGGGAGATAACCCCGCAGGATCTCGATCAATCTCGACAAGCTGCCAAGCCATTAAATCAGCGCTATCTGTTTTGTAAAAAAGTAGAACTCATCCTCTTAAATGAGGCAATCATCCAAGCTCCAAATTCAGTTTGGCCGGGGATTATTCAAACTCGAAGCTTGAAAATATTGGGAGATTACAAATCATCAAATCTTCCCAAATTCAAGCCTGGACGTTCCCTGCTTAACTATGCGAATTCTTGGGAGCGAGACCGAGTCAAAACCTTAGATCTGTTGCTCGCTCTCTCTCCCAATCATGGGAGTTTTTCAGCCCAAGTGAAACAAGGATGTGCCTGGATTATGCGGCGCATGGTTAGAACGGGCTTTGAATTGATAATGGAACGCGATCGCAGTTACACGCCAGATTTATATTACTGCTATGAACGCTTTTCGATGTATTTCCCGGAGCAGCAAGCAAGTATGAAAAAGGCGTTAGAACTGGCGATCGAACCGTCTGCTAATCGCCCTGGTCTAATTCTATTTTTACGTAGTTTTGGCGCTTGGGTTACGACTCAAGTTCAAGTCGAACTTTTTTAGCTTTATGACTTAGTTGAAGCTGGAGTATCGACAAACAAAAGCCCCTGTTTTACGAGTCTCGTTAACAGCGGAATCACGTCTGCTTCCAGATCAAGCGATGGCGACCAATCGGCCAAGTCAAGCAAACTAAACCCTTCTGGCCGAAATATTTTAGCGGCTAAATCCGTCGAAATTCCCTTAATTGTGGCTTGCTTCGCCGCGATGATAATTTGAGTTTCGTTCTCGTCTACTGATACAATTTGTACCGGGTGTAACTGAGAGCGAATAAATCGGGTTTCAAGTCCATTTTCAAAAATTCGGCTGCCCAGTTGAGCGGGAAGGGAAAAAGGAAGCGGCGGACGATCGCTGCGCCCGATCGTATCTAAATAGCGATCGATCACATCTGAGGTTTGGAGCTGGGAAATAAGCCGATCGCGCAACTGTTCTAAATATGGTCGAGCGGCGGTTTTTTCTCCGTCGGGAATTAATGGTAAATTTCCTCGCCATTCCGGATTCTCCTGTAATTCTTCCCGTAGCCAACTCAGCCAATCTAGGCCCGTTTGACAATCAATACCCAGCGTCAAATGTAACGATGGTGCATAGTTTTCATCTGTCGGATCACCTGTAGCGATCGCATAATGCCAGTGTCCCCTGGGGATGTACAAAACATCGCCGGGATTCAAGACGCATTGCAGATAGGGCGGGACATCTGGGGGGATTTGATCGGCGGATCGCATGGTGGAGGTTGGTGCTGCGATCGTTTCCGGAAAGATGAACCATTCCTTCTGGCCGTCAATTTGTAAAATCAGGACTTCGTGGCTGTCGTAATGGCAATTAAATCCCTGTTGAGCGCTGGATGAACAGTAGAGATTTATTTGGCTACGATAGCCTGTTTCTTGACGAACATTCGCGACCAATTCTTCTAATTCTGGTGTCCGACGATGGACACTATTAATAATTAATGTCGCGCCTTGCTGAAGTTGATCGAGCCAGTTTTCAGTCTTGGCAACCGGGAGTGATTCTCCATCCTGAGAAAAGCGTAAATCCGGGTGACTAATCTGATGATAGTTTAAGAGATGATTGAGCTGTTTCCAGCCAAATAAATTCTGGAATTTGTCTGAGGTATTGCCTGGAATAACAATGGCTTGTTTTGTCCAGTTTTCTGCAAAGAAGTTTGACAGTGAATAGGGATTGAGCAGGGTAGATAAAGCCTTCATACACTGAACTTTCAATCTTAAATGTCAACTCTAATTGGTTAGCTTTTAGTATCAGGACTAACGGGATCGTGGTGGGCATTGCCCACCCTACTCGCTACTCACTCAAAGGTCTCGCTTCCTACGCTCCCGGTTCAGGAGCCGGATTGCTCACTTATGCCCGCTGGTCTTGATCTTGGCTTTGATCTTGATCTTGGTCTTGATTTTGATCTTGGCCGTCTTCGGAGGCCAAGATTTCGTTACCGGCACGATCGATCGCGTTGGTTTTGAGATTGATCACTTCGACCTCGATCGAGGAACTGACGACGGGTTCCGCTGCCGCCATGCTCGTGGCTGCGTGAGCGGGCGTGATTAACAGTACGCTGGCTTTTGCACTTAAAAGACAAGCCATCAGTAAGTTAGACGGTTTCATCTGCAACATTAAGGGGTTCCGTAAGCGTAAGTACGGCCTGAATAGGTGTTCGGTTTCACTTCACTATAGGTAGCAAAAGTGAAGAAATGGGGAAGGAGTTAGGCGTAGCCGTGTTCTTGGAGAAAGTCGATCGAGATATCCGACGGGCTGGACGTGTCGATCGCATTGGCGTCATTGGCCGAAACGTGGGTGCGATCGAGCAGGCGTTCGACATATTTGCCGAGAATATCGGCTTCGAGGTTGACTAACGCGCCCGACTGTAGCTCGTGGAGATTGGTTTCGGCGTAGGTGTGGGGAATGACGGCGACCTCGAACCACTGACCGCGCGGGTCACACTGGGCGATCGTTAGGCTAATGCCATTAATCGCGATACTACCTTTCGGGACGATGTAGCGGGCGACGGTGGCCGATCGCTCATCGCGATCGACGGCGAGGGAAAACCGCATTTCCCAGGAATTTTGATTCAGATCCGATGACACCAACGCGCCGAGACCATCGACGTGACCGGTGACAAAGTGACCGCCGATTTTGCTGCCCGCCCGTAGCGACGGCTCTAGGTTGACGTGGCGGCGTCCATGGCGTAAATCGTGGAGCTGCTGACCGAGGGTGCTGCGATCGAGGGTTTCCGGCGAGACGGCGGCGACAAATCCCTGTGCCAAGCATTGCTCAACGGTTAAGCAAACGCCATCGACTGCCACGCTATCGCCAATTTCGAGATCGTGCCGAATCGCGTCGATATCTCCGGCGCTGTAGTGTAGTTCGATTTGCTCGCGATCGAAGCGCTCGATCGTCGCGATCGCCCGGACGAGTCCCGTAAACATGGGGTGGGGTTGGGTGTCATGGCGACAGCCCGCGATACGTCAGAAATGGACAGCGGTCAGGATGTGCAACCGGTAATTCACACACTAGATTTGCAAAACGCCTTTGATCGGGCTGCGATCGCGGCATACTAGTCTAGGTAGTGTGCTAAATAGTCTCTCATGGAGTGTGTTTGGCACGTTTCGGCAGAGTTTCGTTTCACCCAGCTAGAGGTGCAATCCATGATAGAGATGAAGGTCGCGGGTATCGCGCTCGATGCTACCCGACGTAGTCCCATCATTTTATTGCGTGACGAAGCCGAGCGCCGCGCAATCCCGATCTATGTCTCCCAAGAGCAGGCGCGATCGATCATTAGCATCCTCGAAGATCAGATCCCGCCCCGTCCGATGACCCATGATCTGATGGCCAATATTCTCGACGCCTGGGAAATGGATCTCGATAGTATTGTGATTCATGCTTTGGAAGACAATACGTTTTTTGCGACGCTGAAGCTCTCCCTCGGCGATGAAACCCGTGAGCTGGATGCGCGTCCGAGTGACGCGATCGCCCTGGCACTCAGGCTAGAAGCGCCGATCTGGGTGGTCGAGGAAGTGATTGCCGATGCGTCGATTCCCGTTGATCAGGAGGCGGATGAGGCGGAACGTCAGGAGTTTCGGGCGATGCTCGATCGGCTAAGTCCACAGGCGTTAATTGATCGATCGGGCAAGGGCAGCAGCACCACCCTTGATGATTCGCAAGATTAAACGTAAACGTGCGTAGGTCATCAAATAAACAGTAACTTCAGACCTTCGTGATGTTCAGACCTTGGAGGTTTCCAAAACCTCAAAAGTCTCGCTCCCCGGTGAGTATGTGTTTGCCCTGCTTGTTGGAGAGGTTGGTTGACGATCGCTTCCGTCATCGCTCACAATAAGCGTAGCAAAACGTAACAAACCAGCTATAGCGAGATCGTCTGACATCATGGCTCAAGCACCCGAACCGACCGTTAAACCCACGCTAGTCGAACCGAAGCTCGGTTTTAATCGCTATTCTGAGCGGCTCAATGGTCGCGCTGCCATGCTCGGTTTTATGTTGGCGCTCATCATTGAATACACATCTCACGAAGGTTTACTCACTTGGCTGGGTTTGATCTAGGGGCTGTCATCAATTAAATTTGTAGCCTTGATTCAGCAAGGGTTTCAGCCCCTTTTGTTTTTTGTTGGGTCGGGCGTTCAACAGCTTACCCCGTAAGGGGTCTGGTGCTAATTGGTGACACGCCCTAGATCTCGTTCAATTTGCTTGCAAGATTCACGATTTGAACGTCCGCAACCGAATAGAAATTCTCAAAACAACGGGGGAGTCTCGCACTGGCAAGACTCCCCCGTTGCTGTTTTGATTGAAGCGCCTGATGTTGGTCAGCTCGCCGACAAAATCGCGACTCTAGCGACGTGCCACGCTTTCGGCTGGCTTCGTTTCGCTCGATTCGTAGGCACGTTCAAGACCCATGATCGTCTTCTCACGATCGGACAGTGCCGTTTGGTCTAAGGCGTTGGCGATCGGGGCATCAAACGAGTACAGCCCCGCACCGTTGAGCGTGAAGAACAGGAAGACCGCCGCGTACAGCGCCGACAGTTCGAGGTACGGCAGACTGAAACCCGCCACGAGAACGTGGTGATACATCGCCACACACATCGTACCGAACAGACCGAAGGCCGCCGGACGGGTTAGGAAGCCGAACGCCACGAGGGGCGCACCGATCAGCTCGGTGTAGGCGGCGACGTAGCTGAGAAAAATCGGGAAGGGCAAGCCGATGAAGGCGACATACGCTTCCGCGAAGCTTTCGATATCGTCGAGTTTGTTCATACCGTTGTGGATCATCACAACACCGGCCACAACGCGCAAAACAGCCCAGGTGACCTGCATTGAGACGCTAGGAGCCTGACTGGGCTGGAACAATCGGACGAGCAGATTACGGGAATTCATAACAAAGGGTGCGATCGGAATCGCGAGATATATATGAATATATGTTAATTAAAATTAAGGATTTATAAGAGTCGTTTGTCTGGAATTCATGACAAAGTGAGGGTCGGGTGAGTCTGGTTGGGAGCATCCCGTTTATGCAACTTGCCCCTCATCCCCCAGCCCCTTCTCCCTTTTTTGGGAGAAGGGGAGACCGATTCAAAGTCCCTCTCCCGACTTGGGAGAGGGATTTAGGGTGAGGGTGACACAAATGGGATGCTCCCTTCTGGTTCCGTGCGATCGGCGAACAAGATCACTACTGAAACGCCGAAAAATCCGGGCGTGCGCCCAGCTCAAATTCTTGCTGGGCTTGCATTAAGTGTTTTGGGGCTGGGCGTTGCACGTCGTAGACCACGATCGTATTGGTTAAATTGCGTCCGGGCTGGATGATAATGTCGCCGCGATAGGCCAGCCCCTGAGACGATCCGCCATCGAGGTTCATGGCTTGCTGACAGCCGATCGCCTTCATCACATTCGCCGTTGCTTCGAGACTCAACGGCGCAGCAAAGGCCACGAGAAAGAGCTTGTCGCCGGATTTGGGGTAGCCGATCGCGCACCGGTAGGCAGTTGTGAGGACGTGGGGATCGCGAAAGCCCTCACTTTTTGGAGCTAGCGCGACTTCGCCATCATGAACCAGGCGCGGCCCGCAGGTGATCGAAAACCAGTGATCGCGCCAGCGGGGTTTGCCGTCCGATCGCGCCGTGATCATTTCGAGCTTACGATTGGCCTTAATCCCCAGCGTCGTGCCGTAATTTTCCCAGGGGCTATATTTCAGCACGCGCCCCCCAGCGACCATGTTGCCCAACACCCGCTTATTCTCGTCTTTGCCGAAAAACGTGCCGTTGATCACCGCTGCCGCATAGGTGCGATCAACCATGCTCGTAAACGCTTCATCGCCGTATACGCTGCGGGAACTGTTGGCGAGCGGGGCATTGTGGGGCAGGCCGATCGTCAGTAAGGTTTCGGGAGCTTTGAGATCGACAGTGATCAGATGAAAGGGAATACCGAGCAGGCGGGTGACGGTATAGCGGACGGGATCGCCGCCGGGAGTAGGGTTCAGGAAGGGGATCGCAGGTAGGATGAGCTGGGGGCTTGTTTGAGAGGGTTGAGAGGATTGGGCAGGCGGCGCAGGAAGATTTCGCGGGATTTGCAGAGGGGTATCGAGGGCGTGTAGGGCATCATCCCGACGGTAATCAACCAGCGTTTTGGCTAGGCGTTGGCGTAGCGTTTGGGTTAGTTTCTGGGCGATGGGTTCCCAGGTTTGGACGAAATAGCGACGATTGAGCGGCGTGCGGAGGTAGGTATGGGCGAGTTTTGCGGTGGCGAGTCCAAACAGTACGAGCAAAATACGTCGCGAAATGCGGCGCTGTGGTTTTTGAGAGGGGGAAGTCGGAGGGGTCACACGGGAGATACAAGAGAGGTCAAAAGTCGATCAGCCGCCGATCGCGTGATCGCAGCTTGGGCAGAACGTCACGCAGGCAAAAAGATAGGTTTAGGGTCGATCAAAATACCGCCAAAGTGTCACCCTTGGGAAATGATCGATCTACGATAAGAGCATCACTGTGGGTGCGATTGATCACTATGAGCAAAGAACAGTTTGAGCGCTACCTTACAAGGGCGGCACAGTCTGTCAGCGGTACGGAACAGGATAATCAGAACGCACAAACTCAAGCTGCGGTGACTCGCCTACGTGAGCAGTTTGGGACGGCGAATGTCTACGGCAAACCGGCGCGATCGATCCTTAATCCAGCCTCGGGCTATATTCGCGCCTACGATTTTACGCTCAATCCCTATCGTGGCTGTCAGTATGGCTGTAGTTACTGCTACGCCACGGCATTTAGCCCCAACCAGGCGATGCGCGATGATTGGGGGAATTGGGTGATCATCAAGGAAAATGCGGCAGATTTAATTGCAAAAGAACTCGATCGCTGGCAGAGCAAACACGATCGCCCGCCCAGTATTTATATGAGTACGGTCACCGATCCGTATCAGCCGATCGAGTGTCGCGAACGGCTGACGCGATCGCTGCTTGAGGCTATGCTAGCGCGTCCACCAGAACAGCAGCCCACCTTGGTTGTACAAACCCGTAGCCCGATGGTGGTACGCGATTTGGATCTACTCCACCGGTTTGACCGCGTCCGAGTCAATCTCAGCATCCCCACCGGTAGTGACGCCGTTCGTCGCGATTTTGAGCCGCGATCGCCCAGTATCGCCGCCCGCCTACAGACCTTAGCCAAAATTCGCTACACCGCCCCCTTAGAATCCCGCCTCAGACTCTCGGCCACCGTTACGCCCTTTTTGCCGACGTTCGGATCGCTTCCCGGTGCTTCCGGTAGGCGATCAAATCCCGCTGGGTCTGATGATTTAGATCGGGATGATTTGGATCGGTTTGCGCGGGCGCTGGCCTGTGCTGATCGTGTGGTGTTTCAGCCATTCCATCGCGGTGGTGGCGGTCGGCTCGCGGCGACGACACGCGAGGCGGCGATCGCGCTCCGGGCGAAGTATGCTGACTGGTACGATCGCGAAGCCGATTACGGCCAGTGTTTGCGCGAAAAACTGAAACGTTACGCCCCCGATATCGAGATCCTGGACGGCGCGGAGGGCTTCGGCTATGCCTAAAACTCCCTTTGAGAAACGTCGTAAGTTAAGCCAATTAGCGCAATCGCCTTCGGTTTTCGCCAAGCTGCGCGGTTACTGGTTGACGCTGGCCTTAACGATCGCGCTGTGGCGGGGCAAGGTCGCCCATGCGAAACAAATCCTGTTCGATCTCAAGCGGACGATTCGCCCGCTGCCGCAGTTTGCCCAATGGTTCGATCGCATTCAGCAGGATCGTCCACCCCGTGTCACCCTTGCCCCAACGCTCAAAAGTGATGCGTATTTTGTGGCCGATCGGGAGGCGATTCGCGAGATTTCGCAGCGGTTTCAACTCCAAGAACGCGACGCTGGACTGGTGCAATGTACGGGGATTGACGATCGGGTCTTTCCCGCGATCGAAGCCTGCTTAAGCGATTTTGTCCGCAATGCCTTTGACACGCGCAAACGACAAAATCCCACCCGTTTCGCGGACGAACTCCACCGGGCGATCGTCGATCTCGACGGCCTCAAACGGGGCATCGACCCCGACTATTCCAGCCCGCAAACGCCCTATGTTTACCTGACCCAGTACCTGCTCGAAAATGCCTATAGCGCCTACCTGGCCTGGTTTTGGGTTTATCAGCGCGGGCTACTCTCCGCAAAATTTAGCGTGCTGGATCTAGCGGCAGGCCCCGGAACAGTGGCCTTTGGGCTGTCGCTCTTGCTCCAAAGTCTCGGCCAGACGATCGCCTTGCCAGAGCTGCACATCAGCTACACTTCGATCGAAAAACAAGAACACCTCCAGTTTCGCGGCCTGCAATTTTGGCGCTATTTCAGCACCGAAGCGGCGGTGCGGCTGCGTCCGATCGGCCTCTTTTTCCAATTTCATACCCTCGATTTATTTCAGTACATTGATCGATCGAACCTCTTGCCCGATCAGCGCTTCGACTTCCTGACCATTTCCCACTGTTTTTTTGCCGATGCCGATCGCTACGAGCAATCAATGGCCATTTACCGGCAGATCATCCGCGATCGGCTCGCCCCTAACGGGATTGTCATGCTGATTGTGCAGTGGTCAAAAATTCCGGGACGCACGCGCGATTGTAGTGTCGAGACGGAGCGGGAGCTATTGCGGCGGTTTGTGGAGCTGGATCTTGGGCTAGAGCTGGAGTGGTGTCGGTATGTGTCTTCAACGGGACAACGGGGAAAAATCGACAATTTTGCTGCATTTGCCCGTGAACACTGCCCGTCGCAATCCAAAATTAGCGGGGTAGCTCACGACTATCTCAATGAGAGCAGCATCAGTCACTACGCGATCGACGATTACATTATTCTGGCGCGACAGGCTTAGAGTACTCCAAGGAAATAGGTATTCAGGATGAGAGGGGGCGAGGAGGAATCTCTAGGAACCACTTTTCCAATCCCTCACGACGCTCCCACAGCTTCTCAAGCTCTGCCATCGCCTTCTGCGAGAGCGTCACCCCGCTTCTGTAAACATCGGTGACGAGCTCGACGGTGGCCGACTTTCCTTTGAATCTCAGGGACTGGGCAAACTTCCTTACGGTTTCTACGCTATCGAGCCGACTTCCGCGCCAGTGCTATTCGAGCCAGCCAAAGGCACGTTCGACAGCATTGTATTTACTGTGATAGGGCGGATAGTAGGCCAGCTCAACGGTCAACTTCTCTCGCTGAGCGAAGCACAGTAGGCGTTTCATGAACTGAGTCCGCCGAGAGCTATTCTCCGGCCCGTTGTCGGCATTGATGACCAAACGCTCGATGTGACCGTGTTGCCCTTTGACCTGCTGCCACCAACGCTCGATGCAATCGACGATGCAGTCGGCGTTCACCTTCGAGGTCACTAGATACAGCCATAGGTCGTTGAGTTCGGGGGCAAAAATACCAAAGGGCGTCACGGTCGCTGATGGCTTGAAGTCGTGGTCGTTGGCTTGGGTGGGGGCTCGTGAGTGCCCCCCCGGTCATAGTCTCCAATTTTGACGGTTGCTTTTGCGTCGATCGACATCCGCAGGGTCTTCGGGTCGTTATCAGCTCGCTGGTTGACTTCCTTGACGGTTTCCAGAATTGCCGATGTCTCGGGAATGACCTTCTGCGGTTTGGTTTTCTGGACTCGCTTCAACCGGTAGCCCATTTGGTTGAGCCGCTGACGAATCCACTCACCGCTCGGTACTTCTTCTTCGCTGTAGCCGTATCGCTCCAACAGTTGCTGCCGTACTTGTGCTGCGCTGATTCGCGTGTATCGCCGATTGCTCCGTAGGCTCGGGTCGGCTTGAGTGCTGGGCTCTACTATTTCTCGGATTTGCCCTCCCAGCTCGGGCATCTGCTCTTCGATTGCTTTGCGACCCCGTTGCTCAAAGGCGTCTCGGATTGCCTTGCCGCTTTTCACTTCTCCCTGACCTTTCCGAATCGTCTCTCGATTCCACCCCAACTCTCGTTGAACCCAGCTTTGTCCGCCCCAACCCAGTTGATTCACCACTTTTGCCATGTACTGCCGACGCTCTGTCCCTTTCAGCAGTTTCGCTCTCTCTTTCCATAGCGACTTCAGCTCGTCGGTTATTGCCACCGATTCCACGTTCATCTCTCTCCCCCCTGTGTTTCATTGCTCTCTCTACTTTATTCTAGGACGAACATGTCCTTGGAGTACTCTTACTCGTCGGCCATTGGGAGAAACTACAACACCTCTAACCAAGACGGAACATATTCTGGGTACTGATGGATTTGCGCCTCCCGAGGCTTATCAGCAGGCGCACCTTGTGGATGCTGTAGGAGATATCTATTCACTTGGTCAGCTTATTAGACCTCTTGCATGAATCGCCCTCATCCCCCAGCCCCTTCTCCCAAGCGGGGAGAAGGGGAGCCAAATCAAAATATTGCCTTTCAAAGTCTCTCTCCCTCTCTG
>JAABST010000025.1 GCA_011390275.1 Geitlerinema sp. S16
AAACCCTTAATGGCCATTCTTCTCCTGTTCTTAGCGTAAATTTTAGCCCCGATGGTCAGACAATTGTATCTGCTTCCGAGGACAATACTGTCAAGCTCTGGAATGCTTCTACCGGAGAGGAGATCCAAACCCTTAATGGCCATTCTTCTCCTGTTCTTAACGTAAATTTTAGCCCCGATGGTCAGACAATTGTATCTGCTTCCTTGGATGAAAAAATTAAGCTATGGGATGCTTCTACCGGAGAGGAGATCCAAACCCTTAATGGCCATTCTTCTCCTGTTCTTAGCGTAAATTTTAGCCCCGATGGTCAGACAATTGTATCTGCTTCCTTGGATGAAAAAATTAAGCTATGGGATGCTTCTACTGGGGAGGAAATCCAAACCTTCGATGGTCATTCCAGTTTTGTCTTTAGCGCGAATTTCAGTCCCGATGGTAAGACAATAGTATCCGCTTCATTTGATGGAACAGTCAAGCTCTGGTACGTAGATACTATAGAGGAGATGCAAACTCTTAATGGCCATTCTGACTGGGTTAGGAGTACGAATTTTAGCCCTGATGGTCAGACAATCGTTTCGGCTTCAAAGGATAAAACTATTAGACTTTGGAATGTTAATACTGAAGAGGAAATACAGATTCTGAATACTCATAGTAGTGATGTTTGCAATGCTAATTTTAGTCCTGACAGTCAGAGACTTATCTCTACTTCTTTTGACGGAACAGCTAAACTCTGGAATATTAAAACAGGAGAAGAACTACACACCCTGAATGGTCATTCTAACTGGGTGAATGACGCGAACTTTAATCCACAAGGCGATCTTATAGTTTCCGCTTCTTCTGATAATACACTTAAGCTCTGGAATGCGATAACGGGAGAGGAGCTAAAAACTCTAAATGGTCATCTTTCTCCTGCTTTTAGCGTGAATTTCAGCCCTGATGGACAGACAATTATTTCGACTTCAAAGGATAAAACGATCAGGCTCTGGGATGTAAATACTGGGGGGCAATTACAAACTCTAAGTGGTCATTCTAGTTTTGTTTTTAGCGCAAACTTCAGCCCCGATGGCAAGACAATCGTATCTGCTTCTGGAGACAATACTATCAAGCTCTGGAATGTGGCTATGGGAGAGGAATTTAAAACTCTAAACGGCCATTCTAAATCTGTGCTTGACACAAGTTTTAGCCCGGATGCTCAGAAGATTGTCTCAGCCTCTTCTGACAATACTATTAGGCTCTGGGATGTCAATACTGGAGAAGAGTTGAAAACTTTTGATGGTCATTCCGACAGAGTGTACAGTGCGAATTTTAGCCCGGATGGAAGGATGATCGTTTCCGCCTCCGCTGACAACACCGTCAAGCTCTGGAAAGTCGAAACCCTCGATGAGCTAATCGATCGCGCCTGCGATCGGCTCACCCCCTGGCTCAACAACCCCAACGGCGGCGCAACCGACGAACAACGAGCCGTCTGCGACCTGCCGCCCCGCACCCCTACAAACTAGCCCACAACCCCGCCATCCAAGCCTCCGACCCAAACCGCCCCGCCAACAACCCCGCCACACTCAAATCCGCATCCAACCCCTCCCAATGCAGCCCATCCCCCGCAGGCGTCACCTCCACCTCCGCCAACTCCGCCGCACTTCCCCCCGAAATCCCCTGCGCGATCCGCACCGGAAACGAAAACACCGCCCCGCTGCGTAATCCCACCACAATCCGCTGCCCCGCCGCGTCATACTCCGCCGACACCGCACGCGGCTCCATAAGAGCGTTCAACTCCGCTGCCCGCCGCGCTCGCTCTAGCTGCGCCTCGAAATCACGATCGTCAATGTTTCGCTCAGTCATAAAACTCCCTCCATTTGTCCAACAAATACGCCTGATGCTCAAAAACAAACTTTAACGCCTGTTTCACAGTCCTTTATCAGGAGCCCAAAGAAAAAACTCACCCCTAACCTGGGAGTGAGTTTTAGAGTGAAAAGAAATCCAGCATAACGAGGATTTCTGATCCTAATATAGTGTTGATCTATTCAACATCTATAAACTCGGGTCGATTAGAACTTTAGGCATTCTACTCTGCATCATAAGTCCAGGAAGATACAACTTTTCCTGTTGCATCTAACAACTGACCTTCATCACCCTGATCATTCCAAATCGCTGTCGAGCTTCCAAAGGAAAATCCACCAGTTTCAGGATGAACTTCATTGGTGTAAACACGAAGATTCTGACCAGCAGCAATAGTCGTACCATCCGGGAAGGTAAAGACCTGCTTCTTCTGTGATCCTCCTGACGCTGATTTTACTTGCCAGCCCGATAAATCAACCGACACAGACCCATTATTGGTAATCTGGACATACTCGTCCGATTGAGACCGTTTGACTTTGCCGTGATGGACTAATTCCGTGATTTCGACCCCGCCAGGAGGCTCCGGGAGGGAAATAATCTCGATCGTCCATTCATTGCCCACACCCGTATGCCAGCTCGTGACACCTTGAGCGGAATCAGGACGGTGCAGATAGTCGCCTTTCCACGACTTGAGCTGAATTTTGCCGCCGTCGATCGCCTCAGCCGTCCACGTATTGCCGATACCCGTATTCCAGCTCGTGACGCCTTGCGCAGAATCGGGACGGTGCAGATAGTCGCCCTTCCACGATTTGAGCTGGATTTTACCATCATCGATCGCTTCTACTGTCCACTCATTCCCGATCCCTGTGTGCCAGCTCGTAACACCTTGATCTGAGTCGGGACGGTGCAGATAGTCACCTTTCCACGACTTAAGTCTGATCTTACTACCACCCACCAATACTTCTGTTGAGTTTGGCATTTTAGAAGCGCCTTCCTAATACTTGTTAAAGTAAACACAGATAAGAATAGTTGTGATCTCCTTAGAAATATAATATTCAAGAAAAATAAAATAATCTGCAACAAAAATTCAATTCCGTATTATTTTTTTACATTCTATGGTGCTATGACTCACTATGAATTTTTCTAATTCTTTGGTTAATCCCACTGGGTGCATAGGAGACAAACTCGATCGCTTTTAGCCAAGACGCGATCGAAACCAGCCAAGAAACCGCCCCCGCCCAAAATTAAACAACAATTATCGACGACACCGAACACAGCCAACGCGACGATCGCCCATAATAGATCCGCTCATTGATCAATCTCTCTTTACGGATTCCCTTACAGAATCAGACTCATTATGGATCGGCTCATTAAATGGCTTAACCTGTTCCTCGTCGCGGACGTATTTCTCGTGATCGGCGCGGTCATCTGGCTCGCGATCGCCGTCGTCGGCCACGAAGCAAAACTCAACCTCGGCCTAGACCTGTGGTACACCCTCTGGGAACCGCTATTCACCCCCGCGATCGGGATTTTGATGGCGGGAGCATTAGTCAGCGGCGCGATCGGCTGGGTGCGTAACAAGCTCGACGAACGAGCGGCGCGATCGTCCGAGGATTTTTAGGCGCGTTGGTTGAGCGAACGAACCGATCTAAGGCGTGGCGGCATCATTCGCATTGGACAAACGTAAATACGCCTGGATGAACGGATCGAGATCGCCATCCATCACGTTGTCGATCGCGTTGGTTTCCACCTCCGTCCGCAGATCTTTCACCATCTGATACGGATGAAACACATAGTTACGGATCTGGTTACCCCAAGCCGCTTCGACAATATCACCGCGAATTTCTGCGACTTCCTGCAAGCGTTGCTCCTGGGCAATCACCAGTAGCTTCGCCTTGAGTAAGGTCATCGCTTTTTCCTTGTTTTGCAGTTGCGATCGCTCCTCCGTACAGCGCACCGCCAACCCCGAGGGCAGATGAGTGATCCGCACCGCCGTTTCCACCTTGTTGACATTCTGGCCGCCCTTGCCGCCCGCCCGTGAGGTCGAGATATCGAGATCTTTATCGGGAATATCGAGCGTCACATCCGACGACAAAATCGGCATCACCTCCACGCCCGCAAAGCTGGTCTGGCGCTTGTCATTGGCATTAAATGGCGAGATGCGAACCAGGCGATGCGTCCCCTTTTCGCCGCGCAGATAGCCATAGGCATAGCGCCCCTCGATTTCCAGCGTCACGGACTTGATCCCCGCCTCTTCACCCGCTGATAATTCCGCCGTTTTGACGCTGTATCCTTGCTTTTCGCACCAGCGCGTATACATCCGCAACAGCATTTCCGCCCAGTCCTGCGCGTCCGTGCCACCGGCTCCAGCGTTAATCGTCAGCACTGCGCCGCCTTTGTCGTATTCGCCTGAAAGTAATTGCTGCAAATCCCAGAGAGACAGCTCTTGATCAAGCTGGGTGACATTGGCGATCGCCTCGTCAAATAAGGCCGCATCGTCTTCGAGGGCAAGCAATTCTAAAACCGCTTGGGTGTCGTCGAGGCAGGTTTGCCAGCGATCGAGCTGTTCGAGGCTGGATTTACAGTCATTGAGATCCTGTAGCGCCGCTTGAGCGCTGGTTTGGTCGTCCCAAAATTCGGGCTGGGCAGCGAGCTGTTCGAGGTCAGCGATGCGAGCATTTAAGGCTGGTGGGTCAAAGATACTCCTGAGTTTTACCCAGGCGATCGGAGAGCTGTTCGACTTCGCGTTTAATGTCGGAAACGTCAATCATAGGTGGATTTCGAGAGTTTGCTAGAGATTAATCTGACCTCTAGCCTACGATACTTAATCGCTGCGAGGACAACGGGACGGCACAGTTCGGGGTGGTGTCACCGGGGCGAAATCCCCGATCGCGGAAGATTGCGCGGGCGGTGTCTTGCTGAAGGAAGGTTAAAAAGGCGCGAGCGGTGTCGCGTTCGGTGGATCGGGCGATCGCCGCGCCACTGTAGACGATCGGCGGTGTCCAGTCAGTCGGGATGCGATCGACGATCACCGTGTCAGGCGCGATCGCCGCGTCGGTTTCGTAGACGATCGCCGCATCCACCTCGCCGCGCTCGACATAGGCCAACACTTGCCGCACATGCTCCCCGAAAACTAGCTTATTCGCGGTTTTGAGCGTGTCGTAGATCTGGGCGTGTTCCAGCGCGGCGCGGGCGTAGCGTCCGGCGGGAACGGTGTCGGGATTGCCGATCGCGATGCGGTCAACGCGAGTCAGATCGGTCAATTTCTGAACGCGAAAGGGTGAATTTTTCGGCACGATCACCACGAGGCAGTTACGAGCGATCGTCTGTCGCGAAGCTGTGTCAATCTCGGCCTGTTCGGCGAGGGCGTCAATCGATCGCTCATCAGCGCTGAGGAACAGATCGATCGGAGCTTCGCGCTCGATTTGCCGTTGTAGCGTTCCCGACGCTGCAAACGAAAGCTGTACCGTTGTCCCGGTTTCGCGCTCAAACTCTGCCGCGATCGCCGTGATGCTTTCCCGCAGCGATGCCGCCGCCCCGATCGTCAACACATGATCCGCTGAAAGTTGAGGATTTAACGTGGGATCAGCGGGGGAAAGAAATCGGCAGCTAACCAAACCGGAGGCGATCACGCTGGCGATCGATCCGTGAACCATCAGACGATTAAGCATGAATTATGGGAGTGAGTTGAGCGGGTCAAACGAGTTAAAACAGATCGAAAAGATGGAACGTCACGCACGATCGGGCGTTGATTCCAGGGTCTCGATCGCCAAATCAAGCTGCTGCTGTTTTTCCGCTAAAAACTGCTCGCACTGCTGCAAATCCTGGCTCGCGGTATCGAAGCGATCGAACACATCCGCCAAGTCCAGATCCCCCGCTTCGATTTGCTTCACCAGCGTTTCGACCCGCGCGATCGCCGTTTCGTAACTCCAGTCGCGATCGGCCTGAGATGATGTCGCCATAATGTCTTTAACTCCTCACTAGAACTCAAATCGACGGCTTAAATAACGATTGTAATCAGGATCAAATCTTCACCCTAAATTTCTCCCAAGCTGAACGAGGGACTTCAGGAAGTCAAGATTTGCTCACCCATCACAAAACGTACAATTTTCAGTATTGCACGATTAAAGTATCGATCAACCCGTTTTTGTGACTTTACCAACTCACGGCACAGGGGAGGATATCGAAAATTAAGTCCCGTAACGCTTGTCGGCGATCGGCGCGAAAGCCAACCGGCAAGGCGTAAACTAGAGAGTCACAAACGAGCTGTTGTTGTTGTTTTTGGGAGTTAGACGCAAGCGTCCGTGCGAAAAATCGTTTTAGCTGGTAACTGGAAAATGAATAAAACCCAGGCCGAAGCCCTGGAGTTTTTGACCGACTTTTTCCCCCACATCACCGAAACTGCCGACGATCGGGAAGTCGTGCTCTGTGTGCCGTTCACGGTGCTGAACATGCTCTCGAAAAGTCTGCATGGTAGCCGGGTGCAACTCGGAGCGCAAAACGTCCACTGGGCGGAGAATGGCGCGTTCACGGGTGAAATCTCAGGATCGATGCTGTCCGAAATTGGTGTGCGGTACGTCGTCGTCGGCCACAGCGAGCGTCGTCAATTTTTTGGCGAAACCGACGAGACCGTTAATCAGCGGTTGTTGGCCGCCCAAGCTCACGGGTTAACGCCGATTCTCTGCGTGGGCGAAACCAAAGCACAGCGCGATGCGGGCGAAACCGAAGCGCTGATTTTTTCGCAGCTTGAGGCCGGTTTGGTGGGTGTGGATCAGTCGAGTTTGGTGATTGCTTATGAGCCGATCTGGGCGATCGGGACGGGCGATACTTGTGCGTCGGATGAGGCGAATCGGGTGATTGGTTTGATTCGATCGAAACTCACGAACAAAGATGTTTCGATTCAGTACGGCGGTTCGGTTAATCCGAAAAATGTCGATGAAATCATGGCGCAGTCGGAAATCGATGGCGCTCTGGTCGGTGGCGCGAGCCTGACGGCGGATAGCTTCGCGCGTATCGTGAATTATCAATAAATTCAGTCCATCTTGACTGATCAACCCCAACGATTTTCCGTAAAAAAAACTCCTCTAAGTCTTGAACTGTCATCAGAACGAGAATTTGAGGAGTTTTTTAAGTCATAAGCTCAAGTGCAAGCACTAACCGCGTTTTGCCAAAAACTGCTCGATAAAGTTCGTATAAACTTCGGCTCGATTAAACTCTGGCGAATCGAGGATTTGCTCGTGAAACTCGATCGTCGTCGGTAAACCCGTGATGGCACATTCCCGCAAGGCTCGCTTCATTCGCTGGATCGCCGTCGGGCGATCGTTCCCCCAGACGATCAGCTTGCCGATGAGCGAATCGTAATAGGGCGGGATTTCGTAATCGGTATAGACGTGGGAATCGACCCGCACGCCGATGCCTCCCGGCGGAAGATAGCCGCTGATGCGTCCCGGATTGGGACGAAAATTGTGCTTTGGATCTTCGGCGTTAATCCGGCACTCGATCGCGTGGCCGCGCAACACGACCTCATCTTGCGTCACGCTGAGTTTTTCGCCCTGAGCAATGCGGATTTGCTCCTTAATCAAGTCAATCCCCGTCACCGCTTCGGTGACCGGATGCTCCACCTGAATCCGTGTGTTCATCTCCATGAAATAAAAATCACCGTTTTTATCCACCAAAAATTCCACCGTCCCGGCTCCCACATAGCCGATCGACTTCGCCACATTCACCGCCGCCGATCCCATTTTTTGGCGTAAATCTTCCGACAAAAACGGACTCGGCGCTTCTTCGAGCAACTTTTGGTGACGGCGCTGAATCGAACAATCCCGCTCGCCGAGGTGAACCACATTGCCGTAACTATCAGCGAAAATCTGAAACTCGATGTGACGCGGCTGCACGATAAATTTTTCCAGGTACAGCCCCGGATTACCAAACGCGGCCTCAGCCTCACCCTGCGCCGCTGCGAATAGTTTCGGCAGATCTTCCGGCGTATGCACCAGACGCATTCCGCGTCCGCCGCCGCCTGCCGTCGCCTTGATCATCACCGGATAGCCAATCTCCGCCGCCAGCTTCAGCGCGTCGGCATCCGTCGGCAACAGCCCGTCACTCCCCGGAACCGTCGGCACGCCTGCCTGCTTCATCGTTTCCCGCGCTGTGGATTTGTCGCCCATGGCGTCCATTGCCGCCGGGGTCGGGCCGATGAATTCGATCTGATGGTCGGCGCAGATTTCGGCAAAGCGTGAGTTTTCGGCGAGGAAGCCGTAGCCGGGATGGATCGCCGTGGCGTTGCGGGTCAGCGCGGCTGAGATGATATTGGGAATGTTGAGGTAGCTTTTGCTGCTGGCCGGTTCGCCAATGCAGACGGCTTCGTCGGCCATCTGGACGTGTAGGGCGTTGCGATCGACGGTGGAATAGACGGCGACAGTCGCGATGCCCATTTCTTCGCAGGTGCGAAGGATACGGAGGGCGATCTCGCCCCGGTTCGCGATCAGAATTTTAGAAAATTTCATGTCTTATATAACGTCTCTCAAAATAAAAGTCGCTCGCAAAGCCAAGCTGCACGGCGATCACCCTATATCTTTGGCGTCGCTGCATTACGAGCTTCAGAAAACCGAAAATTTTTTTTCTAAATTTTTCTAAAACTATGGCGACTCAGCCGCTGCTATGCTAAGTTAGCATGGTGCGAACAAATAAAAGCGCCTAAAACGCTGTTCGTCAAATACCACGCGGATGTGGTGGAATTGGTAGACACGCACGCTTGAGGGGCGTGTGGAGCAATCCTTGCGAGTTCGAGTCTCGCTATCCGCATTAGTTGGTTGATAAAATAATCCCTGATCGTGCCACTGAGTCCTCGCGCACGATCAGGGATTATTTTTTGTGTCGATTATGCATTGCAATCCAACAGGACTTACGTAAGGGGAGTTAGAAGTCCTGTGGGCAAAATCTGTCCATTTCGCAGCCTTGAATTGGAGTGCGCGATCGCAGAGATTGACGAAGATGTAACCTTTGACGCTAACGTAAGGCTCAATGTGAGCGATTAAATGCGATGACTCTGCAACAAGTTGGTGGCGTCTTACTGATTTTTCTAATCTGTCCGATCGTCGGGGCGCTGCCATTGTTGCAGTGGTTGGTCTATGGTCTGACGCGGATTGATCTGCGACAGGTCGGAACCGGCAATGTGAGCGTGTCGGCGGCGTTTTATCACGGCGGGCGAGGGGCGGGTATCGCGGCGGTGCTGTCGGAAGCGAGCAAAGGGTTTGCGGCGGTGTATCTGGCGCGGCTGTTTTTTCCGGCGTCGTCGGTGTGGGAACTGGTGGCGGTGATTGCGCTGGTGTTGGGACGATTTTGGGCGAGCCGGGGGGCAGGGGTGACGAATGTGGTGTGGGCGATGTTGGCGCACGATCCGATCGTCATGCTACTGTGTGCGGCGTTTTGCGGCGTGGGGTTTACGATCGTGCGGGAGCGTCAGGCGGGTAAGCTCTTGGCGCTGGTTATGCTACCGGGGACGCTTTGGATGATGCATCCGGAGCAGATGGATCGCGTTGGCGCGGCGATCGCCCTGAGCGGTTTGCTCTACTGGATCTATCAAAAAGTGCCGGACGATCTCGACCTTAAGGCGACGGAGGCGAATCCCAAGGCTCAGCGGGTTTTTCGCTTTTTCCAGGCCGATCGCTCGATCGCAACCTTAGACGACCTGCTCGAAGCCGATCGCGTGGGCGATAAAATCGCGATGCTGTCGCAACTGCGCCGCTGGGGGTATGCCGTGCCGCTGGGCTGGGTGTGGCAAGCGGGTGATGATTTGGCTCTGATGGCGGAGGCGGTGCAGCCGGATATGGACGAGCGGGTGATCGTGCGATCGTCGCCTTGCGGTGAAACCACCGTGCCAGTCTCAGCTCGCGAAACCTACGGCTGCATTGCCAATATTGCGGACAGCGAGGCTCTGGCGCTCGCGATCGAGGAGTGCTGGAAGGTCTACGATCGCCCGGAGGCCATCGCCTATCGGCGCGATCGAGATCTCGACGATCCTGGAATGGCGGTACTCATTCAGTGTCAAATTCATGGCATCTTTTCCGGAACCGCATATCGCGTTTCGCCTTGCATTGAGTCTGAGGTTGTGGATACCTCGACAATCGCGCCCCCCCCCGATCAGCCGATGACCGATACGCCCCACAACACACCCAACGCCGACCAAATTCACGCGCAAAATTCAACGATTCAGATCGACGCTTGGTTAGGCGAAGCGCTTCGTCGTCAGGTGTCGCGCTTAACTGTGGAACGTTATCGCATTGAGCGGAGTGTCAACCCAGACAAGTCTGGCGTGTCGCCGACATCGCAGGTTCCCCCACCGGCGATCCCACCCCATGCCGATCGCTTTGCACCCAAAATGCGATCGCTCCCCAGTAGTTCTCCAGACTCATTTCCCGCCCTACCGGCGGCTCAACTCCCGAACTGGATCGCCGCCTTCGAGGTTACCCCCCTCCTGCGCGAGGATGATCAACCCTCCGGTGAGTTGCCGGACTGGCTGTTGCGCGAAGTGGCGGCGATCGTCTGGCAGCTCGAAGCGCGTTTGTCGTCGATGCCGCTCGCGATCGACTGGAGTTATGACGGCGATCGGCTGTGGATTTTGGGTTAGTGTGTATCCCACAAAAAACGTGAATTTGAGATTCCCATCGCTCGGATCTCCGTCGCAGGGCAAAAATTAAACGTTGGCCGAAGTTCGGTCTTCACTGGGTAAGCGCCAGAAATTTAATTGATGACAGCCCCTAGCCGACTCGCTCGCCGGTCACGCTGTCAAACCAATGGAGCTGATCATCCGGTAGGAATAGCTCTAGTTCACCGCGATGCCATGCCGTTCCCTGGGGGACGAGAGCGCGAATCTTGAGCGGTTCATGATCGCCTCGCGGAATCGCCACGCTCAGCAGATGACCCATGCCGAGATGCTCACTGAGGAAGAGATCGCCCCGCACGGTGACGGGCTGATCCGTCTGGGCGATCGCGACGTGTTCCGGGCGGATACCCAGCACGATCGTTTTCGGCGGCATGGCGATCGTCTCCGGTAGCCGCACCTGAAACTCACCCAAGCGAGCATAACGGCCATCACAGATCAGCGTCATCAAATTCATTTGCGGACTGCCAACAAACCCGGCCACAAACTGATTGGCGGGACAGTTGTAAATTACTTCCGGCGCTGCAAGCTGCTGAATCATACCGTCACACAACACCGCCACCTTGGTCGAGAGGGTCATCGCTTCGGTTTGATCATGGGTAACGTAAACCACCGGAGCCGCCTGCCCCTCGAAGATTTGCTTTAACTCGGCTCGTACCTGTTCACGCAGCAGCGCATCGAGATTACTCAGCGGCTCATCGAGCAAAAACACCGCCGGTTGTCGCACCAACGCCCGCGCCAGGGCGACGCGCTGCCGCTGACCGCCGGAGAGCTGACCCGGTTTGCGATCGAGCAGATCATCAAGCCCGAGCTTGGCACTGACTGCGCGAATGCGTCCGATGATTTCGCGTTCGTCGATTTTCTTTAGCCGCAAACTCGCGGCGATGTTCGCCTTGGCGTTCATGTGCGGGTAGAGCGCGTAACTTTGAAACACCATCGCCATATTGCGATCGCCCGGACGCATCCGTGTGACATCGCGACCATCAACCAACACCTGACCGCGCGTCGGCTGATCCAACCCCGCGATCGCCCGCAGCGTCGTCGATTTCCCGCAGCCGGACGGCCCCAACAGCGTTAAAAATTCATCATCGCGCACTGTCAAGCTCAGATCCTTAACCGGAATCGAGGTCGGTGAATAGGTTTTGTTCAGGTTTTTAAGTTCGAGAATCGCCATAATAAAATCGAATTAATCTTTAAATGAATACCGCTCAATCAATTACGCTCAATTTCGCTCAAGCTGGCCTAATTGATCGCGCTTGATCGCACTGAATCAACCGCATAAGGGTCATCCTTTAACCGCACCCGCCGTTAGACCCTGGACAATTTTGCGCTGGAAAAATAGCACCAATACCACCAGTGGAATTGTCCCGACCACCGTTGCCGCCGCGATCGGGCCGTAGGGCGTGTCAAACTGGCTTGCGCCACTGAGTTGCGCCGTCGCCACTGGTATCGTTTTCAACGCTTCTTGGGTCATAAACGTTAGCGCAAACAGAAATTCATTCCAGGCAAAAATAAACGTCAAAATGCCGGTGGTCACTAGTGCAGGAAGGGTTAAAGGCAGCAATATTTGTAACAGCATTTGCCCGGTACTATAGCCGTCAATTTTGGCAGCATCTTCTAAATCTTGCGGTAATTGTTGGAAAAAGCTACGCATTACCAAAATTGTCAGCGGCAGATTAATTGCGGTGTAAGGCACAATCAGCGCTAAATAATTATTACCCAGACCGAAAACTCGTGCGATTTCTAAGAGGCCGAGAAAGAGCAAGATGTAGGGAAAAAGCGTCACAATTAAAATCACGCCCAAAATGATATTTTTACCGGGAACCGGTTGGCGCGTCAGGCTATAGGCGGCAGGAGTTCCGATCGCCAAACACAGCAGCGTTGAGACGATCGAAATAAAACCACTATTAAACAGATAATTCCAAAAGGGCCGCCGCGCGAACAGCTCGACGTAATGGCTCAAGGTGTAGCGACTGGGAAAATAGATATTCGGGGTCGTTTCAATGTCGGCATTGACTTTTACGGAGGTGAGGAACTGCCAGAAAATTGGCGCTAGGCAGAAAATGAGCAGGGCGGCGATCGCGAAACCCAACGCAATTCGCTGCCAAACGGGTGTAGAGAGTGAAGATTGATCGGTCATATTATTTAAATAATTTGAGTTATTCACTTATCGAGATTTAAGAACTTATACGTTTATACAGTTAATGTAGATCAAGCTAATTAATAGTGGCTTCAGACCTTTAAGATTTTAAAAACCTCAAAGGTCTCGTTACCCGCGATCCATCTATTTTTGAACTTGGGCTACTTACCACTTATAAACCAATAAGCTTTCGTTAGCGGTTGACCAAATCAATACCGCGTTTTTGCAGTAGCCATGCCACGCATAACACCACTGCGATTAACAAGACAAACGTTACAACCGTTAAGGCCGCTCCATAGCCGAAATCGAGATATCGCATCACCGTAGAATAGATATAAAGCGACACCATTTCAGTTGATCCGGCGGGGCCTCCGCCCGTCATTACCTGCACTAAGTCAAATATCCCGAAGGATTGAGCAAAGCGAAATAGCACTGCGATCGCAATTTGTGGCACGAGTAGCGGCAAGGTGATTTGCGTGAAGCTTTGCCAAGGGGTCGCCCCGTCCATCGCATGAGCTTCGTAGAGATCATTTGGGATTGATTGCAAGCCCGCGAGTAGGAGAATACTAACGAATGACGTTGTTTTCCACACATCCGCAATCACCAGCGAAACCATTGCTAGCGTCGGATTTCCGAGCCAGTTAATACCACTTTCAATCAGATGTAATCGCTGCAAAATATCATTGACAACACCGTATTGATCGTTAAAAATCCAGCTCCAGCCGACGGCCATAACGGCAGTGGGCAAAGCCCAGGGCAAAATCGCGATCGTCCGTACCAAACCGCGCCCCACAAAAGCTCGATTGAGCAACATGGCGATCGCCAAACCCAGCACCAGCTCAATCACCACCGACGCCAGCGTAAACACCGTCGTATTGCCCAAACTCTGCCAAAATCGCCCGTCTCCCACCATGCGGCTATAGTTGCCGAGGCCGTGAAAGACGGGCTGTAGCTGCGTGCCGAGATTTTCTGCGAAGAAGCTCATCCCGAAGGAGCGGGCGATCGGGTAGCCATAGACCCCGAGCAGCAGCAGCAATGCAGGCGCGAGAAAAAAGATGGCAATGCGGCGATCGTGATTATCAAAAGATCGATGTTCCATGATTTCTTTTAAGGGAATGAATGGATTGCAAGGGGCGAGACCTTTGAGGTTTTGAAAACATCAAAAGCCTAAGGCCACGTTAAAAAGTACCGCTAACGATCGAGCAGTGATCGCGTTTCGCGAGCCGCCGCCTGCATCGCGGTCTCCGGTGTCATTGACTCCGTAAAGGCTGACGTTAAGTAACGCTGTAAAATGTCGGATACTTGTGCATATTGAGGCACGGAAGGCCGTAACACCGGACTAGTTTCGAGGATGTCAACGAGGGTTTTATACTGAGAAAATTTGTCCGTGATCTCCGGATCATCAGCTAACGATCGAACACTTGAAATGAAGCTATTTTGTAAAACAAATTGCTTCTGGACTTCAGCACTACCAAAGAACTCTAAGGCTCGCCATGCCGCTTGAGGATGTTTTGTAAACCGGTTTATTCCTAAACCCCAGCCCCCCTGACAGGCTCCACTCGACTGATTCGGCTCGTGTACCATCGGCACAATTCCAACTTTTCCTTTGATCGGCGAATCGGGCTTATTCACCTCACTCCAAACGTACGGCCAATTGCGTAAAAAGGCGCTGTCTCCATTACGGAAAAAACGTAGGGTTTCGGTTTCGGTATAGGTCGTTGTTCCCGGTGGTGAAATGCCTTCGCTAATCGCACGCTGCAAGAAGTTAACTGCCGCGATCGCCTCCGGTTGATCAAGCCCCACCGCCTGGGTTTCCGGATTCACCCAAAACCCGCCAAAGCCTTCCAGCACTTCCACAAACATCGCCGCCAAACCTTCGTACTGCTTGCCTTGCCACAGGTAGCCCCAATCCACGACACCGCTCGCCTGGAGCTGCTTGGAACTCTCCATCAAATCCGCAAAGGTTTGGGGCGGTTCTAGACCGGCGGCTTCGAGCAAATCTTTGCGGTAGTAGAGCATCCCCATATCGGTGCGAAAGGGTAGCCGATAGAGTCCATCTTGGTAGCGTCCGCCTTCAAGATCGCCGGGGAGATAGTTCGCCAGCTCGTCTTGAGAGATGAACTGAGACAGATCGGTTAACCAGCCTGCTGCGGCAAATTTGGGAACCCAGGCGATGTCGAGATAAATCAGATCGTAGGGAGAATCACCCAGGATGAAGGCCGAGGTGTGGAGGTCTTCGACTAAATTGGTGGCGCTCGGACCTTCGATGACGTTGAGGCGAATGTCGGGATTTTCGGCCTCGAACCGATCGACGATCGCGCTCCACTGCTGCGCTTCGGGGACGTGCATCAGCATCGTCAACTCCACAGGCTGTTGCGCACGTACCACCACCGCGATCAGGATCGAAACGGCGACGCTGAGGGCAATCCAAAGGGGCGATCGTCTGCGGTAACGTGGCGAAATCTTTGCAAGCCAGTGTTGCAAAATGTTCATCGTTTTAGTCTCCATAGCAGCATCACCTTGGGTGACTCGTCGCTCAAGGTTGCGGGGTCGCCGATGACGATCCCGCAAGATCACCATACAAAATAATTCCGGGGTCTCGCTATTAAGTGTTCTTACGCGAGCCTGATTCTGCGTCAGTCTTGTCGATCTCACTGCCCCGCTGTTTTGGCTGCTTTTTCCGATCGCGCCCGACTGAGAAACTGCCCGAAAAACGGTAGACCACCGATCGCGGGCAACAGATAGCGCGACGTACAGAGTAAACCCAGCGCCGCGCCGGTTTGCGCGTTGAAATACGGCTGATAGAAGATGATCAGGGCGGCATCACGCGTGCCGACTCCGGCAAAGGTGAGGGGCAACAAACCGGCCAAAATCGAGAGCGGCGAGAGGGCGAGGTTGGCGATAAACGGCACGCTGGCCTTGAGCGCAAAGATGAAAAACCAGATTTGCAGCAGGTGGAGCAGCCAAATGCCGATCGAGGTGAGCGTAATCACGGCCAGTTGTTGCCGATCGCGCCAAAAATACGTTTGCATCTCGCGCCAGGAGGCTTGCAGGCGATCGAGCTTTTGCCCCACCTTGCCGTTTGCTCCACCCGGTGCAATTCGCCGCCCGATCCGAAACGCCAGATTCGCGATCCGGCTCGATGCTAAAATCGCCGTCCCGCCAACCAAACCGCCGACAATCCCCACCGCCATCAACCAAAACAGCGCGTCTTTATTCGGGTAGAGCAGCAGCCCAAAGGAGCACCACAGCAGCAGCGACAGCAGATCGCAGGCTTTCTCAAACACCACCAGCGACAGCGACAGCGATCCGCTCAGATAGCCCCGATCGCGAATGAAATACGCCTTGGCGATATCGCCCATCTTCGACGGCAGAATCATATTCAGGACGCTCGCCGCCAGGGTTAGCTTATTCGCCATCCCAAAGCCGATCCGCCCCGCTTCGGGCATGAGCTGCTGTAGTCGCCAGCTCGTCGCCAGGGTTAGCGGTATGACCATCCCCAGGGAGATGACCATCCACAGCCGATCGCAATCACGAAACACCGTCACAAGTCCGGCGAAGTCGATTTTGGTGTAAATCACGATCAGAATCCCGAGGCTCACGATCGCGGAAATCAGTCGTTTCATAGGGACTAGGCCAGGTAAAAAGATGTGGTAAAGCTAGGGCTGATGCAAACAGACTCGACCAGAGATTAAACCGAAAACTCATTCCCCATGATCTATCTTCTGTCCAACGATGATGGCATTGATGCCCCCGGCATCGCTGCCCTCGCTGCTGCCCTCGATCGCCTGGGGAAATCATCCCAGATCGTCGTTGCTCCCGATCGGCAATACTCCGGTTGCGGCCACCAAGTCACGGCCGATCGCCCGATCGCCGTTGACCCGCGCGACGCCAACCACTACGCCATTTCCGGCACACCCGCCGACTGCATTCGTCTGGCGCTGCATCAACTCTGCCCGAACCCGAGCTGGATTCTGTCGGGCATTAATTCGGGGGGAAATATGGGCGTCGATGCCTATATTTCCGGGACGCTGGCCGCTGTACGGGAGGGCGCGATGCATGGCGTTCCGGGGATTGCCATTTCACAGTATCGCGATCGACACAGGCCGCTGAATTGGGAGCGATCGACGCAGTTAACGACACGAGTGTTGGGCGATTTATTCGATTGGGGTTGCGATCGCGGCACGTTTTGGAACGTGAATTTACCGCATTTAGCAGACGAGGCGGAGGAGCCGGAGATGGTGGTCTGTGAGGCGAGTACGTCGCCCTTGCCGATTAACTATCAGCAAACGCCCGAGGGCTATCTGTACCAAGGGGATTATCAGAGCCGTGAAGCTTTGCCGGGAACCGATGTTGCGGCCTGTTTCGCGGGCAAAATCGCGATCGTGCGGGTGGCGGTGTAGTCACGGCAAGGTCAGACCCGGTTAATCCCAAGTAGAAGTCGGACTTCGGCGTAAATCCGGTTAAAACCCACGAAAAACCGTAGCGGGTCTCAATCCCGAACTACAGCCAAAAGGATCGCCGCGCCGATCGTGTAGGCCACCAAATCGCGCCAATCGAACACCGACCCGATGACCGTGACCGCCAGCCGATTATCAGCCAAACCCAAGCGTTCAACCAGGCGAAAATACTGCGAAAATTCCACCGCCCAGGCAAACGCCAGCGTTGCGAGGACAAGCCAGCGGGTGCGGGTTTGGATAAACGATCGCACAAAATAAAACACCAGGATAACCACGAGGGTATCGCCCACCAGTGGTCGCACGAAGGGATCGTCGAGCCATAGCGCGATCGCGACCTCAACAACAAAGACGACGAGAAAAATCCCAAACGAACGCGGGTCAAATCGAAAGGTCATGGGTCTAAATTGCAACTTTTCACCGCTATCCGAGGTCTTCGATACTCGATGTTGATCCAGCTTGTAAGCCGATACCGCCGAAAGTTCGTCGGGCGCGATCGACCCGTTTCCTCTGAGTTTCTGGATGACTTAAATGAATCCATCATGATTATTTTTTGACGATCGATCCAATCCATCCTTCGATTAATCCTAACGCCCGTTCATTGAACAAAACCGAGCGCAACCGGTCGATTCACCCCGCGATCGCCTCAGCACCACAGCAGAAAAATTAAAGTAAAACTCGACAAACTTGCTATGGTGCTAGGGGGTTTTTATGCGGTCGTCTCTTGTGCTCAGCGATCTCAGCGATCTCAGCGTCGCTCAGCGGCTCGACTCGAAGCACCCCTGGCAGTCAAGGCCATCAAACCGCCTGCCCCTTCAACTTTGTTAACCCGTACCTCGGATTCGTCCACACCGGCTCGAACTAAACCGTATGACTCGACTGAACTTACTCCTCGCTGCGACGACCAGCACGCTCCTGCTGACGCTCGGCTCGGCTCGGGCAACGGGGACAGTGATCGATGCGTCGATCAAGGCTGACATGCAAGCCGATCGCGTCGCACAGGTCAGCGCAAACTTAGACGATGAGTGGGTTACACCAGCGACCGGTATCTCGCTAGAGTCCGATGAGGCGACGACCTTCGTTGACAACGCCGCTGCCGTGGATGCTGAGCTTGATGAGCTGAATCGTACTCAGGTTGAATCAGAAAATACCCTCGATCGTGATGCGGCCAGTGAGTTTACCAATGGGTTTGCCAATGGGCTTGCAAACGAGATAGCGCTGGATGTTTCCCCCGAGGTTAATCGGGAAACAACGCCGCTAAATGACGCCGACTCCAGCGGGATGGATACTGCGGCTACCGTAAACGAGTCCAGTTCCGTCAGCGAATTGGCGATTTCCGATCGCGGGACGCCGATCGTTGCCAATACCCAAGATCTCACGACGATGCTAGATGGCGCGATCGCCCAAGACGGCGAGATCAAGCTGCAATTCAACGAAAATACCCCGCCGCCGCGCTACCTTAACCCCCACCCCAATCCGCTCCGTTTCCCCACCCTTGCCGAAGATGTCACCATCATTGGCGACCAGCCCATTTCCCTCAACCAGGCGATCGAGCTAGCCCTACGCAACAACATCGACCTGCAAAACAGCATCGTCAGCGTCCAGCGCCAACAGGAAAACCTACGCAGCGCCCAAGCCGCCCTTTGGCCACAGCTCGACCTCACCTCAAACTACACCTGGAGCGACTCCGCCAACGCCCGAATCAGCATCCAGCGACAAGTTGACCTCACGGGCGATCGATCCATCCTACAAACCGACCCCACAAGCACAAGCTGGAATACCGAGCTACGTCTGCGCTACAACATCTTCACCGCAGGCAGCCGAGACGGTAACATCCAATCGGCTCGTGAACGGTTGCGCCTGCTCGAACTCGAAGTCGAACGCCAAACCGAAGACACCCGGCTGAGCGTTTCCGAAGCCTACTACAACATTCAAAACACCGATCAAAGCGTCGTGATCGCCGAGTCGGCGGTCTTCAACTCCGAGAAAAGTTTGTCCGATGCTCAGGCGCTCGAACGTGCCGGGGTGGGGACACAGTTCGATGTGCTGCGATCGGAAGTGCAGCTTGCCAACGACCAGCAGCGCCTCCGTCAAGCGCAGAGCGATCAGCAGGTCGCGCGTCGCACCCTGGCGCGATTGCTCGATCTGCCGCCCAATTTGGACGTGAGTGCCAGCGACCCGATCGAACTGGCCGGAACCTGGAACCTGCCGATCGAGGAGACGATCGTCCTCGCCCTCCGCAGCCGCGCCGAACTCGAACAGCAAATCGCCCAGCGAGAAATCGCACGCCAAGAGCAACGGGTCGCCCGAGCCTCGGGACTACCGCAGCTTGCCGCCTTTGCCTCCGCCAATCTCCTCGACAACTCCGACGACGGCGTTAGCGGCCTCACAGAAGGCTATACAGCGGGTCTACAGTTCTCCTGGCAGCTCTTTAACGGTGGCGCAACGGGAGCCGCCGTCCGCGACCAAGAACTCGCCCAAACGGCTGCCGAACTCGAATTCGCCAACCAGCGCAACCAAGTCCGCCTACAGGTCGAGCAATCCTACTACCAGCTTGAAGCGAGCCTGCAAAACGTCAGCACCTCTGAAAACGCCCTCAAACTCGCTGAAGAAAGCCTCGACTTAGCCCGCCTGCGTTTCCAGGCCGGGGTCGGAACCCAAACCGAAGTGATTGCCGCTCAAGACGATCTCACCCAAGCCCAGGGCAACCGCGTCGAGGCCATCATCGGCTACAATCGCGCCCTGGCAAACCTGCGTCGCGCCGTGGGCAATCATCCGCTCCGCGATGAAATTGACGCCACCCTATAGACCGGATCGGCGCGATTCATCCGAGATCAACACAGCGATCGCCCGTTCAAAGTTGAGCAGGCGATCGAGGGACACAATTCAGTGAAACTTTGCAAAAGGTTAACACCACTGGTTAGAATTCTTCACAGAAGCGGCGTGGACATCTTAGATGATCTGCGCTAGCGCTTAGCTCATGTCATTTACGCTCGATTATCGACCTATGGCTACTATTAAGTTCGTTGAGGAAGACAAGAGTACCTTCACAATGGAAGGTGCGAACTTGCGTCTCAAAGCGTTAGAAAACAATGTGGACGTCTATACGAACTGGGGCAAACTGACGAACTGTGGTGGCTACGGTCAGTGTGGTAAGTGCCTCGTTGAAATTGTGGAGGGGATGGAGAACCTCTCACCGAAAACCGATGTTGAAAATCGCCGTCTGCGCAAGAAACCCGAGAGCTATCGTCTTGCCTGCCAGACCTTAGTGAATGGAGATGTCAGCGTCAAAACCAAGCCGTGATATCGTGGTTCTAACTATCATTCAAATATCGTTTTAGAGGCTGGGTTTCATGCAGGTTAACGAACTTGGATTTTTGGCAACGTTGTTGTTCGTTCTCGTTCCGACGGTCTTTCTACTCGTGCTTTACATCCAAACGCAAAGCCGTGAGTCAAACTCTTAGTCTTTACGATCGACCCTAATCGATTCGTCTTTTGGGTCAACCGAGTTTAACAAGATAACAACCAATCAAAAGCCGTCTCAGGTTCAAACTTGAGACGGCTTTTGAGTTTTGACTATAGTTGCAAAACGTTTAACGACTAACGACGCTTCGTTACGTGCAACTACGCTTCGCTGTTATTGCGCACTAACAGGACGGGGCAGTTGGCATAAACGCGCACATAGTCAGAGAGCGATTTGCCGAGAAGTCGATCGATATCCGGCAAGCCTTTTGCGACGCTGGGGCGACGATCGGGAGAACCGAGGACGAGCAGATCCGCGTTTTGGTCTTCCGCGAGTTTGCAGATTTCGGGGCCTGCTTTGCCGGTTTCGGTGATGCAGGCGGTGGGGACGCCCAACAGCGAGGCACGTTTAGCGGCGGCAGCGAGGACGGGGTCAGCGCTGGCGGCCAGTTCGGGTTCCGGCGGATTGACATGAGCCAGAATGAGCTGACAGCCGGGTAAATCTTTCGCGAGATAAAGCGCGGATTCGAGGGCTTCGGCGGCGGAGTCCGAGGGGTCGAGAGCCACCATGATCCGCTTGAAGCGTTTGACATAGACATCGTCTTTCACGAGCAGCATGGGACGGTCTGCGAGCTGAAAGACGTATTGGCTCACGGAGTTTTCGAGGATTGAGACCAGGCGTCCGAGACCGCGCGATCCCATGATGATTAGGTCGGCGTTTTCCTCTTGGGCAACGTCACAGACGATCGTCTTGGGGTCGCCTTGCTTGAGTCGTGGGTTAATTTTGCTGGCATCAAGGTTGATGGTGGAAACTGCGTCGGCGAGGATTTTGCCACCCTCAGCGAGTTTTTCGGCAACGGCATCGGAGCTGATTTGCGACGGGACGACGTGCAAGATCGTGATCTTGGCGTCTTGGATGCTTGGCGAAACCAATAACTGGTTGACCACCTCTTCGCATAAGCCGCGTCCAGCAACGGCAACTAGAATTTTTTCGATCTTTTTCATGAAATTTTCTTTAACAGTCTGCTATGACGGCGCGTGGGAAGCACACGTCTCATGTGTACACGGATCTGCGGCGATCGCCTTGGGCGGTGGCGGTAGGTCTCAGCATACGCACGATCGTGAGTAAATGAGTTTGTCGAAGCCTGACGATTTGAAACAGTCTGCAATGTTCCCAGAGCAATGTCTTTCAATGTCCCCAAACAACTCGAAAGCTCACTTATGAGCCTTACAGACGGATTGAACGATTTAGTCCGGCTGTTTAGGATTTTTAACAGTTGGGCGCTGGGATGGGATGAGCGCTTAGGATCAAGCTGGAAGAAAAATTGTGTTGTATGGCGTCTTGAGATAATGGCCGTATTGGCTCAACGATAAGCCAATTTTTTATTACGGATAGCTAATCGCCAATATTTAGGGTGAGTGTATGAATCATTCAGATGGCGAGACCGAATCGACGGCACACGATCGATCGAGCGAAACGGGTGCATCGCCGATCGCCGATGAAGCCTGCGGTACGTTTACGGACGATGGCTGGTTTGAAGTGCAAGCGCGGGTTCAGCCCCATCACACGGATTATGCCGGTGTGGTCTGGCATGGGTCGTATGTCACCTGGCTGGAAACGGCGCGGGTCGAGTGTTTGAGGGCGTTAGGGGTGGGGTATGAAGATCTGGTGCGATCGGGGTGCGATCTGCCGGTGGTGGATCTCACCCTGCGTTACCATCGCGCCTTGCGTTTGGGAGATCGGGTTTCGGTGCGGACTCGCCTAGAGCCGGTGCGCGGCGTGCGGATTAGCTGGATTTATGAGCTGTCGTCGCCCGATCGCGCTCTGCTGTACGTCACAGGGCGGGTAACGCTGGTGACGATCGAGCGTGAGCAGGGGCGCATTGTGCGCCGTCTCCCGGCGACGCTGTCTGAGGCGATCGCGCGGTTGCCAACCTAGCCCGCTTGCCTGCATCTACCCGTATGACGAGTTTGAGATTATGACCGTAAGATTACGACTCGCCTGGACTGTTGGGAGATTCCGCCTGCAACCAGCCGGTACGATTCATTGCCCGTTTGCGATCGGGTCAAGAATCAGAGCGACGATCGGGGTGATTGGAGCGATTGGGGTGGGTGCGTTCGGTTTCCTGGCGCGTCCGGCGATCGCACAAATTATTCCCGACGCGACGCTACCGCAAGCCTCGATCGCCCTGGATCGCGAGACTGGAATTGAACTCCGAGGCGGCACGATCGCCGGATCGAATGTATTTCATAGTTTTGAGCAATTTGTCCTACGCGATGGCACTCGCGCCACGTTTGTTACGCCGGACGGTATTGATCGCATCCTCGCCCGAGTGACGGGTTCGGCGATCGCAGAAATTGACGGCACACTGGCCGCGAATGCCGATCTGATTTTCCTCGCACCAAACGGCATTCGCTTCGGCGATCGCGCCAGCCTCGATCTCAGCGGCTCGTTGATCGCCACAACCGCCCACGCGATCAACTTTAGCGACGGCCTCACCTGGCCGTCGATCGCCACCGATCAGCCCCCTCTCCTGTCGGTCAATGTACCCGTCGGTCTACAGTTCGACGCGGCGATCGCGCCGGGGACGATCACCGTAAGCGGGAGCGGTCAGGCCATTACGGCTCCCTCGATCGCAACCAACCTATTGAGACTGCTGCTATCGCCGAAAGATGCGACGATCGGAGCCGCCAACGTGGAACGTTCCGAAAGCGTGCTGGCAACCGCTCCCGGTCAAACCTTGGGTCTGATTGGCGGCAACATTGACGTGCAGCGAACTCAGCTTGATGCGCCGAGCGGCACGATCGTGATCGGCGGTGTGCGATCGGGGCGCGTGGATCTCGACAATCTCGATCAATCCCAGGGCGCGAGTCTCGACTTTCAGGCCGCAGATCTGGGCGGACGCATCCAGCTTCGCGATCAAGCCGCGCTAACTGCCAATGGGTTTCCCAACGGGTCGATCACCCTGGCCGCCGAGTCGATCGCGATTAACGGTGGAGCCTTTGCACAACTGCAAAACTTCGACACAACACCGGGCGGTCATCTTAGCCTGACTGCGATCGAAGATATTTCGATCAATGGCACACCCCAGGACGGTCAGGGCAGCTTTGTCAGTACGGAAACATTTGGTGACGGTCGCAGTGGCGACATCGTGATTTCCGCCGATCGCCTTGTTCTGCTTGATGGAGCCAGCACCAATACCTTGTCCTACTCCGCTGGAATGGCCGGAAATCTGATCGTGGATGTTGGCGATCGATTTTTCGTGCGGGGCTTTAAACCGGGACGGCCTGAAGAAGTCAGTAACATTAGCTCTACGACCTTGGCCACCGGCAATGGCGGCGATATTCGTATCCGAGGGCGTCAGCTTGTGCTGGAAGAAGGTGGTGCCATTGCGACCTCAACCACAGGTTCGGGACGCAGTGGAGATATTCAAATCGAAGCGGGCGAGAATGTGCGCCTGCAAGGGACAGAACCGGACAGTCAAGGGAGTAGCCTCGGGACAGGCACAATCAACATCGGTAACGCAGGCAACGTCGAAATTAACACCCCCCGACTATCCCTCATTGATGGCGCTCGCGTGGGTTCGCTGTCGGTGGGTTCTGGCCATGCGGGGAATGTCACGCTCAATAGTGCCGTGTCGATTACGCTTAACAGTCGCGATTCGATCGTTGGCGGCAGTAGCATTGCCAGCTCCGCAGAATCGATTACCACCAGCACATTGCTCCCGCGCTTTGTTCTCGAAATCATTCCCAATCTGGCCGAGATTGTACCCACGGGCAATGCTGGCGACCTTACGATTACCACTCCCTTACTTCAAGTTCAGAATGGAGGGCGGATTCAGGTTGCAAACCTGGGATTTGGTAACCCTGGACGCCTATTCGTGTTGGGTGACACCCTGCGTTTAGAGTCGGGCGGTGTGATCGCGGCGCAAACCGTGACCGGTAGCGGTAGCGCGATCGATCTCGATCTTCGTCTGCTAGAGATCAATAACGGCTCGATCATGACGACGACGGTCAGCACGGGGCAGGGCAGTGACATCCGCATCCGAGCCAGCGATCGGGTTTTAGTCACCGCCAGCAGCCTACGAGAGACGGAATCACAAGCCTTAGGGCTATTCTTTTCGAGTGCTGACATTCCAGACTTTAGCATCGGCATTATTTCCGGTTCAGCAGGAGCAGGCAAAGCGGGCAATATAGAGATTGAAGCCGGAGAGTTGATTTTGCGTGATGGGGGGCTGATCACACCGTCGGCACTACGATCGGGAGATGCGGGAAGTTTAACCCTCCGGGTCGCAGGCGATATCGTCATCGATGGTGGCATCCTGACGACGGCCACCATTAGTCAGGCGTCTGATGCCGGGAGAGGCGGGGATATGGTGATCGAAGCGGAAAATCTTTCGCTGCTGAATGGTGGCAGTATCTCGACAACGACGCTGGGGCGCAATAATGCCGGATCGCTGAACGCGAACATTCGCGATCGTCTCTTGATCGTCGGCGGGAATCAATCCAATTTGCTCTCCATGGGGGGTTTATCCTCCGGGGCATTAAGGCTAGGGACAGGAAGTGTGGGCAACGGTGGCGAGTTGTCGATTTCCGCTCAACGCTTAGTCCTTCAGAATCAAGGCCGAATTTCATCGAGCAGTGAGGGATTGGGAAACGCGGGCAATATCAATATTGACGTTGAGAGCCTGATACTCGACGACAATGCTGCCATCGTGGCGAGCAGTGACTCGGGCGAGGGGGGAAACCTCGCGATCCGTTCCCGTTCCAGCGCCGTGTTGCAAGACACCAGCGAACTTTCGACCCAGGCCGGTAACGCGATCCTGGGAGGGGGCAATGGTGGCAATCTCTCGCTCAATACCGGTGTATTTGCCGCGATCGGGGGGAGTCGAATTTCGGCGAATGCCTTTAGCGGCAGTGGTGGTCAGATTCTCATCGAAGCTCGGGGCTTTTTTCTGGGCGATCGCAGCAATATTGACGCCAGTTCTCAGCTCGGGATTGATGGCGTGGTGGAGGTCAACAACGATACGATCGTCACTGACCCCAGCTTCGTTTCGTTATCCAGCGAGCTGTTGACCCATAATTTGCTCGCACAGGACTGCGCGGCGAGTAATCGTGATCGCTTTTCGATCGTTGATCATGGACGCACCCTCGGTTTGGTCGATCGCACCCTAGAGACCACCACCGCGTGGCACGACGATCGCGATTGGCGTGAGCTGATGCCTCCCGAGACCGAGCCGATATCTGCCGATCGTGCAGCTCGTTCATCCTCGTCATTCACCTCAAATCCTCGATCGCTAACAGATGCAAATCCTCCTGTCACCCCCCAGACTTATCCCCAGACTCATCCCCAGACCGATCCTCACTCAGAACCGACAGCACCGCGTGAATTCATCGAAGCAAGCCGTTGGGATTACGACGACGGCCATATCCAGCTTGTCGAACCGGCGGCGGTGATGTTGGATAATCGCCGATCGTCGTCCTGCGAGTCGGCCTCGTCCCCTTCGTCTGAGATGCCCATAACTTCATCTTCAAATTCATCACGAAGACAATCGCGATAGCTTATGGTTTTTCAGGTTGTACGCTACCGACTGAAGCACCTTTCAGCTCAGATCTCAAACAACGTTCGGTCTAAATTTCATCATCTCGGTCAATTTTGTCATCTCCGCCAATTCCGCCAATTCCGTCAATACTCCCAACGGAAACACCGCTACATCGTTTCTCGGCTTGTTGTGGGGATTGTGACGTGTTTGCTCGTGGTGTTCCCAGGGCGGCTGATCCCCCAGAGGATTAACCCAGCTTCAACCCGCTACGTTGATCGCGCAGTTCTGGCTGCGGATTCGACGGCGATCGATCCGATGACGATCGATCTGACCCAGATCGAACACCCCATCAATCCCGAAGCGGCGGACAGTTCTCCATTCCTCGACGCCAACGATCTGGAGCAATCGGGTCGCGACGCCTTGAAGCGTCATCACTACACCGAAGCCCAGCGTGATTTTGAAGCGGCGATCGCGCACTATGAACGTATGCAACAGTGGGCTGAAGCTGCGGGCAGCGCCTACATGCTGTCGCGCACCTACTTCGAGATGGGCGAGTTTGAAGCCGCCATGATCGCCCTCGATCGCGGGTTTGCCTTGCTCGGAGATCTCGCCCATCCTCCACCCGCACTCAGCGCCCAACTTCAGGCTCAACGGGGTCACCTTCAGCAAGCCAATGGCCTGATCGAACAGGCGATCGGCAGTTGGGAAGTCGCGCTCTCGTTTTATCAACAGATTGATGACACGGTGGGAACGATCGCCACTCAGCTCGATCTCGCCGCTCTCTACCACGAACTCGGTTTATATCAACGCGCTCGCCAACAGTTAGCGGTGGTGCGTGATGACCTGGATCGGATTGACCTGGATCGGATTGAAAATGTCGAGCTACAAACGCTCAACCTGCTGCATCTCGCGGATGTGGAGCTGACGATCGGGAAACGGGATAACGCCCAGGACTTGTTTGAACAGGCGCTCAGGCTGGCTCGTCGCGCCCACCTGACGGACGTTCAAAGTACCCTGCTGTCTCGTCTGGCTCGTTTGGCTCGCGATCGCGGGGATTTCATTATCGCCGTCCAGTCTTATCGCGAAGCCGCCGCCGTTAACCCCGACAGCGCGAATGCGATCGCCGCTGAACTGGGCGCGATCGATAGCGAGATGGCGATCGAAATCGCACGTCAGGGTCAGGGCAGAACAGACAAACGGGAGCCATTCGGCACAAATTCTTTCGAGGCCGTCGGCACGCCCCACGATCACCTTGCGATCGAAACTCCACAAACCCAAGCGATCGATACAGCGCTGCAAAGCATATTGGAGCGCATGATCGATTTGCCGAATAGTCGAGCCAAATCACAGCTTCAGGTGTACCTCACCGAGCGCGTTCGGGATTGGTGTAACCACACGTACCGCTGGGCGATCGCTCCCCGCGATCTCGCCACTGGCTTAAGCGCTGGAATTGTCGATCGCCGAAACGTGGGCGATCACCGCACCCAGGCACAGATCACGAGCGAGTTGGCGCAGCTCTATGGCGATCTCGGCGATTTCACGACTGCCATTGAGCTGACTCACGACGCGATCGCCCTCGCCAACCAAGCTCAGGCGATGGGCATTGCGGCCATTTATCATCATCATCTCGGCCGTTTGCTCATCCAAGCCCACCGCCCAGCGGAGGCGCTGGAACCCTACCGTCAGGCGATCGTGCAATTCCGCAGTTTTCGGCAGGCGTATGCCCTGTCGGATAGTAATACTCAGCTTTCGTTTCAAGATACGGTCGAGCCGATCTACCGCGAAGCGATCGGGCTGCTGCTACAACCCAATGCCAGCCAAGACGCGATCCGCGAAGCACGGGATCTGCTCGAAGCGCTGCAAGTGGCCGAGATCGCCAATTATTTTCGTGCCAATTGTTTAACCAGTCGCCCGATCGAAGTGAGCAATATCGATCCCCACGCCGCTATTCTTTACCCGATCGTCCTGCCCGATCGGCTCGAAATCCTGCTGTCATTGCCCGACAATACGATGCAGCGCTATACGGTGTTACAGCCGCAAGCCGTCACCTTCGCGGCGGCGGCAGCGGCTCGATCGTCCATGAGCCGATCGCGTGGCCTAGAGGAACAGCAGGAGGCCATGCAGCGCCTTGATCAATGGATGATTGCACCCTTTCGCGCCAGCCTGGAGACTGCTGGAATTGAAACGCTGGTTTTCGTTCTCGATGCGCCATTTCGGACGATTCCGATGACGGCATTGTTCGACGGTCAGCATTACGCGATCGAACGCTACAACATCGCCCTAGCTCCCAGCCTACAATTGCTCGAAACCAAACCGCAGCCTTCCACGTCCTTCAGTGTTTTCCTGGGAGCGCTCGAAGCCGCACGCCAAGGGTTCCGCCCACTTCCCGGCGCACGGGATGAGGTCGAGGCGATCGCCGATCGTATGCCATCTGAATTGCGCATCAATCAACAATTCACCCTCAAGCAACTGAAAGAGGCGCTGCGTTACGCATCCCATCCGATCATTCATCTGGCCACCCACGGACAGTTTGGCTCGACCCCCGACAGCACATTCGTCTTGGCTTGGGATGGCAAACTCAACCTCACAGACTTTCGGGATGAACTCCTCAGTCGTGATGAAGTGCGTCACGGCGCGATCGACCTGTTGGTCTTGAGTGCCTGCCAAACGGCGATCGGCGATAAGCTGGCGATTCTCGGCATGGCGGGGTTTGCCGTCCAGAGCGGCGCACGGGCGACGATCGCCTCGCTGTGGGGAGTGAATGACGATGCGACTGCGCGACAGATGACGTTTCTCTACGAGGCACTGGTGCAGCCGGATGTGAGTAAAGCTGAAGCTTTGCGCCAAGCCCAGCTTAAGACGATCGCCCTCGGGGGAGATTATGCCAAGCCGTTTTATTGGGCTCCGTTTGTCCTGATTGGCAATTGGCTCTAGCGGAGGAATGGGGGCGCATGAATTCGTCGCGCGGGTGTCTCGTCTGCTCCGGCGGTACTGGCGCGACTCATCTAAAAGCCGTTTTGTAGGGCAATGCCCATCATCACGGATACTGATGCGCGGGCTGATCGTGGTGGGCAGTGTCCACCCTACTGGCTGACTGGCTACGCACCGTGCCAATTCATCAACAGGACTTCTTCAGTAGCCCAAGCAAATTAAAGTGACTTAAGCCACGTAACTCAAGCATCTGGGTTGTAAACAAGCTTCCAGCTTGTGTCACGCACTTGTGTTACGCATAGTATCCATTCATGAGCTTGGGCGACTTAACCCATTTGGCGTCAGTCCTGTCCCCGGTGAAATGTCCGAGACCGCAGACCGATCGCGCCTCTGTCCTCCGGGTGCTATACCAAGCTCCAGGAAGCGGGCTAGTCTAATCAATAGGGAAGGGGCACGATCGCAGCGGCGATCACAACCGGAGCTGAGCAACACATTGGAGATCGACCGATCAAGATCGATCCATTGAAATTGAGGTGCGGTATGGCAAATCTAAGTCAGCAGTTGGCGATTGCGTCGCTTGTTGCGATCGGTCTATGGGGCTGTAATTCGGGTCAACCCTCTGCCGTTTCGACCGAAAACGGTGAATCGGCCAGCGGGGCAACCGCCGCGATCGCCCAGCCCACCGAGCCGATCACCAATGCCAAGCGCACCGTGGCGCTGTCCTCGTTGGCGGCGGACATTCTGCATCAGCTCGATCCCGACAAGCTGGTCGGTGTTGCCCACGATCGCAATGTTGCCCAACATGCCGACCTGAGCCAATACCCAGATATCGGCGACGGGCGCGAGTTTGACGTAAAGGCGATTATTGATCTGCGTCCCGATCTCGTGGTGGGGATCGCGGGTGTACACGAGCGCATTTTGGCGCAGCTTGATGAGGCCGGGATTCCCACCCAGCGCTATCGCCTTGACGGTTGGGAGAGTTTATTCACCACGATCGAAGATCTCGCCCGTGCGACCAGCACTGACCCCACGCCGCTGCTCGATCGCTATGCTGCCCTGCGTTCGACTTCGACCTCGGATGATTCTGATAGTTCTGGTAACTCTGATGATTTGGAGAGCCCGGATGGTTCGGATGATTCTGAGCAACCGAGCAATCCAGAAGCGTTAGACAATTCCGACAGCGCCGACACGACACCGCAGACGGAAGACGCCGAAACCGAAACGGCGGACGCTCAAGCCGCAACGACGGAAACGACGAAAACCGCTCCATCGCAAACATCAGACGAGGCTGAGGAATCGGCGGATGAATCGGCTAGTGAATCAGCGGGCGAAGCCTCCGCAGACGATCCCGATCGCAGCTCGACCCTAATCCTGGCCAGCCGCGATCCCCTGTTTTCCCTCAACCGCAAAAGCTGGGGTGGCAGCGCGATCGAGCCATTCACGAACAATCTCGCTGCCAATCTCGATGAACAGCGATCGGCTGCCGGTTACGTTACCCTCGCCCCGGAGGCGATCGCCGAGGCCGATCCCGATACCATTCTGATCGTCGAAACACCGGGCAGCGCTGCCCCGATCGCCGAGTTTGAATCCCTCCCCTTTTGGCAGAACCTCCAAGCCGTCAAAAACGATCGTGTTTTCCTCGTGGATTACTACGGCCTGGTTAAACCCGCCACCCTCGCAGACATCGACACCACGATCGACCAACTGGCGGACATCTTCGACCTGCCCCACCGCACCGCCCGCGAGCTACAGCAAAAAGATGTTTCCGTGACTCGTCGTTGACTATCCACAAAACGCCCCTCTAGGTAATTGCCCGACCGCCCCTAACTTGGTCTAGAGTTAATCGCTTATATTTCTCATACCAAATCCGACTGTGCTTAGGGAAAGATGAATATTAGCTCAGTCTCTTAATATTCAGTGAGAGCAGCATTTTCTTAATCTCCCTAAGCCTATGCGGATTTGGGATCATATCTGGCTCATCTGGCTCACATCACCGCATTAAACCCAGACCCATCGCTCCCCTTCCCTTGGACGCTCGATGCTTGACTCCCTGATCCTCTCGCCCCCCTTACTCGCGATCATTGGACAATTCGGCGGGATCGTCGCAGTGCCGCTGCTGGCGCTTTCCTTGCTGTCGCTGTCCGCGATCGGTGAACGCTGCTGGTTTTGGTGGCAGATTACCCGCAGGCAAGATCCGATCGTGCGCCAAGCCCTGAAGATGATTCAGGCCAACGGCCCCGCCGCCACCGATCTCCTACGCGCGAACCTCAATCTGCCGATCGCCCGCGTCTTCCTCGAAGCCCTCGAACTCGATCGCCCCACCTCCAGCGAATTTGCCCTCGCCCTCGAAACCGCAGCTCGCGCCGAACTTGTGACCCTACGGCGCTTTAGCACCCTGTTCGAGACGATCGTCACCACCGCCCCGCTTCTCGGTCTGCTCGGAACCGTCCTGGGTCTCATCCAAAGTTTTGGCGGGCTTCAGTTGGGCAACCCGGCCCAAAATGATCCAGCCGCGATTACGGCAGGCATTGGCACTGCGCTATCATCAACGGTGTTTGGCTTGGTTGTGGCGATCGTCACGCTTTTTTTTGCCAACGGATTTCGGAGCCTCTATCGTCGTCAGCGGGCAAACCTTGAAGAATATGGCGGGCGTCTCGAACTCATTTACCGGCGGTATTGTCGTCAATATCCAGCCAATACGCCGAACTTATCCAGCACACTGTCAAGCGAAGTCAAGCTAACTTCATGACATCAGAGTCATCTGTTACATAATTTGTCACATAAATTACGTCATCAAAGCGCAGATCCAGGGTGAATCGGTGGGACGCATCAATTAAGATAAGAAATCTCGAAAGAACGATTTAAGATTCTCGCGATCGTCTTTTCCCCTCCGATTTCTGAACCCGCGCAGTATTCAGCTCGCACCGTCAGAATCAGCCCGAACCTCGATCCGCCCCCGGTTAATGCATTGATCGCATTCACCTCGAACGGCTTGATCGCTATAAATTCCAAATATTCCGACCGTTTATCGATCGAAGGAGAACGCTTTGGTTTCCTCGCTAATTAAAACCACCAAATCCGAAGAAATTTTTGCAGCGGCTCAAAAGCTGATGCCCGGTGGGGTCAGCTCGCCCGTTCGCGCCTTTAAATCCGTCGGCGGTCAGCCCGTCGTCTTCGATCGCGTCGAAGGCGCCTACGCCTACGATGTCGATGGCAACCGCTACATCGACTACATCGGCACCTGGGGCCCCGCCATCTGCGGCCACGCCCACCCCCAAGTCATCAGCGCCCTTCACGACGCCCTCGGTAAAGGCACCAGCTTCGGCGCACCGAGCGCCCTCGAAAATGTCCTCGCCGAAATGGTAATCGATGCCGTTCCCAGCGTCGAAATGGTGCGCTTCGTCAACTCGGGAACCGAAGCCTGCATGTCTGTGCTGCGCTTGATGCGTGCCTTCACCGGACGCGAAAAAATCGTCAAATTTGAAGGCTGCTACCACGGTCACGCCGACATGTTCCTGGTGAAAGCCGGTTCTGGTGTCGCCACTCTGGGTTTACCCGACTCTCCCGGCGTCCCGAAATCCGCCACCGCCGCCACTCTCACCGCCCCCTATAACGACCTCGAAGCCGTTAAAAAGCTCTTCGCTGAAAATCCAGACGACATTGCCGGTGTCATCCTAGAGCCGGTGGTCGGTAACTCCGGCTTCATCATTCCCGACGCCGGTTTCCTTGAAGGTCTGCGCGAAATCACCAAAGAATACGGCTCGCTGCTGATCTTTGATGAAGTCATGACGGGCTTCCGGATCGCCTACGGTGGCGCTCAGGAAAAATTTGGCGTTACCCCTGATTTGACGACCATGGGTAAAGTCATCGGCGGCGGTTTACCCGTCGGCGCTTACGGTGGTCGCGCGGACATCATGGGCATGGTCGCACCGGCGGGGCCGATGTACCAAGCCGGTACACTGTCGGGCAACCCGCTGGCGATGACGGCGGGCATCGAAACATTGAAAATCCTGCAACAGCCGGGAACCTATGAAAAACTCGATCGCCTAACCAACAAACTCGCGGAAGGTCTGCTCACGGTGGCCAAAGAAACCGGCCATGTCGCCTGTGGCGGTCATCTCAGCGCTATGTTTGGTCTGTTCTTCACCGCAGGCCCGGTGCATAATTTCGAGGATGCAAAGCTCTCGGATACCGAGAAATTTGCAAAATTCCATCGCGGAATGCTCGAACATGGCGTTTACCTCGCACCCTCGCAGTATGAAGCGGGCTTTACGTCATTGGCTCACACCGATGCTGATATTGACGCAACCCTAACGGCTGCTCGCAAGGTGCTATCCGAAATTAAGTAGTCCATGTTTGAGCGCGATCGCGATCGCGCTCAATCTTAAAAAGCCCTGGGATCTTGTTCAAAGATCCCAGGGCTTTTTGGGTTGCGTATATTTCAAAACAGAACCAACGCAAAACATTGAAACGCATAGGGCGTCATTGTGATGCGCCCGCGATCGCCGGAAGTTCGAGCGAATTAATGCGCCAGTCCTGAGAGAATGGCCAACAACAAAGTTAGGGGCTATAACCCTTACTGGGTAAGCGCTAGAAATTTAATTGATGATAGCCCCTAGCTCGCTGGCGAATCGAGCACACTCGCATCCGGGATCAAATTGAGAAATTCATCGAACTCCGTCAAGCTTTGACGAAACTCCGCACGGGCTGCGACGACATTTTTATCCTGGGCGGCTTTATCAATATCTTCGAGATGAGTGAACACCTCACGGGCTTGAGCCAGAGCAGCTTTGCGCTCCGAAGGCAGCAAGAGATTTTGCGAAACCAGACTCATCGTTTGGCGAATTGTACCCAGAGGGCCACGAATGAAGTTGCGAACGTAAGTCCAATCTTCTTTTTCGATTAACCCACTGAGTTCCGTGCGGGTGCGGTCTTCCACGGCAGAAAGGGACGCCGCATAACCAGAAAGTTGCTCAATTTGAGCGGCGGTGTATTTCGGAGGTTCTTTCACCGCTGGGCCGCCGCAGCTAACGAGGGCGATCGTGATGATGGCGAGGAGGCCGGATAAAAGCGAACGATAGCGTGACATAAGAGTAATTTCGTTAAAAACGCAAACGTTAAAGGGCGGAATGATCCTTCCTATCTTATCGCTTAGGGTGAATTAGATATAACCCTTATCCTGCAAAGGCTTCAGCGATGGAATCGTTCCTCAAGCGCTTCGCCGCCAGGGTTAGCGTCAACCACCGCCACAATGCACCCAGAAATTTTTATCGGACGTTCTCTTGTTTCGTTGTGTTGATCTGACGCAGCGGATTTGACCGATCCGAAATTTCGGATCGATAGAGATTACCGGCCTATTAGCTGTATTTATCTTGCGCCGTTTTAGGTCGCGCCATTATTCCAAGCTTCAAGCATGTCCGATCGCCCGAAACCATGTTCCAGTTAAGAAAACCGTACGTTTTTTCTTAACTGAACATCAAGACTCTTGACCTTGCCCATACCCCGGTTTCTTGTTCGCATCACAAATATAATGCCGCGAGCTGGAGCCGATCACAGATCGCTACGATCGGCATAACAGGCCACCCATTCCTTTTGTCTCCGCGATCACTCGCGATCGTTTTGTGCGTCACTCTCTCGCTTCTACTTTGCGAGAACTGTTATCAATCTTTTTTCGATCGACTGTTGACAAGGCCGAGGATAGAACACAACAAGATCGTTGGCAGCATCATCCATCTATGAGGCTCAATTCTATTTCGATCTCGAAGCTTTCTTTGGTCTCAAGCTCAAAAAACTCAATCTAAAGCGACAAAATGCTAAAAAACATCATTAAATTTCACGAGACATGTTATCAGTATGATTCACGTAAAGTTACAATTAGATATACAAACCCTGCGGGCTCCATGTAAGGTGACCTCTCTAAAAACTTACGATGATAGATGACACTCTTTCAATTCTCGATTCTAGCGAATCACCGATCACAGATTTGCCAGATCGCAATCTCCGAGTTCAGCAATTAAGAGACTTAATTGATAGCCTCCATATCGCTGATGAAATTTCAGGACGGGGCTACCTCGTCAGCAGTTCTGAGCTTGCTGCTCTAATCGACATTAATGCTAGTGCTGTCACTAGTCGCGGTGATCACTGGGTTTGGCGAAACTGGGTTGTGTCACGTGTTCGGCGCGAAGGCAACCAAATTTTATGGCAATTGGAGCGAGTCGATTAAGTCATAGGAAATGGATTTTTTTGAGTAAGAAAATCCATACTTACCGTGTAGACTCTGTTTAAAGTATGGCTTCTCAATCTCTAGAGATATTTAATTTGGTATCATAAACTTCTCTTTTTGCTTATTTAAAATTCGACTCAAAGCCTCTGGTCAAAAATCAAGGTTCTCTTACAGATATGGACAGTATGAAAAAATGTTAAAAAAATGAGAATTGCCTTTTGTATTAAAAATAAAAGAAAAATACTTGCCACGTCTTAATATTGATCGTATTTGTAACAAAAATACAAGACGGTGCTTGCATTTTTAAAAATAAATTATAAGAAGCTTGTATTTGCCTTTGAGCAAGGAAAACAGCACTCTCATTGACGCAAACGAATATGACGCTGAATTTGCAAAGGTTTAATATCGTGTACAAATGTCAAGCTGTCACAGAGGATTGAGAAGGTTTGTGTTAAGCCAGCTTTATTTTGTAGGGCGTCTGTATTTCTATTGAGACGAACGATGATTCCACTAAGCCACATCGCACTTTGAGAAAAGCTCCGAAATAAAGCTTTGGGCGCTCTTCTATCTTGGTTTTTGGCCGGTTCCCAGGACAATCCTCTCGATAGCGGGTTCCATAGAGAAAATGCTTTTGATTTCGCTATTTCTGAAAATGATGGCGAAAACGTTTCTTTTCTGTGGCAACCTTAAAGCTACGCATCAATTACTGATGACTCGACACGATCTTTAAGCTAGACCCATGCAAACCTTGTCGGTTCCAACCAACCCGACCGCGTCCGGCTCCGGTAGCGCTGACGCGATCGCCTTCGATACAACGATTCATCGCCGCAAGACCCGCCCGGTTCGTGTGGGTGATGTGACGGTCGGCGGTGGCCATCCCGTCGTTGTTCAGTCGATGATCAATGAAGACACGATGGATATCGATGGCTCGGTGGCGGGGATTCGTCGTCTCCACGAAATCGGCTGCGAAATTGTGCGTGTGACGGTGCCGAGTATGGCGCACGCGAAGGCGCTGGCGGAAATTAAAGCCAAGCTACAGGAAACCTATCAAAACGTGCCGCTGGTGGCGGATGTGCATCATAACGGGATGAAGATCGCCCTTGAGGTGGCGAAGCATGTCGATAAGGTGCGGATCAATCCGGGTTTATACGTGTTTGAGAAGCCGTCCGCCGATCGCACGGAGTATACGCCGGAGGAGTTCGAGGCGATCGGTGCGAAGATTCGCGAAACCTTGGAGCCGCTGGTGATCTCGCTGCGCGACCAGGGTAAGGCGATGCGGATCGGGGTTAACCACGGTTCGCTGGCCGAGCGGATGCTGTTTACCTATGGCGATACGCCGGAGGGGATGGTGGAATCGGCGATCGAGTTTATCCACATTTGCGAGTCGCTCGATTTTCGTAATCTTGTGATTTCGCTCAAGGCGTCGCGCGTGCCGGTGATGCTGGCGGCCTATCGTCTGATGGTCAAGCGGATGGATGATCTGGGGATGGATTACCCGCTGCATCTAGGCGTGACCGAGGCGGGCGACGGCGAATATGGTCGGATTAAGTCCACGGCGGGGATCGGTACGCTGCTCGCGGACGGTATCGGCGACACAATTCGGGTGTCGCTGACCGAAGCGCCGGAGAAGGAAATCCCGGTGTGCTACAGCATTTTGCAGGCGCTGGGCTTACGAAAGACGATGGTGGAGTATGTAGCCTGCCCGTCCTGTGGTCGGACGTTGTTTAACCTCGAAGAAGTGCTGCACAAAGTGCGCGAGGCGACGAAGCATCTGACGGGGCTGGATATTGCGGTGATGGGCTGCATTGTCAACGGCCCTGGTGAGATGGCGGATGCGGACTACGGTTATGTGGGTAAGCAGCCGGGATTTATCTCGCTGTATCGCGGTCGTGAGGAAATCCTCAAGGTTCCTGAGGCTCAGGGAGTGGAGGCGTTGATCAAGCTGATCAAGGATGACGATCGCTGGGTTGATCCCGAGTAAGTTCGCGTAATCCCTGTTTTAGAAGTCCGAGTTCTTCAAGAACTCGGACTTCTGCGTTTTTACTTGGCTAATACGAAATCCGCTTGTGCATAATCTTAGATCGTTGTTCTAGGTGGACACCGCACTTCGACTCCGCTCAGTGCTCATAAGTATTTTTGTATTTTTCTCATATAGAACCGGATTTCGTATAAGGGGTCGCCTCAGGCCAGCCGTAGCGTTTGAGGTCGATCCGATCGCGCTCATCAAAGGTGATCCCCTCGGATTCCAATAACGCCCGCTGAAGGTAATCCGACCCTTCGCGTAACACCGAATGGGAAACCTCACCCTTGGCATTAATCACCCGCTGCCAGGGAATTTCAGCATTGTCCGTCGCGACTTTAAATAGGGCATAGCCCACCAGTCGCGCTTTTCCGGCCAGTCCGGCCAGCTCGGCGACGCGCCCGTAGGTGGTGACGCGACCGGGCGGAATTTGGCGAACGACGGTGTAAATGCGATCGTAAGTGGTTTCAGGCATAGTGATCTCAAGCGGCTAAAGCTTAGGTTTCTCTACAGTGATGCTTGGCGACAATAGCCCGATCGCCGCATCGAGCTGATCTATTCCATCACCCGTCGCCGACACCAGCAGCATTAAAACGCTCGCCCCATCCTGCACCGCGATCGCGCTGCCCGCCACCGGTTCACCGTTCGCCATCCCCGTCCAGGGCAGACGAACTCGCCCCGGAGCCAGCTCGATCGCCTCCCCAGCTACAAACCCCTCGCCGCGCTGCAACGCATCGATCGCGAGCTGGGTTAACGCGATGGTGTCTAGGGGTTGGGGTTGCGATCGCTGGCGTACGATCGCGGTGTAGGCCAAGGCGCGATCGGGGGATTCAATCAGGGGAATACCGGCGGTCGGGGTGACGCTAAAGTCTTCGCGGGTCTGGGTTTCGGGGTTGGTTTGCGACAGAATAGCGAGGCCATATTGACCGTTGGCAGTGTAGGTGTTGCCGCTCAGGTGGAGGCCGCGATCGCTGGCGAGGGGAATCGGGGGCGTCGTGGACGTGGCTGTGGCCGTAAGGCGATCGCGGCTCAGGCTGACGGCACTGATGGCGATCGTGATGACCGCTGCGATCATCGCCAGCCAAAGCGTTTTATGAGTCATACGAGCCGTACGTTTCATCGATCGTCCCCGTGGTGATTTTCGTGTCTCAGATTTAGGGCGTGTCATCAACTAATAGTAGAACCCTTATCGGGCAAGCTGTTGAACGCCCGACCCAACAAAAAAACTAGGGGCTACAACCCTTACTGAGTAAGCGCTAGAAATTTAATTGATGACAGCCCCTAACATACGCTGGTCTGCTTGGACGGCAAAACCTCGATCGTTACGGGCGTTTTGTGAGCAACACTTCTAATATGGAAAACGTCGTTAAGGTTCTCGGGATCTGTTCTCTGATCGGCTTGATGACACGATGTCTGCACGATCGCCCGTGAGATCTCAAGCCATGACGCCCCCCAGAACATCCAAATCGTCCAAATCGTCCGATTGATTAAAGACGATCATGGCTGATAACGGCTGACGACGATCAGTTTCTGCCCCCCTTGGCCTAGGTACGCCCATGAATGCGAAACGCCCGATGCTACAACCGGGAGACGGTATCGAATACCCGGAATATGCCGACGACGTTAAATTTTTGGAGCAATTTCTCCAAGATATTCAGCTTCTACCGCCAACCCGCCCCAATGAGGGACGGTTTGATATTGTGGTCGAACGCGCCGTGTGGCGGTTTCAGCGGCAGCATGGGCTAGTCACAGACGGCATCGTTGGGTCGGGAACCTGGGCGGAAATTGACGATATTATCGTGGCAAAAGCTCGCGAGGCCGATCGGCGATCGGCGGTTGATGCCAAGATGTTGCCCGAATTGCGACGAGGGGATGGCATTAATAATCTAAACCGGATTGATGATGTCAAGCGCCTACAAACGGCACTGCAAAACAATCGCTACTTTAATCGCAACGAGAAGATTGACGGGCTGTTCGGCCCGAAAACAGAACGAGCGCTCAAACAATTTCAGACCGATCGCGATCTTAAACCCACCGGAACCACCAATCTCGACACCTGGATCGCCCTATTCGGACTGCCACCCCGAGAAAAACCGGTGCGCAAGGTTCCCATTTTGCGGATCGGCGATGGCCTTCAGCATCCAGCGCTGATTGAAGACGTCAAGACGTTACAGCAAGCCTTGAAGCGAGAGGGCTTACTCGATCGCAACGAGACGATCGATGGTCTCTTTGGCCCCAAAACCGAACGCGCGGTTAAAGCCTTTCAACGTCGCGTACTGTTAGTCTCCGATGGCATCGTCGGACAAGAAACCTGGTCAGCCTTGCTGCGGATGCCAGTACGCGCCTACACTCCTGATCGCGGTAGCCCCGTCTTGCCGAAACCGGAACCCGAGTTCAGCTACAACCTCGACAAAATCGTCGCCTCGATTCCCTATCCGACCGTGCGTGAGTACGCCTACACGTCGATCCCGCTGCTGTTTAAAGCCTGCGCGACCTTCGGCGTCACGGATACGAACCAAATCGCTTACATTCTGGCGACGGTGGAGCATGAATCGATGTTGGGGCAGTGGATGGAAGAATTCGCGAGCGGGCAGGCGTACGAGTGGCGATCGGATCTGGGGAATAACCAGTGGGGGGATGGCCCGCGTTTTAAGGGGCGCGGCTATATTCAAATCACGGGGCGGGTGAACTATAAGCGCTGGTCGCAACTGCTTGGGGTTGATCTGATTGGTGAGCCGCACCGAGCGAGTGAACCGGATCTCGCGGCAGAAATTGCGGTGCGGGGAATGCGTGACGGTAGCTTTACCAACCACAGTCTTGATGATCATATCAACGAGGATAAGCAGGATTTTTATAACGCGCGGCGCATTGTTAACGGGCTTGATCGTGCGGAACACATCGCCGCGATCGCGCGGGAGTATGTCCGGGTGCTGAAGTGACCCGATCGCTGTATTCCGTTCATTGAGAGTTCATTTGTCGGATTTAGCGTGTCAAAGTTGATTCGCGAGTAAAAAAGAGGATGAATCGATGAAATTCAAATCTAGACCGGCGATCGCGATCAGTGCGCTGCTGATCGGGTTCACCCTTTCGGCGCATCTCACAGCGCAAAATGATAACCAGCGGGCGATCGCCCAAACCGCAACGCCGATCGTGCCCAGTTCCGCCGAACCAGCCCAGCCAGCCCAGCCTAACCCAGACCAACCTTTTGACGATCGGATTCACGTCGGGATCATTCAGCGCTTCGGCGAAAATCCTCAGGATCGGCTGGTGCTGCGCGATGCCAATGGCGGCAGTTTGCGCGTTAGTTTTGATCGCAACGGTCAGCGTGAAACCCGTAATCTTGACGCGATTTCGATCGAACTCGATGAAGTTCCCGCCGAACCGCCGATCGTCGACGATCGCATCGTGCTGAGTGTCCATCGCAGCTTCGAGAATGCCGAAGCTAGCGCCCGCGAGTGGCAGACACGGGGCATCGCCACCGAACTCGCTCAACCCGATCGCTGGGAAGTGTGGGCCGATCGCCAGGTGTACGATTCGCCGCTGCTGCGTCAGTTTTTGATCGACAGTGCCACCGCCGCTGATCTGACCGAAACGCTTAAGGTTCAAGGCACACGCGATCGGCGTCAGCAATTGGCCTGGAAAGTTCTCGGAGAAGCCATTCGCGGCGACGCGATCACGATCGAACCCAGCAGCGGCGCGGCGAAAATTGAACACGGCGTCACCCAGCCCGATCGCTACACCTACGGCGGCACATTTTACATGCAACCCAACGCCTACGGAACCTACACCCTCGTCAATCACGTCTCGATCGAGACCTACCTACGCGGTGTCGTCCCCTACGAAATCGGCACGGGTGCGCCCTACGCCGCGATCGAAGCCCAGGCAATCATTGCCCGCACCTATGCCCTGCGAAACCTCCACCGCTTCGCGATCGACGACTACGAACTCTGCGCCGACACCCACTGCCAAGCCTACTGGGGACTAACGGGATCGACTGCCACCACCGATCGGGCGATCGCCGCCACCGCTGGACAGGTGCTCGCCTACGACAACCAGCCGATCGATGCGTTGTACTCTTCCACCACCGGTGGTTTTACCGCTCCATTTGAAGACGTATGGCAGGGAGAATCGCGCCCCTACCTCCAAGCGATTCTCGATTCCGTTGAGGTGAGTTGGGATCTCGACGCGAAGCCCTTATCCGATGAAGCCAATTTTCGGCAGTTTATCGCGCTGGAAAAACAGTTCAATGAAAGCGACTGGCAGACGTTTCGCTGGCGAGAGAAAACCAGCCTCAAGGACATCACGACGTACTTTAAGCAATATCTACAGCGCAGCGGTCGCCCGATCGAGTTTAGTGCGATTAAGTCGGTAGCGATTACAGAGCGATCAACGGCGGGTCGCATATTGTCGATCTTAGTGACCACCGACACCGGCGAGATCGTTGTACCGGGTGACGAAATCCGATCGGCGTTTTATCCTCCCATCAGCACCTTCTTCTATATCGAACCCGTCTACGAAGCACCGAAGCCCAAAACACCGGAACCTCAAAAAAATACCACCGGTAACAATCCGCCCAGTTCAACACCAACCTCCTCCCCGACCTCTTCCCCGTCCGCCTCTCCAACACCAGCATCAACACCGGCATCAACACCACCCCAACCGACCAAAACCATTCCTAAAAAACTCTGGGGTTATGAATTTATTGGGGGTGGCTTTGGGCATGGAGTCGGCTTGAGTCAAACGGGCGCTTATAACCTGGCCGATATCGGCAAAACCAGCACCGAAATTCTGGAGTTTTACTATCCCGGTGCGAGCTTAACCCAAATTGAAAACCTTCAGATCGATCGACTTGATCGGCTTGATCGGCGTGATTAGTCAACCTGATTAGAGTTTATGGATCAAGATGGGTGACTCATTATGTTGCTGGGGGGCGATTTCATCTTCGATCGTGATTGCGATCGCCTTCACAAACTCAGGCTGCTGGAAAAACGGCGGCAGAGCAAACGTATGCTCTTGGGTTTCTCCCGCGACAGCATTGACCGCAAACACTTGAGTTAATACCGCCCCTTTCGGATCTTTAGTAAACGGCGCATCTTCCGCTAAGACCGTCCAAAGGACGTACACCTTTCCCGGTTCGAGCGGCGGTAAATTAGAAATACTCAGGGTCGCCTTCAGGGTTTGCGCGTTGGCATTGAGGACAACCGCCGCCGATGAATCAAATCTATCCGTCGGCTGAAGTGTGATGACTAGAGGCGCTGAAGGTTGTGCCTGCTGGGCTTGGAGCGATCGCCATAGCAAGACATTACTGGTGGTGAGCGCTGCAATCACGAGTGCCGCGATCGCGCCTAGCGATCGACCCCGACGACGCCAAGGTAACTTTTTAGGGGATTCGAGTGTTGCCGATCGACGTCTAGCCGCCGATGTCGTTAGAGCCACCGCGTCCGCCATATTCTGCTCCGCTGAGGCCATCACGGCGGCTCGTAACCGTGGCGAAGGCTGTATTTCGGGATGATCATAGGTGATCTTTAAGCTTTGCTGAAAGTCTTCAACCAGCGCTGTAATATCCCAGTCTGCTCTAAGCTGATCTAATCGATCCGACTCTTCTGGACTGAGATCGTTCAAAACGTAGCCCGCAACGAGCAACTGTAATTCTTCTGAAGGGTTCGGTTGGTTCATGCTCACATATCCTCGCTGAGGCTGTTCGTTAAATTCTGTCGCAATTTGAGCAATCCTCGTCGCGCCCAGGCTTTCACGGTTCCCAGAGGGACGGCCAAATGCTCCGCGATCGCGCTTTGGCTCAAACCCTCTCCGTAGGCCAAATTCAAGACTTCACGCTGGTTTTCCGATAGATTTTCCAAGGCAGTCTGGACTTCCTGAGTCCGAATGTCATGATCAAAGGCCTCTACCGGTACGTCAACCGTTTCAGATTGGACGTTGAGTTGCGGACCTAATTTATTGAGGCGGTGATAGCTGCGCTGGCGCGATCGCAGCAAATCAAGGCTGCGCGATCGGGTCAAAATCGCCAGGAAGGTCTTCATCGATCCTCGCTTGGGGTCGTAGTTCGTGGTTGCCAGTCGCAGAAAAATCGTTTGGGTCAAATCCTCGGCATCTTGTGTATTTTTGGTGGCCTTGAGCGCAATGGTGTACACCAGACTGGCGTAGCGATCGTAGATCTCCCCAAGAGATCGCATGTCCCCCGCTTGCAGCCCAGCCCACAATTCTGCATCGGATTGGGTCGAAGTGAAGAATTTAGGATCTTCAGAGGTCATGTTCGATGCGGCATTTAGCTGTGCCCATAATTAAAATCATTTGCTCGTTTACAGAACGATGCCACTACGTATTGTAATCGTCGTATCTCAATCCCCCAGGACTTACGCACGATGGTTTAGCCGTTCGACTTCTCGCATTGCCCTGAGAACTGGAACGGCGAAGGCTCACTCAGCCGTCGGACTTCTGCGTAAGCCTTGTTCTCATAACATCCAATGAAGACTCCGAACGGATTAAAGATCGGTAACACCAGTACGGGATCGACCGGAACGCCCAAAAAGACAAAAAAAGGGAGCAAGAACGCTCCCCTTTCAACCATAGATAAATGGAATTTAGTATGCCAACCCCATGCTGCGGGTGGTTTCCGCACCGAGGTAAACACGCACACTGAGAAAGTCAGTGGGGCAAGCCGTTTCGCAACGTTTGCAACCGATGCAATCTTCAGTACGTGGAGAAGATGCGATTTGACCGGCCTTGCAGCCGTCCCAAGGCACCATCTCTAAAACATCTAGGGGACATGCCCGGACGCACTGAGTGCAGCCGATGCAGGTGTCATAGATTCTTACAGAATGAGACATTGTAACGATAACTCCAAGTGAATTCTCAACTGGATTCTTAATTATCGGCCGGAGCTTACTGCACGATTTCCGCGTAAAACGCGAAGACCGCGCGATAATCATGGCTAGTTTATCTTGTCATCTCCTTGGCTCGGACAAAACGCATTGAAACCTTAATAAATAGCAATACAGGCTCTATATAAGTTTTCCAAGCATTTTCAATGCATTTCGATCGTCGTCATGAAGCTGGCGGCAGGCGATCGAAAAGCTGTGGTTTTCCACCCATTGATCCACGATCGCAGAGCTGACACATGGAAGCATCCCTACAACCAATCACAGCTCGAAGCACTACTCCGTAACATCAACAACGATAACGGTGATGTTGTCGTGACCACCGGCTTCCTTCGCGGCAGCAATCAAGTTGTTAGCAGCAACTTCACAGGATTCGTGCTGTAAATCCTGGGCAATGCTGTCATCTTCCAATTCTTCCGTGAGGCCATCACTGCACAGCAAGAGACGATCGCCGGGCTGAACCGAAAGCGACAGCACTTCGATATCTCCCATGTCTTCCCGTCCGAGGCACTGCGCTAAAACATGACGCCACGGATGCGATCGCACCTCTTCCACCTCGATCGCGCCCATACGAACGGCCTGCGCGACCCAGGTATCGTCTTCTGTGACCTGCGAAAATCCGGTTTGGGTCTGGTGATAGATACGTGAGTCGCCGAGATTTCCACACCAGACGCTAGGCTCTTCGTCGCCAACGGCTCGAAAAATAGCCGCCACCGCCGTCGTCCCCATGTCCGCATTTTGCGGATTAATCTTTTGATCGTCGATGATGGCGCGATTGGCCGCTCGGAACGCTTCCTCTAGCAAGACTTCAGAGGGTTTGTCAGAGTCCCAGTGCGCATCGAGGTAGGAATGTATGGTTTCCTGGGCGATTCGGCTGGCCTCTTGACCGGCAGCATGACCGCCCATACCGTCAGCGACGATGAAGAATCGTCCCGCTTCATCGATGAAGTAAGCGTCTTGATTAACGGCGCGGACAAGGCCGACGTCGGTTGCGCCAGCAAAAACAGGTTTTATCATGCGAACTAATTACTGATCTCAAGCCATGAGTTTAAAGGACAACGCAGGATGGAACCCGATTTATCTACGAAAACTTAGGAAATTATAGGGGATGATACTGGCCTACCGGCTCAGGAAAGCATGACTTAGGAACGATCGAAACGTTTCGCTGCCAGGGCAGAACGAATGAGCGCGATCGCCAAGCCCACGCCGAAAAGTGCGACCACTCCAGCCAACCACAGAAACCCGTTAACGAGTAACATCGTCGCGGATAGCAGCGTCGCGCCCGTCAGGACGGCGTAGTTACCGCTGACCTGTTGGGCGCTGAGACGACGCAGAATGCGATCGGTTTCCGAAGCGCGAATGCGGACACGCACGTCACCACGATCGAGCTTTTCGATCGTATCTTCAATCCGACGCGGTAGATTCAACGCCGTATTGCTGACTTCGCTGGCTTGGCGGCTGAGTTCCCCAAGAATCGATCCCGTGTACTGTTCTTGTCCTTGGTTCATGATATCGAGGGCAAAGGGTTTCGCCACTTCCATAAAGTTAAAATCTGGATCAAGCCCTTTCCCCACACCTTCCAGCGTGGAAAAAGCCCGCATGACGAAGGTAAACGTAGCCGGAAAACGAAACGGGCTATCGTAGGCAATGTCGTAGAGATCATCGGTGATCGAATCGATCGACTGTTCCTCGAAGGGCTTGTCCATCAAGTGTTCGAGGATGTACTGAATCGATCGGCGCACAGGGCCGAGATCGCCTGTGGGCGTTAATGCGCCCGTTTCGATCAGCGCATCGACAACACGTGCAGCATCCCGCTGTGCAACCCCGAAGAACAGCTCCATCAACTGCACCCGCAGTTGGGTCGTGATGCTGCCCATCATGCCGAAATCGTAGAAAATCAGCGCACCATTCGGGCTAACGGCAAGATTTCCAGGGTGGGGATCAGCATGAAAAAAGCCAAAATCGAGGAGCTGCATCAGGTACGCCGTTGCTCCCAATCCCGCTAAACGGGCTCGATCGAGACCCGCCGCCTCAAGGGCTTCATACTGGCTAATTTTGATCCCCGGCGCATATTCGAGCGTCAGAACACGCGACGACGTGTAGCGCCAATACACGCGCGGTACTTCGACCCATTCCACATCGCGGAAATTGCGACGGAACAGATCCGCATTGCGACCTTCGCTGAGATAGTCAATCTCTTCGTACAGAATGCGGCTGCACTCATCATAAATTCCCGTCCAGTCGCGGCCTTTTCCCCAGGAGGGGTGGTTTTGGAGGTATTTGGCGACGCCGCGCGTAATGCCAAGGTCAATATCGAACAGACGCTTTAGACCCGGACGCTGAACTTTAACGACAATATTTTCGCCGTTACGTAACCGGGCTTTGTGAACCTGTCCGAGACTCGCAGCGGCAAGGGGGATCGGATCGAAATAGTCGAAGAGTTCACTAGGGTTACGGCCAAACTCTTCGGTAACAATTTCCTCGACGATTGTGTAACTAAATGCCGGAACACGGTCTTGCAGCTTGGCCAGCTCGTCTACATATTCCACCGGAAAAATATCAGAGCGCGTTGAGAAGAGCTGCCCGAGTTTAATAAACGTCGGCCCTAATTCTAGGAAGGTTTCCCGAATCCAAATCGCTTGACGACGCCGACGCTGAGCGAGCTTCTCATCGCTATACCCGCCGAGATACGTCCATTGGCGTTTGTTCGCCCATAGCTCTGCCAAAAAGCGAAACACAAACGACCAGATCTCAACGCGGCGTCGATTCCAGGAGTAGTGCTTGCGGTTCCAGCGATACTTTCGTTCGGTAAGTTCTAGCTTGGGGGCTAAGTCTAGAGCCGGGGCGATCGCGGAAGATGGGCGCACGGCGTTAAGCTGATCGGCGTGGTGTCGATCACGGTGTCGGACTGGAGCGGACAGGGAGTCTTCAGACAGGGCAGACACTCGGTTTCTCGTCGTGGGGCTAAGGGTTTGAAGGGTGACGTCAAGCGGTTAACGTCGGGTCAGGCTCGTCTGATTACCGATTGCGATACTTTTGAAGCTCAGCCCGTAGTTGGGCTGTTTCTGCCCGCAGGTTGTCGATCATTTCTTGCAGATCCTCTGAGCCACCCGTTGCTGCTGGATCGCCACTCCCATAAGACACTGTACTCGCTTCAACGGCGGCAGCCTGTTCTAAAACGTCCGTCGCGAACTTACGTAGGGCTTCACGCTGTTCGGCGTCGAATTTGCCGACCTCACTCAGCGCGTTGGTCAGCGTCTTTTCTACGGCAGTGCTGATCGATTCCGCGAGGACGCGACCAATAAAAAAGGCGTGAACAGATGCGTTGCTCATGAGTTTGGGGATGGGGTGCAATTCGGGGGCTTCCGTAACGAATTATAACGTTCGGACTCAGATACGCACGCCCAATCTCATAAAAATCATTGATTCGGGGTTCATTTCTGATCGATTTGGCTCCGTCAGGCTGGTTCGCGTTTGATTTATGGTGTTGTACGGCAAGCCCGCAAAATCAATCAGCGCTGAAACCAAGCGGTTAAGGCGATCGCTAACGCGTCGGCAGCGTCGTCAGGGCGAGGAATTTCACTCAGGTCTAACTCTCGCATCACCGCCGTTTGGACATCAGGCTTCTTGGCGTTGCCGTAGCCGGTGAGGGCTTGTTTGATTTGGGCGGGCGTGAATTCGACGTAGCTTAACTGTTCCTGCGCGATGACCAGTAAAATCACGCCTCGGGCTTGAGCGACGGGAATCGTGTTGCCCATGCGATAAAAAAACAGTTTTTCGATCGCGATATCCGTCGGGGCTACCAGATTGATCAGCTCGTGAAGGTCGTCATAAATCGTAATCAGCCGATCGCCGATCGGCTGCTTGGCCGGGGTTTTGATCACGCCATAGTCGTGAGCCACGGGGCGATCGTTGACGATTTCGATCAGGCCAAAGCCCAGCGTTGCTAAACCGGGATCGAGTCCGAGAATGCGGCGCTGGGCTGAGTTAGACAAGTCTGTTTAAGTGTTTGGAATGAATCAGAAATCGGTGTTCGCGATGGTTTTAGGGATCAATTCTCATTCATCATCGAGGGCTACGCCGAAGACTTGAGAGAAGACTTTTTCAACTTTTGAGCCGGAGTCGATCGTTTCCAGCGGATCTTTCCGCAGGCGGTGACGCAAACAGAGCGCAATGATCTTTTTAATGTCGTCGAGCGTCACTTCGGTGCGACCATCGAACGCTGCGACGGCTTTAGCTGCACGGTTGACGACGATATCGCCGCGCAATCCATCCACATCTAGCTCAGAGCAAACCTCGGAAATCTGCACCCGCAGCTCATAGGTCATCGTCACCGACGGGAGCAACTCTTGCGCTTGAACGATGCGAGCTTGCAGAGCATCCTGTTCGGTTTGGTGTTGACCGAGGAAATCCTGCGGCGCTTGATCAAAGGCGCTACGCTCTTCAACGATTTTGACCCGTAGATTGGGTTCTTTCACCGTGCGAATTTCGGCGTGCATTCCAAAGCGATCGAGCAGTTGGGGGCGCAGCTCGCCTTCCTCGGGGTTACCGGAACCGACCAAGACGAAACTGGCCGGGTGACGGATCGAAATCCCTTCACGCTCAACGGTATTCCAACCCGAAGCCGCCGAATCGAGCAGGACATCGACGAGGTGATCATCGAGCAGGTTGACTTCATCGACGTATAAGATGCCGCGATTGGCTTTCGCCAGCAAGCCCGGTTCAAACGCTTTCACACCTTCCGATAGGGCTTTCTCGATGTCGATCGTGCCGCAGACCCGGTCTTCGGTTGCACCGAGGGGCAGATCGACCATCTGGACTTTTTTCTTGGCGGTGGGCAGCGTGCCACCATTGGCGAGACGATCGCGCACCTCGTCGCTCATCATTTCGGGATTGCTCGGATGGCTGTTAAACGGATCTTCGGCGACCACGTCCATTTCCGGCAGCAAATCGGCGAGGGCGCGAATCGTGGTGGATTTTCCCGTACCGCGATCGCCCATGATCATCACACCGCCAATTTTGGGATCGATGACATTGAGCAAAAGCGCGAGCTTCATCTCCTCTTGACCCACGATCGCCGTGAAGGGATAGACGGCGCGGCGTCGAGTTTCTACGGTCGGACTGGCGGTGGCTACGGTCATCGTATTGTTATCTAGCGTTATTAAATCGAAATATTCGGACTTGACATACTCCCCTGCCGGTCAGCAAAGGAATTCTAAGCTCAAACAGCAAAAGCAGGCACAGCCTGTCTAACATCGCCGAACTTAACGGTTGATGCCCCAACCGCTCAGTCTTAAATCGGCCAACATTGTAGCGTTTCCTTGTAGCCTGTGGCGGTTGCATTCCGCGACCCGATCGCCTCAAAGCTCCAGAAAGACGGCGGTCAATGTGGCAAGCAACACAATTATGGGTCAATCCCAAACGGCTTTAAGACGGTTTTGGCGACTCCGGTAACGTCGGGACGGGCTTCGGCAAGGCTCGCAATACGCCAATCATTACGGATTTTCCATAGAACTGGGTGCGAACACCGTAAATCTCAACGTTAATCTGCTTACCGTCCTTGCATTTGCCTTTAAACCGACAGGATAAGTGTTTGATTTGGCCGCGTACACACTGATAAATCTTCTCGGCGACAAAATCGTAGTGAGATTCGGAAACGAGGGCAAAAATAGTCGAGAGCGAGATGATTTCGTTAAAACGATAGCCAAAAATACGGGCGAGATGGTTGTTGGCGTAGATAAATTTACCGTCCCAGACCACGATGTACAAACCGAGGCGAGATAGTGCGTTCTCGCGCAATACGGGCGAATTTGGATCGGGAGTGCGGGGAAGGCCGGAAGGGGGTGGAGGTGGGGTTCGCTGAGGGGGGTGAGGCCGCAGGGTTGTGGGAACAGTGGTCAGAGGAAGGGAAGAGGTGAGAGGAGCTGATGTGGATACGGGTCGATCGAGCGATGGATCAGGATCATGACCGTCTGATTCTCGCGATTCTCGTGATTTTGGGGGGTCAGTCGCTTGTGAATGATGGGTAGCGTCGGCAGCGTCTGCAGCGATCGCAGGGTCATTCGACTGAATCGCAGCAGCGGGACTGCTCGCCGTTGGCTCTAGGGCTGTCGAAATCATGTCAGCCACGGGCGCTGAAGCAGAACGCGGAATGGTCGTGGTCGGCGGATAGTCCGGAGCGGCGGCGGTGGTCGCGGAGGTTTTTACGGCTGTGGGCGGGGTAGCTTCGTCGGTTTGGCTAGCATCATGCTGGCTGGCATTGTTGTGCGTGCGAGTTTGTTCTTCTTCGCCACGCGCGATCGTGTAGCGGCGCAGAAGCTCAACGACAAGCCCGATTTGAGTGGTTGTCGTTTGCATCAGACGCGCCGCTTCGTAGCGAAAATGTCCGGGCTGCGGATGCATCAAGGTGATTAAGCCCAGCAGCCGTTTACCGCGCAGGATAGGGATACAGAGCGCCGATCGCACAGTGTAGGGTTCGTTGGGTAACTGTAACCAGCGCTCGTCTCGCATGGTGTCGGTAATTAACCCAACCTGGTGCTTGTCGTTCACCCAACCGGCCAAACCTTTTTCTAGAACTCGCCCGATTAAATCTTCCTTCCGTTCTTTAATCGTGGCACCACGGGCGAGGACGCATTCAGTTACCAGGCCGTCATCGTCAATAAAAAAGAGGCTTCCCTCTTCTGCTCCGGTCAGGCGGTTGCAGATGCGGAGCGCTTGTTGAGCCAGCGATCGAAGCGCCAAGGTGGGACTCGGAACGTCCCCCATGGAGACGAGAGTCCGCAAGAGTTCGGTTTGGGCTTCGTAGGCAATTTCTTGGATTTTGAGTCGATCGACTTCCTGACGAAGTGTGTCTAGCTCTTCGATCAGTTGTTCGTTTGTTTTTTCGCAATCTTCCATAGTTTTGAGGAGCGAATTCGATCGATCATGCAAGATTTAGAGGGCTGAACGGTTGTTGATCGCAGTGGTGGTTTAGAGGAGAACGGTGTACACCAGCGTAGGAGTGCGAAACACCTCTCTAAATTAAGCTACGGAACGTGCGTAGAGAATCCGTAAGATTAGCGATCGATGAAAAATACTACGGACGCTTGACTCTGCTCTCGTAACGCTTCCATGAAGCCCTGAAACCCCGAGTGCTGTTTGCAACAGACGCTTATGTTTGCTCAATCGCTAAATGCGCACGGGCTTAAGAACAGATAGATCGCTCCACGATGGAAATGATTCACCCGCTTGGAAAGCCACACTCTAAACGGAGGCTCCTCCAATATATCGAAGCCCCTAACTAGGGTCGTTGAGAGGCTGATTGTTTAGGAGAATGTTTGATGTTTTGTTACACGGCCTGACGGCTGGGGTTGGATGTAAAGATTATTTCCGCGCTATCTCGACGGTTCTGCTGTTCGTTTTTGGAGTCATCAGCTCTGGGTTTTATCGAACCCCAGACGGTCAGTATTGACTTCGATATTGGTTTTTAGACTGATTTCAACGCACGCTAAAACAGCTTGGCAGTATAGGTTTTTGTCTCAAAACGATAGCGCTGACGACAGTTCGTTTTACCGTAGAGATTAAACGACGCAGTGAGTTCGTCAGAGATGGCTTTAACGCAGGGAATGGCGGTGGGGAGAGAGGTGACAATGTCGCCGCTTTGGAGAGTTTGATCACTCACGGCAGACAATTTATCGAGACACTCTTCGTTGGGGTCGCGCTGCCAGACTGTATTTTTTTCAATGGCGCACGCGGGGAGTGATCGCGGCAAGGCGTTGGTGATCGTCATCGGTGCGATCGAGAATGTCATCGATATTAGCAAGAAGGCGACACAGGCGATAAGGCTCGGGCAGGGGCGTCGTGAGGTCTATGGCGAGATGCTGAAGCTGGGCGTCATTGGTCACGATCCAGTCGAAGGTTGTCGGTTCAGCGGTGGGCGCGATCGGTGAAGTGGGCATGGCTTCAAATTGGAGTTGAATTAGATCCAAGCTGGAATCTAATTTGGATTCTTGAAAAAAATCGTGACGCAAGTCCTCATAACCCTAGCGCTCTACCACAGTCTTTCCGGCAGCTCCAAATCCTTACCGTACCGATACATTACCCGTTTTAGGCGTCGCGAAGCCCGCACGGCTCAAATAAGTCTCCGGCTTCCCGGACGCCTTGGCGAGTCTTCCCGTGAAGCCTCAAAGCCATAGACGTTTGTACGAATGACCTCTGATGCAGAGTCCGACAGAGGAGCAACGTTAAAACGCAAGGTGTAATGGAAGACTTGCATAATTCTGATAAAAATCATAAAGGATTGCAATGTCTGCAACATCTTGCGATATCTAGATATTCCTGAGCTAAGTGTAAAACGTTCACTGGATATAGGTTTTTGGGCTGTGGGCTTAGATAAAACCAACCTTCCGGTTGATGCGTAGTCAGAGAGAAGTAATGCTAAAAACGCGAAGGATAATGGAAAAGCTACATAATCCAAGCTGACCTATAACAAGTTACGATATGGGGCTGACGATCGCATTTCGATAAGATCAGTTACGATTCGTACCAGTTCGTCTTCTCCTTCGCGATGTCCGTTATTTTTCTCGTTTTGAGGTTCTCGAATGAAACTTACCTATCTTTCTAAACTTACCGCTGCTTCTCTGCTCTCCTTTGGTCTGCTAGTTGGCTGTGCTGCGAACGAAGCTCCGACCGATGCTCCGGCTGATGCGCCCACAGAAGAAGCTCCCGCAATGGAAGAAACTGAAGAAGCTCCCGCAATGGAAGGCGCTGAAGAGACTGAAGAAGCTCCCGCGATGGAAGGCGCTGAACCGGCTGAAGGTGAAGACGCTGAACCGGCTGAAGGTGAAGACGCTGAACCGGCTGAAGGCGAAGACGCTGCACCGGCTGGCCAATAAGTTACGGATAAAATCCGGTATTTAAAGCCGATTTAAGTCTGTTTGGGGTTAAGCCCTCAAGACGCATTGTTTAATTCTGATCGCAAGGATTAAGACTACGCACCGTAACTGTTACGGTGCGTTTTTTATGGCGCTCTTCTAGGGCGTGTATACCCACGCCGATCGAAGTCACACTCGGCTGACTCGATCGCGCTCCCTGCCAAGCCGTTAGAATTGCTCATAACCTTTCTGGCCTAGCGCTGCGACCTTCAGCATGAGCGATCGTTTCCGTGACACTGTCCTCGATATTCGCAATCTCTCAATCGAGTTTCCCACCGAAACCGAACTCGTTCAGGCCGTCTCGGGACTCACGTTTCAGCTTGAGCGCGGCCAGACGATCGGGATTGTCGGCGAGTCGGGATCGGGCAAATCGGTCACGTCTCAGGCCGTGATGGGTTTGATTCCGTCGCCCGGTCGCGTCACGTCGGGTGAAATTTGGCTGAAGACGAACACGACGGCCAATCCAATTAATTTGCTCGCGCTTCCCGAAAAGCAGTTGCGTCGCTATCGGGGCGGCGAAATGGCGGTGATCTTTCAAGAGCCGATGAGTGCGCTCAATCCGGTGTATACGATCGGCTATCAAATTGTGGAGGCGATCCGTCAGCATCAGACGGTGACAGTGGCGGAGGCGCAACAGCAGGCGATCGAGCGGCTCCAGGAGGTCAAGCTCGTGGCGGATGAGGCCAGTTTGCGCGAGCAGGTGAGCCGTGAACTCGAAGCCGAGGACGGGACAACGAGTAAGCGGGATCTGCTTAAGCGGGTGGCGCAGATCAAGCAAGATTGGCTCGATCGCTATCCGCACCAGCTTTCGGGCGGGCAGCTTCAGCGGGTGACGATCGCGATGGCGATTTCCTCGAATCCAACGCTGTTGATTGCCGATGAGCCGACGACGGCGCTGGATGTGACGGTGCAGGCGACCATTTTGAAATTGCTGCGGGAGCTACGCGATCGGCATCAGATGTCGATGATGTTTGTCTCGCACGATCTGGGCGTGATTGCGGAGGTGGCGGATGTGGTGGCGGTGATGTATCGCGGCGAACTGGTGGAAGTGGGAACGGTCGATCGCATCTTTTCTGCGCCACAGCATCCGTACACTAAGGGGCTGATCGCCTGTCGTCCGCAGCTCGATCGGCGGATGCGCTGTTTGCCGACGGTGGCGGATTTTATGGAGGTGGTGACGAATGCGGCGGGCGTGGCGGAGATTTTGGAACGCACGCCGGATGCGGAGATTTTTGGCAAGGTTGTGGGCGAGTCGATCGCGCCAATCGGTGCGGGTTTAGGCGTACGATCTCGCGGTCAGGGACGATCGGATCTGGCGCGTATTCGGAGCATTCTCGATGGCAGTGATCCCGAGGCGATCGCCAATTTAGACGCGGCGACCTCCAGCGTTGAGGCCATCAGCCAGGATGAAGTGAATCCAGAAATTGATTTAGAGGTTGAGTCAGAAATTAATCCAGAAATTAATTTAGAGGTTGAGCCAGAAATTAATCCAGAGGTTGAATCAGAGGTTAATCCAGAAATCGAGTCAGAAATTAATCCAGACGTTGATCCAGAGACCAATTCAGAAATCAATCCAGACATAAACCAAGACGCGATCGCCCGCCTCAGCGCGATCGCCAGTCAGCCCCTCGATACCGACGACGATCGGTTTAATCTCGACAATTTCGATCTGGATAGCACGGCCAACCACGCCGACGCCGGAACCGGAACCATCAAACTCAATTCCAGCTTTGGCGCAGCGATCGAACCCGAGGCGATCGGCGCAATCACCGAACCCAAACCCAGTAACACCCCGATTACCGACCTCGAAGTCGCGCAACGGTTGGCCTACCTCCAACGACAGCCGCCCCTACTGGAGGTCGAACACCTCAAAGTCGGGTTTCCCCAACGCGGTATCTTCGGGCGAGCACGGCGTTACACCATGGCCGTCAATGACGTCTCTTTTCAAGTGTTTCCCGGCGAAACTTTGGGGTTGGTCGGCGAATCCGGCTGCGGCAAAAGCACCCTCGCCCGCACCCTGATGCGCTTAATCGACCCGCTCGCGGGAAAAATCCGCTTCGAGGATCGCAACATTCTGGCCTTGCAACCTAAAGCGCTGCGATTTTTTCGACGCGACATGCAAACGATCTTTCAAGATCCCGGTAATGCCTTAAATCCACGCATGAGCGTCGGTGCGGCAATTCTCGAACCGATGCAGATTCATGACTACGGCGCGAGCAAAAAAGAACGCCTCGATCGCGTGCGCTACTTGCTCGATCGGGTCGATCTCGATGCCAGTGCCGTCAATCGCTACCCCCACGAATTTTCCGGCGGCCAAAAACAGCGCATCTGTATCGCCCGCGCCCTGGCCTTAGAGCCGAAATTTGTGATCTGTGATGAGTCGGTGTCGGCGCTCGATGTGTCGGTGCAGGCGCAGGTGTTAAACCTGTTGAAAGAGCTACAAGAGGAATTCGGCCTGACGTATATTTTCATTTCTCATGATCTCAGCGTGGTGAAATTTATGAGCGATCGGATCATGGTGATGAATCAAGGCCAAATCGAAGAAATTGGCCCCGCCGATCGGGTCTACCGTCACCCGGAACGCGACTATACACGCAAGCTAATCGCCTCGATTCCGCGTGGTCACACCGTCGATCGAGTTGCGTCTTAGTTTGTAGTTTGTCGCAATTTGTAGGGTGGGCAATGCCCACCAGAACAAGCTTCGATTCACGCTGATCGTGGTGGGCAGTGCCCACCCTACTCGATATCCACCATGACAACTGCCCCAAAAAAGAAACCCAATCCCATCATCGAGACGATCGCCAGCCTGTTCCAGAGCCTATTCCAAAACGAGATCGTTTCGTTCATCCTCAAGCGCATCGGCCAAGCCGCGATTACGATCTTTCTCGCGTCGATGCTCTGCTTTGCGATCGTCCAGCTTGCTCCCGGCAGCTACCTCGACACCCTCACGCAAGATCCCACCCTCTCGCCCGAAACCATCGACACCCTCAAGCAAAACTTCGGCCTCGATCGACCCGCCTACGAGCAATATTGGCGCTGGCTGACGCGCATTGTGACCCAGGGCGATTTCGGGCGTAGTTTTAAATATCAGCAAGATGTCGCGATTTTGCTACGCGATCGCGTTCCTGCAACGTTGTTGCTATCGTTTATTTCCCTGATCCTGACCTGGGCGATCGCGATCCCGCTCGGTATCCTCAGCGCCGTCAAGCAAAATACGATCGTCGATCGGGTGCTGCAAATCGTCGGTTACACCGGCCAGGGTTTCCCGAGTTTCATCACGGCGCTGATTTTTCTAATCGTGGCGCAGATGCTATCGCCGCTCTTTCCCGTCGGTGACATGACCAGCGTTTTTCACAAGGATTTGTCCTGGTTTGGGCGGGTGCTGGATGTGGCATGGCACGCCTTTTTACCGGCGATCGCCCTCAGCATCACCAGTTTTGCGGGGCTACAACGGTTAATGCGCGGCCAAATGCTCGACGTATTGCGCCAAGATTATGTCCGCACGGCTCGCGCCAAAGGTTTGCCGGAGAACCGCGTGATTTACGTCCACGCGCTGCGTAATGCAATTAACCCGCTGATTACACTGCTCGGGTTTGAGTTCGCAAGTCTGCTCAGTGGGGCGTTTATCGCGGAATTTTTCTTTAATTGGCCGGGATTGGGACGGTTGATTCTCGAAGCAGTGCGGGCGCAGGATTTGTATTTGGTAATGGCGAGTTTGATGATGGGGGCGGTGATGTTAATTATTGGGAATTTGTTGGCGGATTTATTGCTGAAGTTTGTTGATCCACGGATTCAGTTGAATGCCGATCGCTGATGATCAATCAATCCTTGATGCAACACCGTGGGGAGGGCGAAAAGTCCGATTTTTTGGAAAAGTCGAACTTCTAAAATGGGCGATTATTTTCGGGCAATACTCTAATCAATCATGGTTGCGAAGGATTGAGCGGACGGAGCCGATTGAGTTGCGCTGGCTAAGGTGTCCGTCGGGCGATCGCCCGACGCGATCAGGCTCGACAGTGGCTCAACTCCAGCCATATTCAGAATCTCGGGAATCAGATCTTCACGGCGAATCGCCATCATGTGAACACCCTGACAAATATCGCGAGCCAGACGAACTTGCTCGGCGGCGATTTTCATGCCCTCCCGCAGCGGATCATCCGCCCGATCGAGCCGCTCGATCGTCGCTTCGGGAATCTGCACACCCGGCACAAATTTATTCAGAAAACGCGCGTTTTTCGCCGATTTAATCAGGAAAATTCCCGCCAAAACCGGCGCATTTCCTAGGCTCGCCACCTCGTCCATAAATTGCGCCAACACATCAAAATCCGAAATTAATTGACTTTGGAAAAACTGCACACCGCTGGCCAATTTGCGCTCGAAACGCCGTTTCAGGCCAGATTTACTCTTCGACTGCGGATCGACCGCTGCGCCGGGAAATAGATCCGTAGACCCATCGGTTAACGCCCGATCGTTGATATCAAAACCGCTATTGAGCTTGGCGATCGCCTGAAGCAAGCGAATCGACTCGAAATCAAATACCCCCGTCGCCTTCGGATGATCCCCCGCCTTCACCGGATCGCCCGTCAGCGCCAACACATTGCGAATCCCGAGGGCGTGAGCGCCGAGCAAGTCGGCCTGGATCGCGATTTGGTTGCGATCGCGGCACGCCATCTGCAAAATCGGCTCAATACCCTGCTGTTGCAGCAAAATCGCCGCCGGAAGCGACGCCATCCGCATCACCGCCCGCGATCCGTCGGTGATGTTCACCGCATGAACGCGATCGCGCAGACCCTCTGCCAGTTCGAGCATGTGGCTCGGATCGCCTCCCTTCGGCGGGGCGATCTCGGCGGTGACGATAAATTGACGATCGCGCACCGCTTGACGCAGGCGGGAGGAAACGCGGTTCATAACGAGTCAAAGAGATAAAAGCAAGTTAACTATCGTAACGGGGAATTCAGCTCGGAAATTAAACCGGTGTCGAAAAGCCCATCGCGGTTTTGACCCGATCGAGCGTCACCGTAGCGATCACCTCGGCCTGTTCACGACCCTGGCGCAAGACCGAATCGAGATAGGCGCGATCGTCCATCACCGCCGCATATTTTTCCTGGATCGGGCGCAAGGCTTCGACCACTGTTTCCGTCAGCAGCGGTTTAAATTGCCCCCAGCCCATATCAGCGCATTCCGCCGCGACGGTCTCTTTAGTTTGACCCGATAGCAGCGTATACAGGGTCAGCAGGTTGTTGCATTCTGGCCGATCGGGATTGTCAAACTCCAGGCCACGCGCCGGATCGGTTTTGCATTTTTTGATCTTCTTGGCGATCGCCTCAGGCGGATCGAGCAGCTCAATCCGGCTCAACTCCGACGGGTCAGACTTGGACATCTTGCTCGTCCCATCCGTCAAACTCATCACCCGCGCCCCATCCTTACGAATCATCGGCTCCGGCATCTTCAGCACCGGCGCTTTCTTCGTACCGAACTTATCGTTCATCCGAATCACCAGATCGCGCGTCAGCTCGATGTGCTGCTTTTGATCTTCGCCCACCGGAACCTTATCCGCGTCGTACAGCAAGATATCCGCCGCCATCAGCACCGGGTAATCCAGCAGCCCCGTCCCGACGTTCTCGCCCTGCTTAACCGCTTTTTCCTTGAATTGGATCATGCCCTGCAACCAGTTGATCGGCGTGATGCAGTTCAACAGCCAGGTTAATTCGGCGTGGGCGCTGACGTGAGACTGGATGAAGATATTGGAGTGTGCGAGATCGATGCCACAGGCGAGATAGAGCGCGGCGATCGCGTAGGAATTACCGGCCAGCACCGTCGGATCGTGCGGCACGGTAATCGCGTGCAAATCAACAACGCAGAAAAAATTATCGTACTGGTCTTGGATTTCGACCCAGTTGCGAATGGCACCGAGATAGTTACCGAGGTGGAGGTTGCCGGTCGGTTGTACGCCCGAAAGTACGCGCTGTTTGCCCATGAGGATTGCTAAAAACGGGATCAACGCGGTCATGAAGCGATCGCGTTGATCTCTCTAAAAATGCTTAAGATTTCGACATCCTCCAGTGTGTCACATGACGATCGCGATCACGTTGACTCAAGGTTTACGACCCAGATGGCACGACTGAGTGACGCGTATCCAACGGATCTAACAGGGCATATCTGAAGTAAAGATGTCTTTTTGTATTTCCCCCCAATTAAATAATCATCGACATAGGATATACGTATAAGCACGTACGAAGCCTCTGCTTTGACGACTTTGACGACCCTTGACGATGATTTAAGACTCTCAATTATGGAGTGCTAGACCCATCGATTGGAGCCAAGTGTAACCATTGGCAGGAACGTAACGGCAGGCATTCCGTCTAACGTTTAGGGTCACGTCATTTCCCTTGGCTCAGACGATTTTTTTGGTCATGCAATCTTATTCGATTGTTAATCTTTCGATCGTTCGTCTATAATTTGACATCAAACCTGTTTAGGTGTGAGAGAGAACATGCAAAAATCTATGTGGAACCTGCTGCTGGCTAGCCCTGCAGCGCTTCTGGTCGGCCTAACCGCCAACGCAAACGCAACCGAAGCGGTTAAACCCGCTGTTGAAGTCGAAGCTTCTAAAGAGCTTTCGGTTAATGACTTCATCACGGAAAGCAACCGTCAAGAGCTGAACGGCACGAGCGTCAGCAGCCTCGACCAAGTCACGTCAGTGTCGCAACTGTCAGACGTTCAACCGACGGACTGGGCTTTCCAAGCGCTACAGTCCCTCGTCGAGCGCTACGGCTGCATTGCTGGTTACCCCGACGGAACCTTCCGTGGTAACCGTGCGCTGACCCGCTACGAATTCGCCGCTGGTCTGAACGCTTGCTTGGATCAAATCCTCGCTCAAGTTGGTGGTCCTGGTCTCGCTCCTGGCGACCTCGAAACCATCAAAAAACTGCAAGAAGATTTCGCAGCACAACTCGCATCGCTGCGCGGTCGTGTTGATAGCCTCGAATCGCGTCTCGATACCGTCGAAGCTCAACAATTTTCCACCACCACCAAACTGGTTGGTGAAGTTGCCTTCACGGTAACTGATGCTTGGGGTCTCGGCGACAACTCCTTCGTTGAAGGTGGTGGTGATCTCGACGACAACCAAACCACGTTCTCCGATCGTGTTCGTCTCGACTTCGTGAGCAGCTTCACCGGTGAAGACGCCCTGCACACCCGTCTTGATGCGGGTAACACCGGCGGCGTTTCCGGCCTCGAAATGGACGGTTTCGCCCACGGTTTCGACAACGGTAACGATGTCGGTATCGGCTGGTTGGCGTACTACTTCCCGATCGGCGACAACATCCAAGTCTACGTTTCGCCTTGGGGCGCTCTGTGGCAAGATTTCGCACCGACCATCAGCCCGATGCTCGAAGGCTACACCGGCGCGAACCACACCATCAGCAGCTTTGCTGAATCAAGCCCGATCTATAAGATTGGTACCAACAGCTCCGGTGTTGGTGCTAACTTCAGCTTCGGTGACTTCGTTGCTTCTGCCGGTTACTTCGCTCAACAAGCAGGTTCGAGCTCTCCTGGTCAAGGTCTGTTCAACGGTCAAGATTCGATTCTGGCTCAGTTAGCATACCTCGGCGACAACTTCCAAGCTGCGCTGACCTACAACCGCACCTACATGAACGGTGGTGGCATCTACGATAGCGGTATCGGCGGTATTGGTACGTCTTCGGCTAACAGCCTCGGCGTCTCGGAATCGAACACCTACGGTATTGAATTTGCATTCATGCCCACCGATACGATCGGTGTCAACCTGTTTGGTGGCTACACCGACGCCGACAGCACCACCCTCAACCAAGACGAACTTGAGCTGTGGTTCTACGGTCTAGGTGTTGGTGTCCAAGACTTCGGTGGCGAAGGTAACCTCCTCGGTCTGTTCGCGGGTGCACAGCCTTATCTCGGCTCGACGACGATTGTTGGTAACACCGGTGACGATGTGCCCATCCACGTTGAAGCCTTCTACCGCTACGCACTCAACGACTACATCAACATCACGCCGGGTCTGATCTGGCAAACTGCTCCGGGTGGCGACAACGACAACGAAGATGCATTGGTTGGCGTTCTGCGTACGACCTTCAACTTCTAAGATCGTTCTTAGCCTTATCGGTATTGCTTAAAGGTTAGAGTTTTTAAGAGCAAGCTGAGAATGCTTGTGTGCTCATAAATCTCGAAACTTTGAGCGACGTAAAGAAAAGCACTCCTCTCTAAATAGTGAGGAGTGCTTTTTGAGTTTGAGGCGTCAGAATAGAGAAACGAACGATCATAAGTGATACGAAATCTGCTTGTGCATAATCTTAGATCGTCGCTCTAGGTGG
>JAABST010000026.1 GCA_011390275.1 Geitlerinema sp. S16
TTTTCTTGGCCTGGGTCAACCGTGCTGAGAGCAGGTTAACTCCTGGGTATTTTCCAGACTGTTTTGAAAATGCTAACGCATCGTTAAAGACGACTCTCACACAGCCGAATAGTTGAGCAAGGCTTTGCTGCTGTCCGGTGGTGGGGTAAATCCTATACTGATAGCCTGCTTTCATCGCTTTGTAGTCTGTGGCTCTGTCACATTATACTCATTGGGTTGGCTCAATTTGTGGCTTCGGTGGTGGTTCATCCCTTGGTGTTAGCTGAGATTGAGAATCCGGCAAAGCCGTCCTGCAAGGACGGGGTTTTAAACCCATTTTTCTGATATAGCAGAAGCCGATTAAATTAGGACACTCTCGTCTAAGTTGAAAACCGCACTTCGACTCCGCTCAGTGCTCTCAGCTTTTTTTGATACGTCCTAACCAAATCGTTTTTTGCTATATAGCGTAAGCCGATTGTGTTAGGACACTCTCGTCCAAGCTGAGAACCGCACTTCGACTCCGCTCAGTGCTCTCAGCTTTTTTATACGTCCTAACCAAATCGTTTTTTGCTATAACTCAGTAGACAAAAAGCATAAACAGCGATTTCAGACCTTTGAGGTTTCCAAAACCTCAAAGGTCTCACTCCCTAGAATCTATCCAATTATTGAATTGGGTTCCTTAAGCTTTATCGGTGGAACCGCTCGATCGCCTCCTCGACCTGAAAGCTCGGATCGAAGAAAGCCTACCGCGCCTCAGCCTAACCAGTGAAATCGCCCGCCGTGAATTCCTGATCGCGCCGGTTTTAACCGATGTGCTGCACTACACCACCGCTCGCCTCGATGTGGAATACCCGATCACCGTCAACGCACAGCTCAAAGGGTCGCTGGATTACCTGCTGCAAGGGCGCGATGTGTTCCTCGTGATCGAAGCCAAAAACGAAGATCTCGAACGGGGGTTCGTTCAACTGGCGATCGAACTCATTGCCCTCGATCGCTGGTTCGAGGCTGACACCACCGCGCCCATGCTCTACGGTGCAATTTCCACCGGCAACATTTGGCAGTTCGGTCAGTTGGAGCGGCGATCGCGTACGGTGACCCAAGATCTCAACCTGTACCGTGTCCCTGCCGATCTTGAGGACGTGCTGCGGATTTTGGTTGGCATTCTTCAGGGCTGAGGGGCTGCGTTCTATTGCGTTGTACTCGCAAAGCGATCCAGTGCCACGACTCTGTCTAGCGTGATGATTCCAGCTCCGACGACGCCTGCCACGGCTCGATCGCCACGATCGAGCCCGTACTACGCCGGGTCAAATCCGCCAGCGAATCTGTCACACTCAGCCCCCCCGCCGTACGAAAGCGCCGACTACGAATCACCGTCAGGTCGTGGCGATTGGACGCCGCAATGATCGTCTCCGCCACACGATCGGTCTCCACCACCTCGATCGGTCTTCCCAACTTCAGGTCGATCAGCGCCACCTCAAAACGGTGTAACACCTCCGAAGCCGGAGCCGTACCGCAGAGATACATGATATCGAGACGTGCATCGGCAAACTGCGCGATCGCTTGCCCCACACGGATTAGCACGATCGCCGAGGAGGTGAGATTCTCGATCGTCACCAACACCGTTTGCAACTCGCGCGGGTCATCCTGTAGCGCCGCCACCGCCACCGAGCAGGGCGCTGACCACAGCAGCGCATCGACCGTATTGCCCATCAGCCGTGCCGAAAGACTCGTGGTTTCATGCCACCCCACCACCAGCCAGTCCGCGTTATATTCATGGGCGGTTCGCATCAGCCCCATCGCCGCGTCATCATCCACACGAGCGACGGCGTGGACGGATAGATCGAGAGCCTTGCCGATCTCAACGGCGCGATCGAGCATTTGTCGGTGGCGGTACAGCTCACGCTGCACGCCGGTTTTCGAGATTGGCGCATGGGTCACCGCCACCGTCACCGGTACGAGATTGCCCCCCGCCTGCGCTAGTGCCGCCCCGAGCTGGCTGAGGTATTCGACGCCGCGACGGTTTTTGAGCGCGACGATCGCCGTACGTGGGCGACCACCGAGATCGCAGCGATCGCCATCCAGATCAATAACCTCGTCCTCTTTCACCGGTGTTGATGCCACCACTGCGCTACCAAAACGCTGACTCAGCAGCGGCCCGAGTATCGCCGTCACCACCATCATGACGATCGTGGCATTGAACACATTGACACCGATCGCGTTGGCGTTCAGTGCTGCCAGTGCCGCCGCCAGTGTAGCCGCTACCTGGGGCATCGACAGCGACCACATGAGCAATGCCTCATCCCAGCGATAGCGAAAGGCCAGCTTGGCCAGCACCGCCGCCGTCAGCTTGGCCGCCAACAACGTACCCACCAAGGCGATCGTCAAGGCGAGATCGGAGGTCAGAGCGCTCGTAAATCCTTCAAAATCGATCAGCAGACCAATATCAATGAAGAAAAACGGAATAAATAACGCACTGCCCACAAACTCAACTTTTTCTTCAACGGGACTGCGACCCACAACATCATTCACCGCCAACCCAGCCAGGAACGCCCCGACGATCTTGTCCGTTTCCAAGAGCTGCGCCCCCACCGACGCCAGAAATACCACCAGCAGTACAAACAGAAACTGGTTGCTTTCATCGTTGCCCGTGCGTCGAAAATAGGCTTTCCCCCCGATGCCTACGCCCACCAGCACCAACACCGCGTATAGCCCCAAGGCCACCAGTTTTCCTACCAGGTCGCCGATCGAGAAATTCCCGCTTTGAATCGAGAGGCAAATCGCTAGCACCAGTAGCGCCGCAATGTCCGTAAAAATCGTAGCGCCGACCGTCACGGTCACCGGCTCGCTGCGCCCGAGTCCCAGCCGCGACACGATCGGGTAGGCCAGCAGGGTATGGGACGCCATCAGCGAACCGATCAGCAGCGCCGTGACCCAGCCCATCCCGAACCAGGAGGCCACGATCATCCCCCCAGCGAGCGGCACGATGAAGGTCAACACACCAAAGCTGATCGATCGTCCACGCTGGCGACGAAACTCGGCGAGGTCGATCTCCAGCCCCGCCACAAACATCAAATACACCTTACCGATATCGGAAAGTAACTGCATCGTGTCGCTATCGGAATCAAGCCAATCGAGACCCTCAGCTCCCAGGGCAACTCCGGCCAGGATCAGGCCAATGAGTCGCGGTAGCCTCAGGCGCTCGAAGATCGGTGGCACGAGTAGCGACACCAGCAGCAAAATCGTAAACGATGCAAGGGGATTATCAAGGGTCATGGCGATCGGCAGGGGGAGCCGGTGGGTTGAACATTTGGATTTCCGTCAATATGAGTTCGACGGAAACGGCCTTTTCGGATTTCCTGATGGATAAGTCCAGGATAGAGACCAACGTTAGCCGAACCCACTAGGGTCGATCGAACTCCGACGGCGACTTGAACGGAATGATCGGCTCATTCGCCAACGCCTTCTGCATAAAGTCCTTCCACACTGGCGCCACAAATCCGCCACCGGTGGCATTCCCCCGCAGCGGACGATTATCATCATTCCCAACCCACACCGCCACCGAAAGCTGCGGCACGTAGCCCACAAACCAAATATCCCGCTCCGATGATGTCGTCCCGGTTTTGCCCGCTGCCGGTCGGGTCAGTTGGGCATTGGTCGCCGTCCCCTGGCGGATGACACCTTGCAGCGTACTGGTGAGCGAAGCCGTCGCCCACGGATCAAGCACGAGGCGGGGGCGTGGCGTATTGTCGAGCAACACTTCGCCGGTGCTGTCGGTGACCTGAGCGATTAGGGTTGTTTCCGATCGCCAACCATTACTCGCAAAGGTGGCATAGGCTCCGGCCATTTCGAGCGGGGTAACATCGATCGAACCCAGCGGCAGCGAAATCACCGGATCGATCGGGCTGGTCATGCCCAAAGTTCGCACGGTTTCGATCACATTATTCAGGCCGATCTCTTGCCCGATTTTCACTGCGGGCACGTTGAGCGACACCTCGATCGCTTTGCGAATGCTGACCGTACCGGAAAAGTTACCGCCGTAGTTGCGGGGGACATAGTTGCCATCGCCGTCGGGGTATGAGACCGGGGTATCGTCGATCGGCGATTCGGGGCTATAGGCTCCCGTCGCAAAAGCGGTGTAGTACACAAACGGCTTGAACGCCGATCCGGGCTGGCGTCGCGCCTGAATCGCGCGGTTGTATTGACTGGTCTCGTGGTCGTAACCGCCCACCATCGCCTTAACAAAATCGGTGCGCGGATCGACGGCCACCAGCGCCATTTGCCCTTGCTCGAAGCTGGCGTAAATTCCTTGTTCATACAAGCGCTGATGCCACGTCCGCACCGTCGATTCAGCCAAACGCTGAAGCTTGAGATCGACCGTGGTTTGGACGCGCATTCCGCCCTTCAAAACCGCTTCCTTGCCAAAGCGTCGGTTCAGCTCGGCGACGACGGCTTCCGTAATGTAGGGGGATTGACTGCCCCGAAATGAGGTGACGCGACCAATCAGTAGCGGCTGTTTCCGCGCGGCCTCTGCCTCGGCGGCATCGATCCAACGTAATCGCACCAGCCGATTGAGAACCTGCCCCTGTCTCTCCTTGGCAAATTGATAGTTAGCAAACGGGCTGAGATCCTCGGGCGCTTGGATCAAGCCTGCCATTAACGACGCCTCGGCGAGGTTTAAATCTTTGGCTGACTTATTAAAATAACTCTGAGCCGCCGTTTCTGCGCCGTAGAGGTTGTGACCCCAATACACCTGGTTTAAATACAGTTCGAGCAGTTCATCTTTGGATAAAGTCTGCTCTAGGCGAATCGCCAACACGGCTTCCGCCACTTTGCGGCTCAGTTCACGCTTCGGCGTCAGAAAGAGGTTTTTGACCAACTGCATCGTCAGGGTTGACGCCCCTTCGACGGTACGACCGGCGGTCATATTGGCCAGCACAGCCCGAAAAATTGCGCCGGGATTGATCCCCTGGTGAATATAAAAGTGGCTATCCTCGATCCCAAGAACCGCGAGTTTGAGATTGTCGGAAATGCGCTCAAGGGGGACAACTTCACGATTGGCTTCGTCGTGAATGCTAAAGAGTAGGTCGCCGTTAATGTCGTAAATGTGGCTGGTTTCGGTCGGGACGTAATCGCGCAGGACTCGAACGTCGGGGAGATTACGGAAGCTGATGGCTAATCCCACCAAACCTCCAGCGACCACAGAACTTCCCAGCAGTGTGACGCCAAGAATCGTACTGGCGGTGACCTTGCCCACCGCCTGGACGAACTCGAACGCACGCATGGTGACACTGGCTTGGCCGCGATCGTATGGATTAACCGACACAAACTTTTCCCCGCTGACGAACCACGATCTTGCTGAATTAATCTGAATTAATACTAGTTGATTCAGGCGAGAGTCAGACTTGCACCCACGATCTAGGTTGCGATGGTGTGCAAACTTGGCCGCTGCGCCTAATTGCAATTCCAGCGCAGTACGCTCCCATTCCGGAGACTAAAATCAGCGTTGTTATACTTTCAGAGCTGGGCTTTGTCTGGTTCAAATTCTCCCTTTTACTCCTCTCATGGCTAATGATTCCTGGCAAACGATCGCGGGTAGCACGGTGCTGATTCCGCCCAATCCGAAGGGGATTTTACATTTCCTGGGTGGGGCGTTTGTGGCGGCTGCGCCTCAGGTGACGTATCGCTTGCTGCTGGAATATCTCGCCGATCGGGGCTACGTGATTGTCGCGACTCCATTTATGAGCAGTTTCGATCATGGCGAAATCGCCAAGGCGGCGCTGAACAGTTTTGAGCAGACGATCGCGCGACTCCACCACACGCGCCAACTCAGCCCGCGCTACCTGCCGGTTTACGGTCTGGGTCACAGTATGGGTTGCAAGCTTCATCTCTTGATCGCCAGCTTGTTCGAGGTGGAACGGGCGGGCAATATTTTTCTGGCCTATAACAACTTCCCGGCCAAGCGATCGATCCCGCTACTGGAACAGGTCACCGACAGCCTGTCCGATCCGTTCGAGAAAATGCGACAGGCCGCGCGTCAGGTCATCGCCGATCGCAATCTGCGCGACAGCATCCCGGACGGCATGAAGCAAAACATCAAAAAAGGCTTACAGCAAATCGACTTCAACTCGATGAACCTGAACAAAATCGAATTTGTCCCCAGCCCTGCCGAAACCCTCGAAATCATCGCCGCCGACTATCCGATTCGCCGTAACTTACTCGTGAAATTTCGCGACGACGAGATCGATCAAACTCTGGCGTTACGCGAACTTCTCGTGGATAAATTCGGCGATCTCGTCTCGTTTCGCCCGCTGAACGGTAACCATACGACGCCGATCGGGCAGGATTTGCGCTGGCAGGTGGGCGAGGATTTTTCGCCGATCGATGCGGTCGGACAATGGATGCGTCAGAGCGTTTATAAGGATCTTGATGGTCTCAAGCGTGAAATCGCTCGCTGGCTTGATCCCACCATGACGCCCGCTTAATCAAGACTTCTGCGTAAGTCCTATTAAGGTGGAGTTGCGAGGCAGGGTTTAAGGAAACTGCGATTAGAAGACGATTAGACCGGATTGATCGCGCTGCCTCACTCAGTACGCGGACACTATGGGGAAAGGTTCACCATGTCTCAGCTCTATTTCATTCGCCACGGCATCGCCGCCGATCACACCGGATTCGAGCATGATTTTGATCGCCCCTTAACCGATCAAGGCATTGCGAAAACGAGCGCGATCGCCCAACGTTTTGCCGCCCTCGGGCTTTGCTTCGATCGCATTCTCACCAGTCCCCTCGTCCGAGCGCAGCAAACGGCAGAATTATTGCGGGTGGCGGGGCTGTGCGGGGTGATCGAAGAGTTTGGGGCGCTGGCTCCGGGGGGCGACGTTGAAGCGCTGGTGTCGTGGTGGTCGGGGTTGAGTCCGGTTCAGGCGGGTGAGACGATCGCGATCGTGGGGCATCAGCCCGATCTCGGGCAGTGGGCGGAATGGCTGCTGTGGGGTCAGACGATGGAGAAGCTGATTGTGAAAAAAGCGGGGGTGATCGGAATGGAAGTTTCGCCGCTGGGTTTGGCCTGTGGGATGTGTGAATTATTTTGGCTGACGCCGCCGCGCTTGCTGCTATAGCCAAAACAGGACTTCTACAGCTTGCGTCAGTCCGGTTTGCTTTAGACTCGATTATATAGGGCTGAATCGCATCACCTTGTCTTTGTCTTCGTGTCGATCGTGCTGTCCGCGATCGTGATCCCAATGAGCCGAATCAAAAAAGCCGTGTATTGGTTAATGGGCGATCGAGCCGGACGGGTGACCGTCGCGAGCTGGAATTGGCTCTTCGGGATTACACCGCAGGGATCGAGCGAAATCTCGACGGCCAGCCATGTGAATACCGCCAAAACGTCGCTCAAAGCGATGCAGGCATCGGTTGCCCACTTAACGAAACTCTCCTCGCAGCAAATCGCCGCCTACACTCAAGCGCGACAAAGTTACGACTCCAAAGTCCAGCAAATTAAATCCCTCGAACATCAAGCCGAAAGCGCCCAGCAGCGTAACGACCTGTCCTCCGCGCGGCTGGCCATCTCGCGGGCGATGCAGATCGAGCAATATTTACCGCAGCTCGAAGCTCGGGTTCAGCAGGCCGAAGATCTGGTTCGATCGACCCAAAATCGCCTCGAAAGCGAACGGATGCGCCTCGAAACCTACAAAATTGAGATGCAAAATTTGCAGGAAATGGCGTCACTCGATGCCACGTTGCAAAGTATTGCGGATGCAAATAGCGGGTTTAATGTGGAATCGGCCCGATCGCAGTTTGAGGCGGCACGGGATGCGATCGAGGATCAACACACCGAACGCCAAGTATTGAACGATCTCGTCCACGGTAGCGACTCGGCAGAGTTCGATCGGGCCGCCCTCGACGCCGAGCTAGAGCGACGTTTGCAGCGCAACGCCAACCGTCAGTCTCAGCCCAAATCGCGACCCGATCCCAACTCCGATCCCAAGTCCAGATCCAAGCGTAAACGTAAATGAAGGGATCACCCGATGAGCCCCATACGCGTGGGATACTGACGGTCTTAATATGGCTTGGTAGATACTGTGTTGCGGCTTCGATCGGTCAACCAATTTACCGATCCGTGTTCACAGCCGCAACGCACCAGCGATCAAGCGCTCAAGATCAAGCTGCGGTGCGTTACGGTCTATCCTCATCGATCGCGTGAATCCAAACGGATCGTGACCGCAACACACCCTACCTTCATAAGATCTAAATATTTCCGTAAACATACACCATATCTAGCGTAAAAAAGATCTAAAATTGATCTTGACACGCCATAGATAGCGTATGGTACTGTCACGATCCTTCAGGTTCGGCGAGGTGCTGCGTGAATTATCTAGACGAGTGGATGCAGAGTGGGGTGGATGCTGAATTGGTGCGGCTGAATGTGGTCGCCTTAGACGGCACGGAAGCGTACGACTACCTGTGTTACTCCGATAAATTGTCGCGCCGTAATGACGGTCGCCTCGCGGGGGGAATGCTGAAGCGCTATGCTCACGTGGAAGCGGGCGGCTGGTGGTGTTCGGGAACGAATTTACTCACGGGGACGGATGATCTGTGGGGCTGCTTCAAGCCGGAACAGCCACGGATTGCGCCCGATCGCGACAAGCCGATCAAGTACGAACATCCGCCCAAGGTGGAAACCGGCGTCTTTGCCCTACGTGTGCCGGTGACGCTGTGGCGACGGATTGCCGAGCGATCGGGACTGACGTTTGATGAGCAGTGGATTGACGAAACGCGCCACGATTTTGGGTTTTGGTCGTGGTTGGTGGCCACGCCGCAGGTGCCGATTTGCATTACCGAGGGCGCGAAAAAAGCAGGATCGCTGCTGAGTGCGGGCTATGCCGCGATCGGTCTACCGGGGATCAATAATGGCTATCGCACGCCGCGCGACGATCGCGGCGGTCGCATTGGTAAATCGCGGCTGATCCCGCAGATCGAAGCCCTAATGCAAGCCGATCGCCCGGTGTATGTCGTGTTCGATCGCGACACCAAACCCAAAACGGTCAAGGCCGTGAATGCCGCGATTCGACGGCTGGGCTATCTGATCACCCAAACCGGAGCCAGCCCTCGGGTAGTGATTTGGTCGCCAGATCTAGGAAAAGGGGTTGATGATCTGATCGCCAATCAAGGCCACAAGGCGTTCGATCGCGCCTTTGATGAAGCGCTCAGCCTCGATACCTGGAAAGCTCGCCTAATGGCGCAGCTCACCTACCCGATCGCGATCGACCTAAACCGCCGCTTTCTACCCGGCGATCTCGCCATTCCCGCAGAGGCTCGCCTCATCGCACTTCAGTCACCAAAAGGAACCGGCAAAACCGAAGTCATCCGCCAGTGGGTACAGCAGGCGATCGCCCAGGGTCGGCGCGTCCTGATCATCGGCCATCGTGTCCAACTGGTGATGGCGCTCTGTCAACGCTTTGGGCTGCCCTACGTGACGCAGGTTGACGATCTGCGCCAGGTGGGCAGCGGTTATGGCCTGTGCGTTGATTCGCTACATGGCGCATCCCAGGCCAAATTTCGAGTGGCGGATTGGCAAAACGCGATCGTTATTTTTGATGAAGTCGAGCAGGTGCTATGGCACGCGCTCAACTCCGATACCTGCCGCAGTCAGCGGGTCGAAGTGCTGGGGACGTTGAAGCGGTTGATGCAGGCGACGTTGGGCGATCGCGGCTGTGTCTATGCGGCGGATGCGGATCTGAGCGATACCTCGCTGGATTACCTGTTGGCCTTGGCCGGTGTGAATTCGACGCCCGCAGCACCCTACGTGATCCGCAACGATTGGCAGCCCGACGCCGATCGCGCGTGGCAGGTGTCGCACTATACCGAAGGCACACCGAAGCGATTTTTACGTGAACTCGAAGCTCATATTGTCGAGGGGGGGCGTCCGCTGGTCTGCCTCTCAGCGCAAAAGCTGAAGAGTAAATGGAGTACAACGGCGATCGCGGCTTACTTTGAAGCGAAATTTCCCGATTGTAAAATTCTCCGCATTGACTCGGAAACCGTCGCCGATTCGAGCCATCCGGCCTATGGCTGCATGGACGATCTCGATCAGCGCCTCGCGGCCTACGATATCGTCCTCGTCAGCCCGTCGCTGGAAACCGGCGTCAGCCTGGATTTACGCGGTCACTTCACCTCGGTTTGGGCGATCGCCCAGGGCATCCAGTCCGAAAATAGCGTCCGCCAATCCCTCAGCCGACTGCGTGAACCCGTGCCGCGTCATCTGTGGGCGGCTCCCTACGGGTTCAATAAAATTGGCAACGGTTCGACCTCGATCCCGGCGTTAATCGGATCGACCCAGGGACTCACCCAGGTCAATATTCGTCTGCTGCAACAGTCGGATTTCAGCGGATTTGACGATTTTGATGCGGGCTTTCAGGCGGAATCGTTGCAGTGTTGGGCAAAGTTTGCCGTGCGGGTGAATGCGTCGATGAGCTGCTATCGCGAGGCGATCGTCACAGCCCTGGCGGCAGAAGGCCACACGATCGCCCCCGTCGCCCGCGCCTCGACCCACAAACCCTCGACCGCCACGGCGGAACAGCCAACGCTGCCCGATTTTGCCACGACGATCACCAGCGTCCGCGAACGCAACTACTTCGAGGAATGCCAAGCGATCGCCCGCGCCCGCGACCTGAATCACCGGCAATATCGCGCCCTGCGTCAAACCCTCGTCAAATCCAAAGCCGATCGCCTGCGTTTGCGTAAATACGAGCTAAAACGCCGCTATGGTGTGCCGGTGACGATCGATCTCGTGCGTAAAGACGATGGCAAGTGGTACGAAAAATTACGCCTACATTATTTCCTGACCGAGGGACGCGACTATCTTGCCAATCGCGATCGGCGCGTCGCGCGACAGATTTTGCATCAGGGCGGCGGTCACGTGTTTACGCCGGACTTTAATCGATCGCAGCTCGGCGCAACGATCGGCATTTTAGAGCTGCTCGGTTTGCCCGTGTTGCTGTCTCAACCCGATCGCGAGTTGCGCAATAGCGACGCGGATCTACAGCAGATGGCCGCCACCGCCCTCGGATCGCGATCGCAGATCAAAGCCGCGATCGGCGTCGGTTTAGCCAAAAACTCAACGCCGATCGTGGTGTTACGTCGTTTGCTCGATCAGGTGGGTTTTGGACTGACCTGCTTACGGAGCGAGAGTGTGCAGCGCAAGCGGCTGCGGGTGTATGGCATCGGCCAGCCTGCGGATGGTCGGGCGTCGGTGTTTAAGCATTGGCTAGCGACCGATCGACGCTTTCCGGGTTGGTCGGAACAGGCGGCGGATTTATGGGACGGTTCAACACCGCCGATCGTGGCAGCGCCCGTCTGTGATGGGTTTGAGCAGCTATCGCTGGGAGATTTTGGGGATGGCGAGGCGATCGGCTAATCCCAGCAAATCTCAAAATTCGGTCTAGAGTCTCGTGCGAGCCTCGACGAGGAGAGAGCGCTCAGGCTCAGTCGAACAAATATATCAAAGTATTAAAAAACATCAATTCTATCGCCTAGCCACAGCAAAGTGTTCGACGATAGAACCGTAGGCAACGTACGCACTCTCTAGAGTCTTGGTGAGATTGCAGAAGATCAACAAAAAAATCTCGGATTTGCAGCGACACTAAATTGATCAAGGTTTTGTTCGATTTCAATTTGTACAAAACAGCGACAAAAACAATAGCTTTATTGCTTAAGCTGCATTCCTTTGATTCATGCTGAATAATACGAGAGGTTGATCAATCTCGGCGGTTTTAGTTAAAGCTTTTATTAAGAAAGATCGCCATTCTTGATCGCATCTCGATCGCATTCCGATCGCTCAAGTCCAGACGCTTGACCGGCAAACACCCAAGCTTAGATTGCTCCTTGCTGACGATATTTTGAGGCTCGACTATGACGGCACAGATTGGTACGGTTTCAGCCACTCGATCGACGATCCCCACCCCCTCCGACACAAAAAATTACGCCACCCTTGATGGCAACGAAGCCGTCGCCCGCGTCGCTTATCCACTCAACGAAGTCATCGCCATCTACCCGATTACGCCCGCCTCGCCGATGGGTGAGTGGGCGGATGCCTGGGCCTCGGAGGGACGCGAAAACCTCTGGGGAACCGTGCCGTCGGTGGTGGAGATGCAAAGTGAGGGCGGTGCTGCCGGAGCGGTGCATGGTGCGCTGCAAACGGGATCGCTGACGACGACGTTTACGGCATCCCAAGGGCTGCTGTTGATGTTGCCGAATATGTACAAAATCGCGGGTGAACTGACGCCGCTGGTGTTGCATGTGGCGGCGCGATCGCTGGCGGCGCAAGGGCTATCGATTTTCGGTGAACATAGCGATGTGATGTCGGCGCGAGGTACGGGCTTCGCGATGTTGGCCTCGGGATCGGTGCAGGAGGCGCAGGATTTGGCGCTGATTTCCCACGCGGTGAGCCTAGAATCGCGCATTCCGTTTATCCACTTTTTCGACGGCTTCCGCACCTCCCACGAAGTCCAAAAAATTGAGCTAATAGAGCCGCAGGTGTTGCGGCAGATGATCGATGACGAGTGGGTGTTTGCCCACCGCAGCCGAGCGATGACGCCCGATCGCCCGGTGCTACGCGGCACGGCGCAAAACCCCGACATCTTTTTCCAAGCGCGGGAAAGCGTCAACCTGTTTTACGACGACTGTGTTGGCATGGTCGAAGCGGCGATGCAGAAGTTCGCCACGCTGACGGGGCGCGAGTATCGGCTGTTTGACTACCACGGTGCGCCCGACGCCGATCGGGTGGTGGTGTTGATGGGATCGGGTAGCGAAACGGTACACGAAACGGTGGACTATCTGACAGCGCAGGGCGAGAAAGTCGGCGTGCTGAAGGTGCGGCTGTATCGGCCTTGGTCGCCGCAACATTTAGCAGCGGCGCTACCGAAATCCGTTAAAAAGATTGCCGTGCTCGATCGCACCAAAGAACCCGGAGCCGGTGGCGAACCGCTCTATCTTGATGTGGTGGCGGGTTTAAATGAAGTGTGGGATGAGGTGGCCGACGGCGTGGCCATGCCGAAGGTGATCTGTGGTCGCTACGGTCTATCGTCGAAGGAATTTAACCCGGCGATGGTCAAGGGCGTGTTTGATAATTTGGCGCTGGATAAGCCGAAAAATCATTTCACAGTCGGCATTAACGACGATGTGAGCCACACCTCGATCGCCTATGATCCCGAGTTTTCGATCGAACCCGATTCCGTGGTTCGCGCCATGTTCTACGGCCTCGGAGCCGATGGAACCGTCGGCGCGAATAAAAACAGCATCAAAATTATCGGCAGTGCCACCGACAACTACGCCCAGGGTTATTTCGTTTACGACTCGAAAAAATCCGGCGCGATCACGGTGTCGCACCTACGCTTTGGCGCGAATCCGATCCGATCGACCTACCTAATCGACCAAGCCAACTTCGTCGCCTGCCACCAGTGGAATTTCCTCGAAAAACTCGACGTCCTCGTCAGCGCCAAACGCGGATCGACCTTCCTGATCAACTCGCCCTTTGACGCCGACAATCCGGCGGAAACCTGGGCGCAGTTCCCGATCGAGATCCAAGAGACGATCGTCCGGCGCGAGCTAAAAGTCTACGCCATTAACGCCTACAAAGTTGCCCGCGAAAACGGCATGGGTGGACGCATCAACACCGTGATGCAAACCTGTTTCTTTGCCCTGGCGAACGTGCTGCCACCGGACGAAGCGATCGCCGAAATTAAACACGCGATCGAAAAGAGCTACGGCAAAAAAGGCGCGGAAATCGTCGCCATGAACATCAAAGCCGTAGATGCGACCCTGGAAAATCTCTACGAAGTGCCGATCGGCTCGCCCGATGGTGTCGTGCGTCGCCAGCCCGGAATGTCAGTCAACGCGCCGGACTTCATCCGCGACGTGGAAGGCGCGATGCTGATCCGCCAAGGCGACGCCCTCCCGGTCAGCGCCCTACCCTGCGATGGCACGTATCCCACCGGCAGCGCCCAATGGGAAAAACGCAACCTCGCCCAGTCCATTCCCGAATGGGACCCGGACGTGTGCATCCAGTGCGGCAAGTGCGTCGCGGTTTGCCCCCACGCCACGATTCGCGGCAAGGTCTACGAACCGGGCGAGCTGGAAAATGCGCCCGCCACGTTTAAGTCCACCGACAGCCGCGATAAGCAAGCCTTTTCAGGTCTGAAGTTTACGATTCAGATCGCGCCGGAGGATTGCACCGGCTGCGGGATTTGCGTCGATGTCTGTCCGGCGAAGAACAAATCGCAGCCGTCGCTGAAGGCGATTAACATGCAGCCCCAAGCGCCGCTGCGGGAACCTGAGGCGGAAAACTGGGATTATTTCCTAAATTTGCCCAACCCCGATCGTCGGACGCTGGACGGAACCCACATCCGGACTCAGCAGATGCAGCAACCGCTGTTTGAGTTCTCGGGAGCCTGTGCGGGCTGTGGTGAAACGCCCTACGTCAAGCTGATGTCGCAACTGTTCGGCGATCGCGCCGTCATTGCCAATGCCACCGGTTGCTCGTCGATCTACGGCGGCAACCTCCCGACGACGCCTTGGTCAAAGGACGCCGAGGGACGCGGCCCCACCTGGTCGAACAGCCTGTTTGAAGATAATGCCGAATTTGGCCTGGGTTTCCGGGTGTCGATCGACAAGCAAGCGATGTTTGCCGCTGAATTGGTGCAAGCATTACGCGAGCCGATCGGGGCGGAACTGGCCGATGCGATCCTCGCCCATGCCGAGCAGCGCGACGAGTCCGACATTTACGACCAACGCCAGCGCGTCGCCCAACTCAAGCCGATCCTAGCGACGATCGACGATCCCCGCGCTAAACAGTTAGCCACGCTCGCCGATTACCTGGTGAAAAAATCCGTCTGGATCGTCGGGGGTGATGGCTGGGCATACGATATTGGTTTCGGTGGTCTCGATCATGTGATCGCCAGCGGTCGCAACGTTAATATCCTGGTATTGGACACCGAAGTTTATTCCAACACCGGTGGTCAAGCCTCCAAAGCAACCCCGCGCGGTGCGGTGGCGAAATTCGCCGCCGGTGGTAAACGATCGGCGAAAAAAGACCTCGGCGCGATCGCCATGACCTACGGCAATGTCTACGTCGCCAGCGTCGCTATGGGCGCAAAGGACGAACACACGCTTAAGGCATTCCTCGAAGCCGAAGCCTACGACGGCCCCTCGCTGATCATTGCCTACAGCCACTGTATCGCCCACGGCATCAACATGACCACGGCGATGAGCCATCAAAAAGCGCTAGTCGAAAGCGGTCGCTGGCTGCTCTATCGTTACAATCCCGACCTGCGCGACCAGGGCAAAAATCCGCTCAGTCTCGACTCTCGCGCTCCGAAACAGGGCGTCAAGGATTCGATGTACATGGAAAATCGCTTCAAGATGCTGACGAAGACGAAACCGGGCGATGCGCGGCGTCTGTTGGCCGAAGCGCAGGCGGATGTTGATGCTCGCTGGAAACGCTATCAGGCGATGGTGAATTTGCATCAACCGGAGACACCACCGGAGTAGTCATTGATCGCTCGTCATTGATCGCTGGTGCGTTGCGGCTGTGAATATTGATCGGTCAATCCGATGGGTGACCGCTGCCGCAACACACCCTACCCAATCGCTACCCAATCGCCCCATCCGCTAACGCCCCATTTTGTAGGAGACACCGATGGATCTCACCACCACCTATCTCGGCCTGACGTTAAAATCGCCCTTGGTTCCGTCCGCTGCTGCGCCCCTGAGCGACGATCTCGATAACCTCCGCCGCCTCGAAGATGCTGGAGCCGCCGCGATCGTCCTCCATTCCCTATTTGAAGAACAGCTCGTGCGCGAAAAATTCGAGCTACACCACCACCTCGAATACGGTACGGAAAGCTTCGCCGAAGCTCTGACCTATTTCCCCGAACCAGAAACCTTCCACACCGGCCCCGAGCTATATCTCGAACACATTCGCACCGCAAAATCATCCCTCAGTATCCCGATTATCGCTAGCCTCAACGGTTTTTCGCCCGGTGGTTGGACGGAATACGCCAAGCTGATCGAGGAGGCCGGAGCCGATGCGATCGAGCTGAATCTCTACTTTGTGCCGACTGATCCCGACGTGTCCGGCGCGGCGATCGAGACGATGTTTATCGAAACCCTGCGCGACGTGAAATATGTCGTCGATATTCCCGTTGCCGTCAAACTCAGCCCCTATTTCAGCAATCTCGCCAACATGGCCAAGCGGCTCGATAAAGCCGGAGCCAATGGCCTGGTGTTGTTTAACCGCTTTATGCAGCCGGATATTAACCCGGAGGAGCTAGAGGTCGAGGCGGTGGCGAATCTCAGTAGTGGTGGCGATTTGCGGCTGCCGTTGCGCTGGATCGCGATTTTGCACGATCGCGTCGGTGCGGATCTGGCAGCGACGGGCGGCATTCAGCACGGTCGCGACGCCATTAAAGCGATCATGGCCGGTGCAAAAGTCGCGCATCTTTGCTCGGCGCTGCTGCGTCACGGTTTCCCCTATCTCACCAAGTTAGAAGAGGAAATGCGTCACTGGATGGAGGAATACGAGTACGAATCGCTGACACAGATGCGCGGCAGCATGAGTCAGGCCAATTCGCCCGATGCCAGTGCCTTTGAGCGGGCGCAGTATGTGCGGGCGATCGAGTCGTTCTATGTGCCGGATGCTGCCCTGCGGGTGTTGCACTAACCAACGTTTGATCTGTGTCGGCGTTGAGGTTACTGTGACCGATTGCCCAACGTTGATGGCCTCAATGCAGGAATTCTTGGGATTCATGCATTGCAATATCCAGCTTATTTAGGACGCTTAATCATGTTTTGTGAACAATGTGAACAGACCGCCAGCGGTCAAGGTTGCCACCAGTGGGGAGCTTGCGGTAAAAGCCCCGAAACCAACTCCGTCCAAGATTTGCTCGTCTACTGTCTGCGAGGTCTGGCTCCGGTGGCGATCGCCGCCCGATCGCTGGGTCTCGACACCTATGCCGCCGATGTTTTCGCCTGCGAAACCCTGTTCGCGACGATGACGAACGTGAACTTCAGCGCCCCACGCTTTACGCCCTACATCAAACAGGCGATCTCTCTCCGGGAAGACCTCAAAGCTCAGATTGCAGCGCAGTCCGACTCATCCCAAACCTGGCCTGCGATCGCCGACTACACCCCCGATTTCACCGATAGCCTGGTGTTGCAAGGGCGGGATCGATCACTAGAAGCGATCGCCAAAGCCGATGGCAACGTGGATATCTTTGCCCTCAAACTCACCACGCTTTACGGTCTCAAAGGCATGGCGGCCTATGCATTCCACGCCCTAGAAATGGGCTATGAAGACCCGGCGGTGTATGGCTTTTTGCACGAAGCTATGGCCGCCCTCGATCGCCACGACCTCAGCCTCAACGACTGGGTTACCCTAGCGTTAAAGGTGGGTGAAGTGAACCTCCGTGTCATGGAACTGCTCGATGGGGGTCACACCGATCGCTTCGGCCATCCCGTACCGACCTCCGTTCCCCTCGAACCGCGACCGGGTAAAGCCATTCTCGTGTCGGGTCATGACATTCCTCACCTTGCCAATGTCCTAGAACAAACCCGTGACACCGGCATTACGGTCTACACCCACGGTGAACTTCTCCCCGCCCACGGCTACCCTCAACTCAAGCAAGCCTACCCCCACCTGTACGGTCACTACGGCAAAGCGTGGCAAAACCAGGTGCATGATTTCGCCAAATTCCCCGGCGCGATCGTCATGACGACGAATTGCCTGATGCCACCCCACGATCACTACTCCGATAAGGTGTTTACGATCGGCCCTGTGGGTGATCGTGACCTTCAGCATCTGGGTGACAACGGTGATCATGGTGATCAGCCGATCAATCTAGCTCCGGCGATCGCCAAAGCGCTTGAGCTGCCCGGTTTCCCGGACACCGTAGCCGACCTCCCGCAACGTAGCGTCACCACCGGCTTTGCGCGTAATGCTGTCCTAAGCGTCGCCGATCAAATTATCGACGCCGTGAAAGCCGGACAAATCCGCCACTTTTTCCTCGTGGGTGGTTGCGATGGCGCGAAGCCCGGACGCACCTACTACACCGAACTGGTGGAGCAAGTCCCGGATGATTGTGTGGTCATGACTCTGGCCTGTGGTAAGTTCCGCTTCTTCGATCACGAAATGGGCGATATCGGCGGCATTCCACGCCTGCTGGATCTCGGCCAGTGTAATGATGCGTACTCTGCGATTCAGATTGCGATCGCCCTTGCCAACGCCTTCGAGGTGGGGGTCAATGAGTTACCGCTGTCGATGATCCTGTCGTGGTATGAGCAAAAGGCGATCGCAGTTTTGCTGACGCTGCTTCATCTCGGCATTCAAGACATTCGCCTTGGCCCTACACTACCAGCCTTCATGACGCCCAACGTCTTCGCCCTGCTCTCGGACACCTACAAGCTTAAGGGCATTACGACGCCCGAGGCCGACCTGGCGGCCTGTTTGGCCTAAGTTTAACTGAAGTTTGGGGTAAGCCCATTCGCTAAGATCTAACTGTGATCAAGCCCGCACCGATTCTGAGTCCGTGCGGGCTTGATTTTAACCGAACGTGAGTTCGGGCTAAGAACAATGTGAACCTTTCGTAGCACAACCATCTTGGTTGTTTGCCCAGGTTGATCGGTTATATAGCAAAAAATGATTTGGTTAGGACGTATCAAAAAAAACTGAAGAGCACTGAGCGGAGTCGAAGTGCGGTTTTTAGCTTGAATGAGAGTGTCCTAATACAATCGGTTTCTGCTATACAGCGAATAAATCAATCAGCAATCACGCCAACATGACTTTCTATCACATTTCCATTATTTAGATATCTGAATTAAGAGCTCGATTGAGGCATTAACTTTAAGCATTAACTTGATCGAAAGAGGCTTGACGAAGCCAGTTGCTCGGAGCACTTTCTGGTGTGGCAGACGTGAAGTCTATTTTTTCGCCGTTTGGGGTTAACGTCTGAACCAAATACTCTTTACACGTATTATCTGCATCTGCGATAACCACCCGCGCAGAATGTCCATACTGCATTACTTCACTGCGATCGCGTGTCTCAAACGCAAAAATTAGAACGATATCCCCAACGTTAAATAAGTTAGCTGCCGCACCATTAATACAAACAATTCCACTATCGGGTTTGCCAGGAACAGGGTACGTCAAGATTCGATTGCCGTTGGTGACATTAACAATCTGAACCTCTTGTAATGGTAACAGTCCTACCATATTCATGAGGGTTGAGTCGATCGTGACACTACCCATATAATCAAGCTGAGTTTCCGTCACCGTGACACGATGTAACTTGGCCTGCATCAGGCGAATTGTAGACATAACACAAGTACCCTTTTAGAGAAAGTTCTTTGGGATCAGTTTAAGAACAACAGTTAGAATAGCTTGGTTTGTCCTTGGGCATTGATTGGGATACGGGCATCTTATAAAATTTAGGGCGTGTGATCAATTAGCGCCAGAACCCTTACAGAGTAAGCCGTTGAACGACCCAACAAAAAATAAAAGGAGCTGAAACCTTTGCTTGAGAAGAGCTACAAATTTAATTGATGACAGCCCCTAGCGATCTACCCTCGGAGCGCCTTACAGGTCTTGGACATACTCGTCTTCTCAACATAGGGTGAGTTCGTTTACGGGGGAACTAAAACTCGTTCAGACTTAACCCCCCGATCGAATGATGCTAATCCGCTGCGCCTGAATCGCTGTAACCGTTGTAATCTTGCTGCCAGCGACGCGGAGACATGTTAAGCAGATCTGGCTTGACTTGCTGTAAAAATGCAATCAACATTGCCGTAAAACACCCTTCGACGATCGTTAACGGCAACTGTGCCAGCACCAGAATCCCGATCGCCGATCGTTCCGCCATCACATCAATATCCGCCGGAATATTCGTCACCACCATGCCGTAAAACAACAGCGTTGACAGGCCAACCCCCAACGCACCTGCAAAAAAGGCAAACAGCATCGTCCAACGTCGATCGCGATCGCGCACCCGGTGGCGCCACTGAAAAATCCGACCTGCCGCCAACGCCGGAATACCCATGATCAGCGCATTTACCCCCAGGACACTCATACCCCCGTGGTGAAACATCACCGCCTGAAAAAACAGACCCACCAAAATGGCCGGGAATGCATAAGGCCCCAACACTGCGCCCAGCAACCCATTTAAAATCGGGTGAACGCTGGTCGGCGGGATGGGGATATGTAGCGAAGAAACGGCGAAAAATGCTGCGCTCAATAGCGCTGTTTTGGGGATCTGCTCCTGGGCATTGGGTTCACGAGCAATCCGACGAAACGAGTACCAAGCCAAAACGCCAGTGGCGGCATAGCTAGCAATACAGACTCGTGCGGGCAAAAAACCGTCGGCAATATGCATAAATTCAGTCCGTGCGTAGGTATGGGGAGGAGCAGAAGTCGTTCGAGAACAGCGGTGCGTGGAGGTCGTGATTCTTGGGCGATCGTGATGGCGCAAGGGATGATGTCGTATTCGCAACGCGCAACGATCGCCAATCGCCAGATCGCCATAATCAGCGCTCACCCCGACTCAAGGCCTCTGGTCTCGGTTGATGGACGTGAACGGGATCGCGATCGCGCCGTAACGTTAGCTTTCGGATAACGGCGAGGAAGAGGACGATCGCCGGGAAAAGAACAGTGCCGTACCGATCGCCCCCCAGACGATCGAACCGATCGCAATCCAGCGCGGCATCGGACTCGCTGCGCTTCCGCGAGTTTGATGAGCCGCCAACGCTTGAGATGACGCGCTGTCCTCGGCGATCACGCCGTCTGGACTCAGCAGATCGACCCCTTCACCTTGAGCGAAGACCTCCAAATCAGCCAGCCCGCCATGTCCCGCCTGTCGCACCTGAAACGTCCAGTTTCCCGGCTGATCCGCGATCCAAACCCAGCGCCCTTGCTCATCCGTTATGCCAGTCTCAACCGGCACTTGCGGATTTTCCGAGCCGAACACACTGACCTGCGCCTTGACCATAGGATCGCCGGAATCGTAGACCGCTTCGATTTCGTAAGCACGTACATCTTTAATCGTGATGTTGGCTCCATGGGCGATCGCGGCGGTAGCGGTCGCTGTAATTGCCCCCACTAAGGCGATCGAGGCACTGCCAATAGTCCAGATCCAAGTGTTTTGCTTCGACATCTATATCCTCTCTTCAAACAAAAAACAAACAAAAAAATGTGCGACTCCGTGTCGGAGATAAAGTCGGATTGAATTGCCCGACCGTGTCGTACGGTATCAGAGGCCTTGAGGTCAATCTAGGCTATAAAGAATCGAACAGCATCGATTTCCCGATCCCCGAGACAACTCTGACCCATGAATCAGGTGAAAGATCTTGACAGACTGGAAATAAGTCAGAAAAATCGGGCAAGGCTCCTTTGGGCGATGTACTTGCGGTGTCTGTGTACTCGTGATGATACGAGGTACAACCCAAGGTGCAACCAAAGAACGATCGAAGTTATTTCTACGAGAGCGAACTTAACGTTTATTTGAGACGGTTTACATTTAGTCTCGTTTTGTAACAATCGGATCGGATTACTGCAAGTCGAACGTCCATAGTCTGCTTCGCTGAGTTTCCTGGAGTTGCTTTCGGATACAAATCCGACTCGAATTGCAACATTTATCCCGATCGCGTCGCCGATAGCGGGCAAACCTTGAGTCCGACCGGCGTTGACAGCACGATCGCCTCAATGCCAAACGCACGGCGCAGATTCTCCGGCGTGAGAACAGTGTCCGGAGTGCCGATCTCGATGGCGCGTCCCTCCTGAATTAGAGCTAGGCGATGGCTGTAGCGAGCCGCCAAATCTAGCTCATGCAGCACAGTAATAATAGACAGACCGCGATCGCGGTTGAGTCGCGCCAGCAGTTCCAGCAGTTCTAGCTGGTAGCGCACATCCAGAAACGTTGTCGGCTCATCGAGCAACAACACACGCGGATTTTGTGCCAGCGCCAGCGCCAAAAATGCCCGCTGACGCTCCCCGCCGGAAAGCTGCACCACGGGACGATGGGCGAGGCGCGTCAGATCCGTATCGACGATCGCCGCCTCCACCATCTCGCGATCCGCCGCATTCTCCGTCCACTGCCACCACGGACGATGGGGCGATCGTCCCAAACTCACCAACTGCCGCACGGTCAGCTCCTCGGGGATCATCGGTGGTTCCTGCGCTTGCACCGCTAGAACTCGCGCCAAATCACAGGCCGAAAACTCCGCGATCGGTCTTCCTTCCAACACAATTCTGCCGCTCTGAGGCACGAGCAACCGCCCAAATAGACGCAGCAGCGTTGATTTTCCCGACCCGTTGGCGCCAATCAAACTCAGCCATTCCCCCGCCTGAAGCGTCAGGGATACATCACGCACGATCGCCCGATCCTCGTAGCCACCCGAAACCCGCTGCGCGACCAGCGCCGGAGGACGCGATCGAGCCTCCGGCGGGATCAATGCAGTTGCAGGTTTTGACAGCGGATTGGCGATCGGGGTTGTCATAGGAGCTTTATAGCCAAAATTCGATTGCAACGATAACGAGCGATCGTCAAACGGTTTTGCTTACGGTGTGGGTTCCGATTGCGTGGCGATCGCGAGGCGGACATTGTCCAGGGATCGCAACCGATCAATAATCGCGATCGCCAACCCATGCCGAATCGAGGCATCCGCATTCAGCACGACCAGATCGGTATTCGCCAGATCCAGAGCGCGTAACACTTCAGTCTGCAAATCATCGAGTTCGACGACCTCATCACCCACAAAAATGGCGCTATCCGCCGTCACGGTAATCGCGACCGGGGCAGCCTCCTGGATCTCGGCGCGATCGGCCTGGGGCAAATTGACCGGCAAGCCTTCGTTTCGCGAGAGAAACAGCGAGGAAATAATGAAAAAAGCCAAGATCGCAAAAATCACGTCGATCGTTGAAACAATATTAATTTGTGCCGGTAAATCCGGTTCGTCTTCAATGAATTTCATTACCCGATCCTAAGTTAATCAAGACAAAAAACAGAAGCCTCGGACTTTTGAGATTTTCAAAATCTCAAAGGTCTCGCTCCCTACAATCCATGCATTTTTTGATTTGAACTAATTAGCACTTATTCAAGATTCAAGATTCAGTAAAATGTAACTCGCGAATAAATAGCTCTAGTCGCCCATTTGCAGCGTTAATCGCCGAAATTTGCCGCCGACATAGACTCCGAAATACATTCGCAAACAGCAACGTCACGATCGCCACCACCAAGCCCAACACCGTCGAACTCAACGCCTCGCTAATCCCGCCCGTAACGCCGATCGTATCGCTCTGGCTCACATCGCCCAAACTCAGCGACGCAAACGATGTCATCAGCCCCAACACCGTCCCCAACAGCCCCAACAGCGGCGCGACCGCAATCACCGTATCAAACACCGTATTAAACCGTCGCAGGTTGGGCAGCTCCGCACGGGCGGATGTTTCAAGCGCAACCTGAACCGTTTCGAGATCCTGTCGCTTGAGCTGAAAGGCGGCGAGAAAAATGCGCGGAATGGGTAGATCGATGTTTTGTTGTAACAGCACGATCGCCTGTTTACGATCGCTTTCAAGCAACGAAAACACACGATTAATCACTAACTTTTCCCGTCGCCAAATCTGAAACCAGTAATAGCAGCGCTCGATAATGAGCGTAAATGAAATGAGTGAAAAAACGATGAGCGGTACGGCCACAATTCCGCTCGACGTTAGTATATTTTGAGTCATGAGCTTTGATTAATATCGCATTTATCTTACTCACACACCTAGTCATTCGATAACCAGTCAAGCTTATCGCGCATCACAAATCGACCAAACGCTCGCAAAAAGAGTAACCCCATCAATCCGGCAAACCCAAAACAGAGAAACGCCGCGATCGACATCGAACCCGAAGCGAAAATCGCCCCCGACATAAAGCTAAATCCACAAAATCCGCCGTAAATCATCGCTTTCATCGCCAACTGTAGCCGCGCGATCGCCCGTTCGGTTTCCAGCTTTTGCGATCGCCAGCGCTGCTCCCCATCATCAAGCCGCCGCTCGATCTGCATCAGCAGCACTTCGACGCGACTCGGGCGATCGAACCGACTCGTAATAAAGTTTTTGGCCTGACGCACAATTTCGCCCGCGATCTGCTTCTGTCCCTGTTTACCCGCAAAGTTTTTCACAAACGGCTGAACGCAGGCCATCAGGTTGTATTGCTGATCGAGGCTTCGCGCCACCCCATCCAAAGTTCCCAAGGCTTTCAAAATAAACGTCATCTGCGCCGGGAGTCGAAACGGCTGCTTCTCAAACATTTCGTACAGCTCGTATTTCAGTTGGCGGAACTCCTGAAAATTGAGCGGACGTTCACGAAAGCGATCGAGCGCAAACTCGATCATCGTCTGTACCGGCGTCATGTCCTTCATTTTCGACACCAGCCCCATTGACACCAGCGTATCGACCACCTCGTCCGCATCCTTACGAATCACCGCAAACAGCGCCCGCGTCATTTCCGCCTGATTCAGCGAGCTAATCTCGGACATCATGCCGAAATCGTAAAAAATAATATTGCCCTTGCTATCGACCGCCATGTTGCCGGGATGGGGGTCAGCCTGGAAAAAGCCATCTACCAGCAACTGCTTCAGGTAACAGCCAATCCCGACCTTATTAATTTCCTTCGGGTCTAGCCCGATCGATTCGAGCTGTTCGCGCCGATCAATCTTGATTCCCGGCAGATACTCCAGGGTTAAAACGTGAGTGGTGGTGTACTTCCAGTAGACCTTGGGCGCGAGGATATTGGGATAGTCGAGAAAGTTGGCGCGGAAGCGATCGGCGTTTTGCCCTTCGTGAACATAGTCAATTTCAAAGTAAATCGTGCGGCGAAATTCTTCGTAAATCGCTTCTAGCTCAAATTTTTGCAAGCTGGGAAATAGTCGCTCACACACCTGCACGAGCTGTAGCAAGGCTTTGAAGTCGAGGTCAAACAGCCCCTCTAGTCCGGGGCGCTGCACTTTGACCGCCACTTCCTCGCCAGAATGGAGCCTCGCCCGGTGGACTTGCCCAAGGCTCGCTGCGGCGAGGGGGATCGGGTCAAATTCGGCGTATAAAACATCGATCGGCTGCTGGAGATCGGCTTCAATAATATTGATCGCTGCCGTCGAGCTAAACGGCGGAACGCTATCTTGCAGTTTGCTTAGAGCGCGAATGTACTCCAAAGGCAGCAAGTCGCCACGGGTCGAAAGCGCCTGACCGATTTTAATAAATGTGGGGCCTAAGTCCAGCAGTTGACCGACAAGCTGTTCGGCGCGTTTTGTTCGATGTTCCGGGCTACTGCGCCGTTTTTTACTATCCCACCAGAGTCCGAAGGCAAATTGAATCGTTGCCGAAAACACATCGATCTGACGGGCGATCGCGGAATACTTCTGCTGTTGCCACGGTAGTGGTTTGGATTGAGCTGGGGTCAGCATGACGGGCAAGGACAGGGCGATCGGGGGAATGACTCGGAAAAATGAATCGAATGCTGTGCTTCAGATCAGGATCTGGTTGCGATCACGTTTCACTGTCGCGATCGTCTCAAAACGAGAAGATACCGGAAGAACCGTCACATTAAAAAGAGCTGTGCGCTTTTGCAGCATACAGCTCTTTTTGATTCGCGTGGCGATTATTACAAGCAGCGCTTCAAGCTACAAATAACAATAACCTGCCATTCGTCAATGTTGATTACTCAACAGGGACGCCACCGGTACAACGAGCTTCAGGATCGGCTGCATCAGGAACAACACCAACGCCGTTACCATCCACCGGTTCTGTTTCACCACACGCTGCTGCTGCTGTTTGGCCAGCCGCATCGCCGGTTTCAATCACGATAACAGCTCCGGTGTAGTCACGTACGGAGAGTTGGTCGTTAGCCGTTGCAACCACAGTTGCCAGTGTTTCATTTGGCTCTGGATTCATCGCAAAGGTGTAGTTGTTGCCTTCGGTCGGGATACCAATTTTTAGTTCAGTGAAGGTCTTCGCAAACGCATCGTTTTCGAGACGGAACGACTGTTGCGAGCGGTTAACTGCACCGACGTTGTTTTTGCCTTCGGCTTGACGGGCTTTTGCGGCTTGGTTCAGGAACGACGGCAGCGCGATCGCAGCCAAAATACCGATAATGATAATAACGACGAGTAGTTCAATCAGCGTAAAGCCTTCGTTGTTGGCTTTGTTGCTGTTCAGGTGTTGCAGGAATTTGGCTTGGAAGTTAGCGTTCATTGAGTGACCTCTCTTGAAGCGGGGAATAGCAGGTTAGGTGCGATTCGGTTGTGAGTTTAATGTACCCACTCAACGATCAATTCATATCATCGAGTCAAAAAAAAAGAAATTGAGTCGCAATGACCTTGGGAAAATGGCTGTAATGCTTTTCTAGGCAGCGATCGAGCAGTTCATCACCTTTAGTAGAAATGCCCACTTATCGACAACCTCCTCGATTTGTTTGCTCGTGGGCTTGCCTGCACCGTGTCCGGCTTGGGTTTCGATGCGGATGAGTTGGGGTCGATCGCCCGTATTGGCAGCTTGGAGAGCGGCGGCGAATTTGAAGCTGTGGGCGGGAACGACGCGATCGTCACGATCGGCGGTGATGATCAGCGTCGCGGGGTAGTCCGTGTCGGGTTTGAGGTTGTGGAGCGGCGAGTAGGCAAAGAGTGCGGGAAAATCTGCCGGGTCGTTGGGCGTGCCGTATTCCGAGCACCAGGCCCAGCCGATCGTGAATTTGTGAAAGCGCAACATATCCAGCACACCGACAGCGGGTAGCGCGGCGGCGAACAGATCCGGGCGCTGCACCATGCAAGCTCCGACCAGTAAACCGCCGTTACTGCCGCCACCGATCGCCAGTTTTTCCTTCGAGGTGTAACCCTCGGCGATCAGCCATTCGCCCGCCGCGATGAAATCATCAAAGACATTTTGCTTGCGGTCTTTCATCCCGGCTTCATGCCACGCTTCGCCATACTCGCCGCCGCCGCGCAAATTGGGAATCGCCAAAATGCCGCCCTGTTCCATCCAGAGAAGCTGACTGACGGAAAAGTTGGGAGTTAGGGAAACGTTAAAGCCACCGTAGCCGTAGAGATAGGTCGGATTAGAGCCGTCGCGTGTGATGGTTTTGAGGTGCGTCACAAACATCGGGATGCGTGTCCCGTCTTTGCTGGTGTAAAACACCTGTTCGGTGATGAAGCGATCGCAATCGATATTCACCTCGGGCTGACGGAAGATCGTACTTGTGCCGGTGGCGCAGTCGTAGCGATAGATCGTGGTCGGGGTGGTGAAGCTGGTGAAGACGTAGAAGGTGTCGCGATCGCTGCGTTTGCCGGAAAAGCCGCCGATCGAGCCGATGCCGGGAAGTTCGACGATCTGGCGATCGCTGCCGTCAAGGGCGAAATGTTCGACTTGGTTTTTCGCGTCTTGCAGATAGGTGACGTAAAACCGATCGTTTAAGGTACTAACGGATTCGATCGGATTTTCGGTTTCGGGGATCAGCTCGCGGCGATCGCCAGTGGCAATGTCGATCTCGATGACTTTACTTTTCGGCGCGTCCTGATTGGTCTCAAACCAAAAGCGCGTGCCGTCGTTATCGATGAAATCGTAGGCGGCGTCGAAATTGTCGATGAGTTCGACGATCACCGCTTTGGGATCGCTCAGATCTTTGTAGTAAAACCGATTGGTGCGGGTGGTGTCGCGCCACACCGAGACCACGAGATAGCGACCGTCATCCGTGACGCTGGCGCTCGATCCCCATTTTGGTTCGTCGGGAAATTCAAGCACTAGCTCGTCTTCAGTTTGAGATGTGCCGAGGCGATGGTAATACAGCTTTTGAAATTCGTTAACGTCTTGCAGTTCGCTCGTGGGCGCATCGTAGCGGCTGTAGAAAAAGCCCGCGCCGTCGTGCGTCCAGGCCGCGCCCGAGAATTTCACCCATTCGATCACATCGCCGAGATCTTCCCCAGTTGCAATATCGCGTACGTGCCAGGTCGTCCAGTCCGATCCGCCCTGGGATAAACCGTAGGCCAGATAGCGGCCTTGGGGATCGATCGCCGTGCCGCCGAGGGCAACGGTTCCATCCTCGGATAGGGCGTTGGGATCAAGCAAAATCTGAGCCTCACCGTCGAGGCGATCGAGCCAATACAGCACGCTTTGATTTTGCAGGCCGTCGTTTTTGTAGAAAAAGTAGCGATCGCCGCGTTTATAAGGCGCACTATATTTCTCGTAATTCCAGATTTCCGTCAGGCGGGCTTTGAGCCGATCGCGATCGGGAAGCTGCGCTAAATAACCAAAGGTCAGCGTATTTTGTGCCGCAATCCAGGCCGCCGTTTCAGGACTATCCCCCTCTTCCAGCCAGCGATACGGGTCGGCGATCTCGGTTCCGTGGTAGTTCTCGATACAGTCAACGGTCTGGGATGGGGGATAGTTCAGCATTGAAAATTTGGAAGCTTGAAAAATGGAAAACTTGAAAGTTTGGACGGTTAGAAGTTTGGACGGTTAAAGTCTGGAAGTTGAAAAACTTGCAAGGCTCGAAAGGTTGAAGTCTGAAGACCATTAGAGTGTCCAGCGTTTCGATATCCTGTGTCTTTCGACTTCCTGGGGACTGACCACGATGTATGCAGAGCTTAGGAGCAAGATGGCAAACAACCGCTCAAACCGTCGCCTAGCCCACAATTGTCGATCCCCAATTTAGGTTAAAGATTGACCACGTGACGATGCATCTACAGATCTAACCCCGCCGAACCCATCGATTTATCCTAAATCTTAATTCGATCCATCCCCATCACCCCCCTTCCCTTCGATGCCCGAATCTTACCAACGTATTCGTCTCGGGGTCGCCTTCTTTCTCACCACGATCGCGATCGCCATTTTCGGCTACATCGGCTTCGGCTGGACGACCCTCGAAGCGGTTTACATGGTGGTCATCACCATCTTCGGCGTCGGCTATGGTGAAGTCAGACCGCTGGACACCCCCTTTCAAAAAGTGTTTACCATGCTGGTCATTGTGGCGGGAACCACCTCAGCGGTGTATATCGTGGGGGGATTTATCCAAATGGTCACGGAAGGGGAAATTCATCGCGCTTTGAGTATGCAAAACCGTCAACGCACGATCGCCAACCTGCGCAACCACGCGATTATCTGCGGTTTTGGTCGTATGGGCGAGGCGATCGCCCATCAGCTTGAAGCCGCCGCGCTCCCGTTTGTGATCATTGATCACGATCCGGAACGCATCGCCCTAGCCGAAGGTCTCGGCTACCTGATCCACAGCGGTGACGCCACACGCGAGGACTGCCTATACGCCGTCGGCATCCTCGAAGCGAAAACCTTAGCGACGGTCTTATCGGATGATGCGATGAATGTTTTTACAACCCTCACCGCTCGTGAACTGAACCCCAGAATGACGATCCTGTCCCGTAGCGAAGTCCTGGAAACGGAGCGTAAATTGCGCCTCGCGGGAGCCGACCATGTCATCCTGCCCCTGACGGTGGGCGCGACCCAGATGGCTAACTTGATGACCGAAACCAATCGGCGTGACTTTCTGAACCACCCCGAAGAGCGCAGTTATCTCAATGAATTGCTCGCCGACATTGAGGTGCAAATGGACGAGCTGACGGTACAGCGGGGATCGCTGGCTCTTGGGCGGACGGTGATGGAAATGGAGGTGCGCGGCAAGGGGGCATTCATCGCGATCGCCATTCGTCGCGCCGATGGCAGCACGATTTTTCGGCCACACCCATCGCAGATTTTGCAAATTGGCGATGCCCTGGTCGTCATCGGCCACCGCGACGCGATTCCCCAATTTGCCGATCGCTACGAATTTCAACGCAAACAACTCAAGGTTCGCCGGGACTCGCTCCCGCCTTCGTTATGACTGCGATCGATTTGCTTTGGATGCTGATCTGTTCCGGCCTGGTATTCCTGATGCAGGCCGGTTTTATGTGTCTGGAATCGGGCATGACGCGATCGAAAAATAGCATCAATGTCGCGATTAAGAATTTGGCCGATTTTGGTCTATCGGTGGCACTGTTTTGGGCGTTCGGGTTTGCGGTGATGTTTGGCGTGTCGCGCTGGGGTTGGTGGGGACAGGGGGCGATCTTTCCCAGTTTGGATGCACCGGATCAGGCGGTGTTTTTCCTCTATCAAGCGATGTTCTGCGGCACGTCTACGACGATCGTTTCGGGCGTCGTCGCCGAGCGGATGCGCTTCAGTGCCTACCTGGCGATCGCGGCCTTGGTCTCCGGTGTGATCTATCCCATATTCGGTCACTGGGCTTGGAATGGCTCGATTCACCGCACCCTCGAATCCGCAACCCAAACCCAAGGCTGGCTCGAACAGCTTGGCTTTGTCGATTTCGCGGGTTCGACGGTGGTGCATAGCGTCGGGGCGTGGGTCGGGCTGGCGGCGGTGATCGCGATCGGGGCGCGACGTGGACGATTTCCCGGCGCGACGGGTGTGGCGGGATCGGGACGGGTCGAAAAAATCCAGGGATCGAATATGCCCTTTTCAGTTCTCGGGGCGATGTTGCTGTGGTTTGGCTGGATTGGTTTTAACGGCGGCAGTAACTTCACGCTCGATGAAACCGTGCCGGGAATTTTGCTGAACACGATGCTGGGCGGGGTGGCCGGTTTACTGGTCGGTGCGGGCCTGAGCGCGATCGCCGATCGTCGCGTCGAAGCCGAACCGCTGATCAACAGCACACTGGCGGGACTTGTGGCCATTACCGCTAGCGCCCACGCCGTTGATGCGCAACTCGCCGTGATCATTGGTGGAACCGGTGCGGCGATCGCCCTGCTCGTGGCACGACAGCTCATCCATTGGCGCATCGATGATGCTGTCGATGCGGTTGCCGTACACGGTGGCGCAGGCGCGTGGGGGACGCTTTGCGTCGGTTTATTTGGCGATCTGGCTCGCCTGGATACGGGACTGAGTCGTCTGGTACAAATTGGAGTGCAGTGCTTGGGAATTGCGACGGCGCTGGTTTGGGCGCTGGGGATCAGTTGGCTGGTGTTGCGATCGCTCGATCGGTTCTTGCCGCTGCGAATTTCGATCGAAGATGAGGAGCTGGGCTTAAACCTCTCGGAACACAACGCCAAAACCGAAACCTATGATTTATTTCAGGTGATGGATCGACAGGCGGAAACCCATGATCTGAGCCTGCGGGTTCCGGTTGAGCCGTTTACAGAAATCGGTCACATTGCCGCGCGGTATAACCAAGTGATGGACGCTTTTGAATCTCGACATCATAAAAGCGTCGAGGATTTGGCCGAAATTTACTATGTCACGGCGGCGATCGCGGCGGCGATCGAACACGATACCTTCGATGCGAAAAACCTCGGACTGGAGGATGTGATCGATCGGGCTGACGAAATCGGCGCACTGGCTCGCACCATCAGCCAGATGGCCGACGCGCTCCAGCAACGCGATCGCGAACTGATGCGCCTGACCCAACAGCTCACCCAATCCAACCTCGATCCCGAAGCCTCCGTTTAACCTCGGATTTGCCGTCATTGGTAGATACTGTGTTGGCAGCAAAACCGCAAGTAACGAATCAATGCAAACGCTTCCGGCTTAACTCAGCTCGTTGCCCGCAAAGTGACGATAGACCGGCAACGTGAAATGAAAGGTGCTGCCACAACCCGGACGCGAATCCACCCAAATGCGCCCGTAATGCGCCCGCACAATCCGCTGACAGAGCGCCAGCCCCAGGCCGTAACCATCTTGACTTTCATCCCGATCGAGCCGAAACCGATCTTCAAACACCGTGGTTTGATCCTCGGCAGGAATCCCCGGCCCCGTATCCGAAATACTGATTTGGAGTTTTTGCGACGTACGATGCAAAATTGCGATCTTGATCGTGCCTTTTTCCGGCGTGTACTTGATCGCATTGTCGATCAAATTACTAATCAACTGCCGAACACGTTCGCCGTCCGCATACGCATGGGGAAGATCTTGAGGGATATCAGTACAAGCCTTGTGCTGTTTACGCTGTAGGTGTTCCTGCTGTTGGTTTAACACGTCCTGACACAGCGCCTCAAGGTCTAGATCCTGGGGATAAATCGGGAAGCGATCGCAACCACTATGGGACGTTTCGAGGATATCGGTGATCATGCGATCGATCTGCCGACTCTGGGTGCGAGCGTGATGAAACAGTTTGGCCGAAATTTCCGGACGGGAATCGAGGGTCTTTTGATGCAGCAACGTTTCGAGGGTTTCCAACGCGATCGAAATGGCCGTCAGCGGATTGCGCAGATCATGGGCAAGAATTGAGATCAGCCGGTCTTTAAAATTGAGGCGATCTTCTAGATCCGCCTTCTCTTTTTCTAGCTCAAACACCCGATCGGAAAGCTCAAACACCTCCGAGGAAATCGCCAGGGACTGACCCATCGACGGACTCGACTCTGGTTCATATCCATTCTGATCATTCGCCTGGATCGATGAGTGCGTGACCTTCGTTGATCTGGACGACGTTTCGATCGCAGACGGCACATCCGATAGCATCTTCTGCCAGCGCATCCAATAGCGTTCGAGCTGAATCACCAAATTACTGCCCGCCAGCATTTGACGCGGCTCTGGATAAAGCTTTAGTAATGTGGGCGTGGCGATTAGCTTGAAGTGTTCCGCTAAGTAAGGCTGTTTGCTGACATCAACGACTTCGAGCGAAAAATTTTGTTCGTCGGTATTTTCGAGATAGCGGCGAATGTAGCGCATTTGCTCCCATGAACTCGGACGCCGATCGACAAACAGTAAAAGCTGAATAGTCGCCTGGTTGTGGCTTGGTGTTCCGTCAATGGGTGCTGCTGTTGTAGGTTGGTCTAAATCTGACATGAGAGCCTCATTGCTAAAGCAACGTCAGTTTGGATTAAAAACAATGCGAAGTCCTGGCCGACGGTAACCTTGTGGGGATAGTAAATAATTTGAATTGATAACAGCGGGGACTCGATCGCGACAAAGCTAAGGAGGTTAACCGTCTAAACTCACCCAAAAACGAGCGTGAGGCGCGTGGCTAAACGCTAAGAACTGAGCAGCCCCTAAAGAATGCGGAATCGAGCAAAATAATGCCGACGTAACACTGCCGCACACTTTGCATTACCCCTATATCTTAAGACCTTCTTTAGAATCTCGCGGAATTAGCCTCTAAACTTTACCGAGTTCTGGCTTTGTGGGAATCGATCGTCTCGGGTTCGATCTTGGCTTAAGATTGCTCTGGCATCACTGGATTCTTGTCCTGCGTTTGCCGTGATCTTGCTTTGACATTGCTTTGAAAGATTCCCCGACCGATTCCCCCAAAGATCTCCCGAAAGACCTCCCGAAAGACCTCCCGACCGATGCTTCGCAGCCTCGATCCGGAGCGGGATTGGCGTCGGTTAAGTCCTCCCGCTCGGAGGTATCGCGCCCGATAATCATGATCGCGTCCATGCTCGATCGCCTGCTTCAACATCGCTGGATCGTGACGATCGCCGCGATCTTCTTCGGCATCTCGCTCGCCCTGCTGCTCAACCGCTACTACAGCTTTTACGCCTCCTACGACCAGGGCATTTTCAACCAGGTGTACTGGAACAGCAGCCACGGGCGCTTTTTTCAAAGTTCGCTCTCGTCGGCGCTTTCGACCAATGTGGTCAACCAAGGTGCATGGCCGGAGGTGATGTATCACCGGCTGGGGCAGCATTTCACGCCCGCGCTGATGATCTGGCTACCGATCTACGCGCTGTTTCCCTCGCCCGTAACCCTCAGCGTGCTGCACCTGACGCTGATCACCCTCGGCGGGCTGATGCTCTACGTGCTGGCGCTGCGCCATGTCGATCGACCCTTGGCCGGTGCGATCGCGGCGAGCTACTACGGCGCAAACGCGGTCGTGGGGCCTACCTGGGGGAATTTTCACGATATTTGTCAGTTGCCGCTGTTTGTGTTCGTGGCGCTGTGGGCGATGGAAACGCGGCGCTGGTGGCTGTATTGGCTGATGGCGATCGCGATCGTCATGGTGCGCGAAGATGCGGGGGTAAGTCTGTTCGGGATCGGAACGTATCTGATCGTCAGCCGTCGTCACATCGGCAGAGGGATCGCCACCTGTGTGCTGGCCTTTGGTTACATGCTGGTGCTGACGAATGTATTTATGCCGTTCTTTTCCGCTGATATTTCCGAGCGATTCATGATGGAACGCTTCGGGCAATATGCGACGGGAGAGGAGGCAACAACGATCGAAATTATTTGGGGTATTCTCAGCAATCCGTTTCGCTTAATCGGCGAACTGTTGACGCCGTTCGATCGGACGATCGCCTATCTCCTCGGCCAAGGTTTGCCGCTGATGTTTGTCCCCTTTGCCTCGCTCGCGTCCTGGACGATCGCCGGAGTGCCGTTGTTCAAGCTGCTAATCGCCAAAGGGGACTCGGTGCTGGTGATTAATATTCGTTACGCCATGACCGTCGTTCCGGGCTTATTTTACGGCGCGATCCTCTGGTGGTCATCCCATCAAGATCAGTTTAAACGGCGTGGTGTGCGACGTTTTTGGGTCGGCTGCGTCACGCTCTCGCTGCTGTTTACCGTCACGTCAAATCCCAACCGCACGCTATATTTCCTGATCCCTGATTCCTTCGAGCCGCGCGTTCACGTCGGTCTCGTCCAGCAGTGGCAGCACGCCCGCGCGGTGCATGACGTGATTGATCGCGTCCCCGACGAGGCCAGCGTCGCCGCCACGACTTACATCGTCCCGCACCTGTCGAGCCGTCGCGAAATCCTACGCTTTCCGCAATATCAGCTCCTGACCGATCGCGGAACCGTCGAACCGACCCAGTTCATTGCCCTCGATATCGCCCAGCTCGTCACCTATTCCGCCGCGTTTAAGGTCGATCGCGAACGACTCCAGACGATCGTCCCCTTTGTCGATCGTCTGCTCGAAACGGGTGAATACGGCGCGATCGCCTTTGACGATGGAGCCGTATTACTGCAACGGGAAACCGCGAGTGATCCGGTAGCGCTGTCGGCCTGGATGGTGTATCGCGAGGAGATCGCTCCAGCCGTAACGCCGGGATAGTTGCTCGGTTTGAGAAGTCGAACTTTTTCAACAAGTCCGACTTCTCGGATGCTGACGTCTAAAGTGCTGCCAGTCATCCCTCAACCAAAGGAATAATGCTTACGAACGTCGGCGCGAATCTCCCAGGTGCAGGACATGCCCGTCGGAAACGTGACCAGATCGCCTTTGCCAAACTGAACCGGTTCGCCACCTTCGGGCGTCACGACCACATCGCCCGCCAGCAGATAGCAGATCTCGCGATCGTCGTATGTCCAGGGAAAGGTGGACGCTTCTTTCGTCCAGATCGGCCACTGCATCACGCCCAGTTCATCGAGCTGATCGGGCGAGGCGTTACGCTCAACCTGAATTTCGATCGTTGGCATCGCAGACATAGCAGAACCTCAACGCGTAAAATCTGAATTGAATCGATCGCACGATACCGCATTTGCAGAGGAGACCAAATCATCATGGGTCGTCAAGCCAAACTCAAGCGCCAACGTAAACAGGCGGCGCAACACGAAGCCGATACGGCGATGAATGCCGCGCCCGATCGCGATCCGTCTACGACTCCGATCGAGCCGGGATCAGCGGATGTTGCGCCATCTGCCGAACCCCATTCCGTCCCGATTACGCGCGATTTTCTCAACAAAATGGAGCGTCAGGGCTACTCGCTCAAAGCCGATCGCCGAGCCCCGGAAATCACCGACGAGCGACCCCAGCCGCAGCGCCGCTAGTCATGCTTCGTCTGTCCGCTACTGTTCAGAACTCGCTTTTCGGGTTAATTTTGTCGCCGCCTATTTGCTTATTCCGCGTCTTTTTTATGGGTTACGGTAACGACGGTGTGGACGTTGCCGCGCGGTAGATAGTCGCCGACGATCGTGATTTCCAGCGGATCGCAAGCGTTGACGAAATCATCGAGGATTTTATTCACCGATTCCTCGTGGGAAATGAACATATCGCGGTAGCTGTTGATGTAAAGCTTCAGCGCTTTGAGTTCGACCACGCGTCCATCGGGAACGTAGTCAATGTTGATCGTCGCAAAGTCGGGATAGCCCGAGAACGGACACTTACAGGTGAACTCGGGCAGCGTGATATTGACGTTGTAGTGACGACCAGGGCGCGGGTTGGGAAATGTGGTGAGCTGACCCTCCTCGATCGCGCGTTCGCCGTATTTCATCGGCGGTGTGGTCTCGGATTCTGGGTTGGACGTGGAGGCAGTGCTATGAGTCATGCTCGGCAGGCAACATAAATTAACAATTGATCGATTATCGCAAGTTGTTGCACTTTGGCGCAGCTCAAGCTGTGATGCTATAGCAAAAAACGATTTGGTTAGGACGTATAAAAAAGCTGAGAGCACTGAGCGGAGTCGAAGTGCGGTTTTTAGCTTGGATGAGAGTGTCCTAACACAATCGGCTTACGCTATAAATGGTCAAAACACCAAAATTCTCTTACTGATTTTCGTTGAGTCGCGAGCTTTGATCGGTATGGCTCATTTCTGAACTTTCTGAACTCTCCGAAATCTGCTGCCAGCGATCGAACCAGGCTTGCAGAATCTTCACGACGGTCTCACCCCCGATGCCGTAACACGCCCGCTTCCGCCAACCCAGCACCGGAAAATGCCCGATCGCCACCGACTCCAGCGTCTCCGACTCAAAGCGCAACTCGTCGTAATACAGCCAGCCGCGCGGCGTGCGCCAGCCAACGCGATCGCAAAATCTGCCGTAATCGTCCGCCCATTGGCTGATTTGCGCGACCAAGCCAAACCGTCCATCGCTATAGGCCGACCATAGCCAAGCCAGCGTCTGTAAATCGGCGGCAGGGAAGCGAGCGATGTCGTCGAGGAGAGTATTAGGGGAAGGGTTGGCGGGAAAAAAGGCGGGAGAAGGATCGGTCTGGGATGGGCGATTGAGGGCGATCGCGTCGTGGATTAGCGTGTGGGTGATCGCGTCGGCGGTGCGCCAATCGGCTTGGCTGAGGGCGAGGGCGAGGGGCGTGTAATCGAGGCCAAGGTCGGAGTAGAGCGGGAGTTCGTCCGCTGAATGGGTTTGATTGGCGGTGGGATCGATCGCGATCGCCGCATCGAGTCGGGTATCGATCCGATCAAAGCGCTCCGTAATGCTGAGATCGATCGCGTCTAGGCGATCGATCAGCCAATTCATCCCTTGCGCTAGGTATTCGTGCTGCGGGTCGTGCTGCTCATCCTGCCGATCGTCGTCCCGATCGTCATGCTCCTGGCGAGCCTGTAGCGCCTGCCACGTGTCTCGCGCCCATGCTTCCCTCGCCCGATCCCGTTCAGCGTTAACGGTCTCTGTCTCCATCTCTGTCTCTACCTCCACGGCCTGCGGCCAACCGCAGATCGTACAAACAGAGGAAATGGAAAATTGATCCCTGATATCTGACCTTGGGTAAGCCGTATCGCAGACCGGACAGTGTGAAATTGTGACCGGATCGTGTTCCGCCACGAGTTACACGCTAAAACTCATCATTATAAGAACCGACGGCACTTGGATCATTGTCTCGCTTCGAGCCTAAGAGACGTAAGGTATCAACATTCACGATCGGTGACGAACGCTGCGAACCCGTCCCACGATCCTGCCACGTATCGATTTTGATATAGCCCGTAACGCCGATCAGACTGCCTTTGCGCACATAATTGGCCACAACTTCAGCACTTTTATCCCAAAACTCAAGATTGAACCAATCGGGGCGATCGTCTTTTGTGGGTCGATCCACCGCCAGAGAAACCCGACACTTCACTTTCCCCGAGTCAAAGTAACGAACATCGGGATCGCCACCAACCCGACCCACTAACGTAATTGAATTAATCGTCATTTTAGTTATTTCAAGACCTGGTACGTAATGACTGCCTCGGATTTAGGCCACAAACAATTGTTTGTAATACCCTGAAAAAATAGGGGAATTCAACATCAGGCAACGCCAAGATTACAGAACTCGTCGCCGTTCAGCCCATAGTCTGTCTACGGACAGCCTGCAAACAACAGCGTTGCGCCCCTTGCTTATTTTGCATCCATGCTAACCCGATCGCGCCTATCCCAAAAAAATCTCGCTCAGCCTGTCAGCCAATCATATAGACGAAGGGGACGAAACATAATAGAATCCCACTCGTAAAAGAAAGGAACAAAAGTTTACAGCTCGCTCGGGAGCTGCAACGGTTCGGAGGCCAAAAGATCGCGTGGGCATACTAAGTCGCTTTTCACTGTCCAGAGATATGGGTATCGATTTAGGTACCGCTAATACTCTCGTCTATGTCTCCGGTAAGGGGATCGTTCTCCAAGAGCCGTCCGTGGTCGCGATCGACCAGGACGACAAACTTCCGCTCGCCGTCGGTACCGAGGCGAAAAACATGCTGGGCCGTACGCCTGGTAACGTCGTCGCACTGCGTCCGCTGCGTGATGGTGTCATCGCCGACTTCGACACGGCAGAGATGATGCTGAAACACTTCATCCGTCAGGTTAACGAAGGTCAAGCCCTCGTCTCGCCTCGAATCGTGATCGGTATCCCGAGTGGCGTCACTGGTGTTGAACGTCGCGCCGTCATGGACGCCGCACTCCAAGCCGGAGCCCGCGATGTTCGCCTCATTGACGAACCCGTTGCAGCAGCGATCGGCGCTGGCCTCCCCGTCGCAGACCCGACGGGCAACATGATCATTGACATCGGCGGCGGTACAACCGAAGTCGCCGTCATGAGCTTGCAGGGCATCGTGTTGAGCGAATCCGTTCGTGTGGCGGGTGATGAACTGAGCGAGTCGATCGCCCAGTACATGAAAAAAGTCCACAACCTAATTATTGGGGAACGAACCTCCGAAGAAATCAAAATCAAAGTCGGTTCGGCCTATCCGTCGGATGACGACGAGACGACGATGGATGTTCGCGGTTTACACATGCTTTCCGGTCTACCGCGTACGGTCACGATCAAAAGCGCCGAAATTCGTGAAAGCATGTCCGAACCCCTCGCCGTGATTGTCGAAGCGGTTAAACGCACCCTCGAACGGACTCCGCCAGAACTGGCCGCCGATATCATCGATCGCGGCATCATGCTCGCTGGCGGTGGCGCACTGCTCAAAGGCATCGACACCCTGATTAGCCACGAAACGGGTATCGTCACCCACATCGCTGCAGACCCCCTAAGCTGTGTTGTTCTCGGAACCGGTCGCGTTCTCGAAAACTTCAAACAGCTAGAACGAGTCTTCCGTACACGTTCTAACCCACTCTAAACCTGGCCTAAACGGGTCAGATAATTTGGATAATTTTCCGGAGTCTTGTAATTTGACCTCGAAACATTATCCAAATTATTAAGACTGATGCGATTAACAAAAAAAGTAATCGCATCAGTCTTTCTGATACCGGCGAGTTCAGATGCTTCAAATCGAAACTGACTGTGCTAGTCTCTCTTTGAGTCGACTCAAATGAGCGAATCGAAATGTATTGGGTGTCGCTATTAGAATGTTGAACGTCACATAACCAGAGGGTCAATGTTCGTATATGCCATACGCCAGTGGTGGATTCGCTATGGCGTTACCACTGGAATATCAATTGTTGTATTGCTCGGAGCCTGGTCATTTCGTCAGTCGAATGGCCGCATCCTATACGAACTGTACAGCCAAATTTCTCAGCCGTTTGAAGTTCCTCAAGCTCGTGAAAAAGATCTAATTGATGCACGGACACGTGAACTGTCCGTCAAGCTCGAAGAGCAAAGACAGGAAAATGCCAGACTGCGTCAGTTAATCGGAGAAGCTCCCAAAAATATCGGTGAGCCGAAATTTGCGCCGATTATTGGCCGCAGTGCAAACCATTGGTGGCAAAATCTTGTGATTGGTCGTGGAGGTGCGGATGGTATTTCGCGCGGCGATGTGGTTGTTGCACCGGGTGGGCTGATTGGTCGGGTGGCTAGTGTTTCAGCTCATGCGAGTCGTGTTCTTCTCGTTTCTGATCCATCTAGCCGGGTTGGAATCACCGTGACGCGCTCTCGTGCTGCTGGGGTGATGCGCGGTGTGGGTAGCACGATCGCAATTATTGAATTCTTCGAGAAGCTGCCAGACGTTAAGACCGGCGATGCGATCACAACGTCTAACTTGAGCCAGCGTTTCCCTTCAGGCGTGCCGATCGGAACCGTCACGTCCGTGGACTTATCGGCCAGCCCTGCGCCACAGGTTGAAGTAGAACTTTTTGTCCCTCTCGCCGATCTAGAATGGGTTTCGGTTCATTCTCATGTGGATAAACCACTCAACCCTCAATCGGAACTTAATAGTGAGGTGGAAATTTTGCTGGATGAAGAGCAATAGCGAGCATTGGTCTTGCTTGATTGGAACCGTTTGCTTACACCGTTTGCTTAAGTCTCTTCCTAATCAAGGCTAAGATTTTAAAAGATTTTAAAGTGTTGATGATTTGCCCTTTGGGTTTGGGTTTAAAGTTTTTCTCTCATCGTGTCTCGATTCTGCTTGTTATCTCTTTTCACCCTGACTTATGCGTTGGTCGAAGCTATCTCGAAAATTCACAAATGGCTCCGTAACGTTTGCTTCGATCGTGTTATGTCTCCTGTTGTTGCCCGCGCGTTTTCCGGGTATGGAACTGCTAGGCGTCGCCCCCAATTGGCTGTTAATTTGGGTTGTTTCTTGGAGTATTAATCGCAGTTTTTGGCAAGCTGCATTAGCGGGTTGGGCGATCGGTTTTCTACAAGACGGAATGAGTGAGCAAATACCAACCCGAGCGCTCAGTCTGCTGATTGTCGGTGTGCTAACGGCATCACTCAAAAAACAGAAATATGTTCAGGAAGACTTTATTTCGGTGTCGCTGATTGTCTTTGCGATGTCAGCAATTTCTGAAACGGTCGTCGCGCTGCAATTTTGTTGGTATACCTGGCGTCCCGGTAGTGGGCTGACGTTTATGCATTTTGACGAGGTCTGGTCGTACTACCAGGATGTCACCCTAGCGTCTGCCTTGCTGAGTAGTCTTTGGGCTCCAGTGCTTTATTATCCTCTGAATTATTGGTGGCGTCGGATGCGGTTATTAGAAATCAATAGCACGACATAAATTGATCTCAATTGAGATCAATTTATGTCGTGCTGGTCGTGCGATTTTCCGATCGCCAGCCAAACCGAAATATTGACCGAAATATTGACGATGCGAACCTTAGTTCAGCGCTTCAATCATTTCGTTGAGTTCCGCGACTTTCTCGGGTTTGTCTTGGTTTTCGTACAGTGTACGCGCTAGCTCTAGCTCCGCGATCGCCTCATCCCGGCGGTTTTGAGCTTTGAGCGCTTCAGCTAGGAAAACATGAGCTTCCGGTGACTCCGGGCTGAGGGAAATTGCCTCCCGCAAGGCCAGGATGGCATAGAGCGGATCGTCATTGTTCAACAGCGCTTGGCCAATGCTGAGCTGAAGATCGGCGCTATTTTCGAGGTTCGACGCACGTCGATAGTAGCGGGTGGATCGTTCTAGATCGCCGCGCTCTTCGAGGAGCTGGCCGAGGTCAAAGAGCAGTTGGCCATCGTCAGAGGTGAGGCGCTCGGCACGATCGAAGGCCAGAAACGCATCCTCGTCGCGACCGACATTGAGTAATGCGGTTCCAAGATTGATATGGGCGTTGAGGTTATTGGGCGTACGTGCCGTCACGCGCTCAAAGATCTCGATCGACTCCGAGTAGCGACCGAGTTGCAACAAAGTAGACCCGAGAAACCCGTCAATTTGTAGGTTATTGGGGGCGAGGGTTTGGGCACGCTCGTAGGCGGCGAGGGCGTCATCGTAACGCTCTTGCCGGAATTGGGTCGCACCAAGACCGAGGTATGCATTGAGGTTGTTGGCATCGAGCCGCACAACGTCTTGATAGGCGGCTTCGGCGGCGGCATACTGACCGTTTTGAGCGAGGGCGTAGCCGAGGGCGTAATGAAACCGGGTTTCGTCAGCGTCGAGGGCGATCGCCTGTTGGTAGGCTTCGATCGCTTCGGTGTAATTTCCGAGGCTGGATTCGAGATAGCCGATCGCCGAAAAAATGAGCGGATTACTATCATCCAAGGTCGCAGCTTGGCGATAGGTCGCGATCGCCCCGGCTAGATCGTCAGCATCGACCTGTTCTCGACCTTGAATCAAGAGTTCGTTTAGCTTGTCGTCCTCCTTGCCGAAACGGGTCTGTAACTTAGAGCCAGCCGGATCAGCGGGTTGCGACACAAAAGCCGGAGTTTTCAGCCCGTGACGGGGACTCACTAGGGGGTGATCGGTGCTGGCTAAATGCGAGCGGGAGGCACGATCGTAATCGTTATCGCTAGCCGCCTGCGCGATGTGTGACCCACGCTCTAGGCTGGTGGCGGTGAGTAGTGCGATGACTCCGATCGTCACAGGGGAAAATTTAATCATCTGAAATGCTAAACGTAATACCGAATGGATCAACCTTGGTTTAAATCGCAATAACCGCAATATTAAAGGCTCTAAACACAACTGAAAACTCCAGATTTGCTAAGACTGGAATGGGTCTGAATGACAGCTTGGAATTGAGTGTAGATAAGACCCTGGAGAAATTAATAGCTGATAATACAAGAATTCAATACCAATTTCCCTACTGGGTGAGCATATTAAACTGACGCAGTAAGCTGACATTTTCGGGTGTGAGCAGCTTCTTCATTTCGGAAACGCGATCCAAGAGATTGAGTTCCCGCGTAAATTCTTCTTTCAAGATTTGAATGTAGCGCTCACGGGATTCTGAGGTGTCTTTTTCACTGAGCATTTTGAGTGCGACGTTAATGTTAGACATCGGACGGCGCAGCTCTTGGCTGAGATTGTCGAACAAGCCATCTTTGGCTTCTAGAACTTGACGTAAACGGGCGAGTTCGTCATTGAGTTCGAGCATACGCTCTTTTTGGCGATCGTCTTTACGAAATCTTGCTTCGATCGCGCCGATCAGCTCGTCAGCATCAAAGGGCTTGGTTAGATAATCATCTGCCCCGAGTTCGATGCCCTGACGCATATCAGACCGCTCCGTTTTAGCCGTCAGAAAAATAAACGGAATCAGTACCGTTTTGGGCGTCGATTGGAGGTCTGCTAACACGGCATAGCCATTCATCCCCGGCATCATAATATCGCACAGGACTAAATCGGGATGGTGGGATCGAATGAGCTGTATACCCGCTTCGCCATTCTCTGCTCCGATGCTGTTGTAGCCTTCTGCTGACAGAATGCGAACGATGTTCTTGAGCAGAGCCTGCTCGTCTTCAATAACGACGATCGTTTTCATGACACCGGATTAGGAAAAGCTGAGGGGTGTTGTAAGTCTTTGGGCAACCGAATCGTAACGGTCGTACCACACTCGATGTGGCTGCTGAAGTCGATTGTACCACCGTGCAAACTGACGCAGCGGTGGACGATCGCCAGACCTAGCCCCGTGCCTTGAATTGTGCCCACGTTTGCAGCTCGGTGGAACGATTCACACAGGCGGGGCAAATCACTCGTCGGGATGCCGATACCGTTATCGGTCACGCTAAACCGGATTTGGCTGGGCGCAGTGAGGGAAATATTTAGCTCAACGATTTCGGCGTTGGGTGAATATTTAATCGCGTTAGATAACAGGTTGGTCAGCATTTGGCGCAGGAGTTTTGCGTCAAGGCTGGCGGTAGTGGTGTCATCAATTTGGTCGTCAATCATCATCGCGATGCGATGGGTTCGACCGAGGGCGGTTTGAAGTTGTGGAACCAGGATGGTGCAAAACGTGCGAATCGGTAAAGGCTCGGGATTGAATTCGATCGTGCCTGATTCCGCCTTGCCCAGCGTCAGGACATCCTTGAGCAGTTGATTCATATGCACGATCGAGGTGTTGATCTGCTCAAACTGTTCCTGCTTTTCGGCGGCATTGAGTTCGTAGCGATCCAGCAACTGCGCTGAGGATTGAATGATGGCGAGGGGAGTCCGGAATTCGTGGGAGGCCATGGAAACAAAGCGCGATTTGAGGTCGTTGAGTTCGCGTTCTTTTTCCAGGGCTTTCAGAACTTCCTCTTCGGCACGTTTCCGAACGCTAATATCAACCAGCGAGCCGATCCCTTCCAAGGGTTGACCGCTAGCCGTATCGATCGCCAATTTAAGCTCGTCTCGCAGCCAGCGGTAGACGCCATCGTCATGCAAAAACCGATATTCCATGACACAGTGGCCGCGTTCGCGCAGGGTTTCGAGCCATGTGGCTACGTGGCTTGTATCGTCGGGATGGAGTCGCGTCTGCCAGAAGTCCGGATCGTCGAGCCAACAAGGCGCGGCATACCCGAGTAAATCGTGAATGTTGTCACCCACAAAGGTTTTCCAGGCGTGGTTATCGGCCTTGCAGGTATACACCACGGCGGGATTGGAGGTGAGGAGGTAGCGAAAGCGCATTTCGCTCTGTTCAAGGCGCTCTGCATAGTCCTGAAGTTTGAGCCGATCGCGTTTTTGTACCGTAATATCACGCGCCATCCAGAGAACGCTGCTACTGGAAATGGGAGAAATCAGCGCTTCAAAATACAGGGTTTGATCGGCGGCTTTAAACTGGTGTTCACATTCGATCGTCTGGTCACTTTGTAGCGCCAGACGCACGCTTTGCTGGAACGCATTCGGCTGGGATTCATCGAGAAATGCCTCGATCGCCTGATTGACCACCGCCGATCGCAGCGGGTCATCAAAAAGAGTGACGCTCGGGATACTGACATCGAACCCGTCATCCGTCACAGCAACAATCACCGTCACATCTCGCATGACATCAAACAACGCCTGCATCTGCACATAGCTGCTATGGAGCTTGCCTTCGAGCAACTGATAGTCCGCAATATCGACCTGAAGGCGCTGGATAATCGTGGCGTAGTGTGCCTGCTGATCCTCTGTCTGACGGGCGATGTTGTTCCCTCGATCGGGTTGGCTTGGGGCTGGATTGATGTGATCCGATTCGATCGCGATCGAGGTTTCGGCGGTTGCGCTGGGTTCGGCGTTCCCGTCGGCGACCCCATCTGCTATCCCAAAAATCGGTCGCACGTCTCGATCGCCCTGATCCAGAGAAAGATGCTCCATCAGCCATTCCAGGATCTGATCTTGCTCGACGATACCAACGCATTCGCCGGTTTCGTCGAGTACGGGCATAAAGTCGAGGTGATGAGACTGAAATAGATCCAGTAGACGCGCAACATCCTGTAACTGTGCGACCTGGATCGTATGTTCGATCGGCTTAACCAACGCCTGGATAAAACTAGGCGCACCGTCACGATCCTGCATCAAACACAGGATTAAACCACTTAGCGTCACTGCGCCTCGAAGCTGCACCCCCCCGTTTTTTCCCGGTTCAACAACAAAGAGAGTCGATCGATGGCTGACCCGAGCTAAGGAAATCGCCACATCGATCGGGGTATTGAGCGCCACTGTCGGATGTAGTGGCGTCACAGGAGGGGAACCTGACAATGCGGAAAAACTTGACATAGTTTTAAGTCGAACGAACGGAACGGAGGAGATTCAGACAAGAGGCCGAATCTTCCTTGGTCTGTCCTGCCAGATCGGTAGAGGGCAGATTCAAATCGTCAGCACGGGATTCTGAAATTTTTTCTGCAATTCGATCGAGTCGATTTGGGTACAGGGCAAACGCATACTAATTTTGCCCGAACGAGAGAATCAGGGCTGTAGCGATTGAGCCGCTCAAACCATGTCCAGACTTTCGCAACAAGGCAATAATTTCTGGCTCGTGTTGCGAAAAATGGGGAGTATGCGTTTGCCCTGGATTTGGGTATTGACCGCGAGTCAAAACACGTCCTATATGCTAGCGTTAACGCCATTTGTTACTTTACCCAATCTCGACCCTCATCTCATCCGCCGAACCCCGCCTTATCGATCACCCACCACCACACACTGCATCCCAACCCATTTATTCATCCATTCGATTGCTGTACGATTAAATCAATCACGCTGAATCACGCTTGAGGCCAGCAGATTCCAGGACAGCGACGATGGTGTTTCACCATTCTCAACGTCAACAGCCTGAATCTGCTCCGTTGAAGTCGCTTTGATCTCGCCCCTAAAGTCCTCTTGAAGTCTCCTTGAACGATTTCGCCGTCGGATCTTCGTTTGCCGCCTAGCATCAAACTGACGATCCGTTCAGACAATCCGATCGTTTTCAGTTCACGTTACTCTGTTCGCACCCCCCAGATAGCACCGTCTCCTATGTCCAGCCAGCTCGATCTCCTCTCGAATAGTCAAGTAATTCCCATCGCCCTGCATGAAGAAATGCAGCGGTGCTATCTGGAATACGCGATGAGCGTCATCGTCGGTCGAGCCTTGCCGGATGTGCGCGATGGCCTCAAGCCGGTGCATCGACGCATTATCTACGCGATGCATGAGTTGGGGTTAACGCCCGATCGCCCTTACCGTAAATGCGCTCGCGTTGTTGGGGATGTGCTCGGGAAGTATCACCCCCACGGTGATCAGGCGGTTTACGATGCCCTCGTGCGCTTGGTGCAGGACTTTTCCAGTCGCTATCCGTTGTTGGCGGGTCACGGTAACTTCGGGTCGATCGATAATGATCCGGCGGCGGCGATGCGGTATACCGAAACGCGGCTATCGGCGATCGGTCATGGCGCGATGCTGGGCGAGATTGGCGATGCGACGGTGGACTTTACGGGGAATTTCGATAATTCGCAGCAGGAGCCGGTGGTGTTACCGGCGCAGTTGCCGATGCTGTTGCTTAATGGCAGCTCGGGGATTGCGGTGGGGATGGCGACGAATGTGCCGCCGCATAATTTAAATGAAGTGGTCGATGGCGCGATCGCCCTGCTCGATAAGCCGACCCTGTCCGACGACCAATTATTCAAAATTATCCCCGGCCCCGACTTTCCCACGGGCGGCGAAATTATCGGTCGTCAGGGGATTCGCGATGCCTACCTGACGGGGCGCGGCAGCATCACCATGCGCGGGGTGGTGCATTTTGAAAATATCGAGGTAGGTCGCAAGCGCAAATCGACCCGCAGCGCGATTATCGTGACGGAGTTTCCCTACCAGGTCACTAAGTCGAACTGGATCGAAAAGCTGGCGAATTTGGTCAACGATGGCAAAATCGTCGGCATCTCGGATCTGCGGGACGAAAGCGATCGCGATGGGATTCGCGTGGTGATCGAACTCAAGCGCGAGGCCAACCGATCGAAGATTCTGGCGCAGATTTATAAACACACCCAGCTTCAGCAAAATTTTGGCGCGATTCTGCTCGCCTTGGTCGATCGCCAGCCCGTCCAGCTCAGTTTGCGATCGATTCTGCAACATTTCCTCGATTTCCGCACCGAAACCCTGACGCGGCAATATCGCCACGAACTCGATCGTGTCGAGTCGCGTTTACATCTGCTCGACGGCTTGCAGCGGATGCTGGCTCGGCTCGATGAGGCGATCGCGATTTTGCGTAACGCGCCCGACGGAGGCAGTGCCAAACAGCAGTTTTATACCGAGTTTGACTTCAGCGAAGCCCAGGCGAATGCGGTGCTGGCGATGCCCATGCGTCGTTTGACCGGCCTGGAACAGCAAAATTTGCGGGATGAAATTACCGAGTTAAGCCAAGAGCGCGATCGGCTGCAACTGTTGCTCGATAGCGAGAGTGAATTTAAGAAAGCGCTGAAAAAAGAGCTGCGATCGCTGAAAAAACAGTTTGGTGATGTCCGTCGTACGCGCATCATCACTGTGGACGGGGAAGTGGCGACCGATAACACTCCTCCGGTGAGCCAAACTAAAGGCGAGACCCGTAAAGCCGCTCCACCCCAGCCGGTGATGCCGCTAGAGCTGGAAATCCAGGCGGAAGACGCGGCGATCGAGGCGACCTATCGCGGTTACGTGCGGCGTTTGACCCCGAAAACCGCGAGCCGTCAGACCGGGGCGGAGATTCCCGCACAGCTTGAGAGTGGTGACGATCTGGCGATCGCACGGTTTAATACGCGCACCGATCGGCAACTGATTTCGGTGTGTCGTGACGGCAAGGTTTACGCCACCGAGGTCAGCAATTTGCCGGTGACCAGTGGACGCGGGCGCGGTGAGGCAGCGGTGGCGCTGCTGCCACCGTCTGCCCAGGGTGATCCGGACGCGGTGATGTCGCAATTTATCCTTGAGGATTTAAGCGATCCGACGGTGGCGAAACACCTGCTAATTGTGACGGCCTCGGGCAAACTCAAGCGGATTAATCTGGCGGAGTTGGCGACGATGACCGCTCGAGGTCTGACGGTGATTAAGCTCAAGGAGGACGATCGCGTTTTGCTCGCCCAGCCGGTGGTGGTAGGTCAGGCGTTAATTTTGGTGTCCACGGGCGGGCGGCTGTTGCGCTTGACGATCGATGATCAGCGCGTGCCGGTGTTGGGACGGACGGCGCAGGGTCATCAGGGGTTACGTTTACGCAAAACGGAGTCGCTCGCCGGGGCGACGGTAGCAACGGCGCGGGAGACGATCGCGATTATCTCGAAGTCGGGTTTTGTGAAACCGTTGGCGGTGGAGTCGTTGAAGGTGGGCGATCGCGGGGCGATCGGTTCGCAGGCGGTGCAGTTTAAAGCGAAAACGGACGGGCTGATCGGTGTGGTGACGGTGCGCGAGACGGACTATCTGATCGCGTCGGTGAGTGACGACACCACGCGGACGTTTGCGATGGCGACGATCGCCCAGCTCGGCAGCGCCCACGCGGGGCAAAAGCTACCGGGGTTAGGGCGCGTGCAGTTAACCGAGGTGGTGGCAGCAGTGTTGGGGTGAGTCCCCGTAGATCAACCCGCGAATCAGTCCACCACAATCAAGCAGCGAATAAGTACCCGTCTCAGTTTTTGCTACAGCTCGGTGCAGACACGATCGAACGCCGCAGCGGGATCATCCGCCTGGGTGATCGGACGGCCAATGACGAGATAGGTCGCACCGGCGGCGATCGCCTCTGCCGGTGTCATCACCCGACTTTGATCCCCCTGACTCGCCCAGTTCGGACGCACGCCGGGACAGACGATCGTGAAATCCTGACCGCAGACTCGGCGCAATTCCGCCGCTTCCTGGGGTGAACACACCGCACCGCCCAAACCCGACTCTTGCGCCAGTTTCGCCATCTCTAGGGCAAATTCCGGTAGCTCGATCGGCACTTTCAAATCAAAGGCCAGATCGCGGGCGCTGAGGCTTGTCAGTAGCGTAATCGCCAAGAGGGTCGGCGGCGTGCAGTTGGCGGCGTCGGCTCCCTCCTGGGCGGCGGTGACGGCGGCTTCGAGGGCGGCGCGTCCGGCGGTGGCGTGCAGCGTCAGCAGATCCACATCGTAGCGAGCGGCGGCGCGGCAGGCTCCGGCGACGGTGTTGGGGATGTCGTGAAATTTCAGATCGAGAAAAATGCGTTTGCCGCGTGCTTTGAGCTGTTCGATCAGGGCGGGGCCGGTGCTGACGAAGAGTTCGAGGCCGACTTTCCAAAAGGTGGCGTTGGGGATGCGATCGACTAGGGCGATCGCGGTGTCCACGTCGGGAACATCGAGGGGAATAATCAGGCGATCGGCAGGATCAGGCGCGGTCATAGCAGAGTTACAAAGTTAAGGCGTAGGGGGTGTCGAGACGGGCGCGGACGCGGTGGAAACCGTCGCGGTATAGGGCGATCGGTAGGTTTCGCGACGCCGTCCGAACCAATCGTAGCGGTTATCCCGCACCTCGGTGTAGACCCAATCGCCCGTCGCCTTGAGTCCCGGCACGGCGCGATAGGCGTTGACGAACAGCTCACCCGCAGGCAAAATCCGCCCGATTTCCTCGGCTGCGTCGCTGCCCTGCCAACGCCGATCGGGGTTCGCCGCGTCGATTAAAATCATGCCCAGTTCGCAGGTTTGCGGCGTGACGCCATAGGTCGCGAGCACATCGAGATCCTGCATCGGGATATAGGCGAAGCGTGTACCGGCGTCGAGGCGTTCGAGCAGTTGCACCAGGGTGACGCAGAGGTTACAGTCGCCGTCGTAGACCACGTGATAGGGCTGAGACATGGGAAAATCGGTTAAAAATTAGCCTAACAATGGGCTGGCCGCCGTTACTGACGCATATCCGAAATTATGTCGCATCCCCGCGTTCTCTGCCTGGGCGAAATCCTGATCGATTGTCTGCGCGATTCCCGTGCGGGCTGGACGCCGGAACCGGGTGGCGCTCCGGCGAATGTGGCCTGTGCGCTGGCGACGCTGGGTGTGCCGGTGGGGTTGATCGGCGCGATCGGGGATGATGCGGCGGGGCGATCGCTGTTGGCGTTGCTGGAAGCGAAGGGGGTGGATGTGTCGATGGTGTCTCAGCTTGAGGCTGTGCCGACGCGGCATGTGTATGTGGAGCGGGACGGGAGCGGCGATCGGCGGTTTGTCGGGTTTGGGACGGGCGATCGGGGCGATCGGGGCAATACGGTGGTGATTTCGTCGGCGGATTTTGCCGATGCTCAGATTGAGGCGACACAGGTGAAACCGGCGGCGATCGTCCGGGCGGATTGGTTGGTGACGGGGACGCTGGGGCTGGCGACACCGACGACGGCGAAGGCGCTCCGTCAAACGGTGGGGATGGCGAAGCAGTCGTTAACGTCGGTGTTGATCGATGTGAATTGGCGATCGGTGTTTTGGGCGGATTTTGACGGGTTGCGTCCGGGGTTTGATGAGCCGGACACGCCGCGCGATCGGATTTTGCGGTTTTTGACCCAGGCGGATTGGCTAAAGTTTTCCGATGAGGATGCGCGGTATTTGCTAGAGACGGATGATCCGGCGGAGGTGGCGGCGCGGTTTCCGGGGGCGCAGGGGGTGATCGTGACGCGGGGTGATCGCGGTTGTGGGTATCAGGTGGGGGCGTTGTCGGGCGAGGTGGCGGGGTTTGCGGTGGAGGCGATCGATACGACGGGGGCGGGGGATTGTTTTGTGGCGGCGTTTTTGGCGCGGTGGTGCGATCGCGGTGAGGCGATTTTGGCGGGGGATGGGGCGGCGTTGCGGGAGGTGATGCGTTATGCCTGTGCGGCGGGGGCGTTGACGACGTTGGGGGTTGGGGCGATCGGGGCGCAACCGACGAATGACGAGATTTTGGCGTTGCTTGAATGATGCTGCCTGGACAACCTGACCAGTCAAATAAAATTTGTCTCGCGGTTGGATTAGTGGCTAAATGTTTCGGTCGATCGCCAGTGGGTTTCACCGTCGCGATCGTCGGCTAGCACCCAGCCTTTCCAGTCGAGTAGTTTGAGGCTTTCGTCGATCGCGTTGAGTTTTTTCTGGGTGTTTTTGCCTTTGAATTGGGCGGCGATTTGGGGGATTGTCCAGGTTGTTGGGGTGTTGCGGAGTAGGTCGTGGATGGCGATGCAACGATCGACGGGATCGATCGGCCATTTTTGTTGTTCGGCGGCGGCGGCGATCTGGGTTTTGGCGATCGCGATGCCTTTGATGGCGGTTTGTTGGGTTTGGTCGGGGTTTTGATATTCGGGTCGTAGCCAGCGAATCAGGCCGTTGCGTTCTTCTTCGGCGCGTTGGGCGTTGAGGTTAACGAGGTTTTCGAGGATTTGTTCGTTGGTGATGTTGTGCGGCCAGCCGTAGGCGTCGAGGACGGCGGTGTCTAGGTCGTCGTGGATTTGTTTAAGGGTGCTAACAAGGGCGCGATCGTTGTAGTCGCGGTCTTTGTCGGTGAAGGGTTCCCCGGCTCGGAGTTTTTCGAGGAGGTTGTACATGCCGGTGATGGTGATGTCGGGGTGGGCAGTTTGGACGTTTTTACGATGTGCGTCGAGCCGTTCGCCGAGTTCGCGGATTTTTTGTTTTTGTTCTTCGGTTGAATCTGGGAAGGGGAAAGGATCAAAAACAACGGACGGCTTCCACCTTAAATCATTTCCCTTGCCCATCCGTGGAGCAATTTTCTTAAGCCAAGCTTGATGGATTAATGATTCTAATGTGCCAAGAATCCATGCATCTTCACTTGCAATGCAATAGACCTGAGCATCGGGCAAGGTTTGAGCATCAAGCAGGGTAAAAGGTTTGAATTTTGATGTGTCTGGCGTAGCAATAAACTGCTTAAGGGGTTTGATAGTTGCTCTTAATTCTTCATTAGATCGAGCAAATAACCACCAGTTCTTCTTGCGAGAAGGTTCTCGATTTTGTAATCGTACTGGACGAACGGTTTCATAAATATGTTGATATATTTGAGGGAATTTTTTGGCTACCTGAGACTCATCAAAGCCAAACAGATCAATAATCCATTTCTTCTTTGGTACTCGAACAATATCCATACCAATCACATAGGGCTTGATTATTGTTGGATGCTCAGATGAAGAATAACCAAAACGCTTTAAATCTTCTTCTTGCAACTTAAAACCATCCCCAATTGGGATAACTCCTTGAAATACAATACCTTGGTTAGCTTTGAGTTTCGTTAAACTTGCCATACTAATGCCAAGGTTAAGACTTGCATTGATGATGCCAAAATCTTTACTGAAGTTAAGATTTTCATGGTCTTCCAAGACTTTTTCTTTTGAAAGGGTCAAGAGATAACCTGGCTTTTCTTTTCCTTTTTCTGCAATGGTCATAGCAACACGCACAGCAGCGCCATCAGTATTATCAATCCAAGGGTGGTCAGAGATTGCAAAAGTTATAGAGAGTCCTGTTTTTCGCAATTTTTCAACCAGAGTTGAATTAAAGGATTGACTAATAGAATTAGTAGTAATTAAGCCAAATCTTCTTGTTAAACCGCTCCTAGTAAGGTTTGCCGAAAAAAACCACCAGTACATTACATAGTCTACGGATTCAGGAATTTCGTTGTAAGTGTTTCGCAAAGCTTCGGTATAACCATCGCCTAAAGAATCTCTCATCCGCTTATTCCCAATAAAAGGCGGATTTGAAACGATGTAATCTGCTTCCGGCCATTCCGAAGGCCGTGGATTCAAATACTTATAAATCACCACCTGATCACTCGGATCAGGCACACTTTCCCCCGTCACCGGATGCACCATCATCCGCCCACCCCACCGAGTCCGCACCACCCCCGTCTTCGGGTCAACATCCGGCTCCACCCCGTCATACGCCAACACCGCATCCCGACACTCAATATTCCCAAACGCCTGCAACACCGGCTCCGGCGGCTCCGCACTCCCAAACCGCTTAAAAAACCACTGCAAATAACCAATCCAGATCACAAGCTCCGCGATCGCCGCCGCACGCGGATTAAGCTCAATCCCCAAAAACTGCGACGGATTCACCTGCTCCAACACATTAAGCTGCACATCCCCCACCACATCCACCAACCGCGTCACCACCTCCAACTCCAAACCCTTCAGCAAATCCAACGACACATACAAAAAATTTCCCGTCCCACACGCCGGATCGAGAATTTTTACCGATCGCAACCGCTCCCAAAACGCCCGAATAGCCTCCTCCGCCTTCCTCCGCTCCGTTGCCGTCGGTTCCGCCGCCTCATCCTCCGGCTTCAACAACGCCTTAACCTGAAGATCCACCTTCTCCCACTCCGATCGCAACGGCTCCATCACCACCGGACGCACCAACCGCTCCACATACGATCGCGGCGTATAATGCGCCCCCAACCGACTACGCTCCCGCTTCTCCAACGCCCGCTCCAGCAACGTCCCAAAAATCGCAGGCTCCACCAAACTCCAATCCTTCGCCGCCGCCGCATACAAAATTTCCAACTGCTCACGCGGCAACGCGATCGCGATCGCATCCTCGAAAAAACTACCGTTAAACTTTAAGATTCGCTCAAACCCAAACGAACCGCCCGTATTCATCGTTTGCCATAGCGCCTCAATTTCAGCCACAAAGATGGCAGGATTCGGAATCCAGCGATCGCGTAACGCCGTCGTAAACACCTCACCCTTGAGTAGCTCCACATCCTCCGCAAACATCGTAAAAATACAACGCATCAAAAAACTCGCCGTCACCTGCGGATCATGACCCGAATCCTCCAGCCAGCGCGATAATTTCGCCAGCTCCGCCGCCACCTCCCGCGTCACCCGCGCCCGCAACCTCTCCGGGTTTAGCACCTGCGGATCGGTGAAAATGTGTACAAAGCGATCGAAGACTTCCGGCTGTGCCAAATCCGCTAGATTTACACGCTGCCTCGCCCCATAACTGCCATACTCCCCGCTGAACCCTTCCCAAATCTCAAAATGCGACCCAATATCGCACACCATTAAAAACGGCGGCAAATCTCCCAATAAACGGTTATAAGCATAAGATTTCGCCTGGTTAAACGCCTTTTGTAAATTGTCGCGATAGGTTTTCGTGCTGCGTTTGCCATGACCCTTACTCGATGAATCACTGCCCTGCTTTGCCTCAATCAGAAAGCAACCTTCCTTATAAAAATCCGCAAACCGCGTCTTTTCCGAATCCTCAAAAAACTTGATGTCTTTGTCAAAGCAATAGGGATCGCCCGCGATGTTTCCCTTCGGGGGCGGCTCCTCGACACCGAGCGCCCGACATAGATCGCAAAAAAACGATTGATAATTTGCTCGCTCATTGCCTTCCGAGCCTTGCCATTTGGCTAGAAATGCAGCGATATGGTCGCGATCGGTAGAATTCATTGTGCGTCGGCTTCGATCGAGTGAAACTTGGCGATTCCCGTGGATATCTCGCTACTTTATCGTATCGTTATCAATCACCCTCACCCGACCAACTCAACATCCCTCACGATCGTCTCCAGCCAAGCAAAAATTGGATCACCGGGATCTTGTCGATAAATCCGTGCATATAACTCCCGGACAAATTGCCGCACAAAACCCGACGACAACTGATGGCGATGCTGAGGATCGACCACCATTAACACCATTTCCGTTTGAGTGTGACCATCCAACGCCGGTAACAGATAGACGATATCCTTGAGCAGCTTTGCCCCAAATCGCTGATAAAACGCCACTCGCCGCCGCCGTAACTCCCGATCGTCGCCAAAATCAGGATGCTCCAACTCCAGGATTAATAACTGAGATTGTGCCATCGCCAAACCGATCACGTGTTCCAGTAAGCGTGACCCCAATTTCTGATTACGCAAATGGGACGCCGTTGCCAAATAGCCCAATAACATTGCTTCCGACTCCGGCAAAAAATCCACCATCGCGATTGCGACCAACTCCTGCGCCACGTAGCCACCCCAAAGCTGGGTCTTCTCTGAACTTAACTTGCGACAAATCCAGGCGATCGAGATCCGTTCCTGAGCTGGAAATGCTTCCTCGTATAGGGCGATGACCGCAGGAAAATCCGGATGATCCGGCGTCAAAATTTGGCGAAATTCAAGCGTGACCATAGACCGTGGAAGCAACGCAGCAGCATGAGCGGAAACAAACTATCCCCATGATCATACCCCCTGTTTCGATGAGGCCAGCCCGCGAGACCGGTCACCGGGTGCGACAATGAACACGTAGCATCAAACACATTTCAAGCAACGCATTGCAATCCGAATGCGTTCAATCATTGGTGCATTCTGGCCAACAGTATCAACTCGTTGGATTTTGTTGGATTTTTAGTGTCCGAGGTTATGGCGAACGAACTTCATCTCTCCCAGTTACACACCGGAAAAATCGCGTGGCAGTCCTGGCGACGATCGCACCCCGAAACCTCGATCGACCTGCGCGGCGTGGATCTGGCCTCCCTTGACCTGTGCGGCTTCGACCTCCAGGCTACGGATCTGAGCCAAATCGACGCCATGAACCTCGATCTACGCGATGCCAATCTAGAACGCGCAAATCTACGGGGCGCAAACTTGATCGGCGCTGACCTACGGGGCGCAAACCTGCGTCACGCTGACCTCACGGGCGCACAGCTTCATCGCGCCAACCTCAGCGAAGTCATCGCCCATTTTGCCCACTGCAATCAGATGATTGCTAACGCTGCGATCGCCTACCGCGCCGACTTTTCCCGCGCTCAGTTTTATAACGCTGACCTGACCGGCGCGAATTTATGTCAGGCGAGGTTCAACGGCGCATATATCGGCGACCTGAATGGCACGGATGTCCGGGCGATCGGCACAGATTTTCGCTGGACACGCGGACACAGCATTTCGTTCTACCGCGCCGACCTCACCGACGCCAATTTTCACTACGCCGACCTCGCCCGCCTCAACCTTACCTACGCCCGCCTCAGCGGCATCGATCCAGACGACCTCGATCGTCTTGGCAACTTTTATAGCCCCGATCCCTTCTAAATTCACAGCCCCTCGGCACGATCAAACCTATAAGATGACTCACGCTTAACACCATGCTTCAACTTCGCCGCACTGTCCGCAACCCGATCGCCCGTCTCGCCTGCGCCGCTCTGCTCGCCTGGAATGCTGCCAGTCTCCCCGCGATCGCCGAAGATCCCAACCGCCTCACCGTTACCGGCCAGGGACAGATCGCCATCCCCGCGACGATCGCCCAGGTCAGCCTTGGCGTTGAGATTCGCGCCCGCACCGCCGAGGAAGCCCAAGCCCAAGCCGCGACGGCCTCCAACGCGATCGTCTCCTACCTCAAAAGCAAAAACGTCGATCAGCTTCAGACCCAAGGCATCCAGCTTTCGCCGGTCTACACCAACGAAGACGGGCGATCGCGCATCTCCGACTACATGGCTTCAAATATCGTCAGCTTTCGCGTCGAAACCGAAGAGGTCGGCGAAATCATCGATGAAACCGTCCGCCAAGGTGCAACCCGCATTTCAGGTCTGAGTTTCGTCGGCTCCGACATGGCGATCGCCATGGCTCGCAATGCCGCCCTGCGTGCCGCAACCCTCGACGCCCGCGACCAGGCCGACGTTGTCCTCGATACCCTGGGTCTTGCGGCTCGCTCGATCGGCCAGATTTACATCGGCTATTCCACCCCAATGCCCACCACCTCAATCCGTAACGAAGCCGCAGCCTATGGCGACTTCATGAGTCGTTCGGCGGTAGAAGGTGGCGAACAGACGATCGAGGCATCGGTCACCCTCGAAATTTTGTATTAGTGGTGTTTGGGTGGGGTAAATCGGCTTATTCCACCGTCACTGATTTCGCCAGATTTCGCGGCTGATCCACGTCTAGACCGCGCCGCGCTGCAATGTAGTACGACAACAATTGCAGCGGAATCGTGGCCACGATCGGCGATAGGATCTCCTCAACGGGCGGCACGGGCAGCACATCATCAAACAGCTCGATCGCGTTTGGATCGTTATTCGGAACCACGCCGATCAGTCGCGCATCGCGTGCCTTCGCCTCTTGGGCATTCGATAACACCTTGTCGTACACTGTCCCCGGCATAGCGATCGCCACCACCGGAACCCGCGCATCAAGCAAGGCGATCGGCCCGTGTTTCATCTCGCCCGCCGGGTAGCCCTCAGCATGGATATAGCTGATTTCCTTGAGTTTGAGCGCACCTTCCAGGGCGATCGGGAAGTTGATGCCGCGTCCCAAAAAGATAAAATCGCTCGTCTCGCTGAAATCGTGAGCTAGCTCCTCGATCCGGCTTTCCTGGGTCGAAAGAATCGTTTCGATCGCGTTGGGAATTTGGCGCAATCCCTCGATTAAGGCCATCGCGCGATCAGCGCCGATCGTCCCGCGTCGAACCCCGAGATCGATCGCCAACGCATAAAACGCCATCACCTGCGCGATAAACGTCTTCGTCGCCGCCACCCCGATTTCGATGCCCGCGTGGGTGTCGATAATATTCGGCACAAGCTGACCGAGGGACGACTCGGGGCGGTTGGTGATACCCAACAGGCGGGCGAGATCGGCTCCGGTGTCGTTCTGTCGGCGCTGCTGTTCCATTTCGAGCGCCGCCAGCGTGTCCGCCGTTTCGCCCGATTGGGTGACGCCGATCGTCAGCGTGTTCGGGCGCTTGGGTGCGGGCGAATAGCGAAACTCAGAGGCGTATTGCACCAGGGTCGGCAAATCGGCCAACTGTTCGAGCAGATATTTACCAACGAGGCTCGCGTGCCAGCTCGTACCACAGGCCAAAATCTGGACGCTCTCCAGTCCATCGAGTAGCGCGTCCTCCAGCCCCAAGGTCACGGGCGAAACCCGCGTTTCGGGCGTCCAGTGGCTATCAAAATAGGCCGCGAGACAGTCGCGCACCACTCCGGGCTGCTCGTGGATTTCCTTAAGCATGAAGTGACGAAACCCGTGTTTCTCGACGGAAATTGGGTTCCAATCGAGTAGGCGGGGCGTTTTTGTCAGTCGTTTGCCCGCAAAGCTATAAATTTCAGCGCCGAGGGAGGTTAATCGTCCGATTTCGCCATTTTCGAGATTGAGCACCGCGCGGGTATGAGGCACGATCGCCGGGGTATCCGAGGCGCAAAACAGCTCGCCTTGACCGAAGCCAATCACCAGCGGTGCTTGCTGGCGTACCACAATCATTTCATCGGGAAAATCGGCGGAGATCGCCACGATCGCAAACGCCCCTTCGAGCCGCGCCACCACCTGACGCACGGCGGTAAAGAACAGCGACGGATCGGAGCTAAAAGCCACTCCCGGCTCACCGGTTTGCTGGGGGTCTTGAAGCGCTTGAAGCTCTTTAAGTTCTTTGAGGCGATCGGAGATTAAATGCGGAATGGTTTCGGTGTCGGTATCCGAGAGAAACTCATAGCCCTTGGCTGTCAGCTCTTTGCGCAGTTCGCGATAGTTTTCGACGATGCCATTTTGCACGACAGCCACCCGCCCCGTGCGATCGAGGTGCGGGTGAGCGTTGCGTTCTTCGGGTTTGCCGTGCGTCGCCCAGCGGGTGTGACCAATCCCGATCGTCGCCGGGTCTTCATGGCCGTGGAGCTTTTGGCGCAGGTTCTCTAGTTTGCCCTTGGCGCGAACGCACTGGAGTTGAGCGTTACTAACGGTGGCAATCCCCGCAGAATCATAGCCGCGATACTCCAGTTTTTGCAGTCCAGCCAGCAAGATATCACTAGCGGCTTGCATACCGATATAGCCGACAATTCCGCACATCGTTGCAGTCCTCTTTAGCCTTCATTCACGCGATCGGAGATCGATTTCGACGACGTTATAAATTCATAGAGAAAACTACGAATCATAAATCCTGAATTAATCCCGATCATCGCGCGTCATCGTAACAAAGTGTCCCACGCATCGGCCTATTCAGAATGATCGATCTGATCGATCGGAGCGATTGAGCAGATCGATCAGGCTCAAATAACCGTCAGGGAATCCCACAGGACGTCTCACCCACAGCCTACCCCTGTCCCAGTTCCCGCGATCGCGCCGTTGCGGCCTGCACCGCTGCGATTAACGCTGATCGTAATCCCGCCGCTTCCAGGGTCGCAATCCCGGCGATCGTTGTGCCGCCCGGACTCGTGACGCGATCCTTCAGCTCTGCGGGATGGATGCCCGTTTCCGCCAAAAGCTGACCCGTTCCCAACACCGTTTGTACCGCCAGCTTGGCCGCGATCGGTCGCGCCAACCCCACCGCCACGCCGCCATCGGTCAAGGCTTCGACAATCAACGCCACATAACCCGGCCCTGATCCCGACAGCCCCGTCACCGCATCAAGCTGCGTTTCCGACACCTCGACCACCTCACCCACTGCGCCCAGGATACGCCGCGCCGCCTCGCGATCGCTCTCGTTAACCCGCGTTCCCCAGGCCAGTGCCGAGATGCCCGCCCCCACAGTAGCCGGGGTATTCGGCATGACGCGGATGACGGCGCGATCGGGAAAGGCCGCTTCAAGAGCCTTGAGGGGTGTCCCCGCCAAAATCGAGACGATCGCCTGTCCACCGTCCGGCATCGCCACGCCATCAAGGGCAGCACTGACCAGCGGCAAAATCTGCGGCTTAATCGCCAGCAACACCACCGCCGCCGCGCTGACGATCGCCGTGTTATCTGCCGTGACCGCCACACCATAGCGATCGCGCCACAGCGCCTGACGATCCGCGTTCGGCTCCGACACCAGCACATCCCCCGGCGCGTAAATCCCCAACTCCAGCAAGCGCGAGGCGATCGCCTCCGCCATCATGCCGCCGCCAATAATCCCTAATTTCACAGTCACGTCAACCCCTATCTAGGCACTCGCTAAACTCTAGAATTTTAAAGGGTGTGGTTTCAGTTTGAGCTGATCCAGACGTCCGTTCTCAGCGTAAAACCAGATAAAAAATACATAAGAGCCTCACCAAAAAGGAGCGATCGCAGGGTGAAATCGCTCCTTTTTTAGCTCTGATTGATCGTGGTCGGCGATGCCCTACCGGTGTCTCAGCTTTACTGCGTCAGCCCTAGGGCGTGTCATCAATTAGAGGGGATTGACAAAGAAGACACAATCAGAGGTAACTATGCGAGCCAGATGAGCG
>JAABST010000027.1 GCA_011390275.1 Geitlerinema sp. S16
TACCTCTTTCTACCCCTCTATTCTCCATTCCCTGTCCATCCGCATTTATACTCATTGCATTAATGAGATGCTCCCGTCTGTGTGTCTTAGAGTGATGACAATACATCCTTGACGTAGATAGGATCAGTGAGGACAGTAGATGAGCGCCGAAACACACCCCCGAAAGAACATCCGTGATGACGAGTGTGGACTACATTCGTTTTTTTGTGATGACAGCATTCTGCTCGCGGGATGTTATACGAAATCCGCTTGTGCATAATCTTCGATCGTCGTTCTAGGTGGACACCGCACTATTTGCTTCGCAAAGGTTACGCCAACGACTCCGCTCAGTGCTCATAGATGTTTTTGTATTTTTTTGATACAGAACCGGATTTCGTATTACGTCTTTTGTGGCGGTCTGTAGCCGTCGCTGTCAGGAGCATTTAAAGAATACGCCCTGAATTCAGTCAGCGCGTTATTCAGCCTATCGATTACGAGATCTCCTCCCAAATTACTGACGTATGGCTATTTCCGTTCAGCGATCGCTGTTGCCCAAAACACCTCTGCCCAAAGAGTTAAGCGTTTTAGAAGTGTGGGGATTTGGACTCAGTGGTTTGCTGCTTTGGCTCGGCCCCGCTCCGGCGATGAATGCGGATTTAGGCTCGCAGGCGATTTTTGTCTGGGGTGTGGCGACGATCGGCGGAATCTTGCTGAACTTGCAGGTCAAACACCTGGGGATGCGCTGGCCGCAGCGATCGGGAGGAACGCCAAACTACACGACCGAGCTACTCAAAGATCGTCCCTTATTTGCGATCTACGGCGCGATCGGCTACTTTCTCGGCTGGGTATCCGTCCCCGCCATGAATGCCATTATTTTGACGGACTTGGTCGCCGCAAACCTGGACGCGATCGGGCTGAGCTGCCCCGAGGTGTTACTTCAGATCGTGTTTACCAGCGTGCCATTCATCGTCGCACTCAGCGGAACCCGAGCCTTGGGGCTGTTACACCTTTGCTTTATTTTGCCCGCCGTCGGATTTCTGCTGTTGTTTTGTTTTCAGGGTCTGGGCTGGCTGGCGATCGCCCCGGAAAGTCCGAGCTTCCTACCAGAACAGTGGCCCGCATTTTCCCTGACGGGGTGGATGAAGTGGTATTTTTTGGCCGTTTACGCCGCCTATGGCTGTGAAACGGCCTCATCCTTTATTGCCGACAATCGCAATCATCGCGCCTCCCTGCGCAGCCTCTCCTTTGCCGCGCTCCTGTTGCCGATCGTCTACTTTGGCGGCTCTTGGCTACTGATGCGCCTTGCCACCGATCCAACCCTGCAAGGCAACGCCTACCTGAATCTTGTCGCCGTTTCCAAACCCTTTTGGGGCAATGCCGCGACACTGATTGTGACCTTTTTGATCGCCTCGGGCTGTTTGCTGAGTTCTGCCACGGCGGTCGCGAACTCGCCGCGCATTCTGTATCAGTTGGCGATCGATCGCTACTTTGCCCCGGTTTTTTCGATCGTCTCACGACGCGGCTCCTTTGGCCCCGGACTGATCTTTACGCTGATCCTCAGTCTGGCCTGCTTGGTTTGGGGCAACGTTGAGCGGGTTGTGATGATTACCGGCACGGGCTATCTTTCCGGCATGATTGCCATTCATGCAGGCGTCTGGCTGCAACGGGGAAAACGAGGTGTCTATCAACCCTACTGGGCCTTGGCATTTGGCCTGGTCGAGTTCGTCGTACTGGTCGTGGGTGGTCTCGCCTGGAGCTGGCAAGATTTGCTCTTAGGTCTACTGATGCCGTTTGGCGTCTACGCCCTCAATCAAATCATTGCCCGAGTTCCCCTGCCCGTATTCTCAATGCACTGGTGGCTCAAACGCTATCGCCAGGTGGGTACAGAAAGCTTTGGCCGCTTCGTCACCGTCCAAATTTTGGTGCTGATCTTTCTTGTGTGTGGCGGCACATTAACCGGCTGGCAACTCCATATCTTTGTCGATCAGCCAACGGATGCCGCCAATATGCCCGAAGTCATGACCAACTTACTGGTGATTTTATTGCTGGTGATGGGGTTTGTGGGGGTCGCGATCGCCTGTTGGACAAGCCTGCCCCAGGTAGCGGCCATTGCCGACGCCCGTGAACAGTTTGAGCGGCTATTTGCGATCGATAAAGACGGGATCATCGTGATTGATGAACAGAGTGAAATCCGTCAGGCCAACCCTGCGGCTCATGCATTCCTCGCCGATAACGGCCAACCCCTCATTGGTCAAACGCTGCGTCACTACTTACCGGAGTTAAATGAACGGGTGAGCCGGTGGAATCATCGCACCGAAATTACGCTGAGTCGCCCTCAATTTGCAGACGAACATCAGCCCGATGCCACACGGATTCTGGAGATGACGATTTCTCGACTTAGCCCCGATGAAGGCTCAGACTATCTGGTGATCTTGCGCGATATTACCGAACAAAAGCGGGCAGAGACCGCGCTGCTGGATCAAGCTCAAGCCCTTGAAGTCCGGGTGCGAGAGCGTACGGCGGAACTAGAGCAGGCGAAAGAGAAAGCCGACGCTGCAAATCAAGCCAAAAGCACGTTTATTGCGAGCATGAGCCATGAATTGCGTACCCCGCTGAACGCTATTCTCGGCTTTGCCCAGATCATGACGCGATCGCAAACCCTGCCCGCCGAACACCAAGAGAACGTCGGCATTGTCGCCCGCAGCGGTGAGCATTTATTGATGCTGATCAATAACATTCTGGATCTCTCCAAGATCGAAGCGGGCAAAACAAGCCTCAACGTCCAAAGCTTCGACCTGCATCAACTGCTCAACGACGTTCACGACCTCCTGCACTTCAAAGCCGACGATCGCAAACTACAGCTCCTACTTGAATATGACGCGGAATCGTTACCGCGTTATGTCTGTAGCGATCCGGTCAAGATCCGACAGATTTTGATTAATCTAATTGGCAACAGCATTAAGTTTACCGATCATGGCGGAATTGCCTTGCGGGTCGGAACATCTCCGAATTCGCGCAACACCTTAGAGTTTGAAGTGGAGGATTCGGGTGCGGGCATCGCCCCCGAAGAACTCGACAGTTTATTTGAGGCGTTCACCCAGACCGAAACAGGCCGTCAAGCCCAGGAAGGCACGGGTCTTGGTTTACCGATCAGTCGCCGTTTCGTACAGTTAATGGGCGGCGACATTCAAGTAAAGTCAACACTGAACCAAGGCACAATCTTTCGCTTCACCATCCAGGTGGCCGAAGCCTGCGCCGAGGATGTCGTGACCCTTCAGCCCCAGCGACGCATTTTGGCTTTAGAACCCGGTCAGCCGCAGTATCGCCTACTAATTGTCGATGACAAACCGTTAAATCGTCAGCTTTTAGTGAAGCTGCTTGCTCCCCTGGAGTTTGCGCTGAAAGAGGCGAGCAACGGCCAGGAGGCGATCGATCTATGGCAAAGCTGGCAGCCTCACCTCACCTGGATGGATATGCGAATGCCTGTCCTCAACGGTTATGAAGCCACCAAACAAATCCGCCAACTCCCCTGCCCACTCCCCGAAATTGAAACCAGTAACAAAATTATTGCGGTCACTGCCAGCATGTTTGAAGAGGAGCGAGCCGTCGTCCTCGCGGCGGGTTGTGATGATTTTTTACGCAAACCGTTTCGCGATGAATCAATCTTCGAGATGCTGGTAAAACACCTTGGCATTCGGTTTATTTATGAAGATCTTGATGGGGGTGAATCCGTTACTGATCGGGCGGTTCTTCAGGCGAAAGACTTTGAAGGCATACCGCAGGATGTGCTCGATCGCCTAGTTGACGCGATTGTGTCCTCCGATCTAAATCAGATTTCCCAAGGATTAGTTGAAATCTCAACCCACGATCCCGAAATTGCTCAAGCCCTTCAGCAATCGCTTGATCAGTTTGAATATGAACATATATTAGAATTAATTTCTGAGAAAACAGTCTAACTATGGAACCTTCAAAAAATAGCACTATAGGTGAAGTCGTTATTATCGACGATACTCCGGCCAACCTGCGTCTTCTGGCGAGTTTGCTCGGCGATCGGGGCTACCAGGTTCGTCCATTTCCCAGCGGCAAGCTGGCCTTAGCGGGTTTGGAACGCTGCCATCCTGATCTGATTTTGCTTGATATTCAGATGCCCCAAATGGATGGCTATGAGGTTTGCCAAACTCTCAAATCTCAACCAAAAACACGAGATATACCCGTGATTTTTATCAGCGCCCTGAGCGAGGCTCTCGATAAAGTCAAAGCCTTTTCCTGTGGAGGTGTCGATTATATTACCAAACCGTTTCAGGCAGAAGAAGTCATTGCTCGTGTGGCGACACATGTTGAGCTGCATCACCTTCAGCAACAGCTACAAAGCCAAAATACCTATCAAGCCTCGCAATTAATCGAGCAAAACCAAAAGCTGCAAGAGATGAACCAGGAGCTACTCGATCAGTACCGTCTGGTGAAAGAAGCCCAACTCCACCTGGTTCAAACCGAAAAAATGGCGACCCTTGGCAACTTGATTGCTGGGGTCGCACACGAGGTCAATAATCCGCTCGGGTGTATTAATGCAAACTTACAAATTGCTCAGGATTACATCGCTGAACTATTGGATTTTATCCAGCTATCGCAAAAGATCGATCTTCCTCCCGAAAGCGATTTAGCTCATCGTCTGAATGAATTTGAACTCGGATTTATTCAGGACGACTTACCTCAACTTTTGGACTCAATTTTACGCAGCACTAAGACCATTCGAGACATTAGCGATTCATTACGGGTTTTTTCTCGCGTCGAAAATGAACAGAGAAAAAGCTGTTTTAATATTCACTCGGGGCTGGATAGTACACTGCTCATTTTGCGCTATCGCCTGAAGGCGAATAACCAGAGACCGGCTATTCGTGTGATCAAGGAGTACGGTGCTATTTCGGATATAGAGTGTTTTCCCGGCAAACTCAATCAGGTGTTTATGAATATCCTTGCGAATGCGATCGATGCTTTTGATGAGAGCAATCTGGGTCTAAGCTACAGCGACATCGACGCGAACCCAAATCAAATTATGATTCGGACTATGTTCATCAATGGAACAAGGCTCCAAATTGAAATCCAGGATAATGGCCCTGGCATGAGTGAGCCTTTGCAGGCGAAGGTTTTTAGTCAGGGATTTACGACGAAGGAGGTGGGCAAAGGAACAGGTTTAGGTCTGGCGATCGCCCGTCAAATCGTCGAGGTGGAGCATGGTGGTTCGATCCAGCTCGATTCGATCGAGGGAAAAGGCTCAACTTTTACGATTTGTCTCCCTATCCTGTAGAGACGCGGGAACTGCGAGCTGTTTGAACGCAACGATGAGATATGGGCAGTGACGAAGCATCTGGCTTGTTGCGACCAAGCCCCTGCCCCATCAAACCGCCTGATCAAACTGTCCCATCAAATAAAAGCCAGTGACGAGATTTGAACTCGTGACCGCTCGATTACGAATCGAGTGCTCTACCACTGAGCTACACTGGCCAATCGGCTAAAACATCATAGCAAGGCTTTTGAGATTTGTTAATATTTTTTGTGATTTTTTCCGTTTCCAGTTTCCGATCATAGGCTCAAGGCTTACGGGTATCGATTTGGTGGGCGATCGTTGTTCAAGGATGCGGCAATCGGCGGTAATCTCGTTCGCAAAAGTCAGTGAGCCTTGAGCGGAGTCGTTGGCGGTGTCCTGCTTGAGCGAAGACCGGGCTTCGACTCCGCTCAGCCCTCATTGGGGGTTGAATGCTGTTTCGAGGCGTTCGAGGTCTTTGGTGGCTCCGAGTTGGGTGTAGAGGGTGTGGGCGATCGTGTAGTGGTGTTGGGCGCGATCAGGTTTGCCTTTGTGACGTTCGACATGAGCAAGACTTTCATTTGACACTGCTATACCCCTGCGATCGCCCAGTTCTGTTCGCAGTTCCAAACTTTGGCGATACAGCCGCTCGGCTTCGTCCCAGTTCCCTCGATTTCGCTCGATACCGCCCAACAGTCCCCAACTTTCAGCCATGCCGCTGCGATCGCCCAGTTCTGTTCGCAGTTCCAAACTTTGGCGATACAGCCGCTCGGCTTCGTCCCAGTGGCCTCGATTTCGCTCGATATCGCCCAACAGTCCCCAACTTTCAGCCATGCCGCTGCGATCGCCCAGTTCCGTTTGCAGTTCCAAACTTTGGCGATACAGCCGCTCGGCTTCGTCCCAGTTCCCTCGATTTTTCTCGATGTAGCCCAAATTTCCCCAAATGGAAGCCATGCCGCTGCGATCGCCCAGTTCCGTTTGCAGTTCCAAACTTTGGCGATACAGCCGCTCCGCTTCGTCCCAGTTCCCTCGATTTCGCTCGATATAGCCCAAATTTCCCTGAAGACCGGCGATCAGAAGGCGATCATTTTCCGCTTTGGCCAAATCGAGCGCCTGTTGATAGTAGGTTTCGGCCTGATTCCAATCGCCCCAACCTCGATAAATCAAACCAATTCGCTGCAAAATGTAGGGCTGACTGGCACGATCAAGATGCGGTAAAACCTGCTCACATAGCTCTTTGTTTAACGCCCAATACCCCCACGGATTGAGATACTTCTCAAGCTTATAAATCAGATTTGTCGCCTCGTCATAATTCCCCAACAAAAACGCAAACTGCTGCGCCTCCAACAACGACTGCAAATCCTCCAACCGCTGCGGCGATTCCGGCAACCCCAACGCCCGATAATAAGCAAACGCCGCCGCCCATAACCCCGCACAATCCACCCGCCGTACCGTGAACTCCACAACCACACGATGCAACGAAAACAAATCCTCACAGCGATCCTTCTCGTACTTCGCCTGCACCAACGACGCCCGCGTAAGCTGCTCAACGATCGCCTCCGTCTCCGCCAACTCCCGATCCGAAAACACCACCCCCGCCACAAACCGAGCATCCTGCGGACTCGCATCAAACAACCGCAAAAACGTCAGACCCCACCCATCGATCGGACAACGCAACACACTCAACAACGCCAACAACCGCTGCGCCGCCTCGCTTTGCCGCGCCACCTGCTTTTCCAGTAGCGAATCCGTCCCCAGCGCCAAAATCTCAGCATTGCGCCGTAAATAGCCCGGACGATCGGCATAATGCCGACTGAGCAACTCCAGCGAAAACGGATGACCACCAACGCGATCGGCCATCCAGACCAGATCCGCCTCCGAATCCTGAAGACCAAAATCGCGCAAAATCTGCACCGCACTCGCCGCATCCACCCGATCGAGCCGTTCCACCCGCACCAAAAGCGAATTCGGCTTACCACTACCAAACCGCGAACCCGCCAGATCCGCCGGTAACTCGCGACTTGTGAGGATCGTTAGCGATCGATGATTGCCATTCGCCAAACTGTCGAGCAACATGCCCCAATCCCGCGAAATCGCCCGCCCCGCCTGTTCGTGGCTCGGCGGCTGCAAAATCACCTCCAAATTGTCGAAAATCAATAACACCCGCTCCCGCGCCAAACCGCGCACGATCGCCGCGATCGTCTGTTCCGTCGTGAGCTGCGCCGCCCCGATACCCAAACCCGTTAACAACGCCGCCGCCGCCTCATCAAAACTTGTCCCTTCGTAGGTTTTGATCGCGATCGCCCGATCGAATGGCGAATCCTCCCGAAAACTCCCCGACACCGGATCGATTCCCGCCGCCTCGACCAGCTTCGTCATCAGCGCACTTTTCCCCATCCCGCCCTGCGCCAGCAACGCGATCACCCGCCGATCGCCGCTAAACTCCTGTGTCAGATCTGACAACAACGCATCGCGCCCATGCCACACCGCCACCGACGGCAATACCTCCGTCCCGATCAACTTGCGTGGCAACACCGCCTCAATCCCGCCCGCCTGAAGTTCCGCCGATCGGTGCGGATTTTCCTCGCAAAACGCCGCCAAAAGCTCATCTAGCCGCCCCTTACTGTCCGCCCACTCGATCAGCTCAAACGCCGCCGTGTCCAGATTTTCATCCTTGGCGATTCGGTTCAGCGACACCTCTAGCGCATCCATTACAAAGATGCGTAGCTTCGTGCGATCGGGATACGTCGCAACCAAAACGTCGCGAAATTGTTGCTTGCGCTTGCCTGTCCAGCCCATTGTTCTTTCGTTGAATTTTGGCCAATTTTTAAAGACCGAGCGAAGTCGCAACCTGACGCCCCTGCAAAAGAGGCCGCACTGTGGGCTGTGCCAAGGCGACGCCAACGACTCCGCTCAGTGCTCTATCGTTCGATCGACGTTAGCGCACGCACCGTCGTCTAATCTTCGACAATCTTAGCCGACAGGATTTTGTCACCCTGACGAATCGCATTCACCACATCCATATCGCCCGTCTGACCAAACACCGTATGCACTCCATCCAGGTGCGGCTGCGGCGAATGGCAGACAAAAAATTGACTGCCGCCGGTATCGCGACCCGCGTGCGCCATCGACAGCGAACCCGCCTGATGCTTATGCTCGTTGATCTCACACTTAATCGTGTAGCCGGGGCCGCCCGTTCCAGTACCCTTCGGGCAACCACCCTGGATCACAAAATCCGGGATCACACGGTGAAAATTCAACCCGTCGTAGAATCCATCCTTGATCAGCTTCGTGAAATTCTCAACCGTTTTCGGCGCAGCATCATCAAAAAATGTGATGTTAATCGTGCCTTTTTCGGTTTCCATAATGGCTTTGGTCACAGTCATTCCTTCCCTATGGGATAAGTGGTGTATGTCAAACGTATCGCCGCTGTGATTGTTACGATCGTCGTACGATCGCGCCGACATCAGCCGCGAGCGCTTTATCTTAACGTACGGTCTTTTCTGTGGGTTTAAGCCAACCGTGACAGAGCTTGACAGAACTGTTGCAACTCGCCATCTACCGCCCAGCATCGATCGTCGCCCGCTCTCATCCGCCCCTAGCTCACGCTTTCACCCGCCCGATCATCTATGACTTCATCCGCCACCCACGCCTACTTTGCCACCGTTGCGCGGGGACTCGAACCGATCGCCGCCCGCGAACTGCGGAACCTCGGCGCTCAGAATATTACCGAAGACTACATGGGCGTCCACTTCAGCGGCGATCGTGAACTGCTCTATCGCGTTAACCTCTGGTCGCGCACCATGTTTCGCATCCTGATGCCCCTGCGCGAATTTGGCTGCAAGGACGCCCAAGAGCTTTACGACAACGTCAAGGCGATCGCCTGGGAAGATGTTCTTTCGCCCGAGAAAACCATCTCCGTGCGTACCACCGGCGGCAATGAAAGCCTAAACCATACCCACTTCACGGCTCTCCAGGTGAAAAAAGCGATCGTCGATCGCCAGTGGAAACAGTTCGGCACGCGATCGAGCGTCGATCGTGATCAACCCGACGTTTCGATCAACCTCCACGTCCATAACGATCAGGCCATCCTCAGCCTCGACAGCTCCGGCGACAGCCTCCACCGACGCGGCTACCGTCCCGCCGTCGGCGCTGCCCCGCTCAAGGAAACCCTCGCCTCGGCACTGCTCGCCCTCGCCGAATACGATCCGAGCTTGCCCCTGGTCGATCCGATGTGTGGCTCCGGCACGATCGCGATCGAGGCCGGATTAATCGCCCGCAATATCGCGCCGGGACTGTTTCGCGAGGAGTTTGGGTTTATGGGCTGGGACGATTTCGATGCGGCGCTCTGGGATCGCGTCTGCGAGGAGGCGATCGCTGAACAGCGTCCGGCTCCCGCACTGATCGAAGCCAGCGATATTGATCGCAACGCGATCGGTCATGCCCGACACAACGCCGAACTTTGCGGCCTCGAATCAACGATTCAGTTTCGTGAGTGCGACGTGCTCGACCTGAAAGCGCCTAGCGATCGAGGCATGGTGATGTGCAATCCGCCCTACGGCGAGCGCCTGGGCGAAGTGGAAGAACTCGGCGTGTTTTACAAACAGTTTGGCGACGTGCTCAAGCAGCAATTTAAAGGCTGGGTGGCGTATATTCTGACGACGAAGCCGCTCTCGAAGCGCGTCGGACTGCGTGCGGCGAAGCGTTTCCCGATCGATAACGGCGGTCTCGCCTGCACCCTGCTGCGCTACGAGCTGTACTGAATCGCCTAAAATTTGTATTCCGTAATACAGCCTACTCAAAGCTTTGATTTGCAAGGGGTTTGGAGGTTACAGTTACCTCGATCGAACCTTCAAAAGCCTCGAATCACACCTAAAATGCACACGAATATCGGCAGATCATAACTTTTGTAACAAAGAACCAGTGTTCTTTGCTACACTTTTGCGAGCATGAAGAAATCACTCGTGCGCGAGTGCGGTGCGGTAACGTATCCTTCGGTTTCCTCATTGCTTACGTGATTGGTTAATTGTTTGGTTTTTGGTGGGTCAGTCTTGGTGAAGACTGACCGCTTTTTTTTGAGCTTTTTTAAGGAAATCAGTGGACAATCGATTACAGATTCACGGTTTTTTTCGATCGTGCGGAAACTCGATCGCCCCGAAAGCACGTCAATTGATTGTGTTAACCTAACGAGGCTAAAGCGCGATATTAAAAAAAGCTACGAATCGCGATGAGATGTGAAGCGGCTTGCTGTTTACACCACGTGCAGCGCGATCGAGCCTCAATTCATCCTTCCTGCATTCTGATCATTCGCCTTTAATCTTCCATTCCTCAGCATTGAGTTTTCATGACTATCGCAACTGCTGCTCCTCTGCGCCCACGGTGGCCGGGGATTTTGTTTAATGCTGCGCTGCACGTCGGCGCACTGTTTGTACTGCTTCCCCAAAACTTCTCCTGGTCGGCGATCGGCTTGACGGCCTTCCTCTGGTGGGTGACCGGTTGCCTCGGGATCACGGTCGGCTATCACCGTCTGATCGCTCACCGTAGCTTCACCGTGCCGAAGTGGTTGGAATATATTTTCGTGATTTGCGGGACGCTCACGGCTCAAGGTGGCGTCCTGGTTTGGGTTAGCTATCACCGCGCCCACCACAAAGGCGTCGATAGCGACGGCGATCCCCATACCCCCGTTGATGGCTTCTGGTGGAGTCACATGGGCTGGCTGATGGTTCACCACCCGCTCAAGGGCAAGTGCGATCGCTTCATTAAGGACATCATCAACGATCCGTTTTATCGGTTTTGCGATCGATACTTCATCGAAATTCAGGCCGCATTTGCTGTGCTGCTGTATCTGATCGGCGGCTGGCCGTTTGTGGTCTGGTGCGTGTTTTTCCGCCTGATCTTCGTCACTCACGTCACGTGCATGGTCAACAGCGTGACCCACACCTTTGGCTACCGCAACTACAACAGCAAGGATCGATCGACCAATAACTGGATCGTCGCCGCACTAACCCACGGCGAAGGCTGGCACAACAACCACCACGGTCATAAATATTCCGCGAAATTTGGTCACAAGTGGTGGGAAATCGATGCGGGCTGGTGGGTGATTCAATGCTTGGCGGCGCTGGGCTTGGCGAAAAATATCAAGCTACCGAAGCTATCGTCTCCAGAAACGGTGTAACACTTGAACTGGGTGGCTTGTTTAGGGGCTGTTATCAATTAAATTTCTAGCGCTTACCCAGTCAGGGTTACAGTCCCTAGTTTTTTGTTAGGTCGGGCGTTCAACAGCTTACCTGATGAGGGTTCTACGATTAATTGATGACACGCCCTAATCAAAGTTAAGCATTACCACGCGATCGAGCATCAGTATACAAACATAAAAAACGTAGAAGATTATGGATAATCCTCTACGTTTTTTATGTTTGTATAGAAATCGAAAAATATGTTGATGCGTTAGCGGGACGAGCGAGGAAACCGATCATGAGCAATCCAGGTCAAAAATAAAATCGTGAGGGTTTGAACTTTCCCTACAGATTCTCAAGTTCTCACGAAAAGCCCAAACATGGTGAGTATATTGAGGATATTCGGACTGTAATTCACCTCTTTTTAACCCAATTTCAGTCCGATCGCTGCGTCATAGATCCTAAATGATCCAGAAATGTCGCACTCCAATCAAATCAACGTGAGGGGATTAACCTGTGGACGGTATTTGTACGCTCGGCAATGATGTTGTCTTCGACCAAATTGTGGCGTTACTCAATAGTATTGAGGTTAATCAAGGAAAAGATACGCCAGTTTGTATCTATCCATATGATGATCGAACAGAACGTCTCGCAGAGGAAATTAGCCGTCGTCCCAGTGTGACCCTCTATGACGATCAAGCCTCGATCGAGCGTTGGGATAATTTTGTGAAATCGGCTTGGAAGACTTGCACCGCAGCCCAAAAACTCTGGCCGAATAGCTATCATCGCTTTGGAACCCACCGGCGCTATGGTGCATTTGATGGCCCCTTTGATCGGTTCGTTTATATGGATGCCGATACCCTGCTGCTGAAGCCGCTCGATCGCGTTTTTCAACAGCTTGAATCAGACGACTTTGTTGTCTTCGATTTTCAGCACAAAGATATTTCTCACGTTTATACAACCGATCGAGAAATCTTACAGCGTGTTTTCCCAGGCGATCGTGTAGACCGCGAAATCTTCTGTTCTGGATTTTACGGCGCGAAGCGAGATTTATTCAGTCCAGAAGAACAACAACAGGCCATCGAGTTATTAAAGAGCGGTGAGGAAGATGTCTTATATCCATTTGCTCCAGATCAAACACTGCTCAATTATCTGGTTATGCGCCTTGAGAAACCTTCGAGTAACTTAGCTTTTGAGCTTCCCAAGGAGCAGGTCACTGGAAATTGCGTAACATCACCCAACTTCCAGGAAAATGGACATCAGGTCACAGACAAGGGTGTCTCCTTAACCTACTTACATTACATCGGTATTCCTTCCTCTGTGATGGCTCGTCTCTGTCAAGGAGAAAATCTCGACGTTCCCTATCGTGATGTCTTTTTGCATTATCGCTTTTTGCACGATCCAGAACTGCGTCCGACCTTTGCTGGAACCCCGAAACCGTATAATCCAGCACCAACCTTATTGCAACGGGCGAAACGTAAACTGAAGCGCATCATGAATCGGTAAATGCTGCTATTTGTATCGCGTCTCGTTGCGGTACAAACAAACGCAAAAAATAACGACCAAAACATCAAAAAGGCTGCAATCATTCATAGACGATCGCAGCCTCTTTTTAACTCGTTAACGAGTTTATTTTTGAATGTCTATACCGTGAAAAACGGTAAGACTAGACGTCTATCCAGATCTCAAGCCTTACTTATTCGGCTGCGGGGTCATGCGCAGGTATGGCTTAACTTCGGTGACGCCTTTGGGGAATTTCGCTTTTGCATCTTCGGTCGAGATCGACGGAACAACAACGCAGTCATCGCCATCCGTCCAGTTGACCGGCGTTGCGACCTGGTAGTTATCGGTCAGTTGCAGCGCGTCGATGACGCGGATGATTTCATCGAAGTTACGACCGGTCGCCGGAGGATAGGTGATCGTCAGGCGTAGTTTTTTGTTGGGGTCGATGATGAAGACCGATCGCACGGTGACTTTGGCATCGGCTTTCGGGTGGATCATGCCGTAAAGCGTCGCAACTTTGTTATCAACGTCAGCCAAGATCGGGTAGTTGATCGTGGTATTTTGCGTTTCGTTGATGTCGCAAATCCAACCTTTGTGCGATTCAACGTCATCGATGCTGAGGGCGATCGTCTTGACGTTACGCGCTTTGAACTCGTCCTGACGACGCGATACTTCACCGAGTTCGGTGGTGCAAACCGGCGTGTAGTCTGCGGGGTGCGAGAACAGAACGGCCCAGCTATCGCCGATCCACTCGTGGAAATTAATCGTGCCTTCCGAGGATTCTTGAGTAAAGTCGGGTACGATATCGCCCAGTTGCAGCGTCATTAACGTGAACTCCAGTATGTAGTGCTGTCTTGTGCCTGCGGAACGGATCGTAGTGAACAGACTTGATTCACACAAGACACCGTCGAATTCTACTGCGATCCCCAAAAAAATCTACGGTTTTCCGGTCGGGATTTAGCACTTTTTGATAGTTCGTTACGTTTGTTCTAAATGTTACAGAATTATCTGGCGTTTGTTCACAAGTTGTTGACAGTTTTACGAAAAAGTGGTTCGCTCCGCTAAGATTTGGGAATAGTTGCGGCTGGGTTACGGCTGGGCGGTGTCGTTCACGCAATCTAGCGGTTTCTGTCTTTACAAAGTGCTGGTTCACTTGATTCATGCCAGTCTGGCCTTGACTTCTGGTTTGTTTCTCCTTCGCTCAACTGGTTATGCCGTGGTCAATTACGCGATCGCAACGACCCTAAATTCGCCCTTAATGGCGCTCCTCCTTTCGGCAGTCCGTCCGGTTCTCGATCCGGAGACGATCGCTATGCTGGAATGGCTCGGGCAGCAGCTCAAAGCCGTTGGGCAACTACTCTCGCCCTATCTTGGGATCATCTGCGTGGTGGTGGCATGGTTGACGGTGTTCGCGGCGATCGGTAATGCGATCGTCGGGCTGACCGCAGCGGCACGCCGTGGACGAACCATGCACCAAATCCCCTGTTCGCGCTGCGCCTTTTTTACCAATGATTATCGGCTGAAATGTCCCGTCGATCCGATCGTGGCGGGATCGGAAGCGGCGATCGATTGTCCGCACTACGAACCGAGCCGTGACACTTATCAGTCTCGCAACTCAGAAAATATCAGCTAATTCCAGCTCAAAGTCTGGCAGGATCGGGGCGGCGCTAATGGTCTGAACGCCTTGCCATACCGTCACTTTAGCATCGGGGCGGTACACTTCCACCGTACGCTCAAATGGGTCAATCAGCCAGCCCAGCTCTGTGCCGTTGTCGATATATTCCTGCATTTTGGCGCGTAGGGTGCTGGACGTATCAGTCGCCGATCGCAGCTCGATCGCAAACAATGGCGACAGGGGTAAAAAACGCTGGCGTTCTTCTCGGCTGAGGCGCTCCCACCACTCGTTTGGAATCCACGCGGCGTCGGGCGATCGATTCGCACCGTTCGGCAGACGAAACCCGGTCGAAGAATCAAACGTCACGCCCAACTTGGTGCGGCGATTCCACAGTTCCAATTGAAAAGAAAGCTTGGAATTGCGGTATCCGGTTTCTCCTCCAGTGGGAGCCATAATCAAAATTTCTCCATTGGCAGTGCGCTCGATGTGCAGGTCGCGGTTGGCAGCGCAAAAGTCAAAGAACCAGTCGTCGCTGAGTTCGTGGTTGGCCGGTGGGTGTAGCGTCAGATTTTCGTTAGCTAGCATGAGTTTCGCCCTCGCGATCGTGCTGTTTCAGCATAGCTTGTCTCTTGGAGCTTCAATGTTGCCAAAAGCTTGAAGCTCTGGTTACGTCTCAGTCCTTAACTTTCCTGCAACGGCAAAAGCTGCTCACACAGAGCATGGAAATCCTGGGCAAATTTGGCCGGATTCCAGAGCGGTGCGAGGCTTTCGGGACGTTTGCCGCGTTCGAGTTGCGATCGCATTTTCTGACGCTCATTCGCATCGAGGCCAAATTTCACCGCACAGTCGATATAGCTCGGCCAATCAAACGTGATGCCCATATCTGATCCCGCTGCCTTGATCAGCGAATATGCCTGACGCCCAAAGGACTGATCGGCCACCTTCGCCACCACTGGCATATCGAACCACAGCGCTTCAACCACATGGGTCGCGCCGCTATAGGGATAGGAATCGATCAACACATCGGCAAATTGATAAATCAGCCGGTGTTCCTCTTCCGTCGCCGTGCGCGGCAGGACGTGAATGCGGTTAATGCGTACCCCTTGTTTGGTGCATTCCGCTTGGTATTCCTGCTTGATGGCATCGAGATCGCCGACCCGTCCCTTATACAGCAGTAAACTATCGGGGACGCGCTTCAGGATTTCGATTTGTGCGGTAACCATCTCGGGACAGAATTTATTACCGGTGGCGACGCAGAGATAGACCACCTGGTTCGGCGCAATCCGCATGGATTTGCGGATTGTTTCGCGATCTTTGGTGGTGTCGATCGGCAATCCCTTCGTTGCGGCGAATGAGTCCGGCAGTCGTACCACCTGTTCGATGTAATGTTCATCTACGCCGTCGGGGTGGGTGTAGCGATCGCCAAAATAGTAATGTTTGGGATTGAGATACGGCGCATCGAAGCCCAGCCAGGTGAGGCAGAGTGGCGCGGGATGACGATGCAGGATTTCTAGGTGGGGCATCACCGTCACTGAGTCCATATCAACCAGTACATCGAGTTTATCCTTAGCGATTTCCTTAAGGTAATCTGCTGTACTGAGGGTTTTCTCCGGATGGACGAAGCGTTCCGCCGCTGCATCAAAGCGTTCGGTGAGGTGATCGCGGTTCATGTCGCCCGTGACGTAGAGGAACACATGGGGCGTCAGTTTAACCAGTTCCTCGATCACGTCCACACTGAGCCAGCCCACGGAGTGACGGCGGAAATGTTTCGAGACGAAGCCGATACGTAGGGGGCGGTTGGGGGTGGTGTCGCGGGGAAAGTCGATCGCGTAGTGATCTTCCGAGAGGGCTTTGGCATCGAGGTAGCGCAGGTAACCCTCGGCCATTTTTTTGACGAGAGCGCTATTGGCCGGAACATCGTCACGGATATGTGGCAGATCGAACATTAAGTTGAGGTAGAGCCGCATTCCGATGTTGATATCGGCTCGATCGAGCAGTTCCAACAGGCGCGGCTCGATCGTCTTGAGCATTTCGATCGCCACATGGCTAACGCCCGAATTGACGTGGGATTTCATCACCATCAACGCTGCCATGATTTGCTCGTCATCCTTGACGCTGTCGTAATACTTCAGCGCTGCGGCTCGTGACTGGGGCAAGCTGTTGGTGGTGTTGAAAATTTCGCACAACGTCCAGTGTGCTGCGGCCAAGTCCGGCTTCAGCTCGATCGCCTTGTTGAGTCCTAATACCGCCTCTTGCTTTTTATCCGCCGCCAAAAACTTCACCGCGATTTTGCGATAGTTCTCGCCGCAGTCTTTGCTGCCATAATGGGGATTAAGATTTAACGCCTTGCGCCAACAGTCGATCGTCTCCTCGGTTTTGCCCATGCGCTCGTAGGTCTCGCCGAAGTGCCAATACACATCGGCGCGATTGCCATTGATCGCGATTGCCTTGTTGAACAGCTCGATCGCTTGGTCATACTGCTGCTGATCCGATAGCGCACGCGCCAAACTGCTCAGAGTTCGCGCATCATTGGCGTTGATCGATAGCGATCGCTGGTAGGCATTGGCCGCACCCGCGAGGTTCTTCAGGCCGAACAGAGCATCACCGAGCAGCCGGTAACCGTCGGCGATCGCAGGCTGAGATTGAATGGCTTGGTGGATTGGGTCAAGCGCGAGATCGTAGTTTTGCTCTTCGAGGTAAATCTCGGCGATCGTGCGATGCACCTCGGCGTAGGTCGGGACGAGTTCGAGGGCGCGATCGTAGTGACGCAAGGCCGCCTTGACCTTCCCCGTATGTTTACGGATAAAATTACCCGCTTGATATTCCAGCTCGGCAACCTGCGAATAATTCTCCAGCGCGTAATGTCCCTGCATCACCTCATCGAAGTAATCGATCACATCCGCGATGATCTGGTTGAAATCGCGCTGAATTTCGGTCTTGTTCGGCTCCAGTTCGAGCGCCTTACTCAGAGACTTGAGCGCCTCGCTTGGCAGCGCGTGCATCCGATAGGCCATGCCCAGCGCTCGATAATATTCCGCCACGTCAGACTTAATTTCGACCGCTTTCTGGAAGCTCGTCAGCGCGTCATAGCTCTCATATTGCGCCAAACAGATCTGCCCGAGGGCGTAGCGCACCTCCGCGACATCGGGTGCTTTTTCGATCAGCTTTTGATAAATAAACTGCGCCAGACGCCGATCGCCGCGTCGTTCCCAGGCTTGCCCGTCTTCCCAAAGCGTATGTTTTAGCTTCAGTGGATCGCGAGAAAATAGCGCATTGATACAGGTGTCAAACTGTTGACGCGGGGCGATTAGGTGAAAATTGTGGTGGAGTGCAGTCGATAACGTTTGGAGGGCGATCGGTGTCTGGCCTTTGGCGTGGTAGGCCAAGGCGAGATTGTGATAGAAGATCGCGTTCTGATCGTTAAAGCCGATCGCCTTTTGGAATAACGCGATCGCCTGGTCGTGCTGTCCCCGATTTTGGGCGATCAACCCCAAACCGTGCCAACCATCCGCACTCTTGGCGTCAAACTCAATCTCTTTACGATAAAGCTGCTCGGCGGCGTCTTCCAACCCCGCCCGATGGTACATATGCGCCATCCCCTCCAAAAACGAGATCGCCTCGGGTCGATCGATCTCAAGCCACTCTCCCCAAGCGCGGCTCAGATTTTTCTGAATCCCCTGATGTTTGGGGTCACGCTCCAGCGCGGCGCGATACTGCCAGCAGGCTTGGTCAAGCTTGCCCTGGGCGCGATAGGCCAAGCCGAGAGTGTTGCGATAGATCGGGTCATGATCGGCGATGTACACCGCTCGCCCAAGCAGATCGATCGCTGGTTTATACTCGCCGGACTGGTAATACACCGCCCCGAGACCGTGGAGGGCGGCGGCGTCATCCGGATTACGATCAAGGACGGCTTTGTAGAGATCGCGGGCGCGATCGAGATCGCCGGACTGGTGGTGTTCGATCGCGGTGTCGAGGGTCGCGGCAGAGATCATCGCTTATCGTCGGGAGGGTAAGGGGAGGCAAAAAAAGTGAAGCGTATCGGGTAGGCATCGCCCACCAATTCCGATCTAGGCGATCGCAAATCCAGCACGTTTTGCCGGATGCATCACATGCTCATCCGGCGGAAATTGGCCATTGGCGACATTTTCCAGCAGCTTGATATGCTTTGGTAACAGCGTCTCTAGGGAATATTCTTCCAGTACCGTTTTGCGAGCATTTTCACGGATGCGCTTCATGTCTTCCGGATGATCCAGGACGTAGGCGACGCGATCGGCGATTTCCTTCGGTGAGAAGAAATCCACCAGGAAGCCATTCTCACCATCCTTAATCACCTCCTCCACCGGAGGCGTTGCCGACCCAACCACCACACAGCCCGTCGCCATCGCCTCGATCGACGACCACGACAAGACAAACGGGCGTGTCAGATAAATATGTGCCGAAGACGCCTGAATCACCTTGAGATAGTCGTGATAGGGCAGCGTTCCGACAAAGTGAACCCGCGACAGGTCGAGCGGCACTTTTTCGAGCATATGCTCCTTGTAGCTCTTACCGTCGGGTAACGCTTTGCCGTAGCAGACCCGCTCCGAGGCGACGATCACCACGTGGGCATTCGGGCGTTTTTCTTGTAGGTAGGCGATCGACTCGATGAACTCGGGAAAGCCGCGATAGGGTTCCATGCCGCGTCCAACGTAGGTGACGATTTCATCGACGTGGGACAGATCCAAGTTCGGCAGCTTTAACTTCGCGCCCGGTTTGGGCTTGAAAAATTCCGTATCGACGCCGTCATGCATGGCCGAAATTTTGCTTTGGAATTCTGGGGGAAACTGCGATCGTTGCCACTGGGTCGGCGACAGCCCCCAATCGCAGGTCGCCAGATCCAGCAAAATCGGCGCATTTTTCGTCCGAATGCGAGCGTAATCATCCGGCTCAAGGGGATCAGCCGGATCAAAATCCGCATCACTGCCCCGCGCGTGATAAAACCACTCGAAGTAGCACATCAGCGGCGAATCGGGATATACATCCTTCGTATACAGCGTTGGCCCCCAGCCCGAGTGACCGTAAACCACATCTGGCGTAAAGCCGCTAGCCTTCAGTTTCTCCAGCGTCCGAAACGCCGCCTGACCGTGCAGCACCGCTGATTCGAGGGCGCGGACATAGTGATGGGTCTCCGGTCTCGGATCGCGACTCGGGGTGAACAATACTTTTTTGACGCCTGCGATCTTCCATTCGGGGCGCTCGTTTTTCGTGCAAAACACGACTTCGTTCTCGGGGTCTTTACCGAGGAGGCCAATCACATGCCGAAACTGGGCGGGAAAGTTCGGATGTAGGACGAGAATTCGCATTTTGATTGAAATCGAGACGATGAAGACAAAGGGGGACGACGAGATGGCGCGGTGACAGGTGACAAATCGTAATGAGGAACCAATTACGACAAATCTGGCTCTAAGTTTGCCATCCTGGGGCATTCCGGACAAGCAAGCAGAGAGGTAAAACGTCGGAGTTTTTGAAAAACTCTGGCTTCTGGAGGGTACAGAGTGTCACGTCGGCCAGCCAAAATCAAGCCCGAGATGGGTGAATAGAGCGCGATTGTGAGGTCGAAAGCGATCGATCAGTTGCGCTTTGAGTGACGGATCGATCGCGGAATCGTTCCCGCTGCCGGAGTTATGGCGGGGATAGCTCGTCAACGCAAAGGGGGCGATATCGAGAAAGTCGTACACGCGCTGAAGTTCGCGATCAGGATTGGCAAAAAAATCGGCGCTATCAATATAGAGGAACTGCGATCGCGGAAAAAATTGCTCCCAACAGCGAAGTTGTTCCAGATAACGACCGCGTGCAAGGTAGCTATGGTGCTGGTGGCTGTAGCTGGTGGCGATCGGATTGGCGAGGAGCCGGATGTTTTCCCCGGCGAGGCGATCAGCTTCGGCGGCGATCGCGGCGTCAAAGCTTAAGGGTTCAAAACCGTATTTAACGGCGTGGTGGTAGTGGGAAATGGCGCGATCGACGGGATCGCGCAGCATGACGATGAGTTTGATCTGGGGGTACAGTGTCGCCATGCGTTCGGGGACGCCGGGATGAAACAGATAGTAGGGTGTGGCTTCACCGATCGTCAGGTTGGCCTCAAAGGGATTGGCGGGATCGATCGGAAATTGCGCTTCGTACCAGTCGCGCCCGAGCTGAAATTGCAGGTCAAAAAAGTGGACTTCTTTTTGAGGCGCGGTGCAGATTTGCGGGTGTTGGCTCAGGTAGCGATCGAGCGAGGTTGTGCCGCCTTTTTGTGTGCCGATGATGGAAAAGTGGACGAATTCGCGGGGCATGGCATGGCTTAGGCGTGAATGAGCAAAACTAAAGTCCGGTCTTAATCCCCCGAAAAAACAGGTTAACCCCGGCGCGAAACCTGGGTCGCCGTCGCCTGATCCGTCGGTACGACTAACAACTCGCTGAGATTTACATGAGCTGGTCGCGTCGCACAAAACAAGACGATTTCGGCGATATCATCCGGCGTCAGCGGCGTTAACCCCGTGTAGGTCTGCTTCGCCCGATCGCGATCGCCATGAAACCGCACATCACTAAACTCCGTCTCCACCAACCCCGGATCAACCTCGCTGACCCGTACGGCGGTTCCGAGTAAGTCAATTTTCAAGCCTGCCGAAATCTCCCGCACCGCTGCTTTCGAGCCGCAATACACATTACCGCCGGGATAGGCCGCGCGACCGGCGATCGAGCCGATATTGATCACGTGTCCGGCATCGCGATCGACCATCCCCGGAATCACAGCGCGGCTGACATACAGCAAGCCCTTAACATTGGTGTCGATCATCTCCTCCCAATCGTCGATCGAGCCACTGTACAGTTTATCGAGACCGCGACTGAGACCAGCATTATTGACCAAAATATCGATATTTCGCCATGCTGCGGGCAGGGTTTCGACGGTATCGGCGACCCACTGGCGATCGCGCACGTCCAGCTCGCAATAGTACACATCGCTGCCGTAGGTCGCGTTTAGATCCAGCGCCAGCGCTTCGAGCCGATCGATCCGCCGCGCGGCGAGCAACAATCGCGCCCCCGCAGCGGCGAACTGCTCGGCACACGATCGACCGATGCCGCTACTGGCTCCCGTAATGAACACTAGTTTGCCAGTGAGTGAAATTGACGCCATTATTTTTCTGAATTCGCCGAACGATCTGTAACGTGGTCAGCCGTAACCAACCTGAACTATCGTAGCGAACCGATCGCGCTCAGTCCGAATCGCGATCGTGATTTCACAAACTGAGCGATCGTCCTGACGCAAAAGTCCTGTCCACCCTGGATAAGCACTGGCAATTTCGATGACAGCCCCTAACCGGAAACGTCCGATATGGGGTGAAGCTGACAGGCCAGCGCCACGGGAAGCAAAATCCGAAAGGTTGTACCGCGTTCAAGTTCGGTCTGATATTCCAGTTGGCCGCGATGGGTTTCCGTGATGATTTTGTAGCAAATTGAGAGTCCTAAGCCTGTGCCGCGCCCGATCGCCTTGGTTGTAAAAAACGGATCAAAGAGCTTCGCCCGCGCTGATTCTGGAATACCGAGGGCATTATCCGCAATTTCGATCACAACCCAGCCGTCTCCGCGATCACGAGTCCGAATCGTTAAACAGGGTTCCGCCTTGACTGAATCAAGCCCCGACTGTTCACCCCCTAAACGCTCCCACTTCCCATCCCTAACCGCATCTTCGAGCGCATCGATCGCATTAACAATCAAATTCATCACCACTTGATTGATCTGCGTACCGTGGCATTCGACCAGGGGTAGTTCACCGTAATCTTTCACCAATTTGAGCGGATGGACATTCGGAAACATCCGAAAGCGCGTATTGAGAATCGTGAGGGTACTATCGATCCCTTCATGCAGATCAATCTGCTTCACGTCGGCTTCATCGAGTCGCGAAAACGTCCGCAGCGATCGCACGATTTCACTAATTCGCCGTGCGCCATTTTCCATCGAATCCATCATTGACTGCACATCATCGACGATAAAGTCAAAATCAAGATCATCGGCGAGATCATTGAGTTCGCGATCGTTCGGGTAGCGATGCCGGTAAGCCGTGAGCAAGCCTAGCAAGTCGCCGAGATAGTCACGAGCATGGGTAATATTGCCGTAGATAAAACTGGTGGGGTTGTTAATTTCGTGAGCAATACCGGCCACAAGCTGCCCTAGGGATGACATTTTCTCGCTTTGAATCAGTTGTGACTGGGTGCTTTCGAGTTCCGCGATCGTGCGTTGAAGGGTGTTAGCCTTGTTGCGGGCATTTTTGGCAGAGATTTTCAACTGGCGCGATCGCAGCTCAATGCGTTCGATTAAATAGTTCAGCGCCTCGGCTAAACGACCCACCTCGTCATCTTGGGTTACGGGTAAACGTAGGCTGTAATTGGACTTGTTCGCGACCTGTTGCGCCAGGGCGGCAGCATTGGCGATTGGGGCGGCAATCTGCCGTGTGGTTCGCCATGCCACCCAAGCCGCAACCCCCGAAGAGACCAAGAGGCTGAAAACAATGGCAAATTTTTCATAGCCCTGGATCATTTCCATGCGATCGCCGCTGCTGACGGCCTGTACCGCTGCTTGTCGGCGTAGATTTTCGACCTCTAGCGAGAGCGATTCAAGCTGCATGAGGTAACCACTGCGTTGCTCAAACGCCAAATGGCCCTGTAAAACACTAACTTCGTCAAATGTAAGCATGGGATACGGCTTCATCTCGGCGAAGAACTGCGCCAGATTGGCATGGTAGAGGTTGATGGCCTCCGCATAGGCCGTGATCAGTGACACAAATTGATCTCGCTCGATCGCCAGCCAAGCCGGGTCTGCTTCGATAAACGTAATGACGGCATTGGCTCTGGCGATCGCATCGTCCCTTATCTGTTCAAACTCCTTTAAATTTTCGGCTTGCCGCTGCTTTCGCCTCACTCGAATATCGAGCCGCAACCCCTGAAATTTCACCTCGGAGCTGGCAAACTGCAACTCATCGAGGAGCTTGGTCTGCTCTTGGGCATCAAATAACTGCTCGATGCCTTTGCCTTGGTAATAGTCTGCGCCAACCAGACCGATCAGAGAACCGGTGACTGCGATCGTGATCGCCCATAAATATCCCAGGCCAATTTTGGCGTAGAGCGATCGGCTAAGACGCAAACCATCAAGCCGATGCCCCGTGGTGAGCTGGCGAACAAAGGCCGCTTTTAAGCGACGCCATGATGCTGTGATATCAAGCACTTTCCAGTAAAGACACTCATTAACGAAGTTGAAACTTAAACATCAAACTCATCACGCTCAAAATGATTAGCGGTTAGCCGAGAAACTCTGATTGCGTTACTCAAGCTTTTTCTCAGTATTTTCTCCGTGTCCTCTCAGTATTTTCTCCGTGTTACTCATTTTATTTGTTAAAAAACTCGTATTTTCTCGGGGAAACGGTATGTTCCATAATCTAGCAACTTTTATCAAGATGTCTAGATACTGCTTGATGCCTTCCGTATTCCAACCAAAGATTCAAAGATTGGTGATGCCTGTTACGTTTCAATCAACGCTGTTCTAGCAGCGGTGTCGTTTACACTTAAGCTGATTTTTGTACTTGTGGCCGTGACTTGCATTACTCAACCGATCGCGCTTCCGGATCTCACCCTGACTACGACTACGTGGGGCGAACCACAGAATCCGCCCGCTTTACTGCTCCACGGCCTCGGTGATACCGCCACCGTCTGGAGCGAATTTGCGCCCGCCTTAGCCGATCGCTACTTCGCGATCGCCCCCGATCTGCGCGGACACGGCGACAGCGACAAACCCGATTCGGGCTACGGTTTCGATTCGATCATTGCCGACCTCCAAGCCCTGATCGCCCACTTCGGGCTTGAATCCGTTCACCTCATCGGCCACTCCTGGACGGCGAAACTCGCGCCCATGTGGGCGACCCGCCGCCCCGACCAAATCCGCAGCCTAACGTTGATCGATCCGTTTTTCATTGGCACGATGCCCGGTTGGTTTCGGGTGACGTTTCCCTTGCTGTACAAGGTGTTGCCGTTTATCAAGGCGATGGGGCCTTACGCGTCGCGCGAGGCGGCGATCGCCTTTGGTCGCGAGATGAAGCAATATCGCGGCTGGTCGGCGCTGCAACAGCGGGCGTATGAGGCCAGCATCGAGGCGAAACCGGATGGAACCTGGGGCAGCAAGTTCACGATCGCGGCGCGGGATGGCGTCTTTGAGGAGGTGATGCACGTGGCGGGCTTGACGCAGCCGATCGCGATTCCGACGCTCTTCGTACAGCCCGAAGCGGGACTCAACCGCAGCGATTGGCAATTTAAGCCCTATCGTGACTATCTGCAACAGCTCGACTGGGCGATCGTACCGGGGAATCACTGGCCGTTTTTAATCGCGCCGGAGTCGTTTGGCGCGGCGGTGCGATCGTTTCTCGATCGGCAGCCCTCGTAAAATTGCGACGATGTTCAATCAAAATATTCAATCAAACGGACAAGCAAACGAAAAAATCAATCGTGATCGCCCTGGGCTAAAACCCGCGCGGCGGCGATCAGATCCGTCCGCAACGGCGCAAGATCGTCGCGTTCGGCGAGGTAGGTTTCGAGGGCATTGATCGGGTCATGCTGGCAGGTCAGCTCCGGCATACGCGGGCGAGAAAGCTGGCTGACGGGTTCGGGGGTGATCGTGTAGGTGTGAGCCGTGCTGAGGTGAGTGCGTAGGCGGGCGAGGTCGATCGTTTCGAGGCGATTGGCCTGAATTTTGTAGTGCAAACGCACCACGGCATCGTCGATATCGGCCTTGGCGATCGCCTGCGCGATCGCCTCGATCGGAGTTTCAACCTCGGTTAAATCCACCGTAACCGTCCGAAAGGGACGCACCGGCAACTCGCAAAACTCCCATTCGCAGCCGCCCACCTCCACCTGAGCCAGGACAAAACCCTTCGCCTCCTGCTCTTCACTGAAATCAACCCGATCAATGCTGCCGGGATAGACGATCGGCGGATCGTTGCTGGGGTTGAGATTTTGGTGTTTATGGACGTGACCGAGGGCAACGTAGTCAAATTCTGGGCGGGAAATCAGCGACACCGGTACGTAAAACCCTTTGCTAACGGCGAGGAATCGTTCCGCGCCCACCATTGCCCGATCGGCCATGAGATGCGCCAGCAGCACCGTCGGCAAACTGCGATCGAGCTGACGGATTTCGCCTTCCAGGATCGTCCGTAGCTTTTCGATTAAAAGGCGATCGATCGCTTCGATCGATAAATCTTCGGTTTCCGGGCGCGTCAACAAGGTGGATTTGGTCAACCACGGCAACGTCACGACCTGAACAGTACCGTTTTGGGTTTCGATGCGATGGGTCATGAGGCGATCGCCCACGACAAACCCCGGAACCGCCAGCGTTCGGTACAGATACAGACTCGCGCCGCCCTGTACCTGGCCATACTGATCGTGATTGCCGACGAGCAGCACCGCTGGAATCCCAACTTCAGCAAGGCGGCGAAACTGGGTCGCGAACGCCTCGGCGACGTAGGGCGGCGGCGTGGAATTGGGAAAGGCATCGCCACCAAACAGGACGAGGTCAACCTGTCGCGCGATCGCCGTATCGATGCAGCGCGTCAAGCTTTGGATAAAGTCGATCAAGCGGGTATTCAGCCCCGTTTCGGGATCGAGTTTGCCATGCGATCGGCCACTACCCAGATGAATATCGGACAAGTGCAGGATGTTAATCGCCATGAGGCTGATTATCAAGTATTAATGTAAGTTATTGATCTAAAACTCTTGAGCTGAATGATTGATCTGAATTCAGATCAGAACGACGATCTGAGTCTATGTCCAAACGGATTTGGTATTAGACCTCAATACTGATTGCGAGCAATGATCATGCCTGAAAAGCTTGACGAGACACTTGACGAAACAGTGGTAGATATCAAACCGACTCTAATCAAACTGCTCGCGCGATCGGCGCAAACCCTCGAAACCATTTTGCAGGATGATAGCGTCGCCGCCACTGATCGCGCTGATATCGCCCTCCGCATCGTTGCCCTCGCGGGCAGACTCGATGTTCCCGTTCTGCCAGAGCTGGCCGGTACGCTACACCCGGCCACCCCACAGGCTGACCCACAAACTGATCCACCTGATCCACAGGCCGCGATCGCGACACCCACCTCGAACCCGTCGCCGATGCCTGCGGTGCAACACGCCCAGCCTGCGGACAGCTCCGATCCCTACGCCACTTTTCCCGAGTTTTTGCCGGGAGACTACCTCCAAATCGATGATTTTCTCAGCCCTGAAGAAAATCAGCAAATTCTCAAACTGGCGATTGATCGTCAGTCGGATTACGTGTCAGCTTCGACCTCCACAAATGCCCAGAGCTATCGCGCGTCTTCCGTTCTCTACCCCAGCTTCTTTACCGATTTTTATTACCTGGTCAGCTCTCGTTTACGCGCAATCCAAGCCGAAGTGCTTCAGACTCTCAAGTTGCCTGAATTCAGCATCGATGAGCTAGAAATGCAGCTCACGGCACACGGCAATGGCAACTTTTATAAGGTTCACAATGACTCAGATGGTGAGGTCATCAAACGGACGCTGACCTATGTGTATTACTTCAATCGCGAGCCTAAACCGTTTCGGGGCGGCAATCTGCGCATGTATAAAACAAACTATGCGAATGGTTGGATTGCGAAGCCCGAATATCAAGACATTGAGCCGATTAATAATCGGGTGGTGCTGTTCGATAGTCGCTGTATGCATGAGGTGCTGCCCGTCGAAAGCGATTCGGAGGCGTTTGCAGATAGTCGCTTTACCCTGAATGGCTGGTTACGACGCCCTTAAGCAATTAAGCAACCCGAAAGACCCTAAATTTCGATCGCAACAGCAGTATCCGCGAGATCGAAACCCGATGACTGAACGATCGCGGTTAGACTAGATCAGCATTCTTATGCAGCAAAACGACCCCTTCGATCGAACGTAATACCGTCATCATATGCAGAAACGCACTCCCCTCGAAACGTCTCAACTGATGAGCCGCGCCGAAGAATTGATCGCCGCCGCGTCGAATCGCTACCGCATTACCGTTCAGGTGGCCAATCGTGCCAAACGTCGCCGGTATGAAGATTTTGAAAATCTGGAAGAATCGACGATGAAGCCGGTGATGCGGGCGATCGTCGAAATGTCCGACGAACTCACCCAGCCGGAAATTATCGGCGATTAGGTAGACAACGAGCAGGATGACGACCAGGATGACGACGGCGATCGCACGGTTCGCCATTGATCTACATCTATGTTTCTATGTTCGTCTTTCTGTTCGTATACTTTTGTGCCAGAGGCGTTTTTATTTTTTGTTGAATAGCGCCTCTGTCCGTTTTAACCGTTTCCATCGTTTCTATTTCATCCTGTATTCCTCGTTTTCTTAGGCGTCCGCCCATGTCCCGCTGGCTCAATCGCGTTATTACCTTCACCTGCACGATGGCGATCGTGGCGTTACTCAGCGCCTTAGTGCGATCCAATGCTGCGCCCACGATCGTTACGAGTTCAGCGATTGACCGCACCCAGCCCCAAGCGGAGCGGATCGCGCAACTCATGCTGCCGAACCGTCTCCAAACGCGCTATCGCATTAACGACATGTGGCAATTGGTGTACCAAGCCATGCCAGACCTGCCGCTTGAAAATCAATACACCAACACCGAAACCGGCGAAATCGACGACGATTACACGCTAATGCGCCGCTTGATTCGCTACCACGTCTATGTCAAAAATCGCCCCCCTTTGTTTCGCCTGGATTGGAAATTAACCCTCGCCGATTACCTGACGGTGACCGATCCCAACACAGGGCAAACCGTTAGCGCTAATGAGCGCATCAGTGATGCAACCTATCCTGGTAACAATGTGCTGACGGGATCGTCGGCCAGTTCCGGTACGGGTGATGCGTCTCAACCCCTGTCGGTTCTCGATGGCGATCGCGCCGCGATCGCTCGCCTCACCCCAGAACAGCGCGATCGGCTCGTGGATGTCCTCGCGATGATCTTCAATCCAGCCTATGCCGACGCCGTTGAAGCCCACGCCGCCACCGAAGCTGCCCAAGACCGTGTCGCCAACCCCGCATCGAACCCCAATAGCGGACGAGATCTGCCCCGCGCTCCCCAAGCGGGCGACGCGAATCTACTCATTCCTGGAAGTTCCCGTTAGGCTAGAGTTGAACTCCATCGCCGCTTGGGGTGATGGCATTTCGGCATTTATCCTTTAATTAGCGGTGGACTGTTTTTCGTTTTGTTGGCTGATGTGTTGTTGATGGCTGGTTGACGTGCTTCGCCTTCGCCGATTTCGCTTTCGTATTCATTGCTTACCGAATGTTGCTTAGAAACCCGTGACCACACTTCGCGATCGCTACTTCGCCACGATTGACGCCCTTGTCGAGATGACCCTCGCTGGTCGTGTGCGATCAAAAGAGCAAATTTATCGGCGCTTGGAGCGCGATCTTGAGGCGGGTACGGGCGAAATTTTTGAAGCGTGCTTGAGCGATCGTACGGCACAGTTTGAGACGGAATCGGGAACCAAAGCGGCGCGTAAGGTGCGGGCGGCAGCGACGATCGCCAGTGAGTTCGATCGCTGGCAGCAGGAGAATCGCGACAGCGGCGAAATCCAACGGACGATCGCGGCTCTCCGTCAGGCCGAACCGGGCGATCGTCTAGTCACACTCATGCGGGCGATCGATCCCAATCGGGAAAATGCCTGGAATGTGCCGCAAATTCAACAGTTCGCCCACCACCTTACCCAAGAACTTTCCGCCAGTGCTGACAACCCTCAGCAGTTAATCCAGCTTGGCGCAGGGTTAATCGATGGCCTGCAATCCTACCGTGAACTCGAAAGCGTCATCGTCAGTTGGATCTACGATCGCGCCACCAAAAATATCGGGTTTGACGATGCTCAACCCCGCGTTAGTCCGTGGGCAACCTGGGCAAGGCAAAGCTCTAGCCAAATCATTAGCCAGCTCTTCCAAACGATTGATCGCGGGGGATCGGTGTTGGACTACATCGCTCAGTGTCGCGATCTCGATGAACGTACTTGGGTTGAGCTGGCGATCGTGCTTCAAGGACTCCAGCGCGGTCTGGTCGCCTGGTTCGATAAGCAGCCCTACAGCCTCGATATGGGCAAACAGGTCGCCAGCAGCGCCTTTCTCATCTTTGGAGCGCTCTGGGGACAAATTGCGGAGGGATTCGCCCAAACGAGCCGTATCGACCTCGTGGATGCCAGCTTTACGATCTCGCTGCAAATCCTGCGATCGTTTGCTCGCCGCGATACCTTTCCGCTCTATGGCGGCGTCTTTGCCTCCTTTGGCGGGGACTATCTTCGCGACACCCTAGACTATCTCGAACAACCCCTAAAACGGGTTCCGGGAACCCAGGAAAAAGCGCGAATTTTAACCCTGCTGGGCTATTCCCAAACCGCGATCAGTGATTACGATCGCGCCGCCGAATTTCATACCGAAGCCCTCGAAACCGCTCGCGCCGCCGCCGATCGCCCCTGCGAAGTCGCCAACCTCAACCACCTCAGCCGCCTCAGCGCCACCCAGCGCCACTACCAAGACGCGATCGATCACGGTCAACGCGCCCTGATCACCGCTCGACAAACCGGCGATCGCCTCGGAGAAGCCAATGCCCTCGTCAACCTCGGTTACAGCCAGGTCTTACGTCAGCAGCAAACCGAGCGCCCCGACACCGACATTTACGAACAGGCGATCGCCTACCTGCATGATGGCCTCGATCGCGCCGAAAAACTCGACGATCGTCAAAGTCTCGCCCTCGGTTGCTACAGCTTAGGCGTCGCCTTCGTCACCGTCGCTCAACCACGCCGCGCCATCACCGCCCTCACCCGTGGCCTCACCTTTGCCCACGAATCCGGCGACCTCTACCTCCAGGGCAAACACCTACTGTTCCTCGCCGAAGCCCACTACGCCCTCGACGACTTCAGCACCGCGATCGCCACCGCCAGCGTCGCCGCCTTTTCCCTAGAGCGCATCGACGCGCGGGAATGGCGACAGGCTTCGAGTCTACTCTCTGCCCTGCGTGGCCGTCTCGGTCTCGATGAATTCACAGCCATGCTTCAACACAGCCGTGGGCAAATCGTCCCCGCCATCGGCGTTGAAGGCTACGAATCGATTAATGAACTGATTGATCGCGCCTGCTAACGGCTAAACTGCATCACAATTATCATCTCATTTTGCCGACTGACCTTCCTTCTAACTCGATGAACTTACTTGCCGTCGCACAAGTCGCACCGCTACTCGGTAGCATTTGGCTAGATGTGGCAACGTTAACCCTCATGCTCGTACTATCGGGCTTTTTTTCAGGTTCAGAAACCGCTCTCACCGCCCTCGACAATATCAAGCTGCGATCGCTGATCGAGGAGAGCAAGGTCAAAAACCCAATGTTTGAACTTCTGCTCGTCAGCCGTGCTCGCTTTATCATTACGCTCCTCGTCGGTAACACTCTCGTCAATAACTTTGCTGCAATTCTCACCAGCAATCTCTTCTCACTCTGGCTGGGAAATAGCGGTATCGGCATCGCCACCGCCGTGGTCACCTTCCTTCTCCTAACCTTCGGCGAAATCCTGCCGAAATCCGTGGCGATCAACCACATCATGCCAATTTTTCGCGCCGTAGTTCACCCGATCTACTGGCTATCGAACCTCTTAGAGCTGCTGGGCATTCTTCGCTTATTTGAATTTCTGACCCAATTTGCCCTACGTCAAGTCCGCACTCAAACCGTTCAAGGCGAGTCGGTACGCGACCTTCAGACCATGATTCAGCTCCTTGGCGGCAAGGGTAAGCTCGATATGCGCAAGCACAAGATGCTCAACAAGGCGCTGATGCTCGATCGCCTCAGCGCCAAAGATGTCGTCAAACCTCGCGTCGAGATGCGCACGATCGCCCACGACGCCACCCTACAGCAGCTCGTGGATCTCTCCCTAGCCACGGGCTATTCTCGCGTTCCCGTCCAAGAAGAATCGAAAGATCGCATCGTTGGAATCGTCCATCTCAAACGTGCCCTGCGACGACTACACGGCCAGCCAGAGGCGCAAACTGAACTAGTTAGTCAAGTCATGTCCGCCCCGGTCTACGTTCCCGAAACCAAGCGCATTGCCGACCTGCTGACAGAAATGATGCAGCAACGTTTGCACATGGCGATCGTTGTCGATGAATACGGCGGCACGGTGGGTCTCGTCACCCTCGAAGACATCCTCGAAGAGCTGGTCGGCGAAATTTACGACGAGAGCGACCCGATCGGGCGTCACGTTAGCAGCGAGATTCCGTTCACCAAAGAGACGAAAAGTACCTAAAGGTTTTGTTCACAAAGCCTTATATCGTCGGGAAGACTCTATGCGTACAAAACGCTCAACTCTCCTGTTGGCCGTAGTTTTTCTAGGATGGGTTGAATAATATCAATACCCGACTCGCCTCACCTGCAAAATTCTGCAAACTACAGAGAAGGCGACTGTGATACGAATACCCTAGTTAAACCGCTGATCACAATAGAGCCGAGCGTTTCGGGCGTGCGTCTAAAAACGACTTGAGTTTTTAGACGCTGTTGAAGAAACATTTGGGAAGACTAGAGGTCAGCGTTGACTTGACCGCATTTATCGTTAGTCTTCCTGACCATGATTAATTTGCCGAGGCATCATCGAGATACTTCTCAAGGGTATTGGCTAGCGTTGCTTTTGGCACAGCACCAACCACCATATCCACACGCTGGCCGTCTTTAAAGATCATCAGCGTGGGAATACTACGAATGCCGTATTCACTCGCGACGCCGGGGTTATCATCGGTATTGAGCTTAACGACCTTGACTTGACCAGAATACTGACCAGCAATTTCTTCAACAACGGGGCCGACCATCCGGCAAGGGCCGCACCACGGAGCCCAAAAATCCACGAGTACCGGAAGTTTTGATTCCAGTACTTCACTCTTAAAGGTGCTGTCGGAAACTTCTGCTGTTGCTGACATGTGCTTGAAATCCCTAATAAAACGAGCGTTCTATCCGCTTTTAGTACAGATTCTAACATAGGCAACTTGCGACCTTCTGCGATCGCCCTCTATACATTTCGTATTGCCTCGTACTGCCACGATCGCACTTGGACAAAACCAAAAAAGAAACGACAACCATCACACCATGATGATTGCCGCTTCTTTTCGTTCTTTAGATCAAGCGTAGCTCGTCAAGATGCAATCAACTAACGACGTGCGATCGGCAACCTCGATGACTCAGTCAACACCTCAGCGCCAACCGCACAAATACATCCAACCGAAGAACCTATGTCGAAGTTTCGATGCGACCGTAGAACACGCCACGCAGCTTCACTTCTTCCGGGTCTTGAGCGCCAAGATCCGTATCAGACGGCTGAATTGCTTCAAACACACCCGCGACCTCTCCGGTTTCGCTGTTGACCTGCGAGACTTGCAGTTCCATTTCACCCGACAGAACATCGGTGCGCTTCACGTTTTCACGAATGATCTCTTCGTTATCCGTCGCGGGCAGAGCCACAGCGTTGTCGTATCCTGTCGATTCACCGCGACCCTTGGGATCAAGGAAGGTTGCACCACGGTAAGACGGGACGCGATAGGAACCGCGTAGGTCTGTAGACGTGTTGATGTTGGTTTGACCGGGCGGGGTTGTCGCTTCGAGGTCTTTAATTGTGAACAGCATCGGAACTTGTTCACCACCTGGAAGCTGGACGGTAATCGCCTGGAAGTCGATGCCGAATTTTTCCTTAAAGGTGACGACGCCTTGATCGTTGAGGCCGAGATCGCCAGTGATTTGCTCCAGCGAGGAGGTATAGCGCGTGAGAGCGCGACCACCAATAAACTCGGCTTCTTTGCGCTTGTTGACAGGCTCTTCTTTCACGAAGTAGCTGGTCGGCTGTAGGCAAAGATCGGTCAGGATATAAGGCGATCCGGGGGTGAGATCGAAGGTTCCGCGAGCTGTTTCGGGCAGACGGGGGCAGCTATTGGCTAGACCCGTATTAACGATTTGTTTGTAGGTGAAGGGTTGGTCACTCAGTAGACTAATTTCTTCGCCGCCGCAGGCTGTTAAGACACTGAGGCATATTGCAGCAAGTGCCGCCACTAATGCGCGATATCTCATGGTTAATTCTTTTTACGATTCTGTATAAATCCAGTTATGCGCTGCTTTATAAAAAATGCTCGAAGGCGCAAGGTTTGGTTGTCTATGGCCGTTTGAGGCGGCGGACGTACCGAATTGAGAATACCAGGACGTGCGACCCTCGATCGAGGCTAAGTGTCTTGAGATCCGTTAAGTTTTGCGAACATCCGGTTTGAAAATGGCGTCAAAACGATTTGGCTGTGCGGGTGTCTTCTTGAGCGGGTGGCGCTGGCTATGACGTTGGTGGGGATCAGTTTTGGGGTGGATGGTTATGGCGAGGTGATCGATGGGTTTGGAGAGGGCGATCGCGGGTGGGATTGGGGAGCGAGATCGGCTAAACAATGCATTGATTTGGTTGGGGGAGTGGCGTTTTGTTGGGTTCATCAGGGTCTCGATCCGTGTTGCGCCAAAAATTTGCTAACTAACGCTAACTAAAGAACTGAATCGATAGGACTTAATCGATGAGTTATCAGTGAGATTACGTTCTCTGTGAACAAAAGCGATCGCGGTGTCGGATAATAGCCCCTAGCAGATTTGCTCTGCGGATATATTTCCAGACTTCTTTAAAATTTTGACCCTAGGCGATCGACGGTGAAGAAACTAATTCGTGGGCTAGATAAATTCAAACAGAGCTATGTTGCGAAGCATTATGATTTGCTCGAACAGCTTTCCCACGGGCAAAAGCCCCGTGTGCTTTTTATCTGCTGCTCCGATTCGCGCGTTGATCCTACGCTCATCACCCAAACCGAAGTCGGCGAGCTATTCGTCATTCGGAATGCGGGCAATATCATCCCCCCCTACGGTGCGGCTAATGGCGGTGAGGGTGGCACGCTAGAGTATGCGCTCCAGGCGCTCGATATTCGCCAGGTCATCGTCTGCGGCCATTCTCACTGTGGCGCGATGAAAGGGTTACTGAAGCTCAATAAGCTCCAAGCCGATATGCCGCTGGTCTATGACTGGCTCAAACATGCGGAGTCAACCCGTCGCTTGGTACACGATACCTATCCCCACTGCCAGGGCGATGAGCTGGTCGAGACGCTGGTGGCGGAAAATGTGCTGGTGCAAATCGACAATCTACAGACCTATCCGGTGGTGCGATCGCGACTGCATCAGGGCAAACTCAAAATCTACGGCTGGATTTATAACATCGAAAACGGCGAAGTTTTGGCCTACGACGAGGCCACGCATGCTTACATCAAGCCGGACTATCAGTCCATTGCAGAAAGCGTTTTAGAGGATCGTGACCCGATCGAGGGCTGCCCGATTCCCTACACAATGCCTCAGACATCAAGCTTGCAAGGTTGGTATGGTGAAACAGATACCTTCTCTGTTAGCGGTTAACACCAGTGGTTAGTAACGAGCGGTTAATCCGATCCTCGATCAGCTCGATCAGTCTTCTTGGTCTGCTCTTCTGTTTGTCCAGTTGTAGCCGCAGCCCGGAGGAAGCGCCCAGCGATCGCAAAGCCCAGTCCTCCCGCAATTTCGATCCGGCTCTAACGTTTAACGACGTGACTTTGGAGCAGATCGATCGCGATGGCAAAAAACGCTGGTCGCTCCTCGCCCAGCGTGTCACGTACAGCAAAGATCGAAAAATCGCGACGGCCTCAAATCTTAGCGGAAAGCTCTATAACGACGGGGAGTACGCCTATGATGCGAAAGCTCGTGAGGGGGTCTTGTCGCAAAATGGCGATCGCATCGTCCTCAAGGGTGAAATTGAGGTCGTTGATCGCAAGGATGGAACGGTCTTTTCGACGGATGAGTTGGAATGGTTGCCCAATGATGATCGCATGATCTTTAAGGGCAATGTTAGCGCCGTTCATGAGGATGGCAGCCTCACCGCTCAGGCGGGCGAACTGCTGGAAGCCGATCGCATACTAAACCTCAGCAAGGAGGTCTTGATCGAAACGAAAGACCCACGCATGACCCTCCGCGCCGATCGTGGCACGTGGCAGATGGAAGAGGAAATGGTTCTGGCCGATGGCAATCTGATCGTCGAGCGCTACGAGGGGGAAGGAGAGGCGGCAACGGTGGCCGATCGCGGCAGTGCCACGAAGGGCAGTCTGGATCTGGGTGTCAAGCTCATCACCCTCGAAGGCAGCGCCCAGCTTGTCTTTAGCGCTCCACCTGTGAACCTTGGCAGCGAGCGTTTGCTGTGGGATTTGCCGGGGCAAGTGCTGTCGTCTGAGGTTCCGCTAACGATTATCAATCGTGAGAATCAGGTCGCGCTATCGGGTCGGCGCGGCAAGTTTAACATTGCGGACGAAGTGCTGGAGTTAACGGGTGGTATTGAAGCACTGGCGAACGGTAACCAATCGCGCATGACGGCGGATAATTTGACCTGGTTTGTGGCGACGCAGACCTTCAACGCCGTTGGTAACGTGGTGTATCGCCAAACGAAACCGCAATTTGTCCTGTATGGCCCCCAGGCCGAGGGCAAGCTAGAAGATAAAACCTTCGTGGTGACCGGGGGAGATGTGGTCACGGAAATCGTCCCGGATGGTGATTTGGGGTTTTAGGGCATGTCATCAATTAATCGTAGAACCCTTATTGGGTAAGCTTTTGAATGCCCAATTCAACAAAAAAGTTAGGAGCTGAAACCCTGACTGGGTAAGCGCTAGAAATGTAATTGATGACAGCCCCTCATACGAAATCCGCTTGTGCATAATCTTAGATCATCGCTCTAGGTGGACACCGCACTATTTGCTTCGCAAAGGCTACGCCAACGACTCCGCTCAGTGCTCGTAGGTGTTTTTGCATTTTTCTCATACAGAACCGGATTTCGTATAACTCGATCGCCGTTCGGATCAGGTCAATCCAGTCAATCCGGTGGATTCGCGTCTATGGGATCACGGCTGAATGCGATCGATCTTAAAAAATCGCAAAGTTAAGCGACGATTTCGGAAACTCCCGGCTACGGTTAGCAGATTGGTACGCCACTATAGATGTAGCGATCGCCCACGTTGGCCTACAGCAATAAAAGCCAGCTTACGGCGGTTATCCCTCTGCGAACGTCAAGCACGGCCACTCACGGCACACCCATCGTCCCTTAGAACTCCCCCCAAATCTATGTCTACTCACGATTTATTGATGCTTGTTTTGTTGCTGTCTCCGGGCTTGCTACTATCGACGCTCATCATTGGTGCATTTTCGATCGGCGGTTAACGATCGCCTTCGCCTCGATACGGCTCCGAATCTTACGACCCACAGACCCACAGACCCACACAATCGAAATCGCAGCACGCGACGGATCTATCTACAGCTCCATCAAAGCTCCATCAAAACTCTGGCGTAGTACCAGAGTTTTTTTGATAGCTTGCGATCCTACGACTCAGCGCTCCGCCGTTCCGAAGACAGCATGACCCTACCCGATGACGATCGCGCCTTAACTCCGTCCCCAAGCCCCTCACCTTCGCCCGATCGCCAACCGCCAAAATCCGCGATCAATCCCTCCGAGTCAAGCGAGCCAGATCGCGACTTCGATCATGAATTTCTTGCAGAATTTGAAGCGGTCGCCGAGTCTCTCGCCGCTCTCGATGCGCGTTACCGGCAAATTCAGCGAGATCGCCACCAGCGTGACCAGATCCAAGCCGAAATGCAGGCGATCGCGCACTCAAACGCCCGGTCACCTCGATCAAAAGCCAACCCACCCTCAAGCGATCGCGACCGACTCCGACGAGTCCGCGATCGGCTCGAACAGCTCGAACTTAACCTCGAAAGCAGCCTATTTTCGTGGTCTGGCCTACGCGAACCCGTTTGGTTTGGGCTGCGGTATGGCGGCCTTGGCTTTATCCTAGGCTGGCTGCTGCACGCTTGCACTCAATGAATCCGTCCTCTCACCGCGATCCGGAATACCTGGAAATCACCACAAACGGCGATCGCCAAACCCAGGCTTGCATAAAAACTCTTATTGTCAATCACCGGGAATTCCAGGATTCCAGATAAAATAAGCCTATAGTTTCCGATCGTTGTGGAAGCGTCCCCCTCTCGCGTCCCCCGCTCACGGAGATCGCGTTCTCTATGTCTCAACTCCGGCTTAATTCCTCCGCTCACCCCTCACGATCCAACCCCGCCGCCGTCCCCGTTCGCCCGCCGCGCCAACGTTACAAATATCAAGATTACGCGCTCGGGCTGGTTTCGACCCGTAGCTTTCCGGCAATCGTTGGCACGGCAGACATGATGGTGAAGTCGTCAGATGTCGTGCTGGTGGGCTACGAGAAAATCGGCGGCGGACACTGTACGGCGATCATTCGGGGGCGTTATCCTGATGTCAAGCTCGCAGTTGAAGAAGGGGCGCGTACTGCTGAGCAGTTTGATCAGTTGGTCTCGAAGCTCGTGATTCCGCGTCCGATGCCGAATCTGGAAGTTATCTTTCCGCTGGGGAGTCGTCTCGCGGACATGGTGTCCGAACGGCGTGGCTCCTCACGTCTGAGCAACCGGGCGATCGGCTTGCTCGAAACGCGCGGTTTTCCCGCGATGGTGGGCGCTGCCGACATGATGCTGAAGTCAGCGGATGTTCAGTTAGCCTCGTATGAGACGATCGGCGATGGTCTTTGTACGGCGATTATTCGCGGGACGGTGGCAAATGTGGCCGTGGCGATCGAGGCGGGAATGCACGAGGCCGAACGGATCGGCGAGCTTCATGCCGTGATGGTGATCCCGCGTTTGCTCGACGATCTCGAAACGATTATCCCCGTCGCAAGCTACTGGCTCGATCAGGCCGAAACTCCCTTACCAAATCTCAACACCATTTCCACGACAACGACGCTACAGGAGGAAAACCGACGACCGCTTGAACTGCCGCAGGTCGAGCGTGAAGCTGTCCCGATCGAAGAGGAGGAAGCGATTCCGGTCGAGATTGAAGTTGAGCGAGTACCATCGGTGAAGCGTGCCGACGATTCCAGCGAGCTCTTTTAACCTGAGCTTGGGTTAAGTCAGAACCCTCAGTCTCGGGACAAAAGTTCGCGTCGTGGTCGTAGTGGCGCGACCCATCTAAAAGTAGTTTTGTAGGGCATGGCCCACCATCTTTAATTGATGACAGCCCCTAGGGATCGGACGATTGAATTTCTTTCCGTGGGGGATACTGCGGGCCACGAATCATGTTGCGCAAACCATTCATGGCGGTATATAGGCTTGGAAAGCTTGATGCGACGCTAAAGATTACCTTTTGAGATTTAGATAAGTATGCCCAAACACTCGCCAACACCCGTTTGCGTGCATCTGGTGAACAGCTCCCGATGGCTTTGCTCGCAATTGATCGAGCGCGTCCAGATAGCAAAGCCTGGGGCATTTTATACTGATTTTGCAGGGAACATAGAGCGCGAAATGTAGCAGTCAAATTATTACCGTTGGCATCTAATGTCTTGGAATGACTATTAGGATTAGAACAGCGGTAATAGCTTGATGGGAATGGATCATAAGTAAGTGTCTTATCGTGGGCAGCACGTAGGATGACATCCATATCCTCTGAACCACGAAACTCAGGCTTAAGACCTCCAATTTCAATTAGCCGTTGGCGTTCGATCGCACAACCCGAAAATTCCAGGATTCCATGTTTGAGATACAGCTCGAAGTAAGCCTGATGCTGAATGCCGCTACGTACATCATCAAAGGGTACATCTGACATCGAGACAACACGGTTTGCCGTAATGGAAAAATGTTCCGCAGCAGCCAGATAAACCACATCGTGGGTCTCGCGAATGGCCTGCTCGATGCGTTGTAGGTGGTCTGGCTTCCACCAATCATCTGCATCTAAAAAGGCAACCCAGTCGCCGATCGCCTCATTAATCGCCACGTTCCGCGCACCAGCAGGTCCGAGACGATCGCCTCGAAGCAAACGAATCGGAATCGACGACTCGGCTGTTATTTCCTCAATGATTGCAACACTGCCATCTTCGGAACCATCATCTACGATCAAAATCTCAGTCGCAGGATAAGTTTGCTGAACAACGCTATTTAAGGTTTGTCTGACCCAGCGTTCGGCATTGTAGCAAGGGATAACGACTGAAAATTTCATCGTAGACTTAGCAATAGAATGGTCACAGTAATTCAGCAGAGATAAAAAGATGTTTCCTATGCAGTAACAGCAAGCTCAAAATCAAGGCGTCAACCTTAATGTCACTCGAAATTGACTAGGAATAGCATGACACCTACTTTAAGCGTAACTTCGATGATTCATCACAATGATTATAGGCAAGGATTTAGTCTTCATCCCAGCCTTCGACGAGTAAAAGCTCAGACAAAGGGTCTTGCATCGTGAACCCAAATTCTAATAAGTCCTGCTTGATTCGAGGCCAGTCGGAACCGAAGAGCAAGGCGATTTTCCAAATGCTATCGCTGGGACGAACGGCCTTTGATTCGACAAGTGATTGAACTTGTCGTTGAAACTTCACCATGGGGTGCTTTACCGGATGGTTCATAGATCCTCTTTTGTTGTGTAAATCTTTAATGAAACGACGATCGACTTAAAGGCGCGATTTTATGGTTCGAGATCGCGTGCTATTTCAATCGATACTGAATTTTGAAAGGCTGGCAACCTTGCCATCTGCTTTCACGGCTGGGCTGACTGATATTAACAGTCTAGGTTCTTTTTTTGTATGTGCAACAACCGTATTTCTACTTATAAACTGACTTATCTAAATTTGACAAGTCCTTTAGTTCTTAAAACGACTTGTTTTTTGTTATATCACTGATGATTTTTTCTTAGTAATCCTGATGAATCGAAGCTATGATTTGCTCGCTGGCGGCGTTCCTGAAATCGGTTCAAATGATGTTTTAGCGTGAGGCGTCGAGAGCACAATGCTTCAAAATCCACTGCTCGACGACAGGGTTAACCATTTCGGGCGCTTCATCTTGGGGACAGTGACCGATGCCGGGAAGTTCCACAAAATCATCGACGCTCGAAAAATCGGCTAGCTTACGCGCCAGGGCTACGGGTTCCCAGGGGTCACGATCGCCCCAAATCAGCAAGGTGCGGCAGGACAATAGGGGCAAGAGATCTTCGGGGAGCGGACCTTGGGAGTACCGCGTAAAGGCGACGAAGACTTCCCAGGCGCGGGGCGATCGCGATGGAGCGAGCAGCATTTCGATCAGATTATCGGTGATGGCGGTTTTGCGAATATAGGCTTGGGATAAGGCGGCGCGGACGGTTTTCGCTGTAGCGACACGGCTGAAGAAGAATTCGCCGATCGCGGGGATCGCAAGGAAGTCCTGGACGAGGCGTGTGCCGTAGCGCTTGATCGGGTTTTGGCGGTCGCGGCGGCGATCGTGCAGGAGGCGCAGGGAGCAGTTGAGCTGCACGATGCCGCGCACGAGTTCCGGCGAGATGACGGCGGTTTGCATTGCGGCAATGCAGCCGATCGAGTTGGCGACGAAAAAGGCCGATTCGCCGACGATTTCCCGGCAAAAGTCGGCGAGCAGCGATCCCCAGGTTTCAAAGGTGTAGTCGATGCCGATCCCTGGCGTGGGCTTATGAGACGTGCCGAAGCCGATTAAGTCGATCGCAAAAACGCGAAATGATTTTGCCCAGGCTGGGATATTTTTCCGCCAGTGACCGCTGGACGCTCCAAAACCATGCACCAAGACGATCGCGGCTCCCTGATCCCCCTGGGTTTGATAGCCCATCTTGAAGCCACGCCAGTACCAGACGCGATCGGCAAACAGCGGCGCTTCGGGATCAGAGCTGGATAGAGAGGTCGGGGTCGAAGCAGTAGAAGTCATAACGGTCAGCTCGACAAAACAATCGCAAAGCGTGGCAGATGAAACGTAAATGAGACAAGATGAAGTGCGTGAGTTCACAAATCGTAACAGACGGGATTAGGTCTTGACACGCCTAGATTGCGTGATTGAGGATGCGTCTCCATCATGATTTCGTGCTAGATCGACGGGGTTGTCTTAAAATATGTAAGGGATATGTAAACTTTCGTAAATTCCGTTTTGATTCGGAGCATCGATGACCTCAGTTGCCACCCTTCTCGCTCCCGTTGAGGAAGACCTCAAGACCCTTAATCACAATCTACGGCAGCTTATTGGAGCCCGCCACCCGATTTTGGGCGCTGCCGCCGAGCATTTGTTCCAAGTGGGGGGTAAGCAACTGAGACCGGCGGTCGTTCTTCTCATCGCTCGCGCCACAATGACCGATGGAGAGATCACCGCGCGTCATCGCCGTCTCGCCGAGATTACAGAAATGATCCACACCGCGAGCCTCGTCCATGACGATGTCCTCGATGAGTCGGAAACACGCCGTGGAATCCCGACGGTACACAGCAGTTTTAATAATCGGATTGCGGTGCTAGCGGGCGACTTTTTGTTTGCTCAGTCTTCGTGGTATTTGGCGAATCTCGACAATCTCGAAGTGGTGAAGCTGCTCTCGAAGGTGATTATGGATTTAGCGGAAGGCGAGATTCAGCAAGGGTTAAGCCGGTTTGATTCGGAGCTAACCTTTGAGGCGTATCTCGAAAAAAGCTATTGCAAAACGGCGTCGCTGCTGGCGAATAGCGGTAAAGCCGCCGGTATTTTGAGTGGGATCGCTCGCGATCGCGCCGATCAGCTTTTCGAGTACGGTCGCCACCTGGGTCTTGCGTTTCAGATTGTGGATGACATTCTCGACTTTACCGAATCGAGCGAAACGCTCGGTAAACCGGCGGCCTCGGATCTGCGTAGCGGTCACCTCACGGCTCCGGCGCTGTATGCCCTGGAAGAGCAGCCCGCCCTCGAAACTCTGATCGCCCGAGAGTTTGCCGAAGAGAATGATCTCGAACGCGCCCTGGCGATCGTCCATGAAACTCGCGGCATTGAGCGATCGCGCGATCTGGCCAGACATCACGCCGAAATCGCCCGACAAAATCTCGCGCATCTAGAGCCGTCGGAATCCAAGGACGCCCTCGACGGTCTCGTTGATTACGTACTGCGTCGCTGCAATTAAGTGAATTCAGGTCTGCGATGGTGACTCACTCTTGATTGGGTGAACCGAACCGACTCGTGATCGCGAACTCGCTAAAATACAAACCGACGATTATCGTTTTTCTGGCGATCGCTTATCTCTACAAACAAGATATCAATCGGCAGACCAACGCCGATGAGCGAACCGCCAGCACCGCGATACTCTAATCTAAACTCCGTTTAGCCTCCTACTCAACACAGCGACGAACGCACTATGATCCCAACCGTTATCGAACAATCCGGTCGTGGCGAACGCTATTTCGATATCTATTCGCGACTACTGCGTGAGCGTATTGTGTTCCTCGGCGAGCAAGTGACCTCGGAACTCGCCAATCGCATCGTGGCGCAATTGCTCTTCCTCGAAGCCGAAGATCCCGAGCAAGATATTTACCTGTACATCAACTCGCCCGGTGGTTCGGTGTCGGCAGGCATGGGCATCTTCGATACGATGAACCACATTCGCCCGGATGTCAGCACGATCTGTCTTGGGCTGGCGGCAAGCATGGGTGCATTCTTGCTCAGTGCGGGCGCGAAAGGAAAGCGCATGAGCCTGCCCCATTCGCGGATCATGATTCACCAGCCGCTCGGGGGCGCTCAAGGTCAAGCGACTGATATTGAAATTCAAGCCCGTGAGATTCTTTACATTAAAGGTCGTCTCAATCAGTACCTCGCGGATCACACCGGTCAACCGTTGAGTAAAATTGAGGAAGACACGGAGCGTGATTTCTTCATGTCGGCAGACGAGGCGAAAGCATACGGTTTGATTGACCAGACGATCGATCGTCGCCCGTCGGCCATGCAGCCCGTTGTGGTTGAGTCATAGCCGATCGTTGACTAGCAGATGAGCCATGTCCTGCGTCTGGCTGGGCTTTCATCAAGTTTAAGTTTGATCAAGGGAGTGAGGCCGACCGGTCTCGCCCTTGTTTTTTATAGCCCTTATTTTTTATGACATTCTGATTTTGTCGCATTGTGTTTTCGCTTGGCTGTAAAATCGCAAGACCCAGTCATAACGCTTGCGCGTTGATGTCTCTGCGTTGATGTCTCATTGAGTTTGCATACTGCACCCCTACTATGTCTTTGTTTGACGAATCCCTCTGGCAACCGCTGGTTTGGACGGACTACCGCCTTGCGGTGTTGTTTACGGTACTCGCTCCGCTGGTTTTGTTAATCTGGGCGTTTGTGCAAAAGAATGAGGCGATTCAACGCCTGTTCGTGATCTATTGGCGTGTGTCGAGTTTGCTAGCGATTTCGGTGTACCTGATGATTGCGTCGTTGCCGATCGCTTTTTTGTCGGGTTTCTTCGCGCGGATTTTGATCCCCGTTTCGCTTTGGTTTTGGGCGGATCTCAATGACGAGATTGATGGACTACAGAAATCGACCCTGAAGCTGGTCTTCAAAGCGTGGCGTTGGGCGACAACGGTATACTGCGCGATCGGAGTCTTGTTCCAATTGCCGTCGCTACAGTGTGCCTCCATGCCAACCGAAACCGTGGTGGAATCGGCGATGTGTCGCGTATGGCTTGAAGCACCCTGGGGATTTCAGGCAATCTTTCATCCGAATACCTCACCGCAGCTCTTGGGTTTTGTCGGAATCTCAGGACTAACAATTTATCTGTTATACCTGCTCTATTTTGTCTTTATTCGTCTGAGTCGCAGTGGCCGATCGGCGATGGGTTAAGGACTCATACGAAATCCGGTTCTGTATGAGAAAAATACAAAAACACCTATGAGCACTGAGCGAAGTCGTTGGCGTAGCCTTTGCGAAGCAAATAGTGCGGTGTCCACCTAGAGCGACGATCTAAGATTATGCACAAGCGGATTTCGTATCACTGATGCTGGGGTTCGTTATCAATCAAATCGCGAGATCCTGACAAAAAGCGAGGTGTTTTTCACAACACCTCGCTTTTTTTGATCTATAGTCCACGATTTCGTTGCCGATTTTTGCTAGCTCAGGATTAAAAAATCACTCGCATCAATTTGACTGCGTTCCACACCGAGGAGCGTCATCGATGTACCCGGAGCCATCACGGTCAGACCATCGGGATGGGGTGAAATCGAGAGCTGACCGATCGTTAAGCCAATCAGACCGATCGAATCAATCCCGTCATTAAAATCAACGATCACGTCATCGCCCGAATTTTCCATCAGCGCAAAAATATCGCTGCCGCCACCGCCGATTAACGTATCGTCGCCCAGTTGACCATCCAGTCGATCGTCTCCAGCACTCCCCAGCAGCGTGTCGTCACCCACTCCGCCCAGGAGGTAATCATTCCCCGATCCGCCATCGAGTTCGTCAGCGCCATCGTTACCATATAGCGTGTCCGATCCCGCACCGCCAAGCACGGTATCGTTTCCGTAGTCTGCCATCACCGTATCGTGATCGTTCCCGGCATCGATCGCATCATTGCCACGCCCCCCAAAAATCACATCGTCACCGTCGCCGCCCAGAACATCGTCATCGCCGCGATTGCCGAAGAGCGTATCATCACCACCATTGCCCGAAATATAGTCGTTACCGCCTGCCCCGCAAATGGTGTCACCGATGGGTAAGCCAAAAATAACATCACGCTGATCGCTACTGTGTTTGGAATAAGATTCTGGATCGAGTGTGTCTAGATTGAGCGGTTCAATCCCACTGGGAATATCAAGCTCAAGCAGCAAAATATCGTCGTAAGTCGTATCGCTGCTAAGGGGAAAACGGCTACGTTCGCTCGTTGGTGCAGTCGTGGCACTAGCTGGGACGCTGTTCGTATTTGTATTCGGCAGCATGGCACTAAGCTGTTCAAGGTCGGCCATCCAGTCCAGCTTGAGATTTTCATTGCTCATTGCGATCTGCCGGGAAACGACTTCGATCGCGCCGTCATCATTCAAATCCACTGTGAAATCAACGCGATAATTGCCTTTGGGTAATGCAATTTGATAGCCTCCAGCGTCCCAGGTTGTGGCCGAAAAGACGCGATCGCTCACCAAGTCCGAAACCGTAATTGTGACATTCCCGAGACCTTCACCCGGCGTATAAAAATCATCGTCTTTGATCGTATCGGTATAAACCACACCCACCAGATACGCATCACCCATGCCCCAAATGGCACTGCGATTAATGCCGAAATGTTGGGTCACCACAAACGTACCCACGGACGTATTAGGATCGTGCTCTTCGGTAATATCAATTCCAACTTCACGATAGAGCGAATTCGTCATCGAAATACGATGTCCTGCTGGTTCTTGAATACCGTTAGGACCCACGCCCCAATCGATCGCAAAGCCTGCATGAGCCGCCTCGATCGACTCTGGATACGCAAAAATATTTTCCGCAACTGACGATGGGTCGTATCCCGCATCACGGATTCGATCAATTAGGCCAGGTTCATTGGGCAGGAAGTGCGATTGAGTATCTGCCGCGATCGTGCGTTTGTTATGGGTTTCGGCGGAATTATGCAGTTCCCCCGACCATGCGAGCGGAGGCGCGGGTTCAAGCTCTGTCCACTGTTGACGTAGAACACTTAAGTTCGTTTCAAAATAGTCTAAGGCGTTATTAACTTCACGGTCTCTAGTAGCAAGAATACGATCCAGCTCCTGATTAGGATCGAGACGAATACGGTTCGTTAGCTCAAGAAGATACTGTTCGTTTGGAGAGGGAAAAACTGTCATCATTGCTCAAACCAAAATCTTGTTCTCATCGGAATTGGGTAGGTACACCGGTGAGTTAAGACCCGAAGTAGATTTGCATAACTATCATGTATCTATCGACCAAAAGCTCTAATGTTTTCAGACTACTGTTCATTTCAAGCAAGATCGATTCAATCATTAAAGCCAAAACTGTAAATCTACCTGTAGAAACATCCCTGTAGGTTCGTTGGAATATTAGTCTTTACTTTTTTTGTTGGGAACCTACCTTTACTGTAAATAAAAAATAATCAAAAAACATGAGTTAAATTACTAGTTTTTTGATTTTAAATAAACTAAATCCAAGCATTGACACGGCTTACCGTACTGAGTTTTCAAAGCTTGAATAAGATCTTTTTTGAGTGTTTGCCGAGACAAAAAGCTTCAAATTAGATTCGGTTTTGTCAGAGCAAAAAAACACTTATGTAATAATACTGGGCTTAATTTGTTCGTGATGGCACTACCTTTGGACGACTTTTGGACTGGAGTGAGCCTGGTTTAGAGTTCACATAAAATCCGGATATTTTTAAAAGGTCACAACTTGAAGCGTTAATGACTGACACCCAGAATTTAGGTATATTTCGCGATGTTCTAGGGGCTGTCATCAATTAAATTTCTAGCGCTTACTCAGCAAGGGTTTCAGCTCCTAGTTTTTTGTTAGGTCGGGCGTTCAACAGCTTGCCCGATAAGGGTTCTACGATTAATTGATGACACGCCCTAGGAGATATTTTGCTCAAAAATCGTCTTAAAAAGAGAGATTCACAGTACATCGAGCATGGGATTGTAGGTGACTCGATCTCACGTTGTGATGCGATCGTGCCGTTCAAGCGATCTTGATCCAGGAGAAAGACGCAAAAAAGTTAGGGCGATCGTGGCGAGTGCATAGCCGTACGCCCGTCACAAAAACTTATTTTTTTTAATGTGTTGAATACGTATAAATGGCCTCAAGGCATTTCTCACATTCTGCAAGCAAATGCTTAAACGAAGTCTTTATACTTGTGTAAGTCCGTGTGACGCTCAGTCAATGCCTGAATTTATGATGTAAATCCCACAGGATTTTGTCTGGCAGTACTTACGTTCGGCTGATTTAAATGAGTATTTCTACGCGTCCAGGCATGATTTAAAATCAAACCTAAGTTTTGTGATTCTTACTATTTTTTTATGAAAACACCACAGTCTGCAAGCGCTCGATGCTTACGCCATCTATTGACCGCGACGCTGTGCCTCGTTACCGCTGCGATCGTTTGGTTTCCCAGTGCCGCTGCCTATGCCCTGATTCCCGTGCGTCTCTTTGATTTGTCGTACGAAGCTTGTCCTGATGAGATTGGCCGTGGATTTGTCGATTCAGGCTCAAGTAAGGCGGCGAACTGCTTTATCATTCACGGCAAAACTGAAAACACGTCGGGAAAACCCGTCGTTAATGCTGATATCTTCGGACGCATTTACGATGCGACGCACAATACGGCATTTCCCAATCGCAACCGGATCGGCGCGATCGACGAAATCGAACCCGGTCTCGGTGAATTTAGTTTTCAAATTACGGTTTCGGCCAACTTGCCGGAGCCACTACAGTTTGAAGGGTTTAAAGCGTCCGGGTTTAAAGGTCAGGTTCGCCGCTAGAGTACGTGAGATACGAACCAAAAAAGACGGCGACAGCTCGTGTCAGTTCGGTTCGGTAACAGCCTGCGAACCCGTATTGCCCACCTTAGAGCTGTTCGCGTCTGGTTTAAGCGATCCATCGTGTGGGTTGCTCAAAAAAGCTGTCGATACAGCGGATGAAAATTTCCAATCCCGTTCCCAGTGCCGTTTCGTCAAAGTCGAAGCGCGGATGATGGTGGGGGTATGCTAAGTCGCGATCGGCATTGGCCGCACCGACGAAGAAGTAACATCCGGGAACTTGCTGCAAGAAAAATGACATGTCTTCCCCGCCCATCGTTTGGCACTCGGGTACAAGTCCCAGGGGGGTTTCGATCGTCTGTTCAGCCGCCGATCGCACCAGTTCCGCCATGCGGGCATCGTTGACCGTTGCGGGATAAAGCCGCCAATAATTCAGGTGATACTCGGCATTGTGGGCGGCGCAGATGCCGCCAATGAGCCGATCAAAGCGATCAGCGAAATAGTCCGCATACTTGGGGTTAAAATAGCGCACCGTACCGCTGAGTTGGGCGCTTCCGGCGATGACATTGCGGGCGCTTCCGGCGTTGAACTGACCCACGGTGACAACGGCGGAATCGATCGGGTCAAGATTGCGTGACACGATCGTTTGTAGTGCGTTGACGACCTGAGACGCCACCACGATCGCGTCCGTAGTTTGGTGAGGCAAGCCGCCATGACCGCCTTTGCCCGTAATCTGCAAATCAAATAACTCGACGGCAGCCATTAACGGCCCCGGACGCACGCCCACGGTTCCCAGCGGTAGATTGTTCCACAAATGCAGCCCAATAATGGCATCAACCTCGGGCTGTTTGAGGGCGTCGGCTTCGATCATCGGCTTCGCGCCTCCTGGCCCTTCCTCCGCAGGCTGAAAAATGAGCTTGACGGTTCCGGGAAAGTCTCGATGCTCCGTCAGGTATTTCGCCACGCCGAGCGCGATCGCGGTGTGACCATCATGGCCACAAGCGTGCATCTGGCCGGAATGTTGCGATCGGTAAGGTACATCATTGAGTTCCTGCACCGGTAGCGCATCCATATCTGCTCGAATCGCCAACACCGCCCCCGATCGCGTTCCCGGTATCGTCGCCACAATCCCCGTTTTTGCTACTTCCGATCGAAACTCGATCCCCCATTCGGTTAGCTTGGTCGCAATAAAAGCAGCGGTTTTCTCCTCTTTAAAACCCAGTTCGGGGCGCTGATGTAAATAGCGACGCCATGCGACCAGCTCATCCTGAAGCACACGAACCTCAGGGCGAAGTTTCGCACCAATTAACGTTGAGGAAAGAGTCGATAAAGTCATTAGAGCGAATAACGAATGGCAACACCGATGACGACAATACCCAATCTTGATCGGCATTAGGCATCGATCAAGATTGGGTATTGGGGTGTTAATTGAGCATAACGCGGAGCTGGGATCTGTTGACCCCTCCGCGCCTTTTTTAATGTGAAAGCGCGGTTTGCTTGTTTCACCTATGCCGCGATCGGCATGATGTTCTCGGGCTCCGGCGTGCGACCCATCAAAGAATCCACCGCTTCTGCGGGCGTAATCTCGCCTTGAATGACTCGATATACGTGGCGAGAAATCGGCAAATCCAGACCTTCTTTGCGAGCCAGTTCGGCTAACACGCGGGTTGTATTCACCCCTTCTGCCGTACTTTGCAGCTCTTCAATCACTTGATCCAGCGAGTTGCCTTGAGCTAAACCAAAACCGACGCGATAGTTACGCGATAGAGCGCCACTACAGGTGGCGAGCAGGTCACCGAGACCCGATAGACCGACAAACGTTTCGGGGGAAGCGTCCCAAAGTTGACCCACACGGATCATTTCCGGCAAAGAGCGAGCAATTAGCGCGGACTTCGCGTTAACACCCAGCTCAAGACCATCACAAATGCCTGCGGCGATCGCCATGACATTTTTCAGCGTACCGCCGAGTTCCGTTCCGATCGGGTCATGGTTGATATACACCCGGAATTTATCCGAAGCAAAGGCATTTTGAGCGGTTTGCGCCGCGAGTTCGTTGCGGCTCGCCATTACGGTTGTCGCAGGCAGTCCTTGCTCAATCTCCTTCGAGAGATTCGGGCCGGAAAGAACAACGATCGGGTTTTTCGGCAAGATTGACTGCCAGATTTGCGACGGGGTCAGATTTGTATCGGGTTCTAGACCCTTCGTCGCGGTGACGATGATCTTACTGCTCGGTAAGTTCATCTCTTGAAGCTGGGTTGCGACCGATCGCACACCCTTCATCGAAATTGCACTCAGAACAATGTCGGCACTGGCCACTGCTTCGGCAAGACTTGTCCCACTACTACGCGACCACATCGTGATCATCTGGTCATTACGTTGCGCCAAGCTCGCAAGAGCCGATCCCCAAGCCCCAGAACCAAGAACGGTAATGCGTAGGGCTGTGTTTAAGCGAGAAGCGACGCCATCGGTTGTCTGGCGGCGCTTGTCGGATCGGTTGCGGTGGGAAACAGTATCGATCATAAATTTTCCTTTAACTCAATAAGAATGTGACATTCCAAATGCAGGTCATCATTGATTAACGCTGATTGGAGTCTGCCAGAACGAAACATCCCCGCCGATCGAACTTGCATTTGAATGGAATGCGGTTCAATCTGAAGGCATTATAGCAGTTTCCATTATTATGAGTGACGCCCCAGAAGTAGAGCTGATTTGCGAAAAAACTCTAAGATCCTTGTATATCAAGAGATTCACCTTATTTCAGACGGATAATGACGCTTCACGCTAAAAACTCTTAAACCCTCTCTATAAAAGGATCACAGAATACGACCAATAGGTCAGGGAAATATAACAAACTCAACAAATGCACCTCATATTTGTGTGCATTCTTGCACCCGTGGGTGAGAGAGGCTTGTCTTGCACTCTAATGACAGGGCAAACGCATATAGTCAGTTCAATAAAAAACGAGACATCTTGACTCTGTTCTGCTGGATCAAAAACCGCGTTATTTGCTTCGCAAAGGCTACGCCAACGACCCCGCTCAATGCTCTCAGTCTGTTTTAAACATGATTGAACTGACTATATTTAGGAAAACCACTCATTCTCTTCCAGCGGTGCATCATCATCAAATGAGTCGATCAAAAGCGACGATCGCGGTGGTTCCGCGTCTTCTTCTTCTGCCAAATCATTAAACGAGACTCCCGCAAACTCCGGCAACTCCAGCAGTTCCGCCGTTTCGTGGAGTAGCGGTATCTCTGCTTCTGCCGAAGACTCCGTGTAAGCGGAATCTAGATTCTTTTCTTTTGCTGACGCCGAGTTGTCCGTCTGGGTTTGGGTGAGTCCTGCGGCTGGGTCAGCCGCTTTATCGTCAGCGGGGAGATCGACCGTAAATGTTGATCCCACATCAAGCTCACTTTCCACCGTAATATCGCCCCCCATCATCTGGCAAAACTTGCGACTGATCGCCAAACCTAAGCCCGTGCCACCGTAACGCTTCGTGGTAGATTCATCAGCCTGGGTAAAGGGCTGAAAAATGCTTTGGATTTGATCGTCGGTCAGGCCAATGCCGGTATCGCTGACTCGGAAGCAAATCCAGGCGGTGGGGTCGGCGGCGCTGCTGCTGGCTTCCGCGTCGCGCTCGGCATCGTTCCGAATCTCGCTAAAGGGGGATTCCTGACGATTCACGGTCATGACGATCGTTCCCTGATGGGTGAACTTGGCGGCATTACTCAGCAAGTTGAGTAGCACTTGACTGATTTTTGTGCGATCGGCGTACATCGTGCCGAGGTTAAGGCTGCACTCCACTTTGAGCGTGTTGGTGTTTTTCTCAACGAGGGGCTGTACCGTTGATTCAAGTTCATAAATCAGTGTGGATACATCGAACTCTTCCGGTGCAAGATCCATGCGCCCCGCTTCGATTTTCGAGAAGTCGAGGATATCGCTAATAATTGAGAGCAAGTGGCGTCCGGCGGTCGTGATGCTCTTGAGATCAGCCATCAAATCTTCCGATTCGTCGCCATCAAGTTCGAGATCTTCGATCTCTTCCTGCAAAATTTCACCGTAGCCAATAATCGCGTTTAACGGGGTGCGTAACTCATGGCTCATATTGGCCAAAAAGGAGCTTTTGGCCTGGTTGGCGGCTTCTGCGGCGATCGTCGCTTGGTAGAGTTCTGCCTCTGCGCGTTTGCGTTCGGTGATGTCTCGCGCAAACGTACAAATATATTCTTGTCCTCGATAGACTAGGGACGTAATCGTAATCTCCACCGGAAAGATTTTGCCGTTTTTGCGCCGATGGCGTGAGTCGAGCGTAAACGAACCAAATTCGCGCACCTGATCGCGATAGTCCGGCCAAATTTCCGGTGGAAAGTCAGGATTAATATCGTGGATGCTGATTTCGAGCAATTCACTGCGGGTGTAGCCCAGTGAAAGGCAGGCGGAATCATTAACGTAAAAGATGCCACCGTCACGATCGAGCCAAAAAACAGCATCTCCCGATTTATTAATCGAAATTTGCCCGAGGGGCAACATGTCATCGGTGCGCTGGCGTTCCTTTTTTTCGTGATCGAGAGCGTGAATAAGCTGCTGAACCTGCCTATTCAGGTTTTTCTGTTGCTTCCAGGCTTCTTGGAGGGCTTGTTTGGCTCGGGAGATATCTTCCCAGACGAGAATAAGACCCGCTATTTTATGGGGGACAGCCTCTAGGTCGTTCTCGATCGCGGACAGCGAGCCTTTCCAAGGACGGATAGTCCATTGTGCGGCTACCACTGTGCCGTTGAAGAGCTGGCATTCTGGCTCTTGCCATTGACCACTCTGGCCGTCTAAGCATGACGCGTGAATGCGTCGCCAGCCTGAGCCCTGCTGCGGAAACAGGGCATAGTGGCTCATTCCAATAAGGTCTGCCTCGCCCACGCCGAAAGTCTTCGCCCATTGATGCGTCACGGCGATGTAGTGCATCTGACGATCAACGATCGCGATCGCTGTCGGGCTAGATGTCAACAGGGCTTGAAACAGCTCGCTATTCTCGAAAACATACATAGGAACGACCCGTCGCAAAACCTCATGCCTACCAGCGGACTCTTAACGCCAACGGCTGCGGGGTGGAACAGATACCGTAGCGAGTGATGACGAAACGGCTACAGTGCTATCACAAATCAGGTTACCGCCGTCTTGGCCAGAGCTTTCATGCGTTATGTCAATTGTAATAGAGCGTATGAAGTCTTCAGCGTTCTCAGATCATGACGCTACCGAAGAGCGCAACTGGAACCCCTGGATTATTTTGCAGGAAAAGGCGATGAGGCTGTAGCCGATACTTTGCTGGGGCGACTTAGCCACTTGGGTTAACTCAAAAATGGACGGAATAACCAACGGCGATCGCACTAAGATCAACACACTGCACCCCAACCCCGCTCGTGACCCTATCCCCCGACTCCCGATCGCCCGTCACCCTCTACGACACAACCCTACGCGACGGCGCACAATGCGAAGGTATCTCGCTCTCCCTCGAAGACAAACTCCGCATCGCCCATCGTCTCGATGATTTGGGCATTCCTTTTATCGAAGGCGGCTGGCCGGGAGCGAACCCCAAAGACGGAGAATTTTTCGCGAAACTCCAGGCCGAACCGCTGAAATACGCCCAAGTTGTTGCCTTTTGCTCCACCCGGCGCGTCGGACGATCGGCGGCAGATGAGCCGATGCTCGCGCCGATTTTGGCCGCGAATACCACCTGGGTGACAGTGTTCGGCAAATCGTGGGATTTGCACGTCACCGAAGGCTTGCAAACGACGCTGGATAAAAACCTGGAGACGATCGCCGATACCCTGACGTTTTTACGATCGCAACACCGACGCGTGATCTACGACGCCGAACACTGGTTCGACGGCTACAAACTCAACCCCAGCTACGCGATCGACACCCTGCTCGCCGCGATCGACTCCGGCGCCGAATACCTCACCCTCTGCGACACCAACGGCGGCACACTGCCCCACGAGATCAGCGCGATCGTCACCGACGTTCAATCGAAACTGGCCCATCATTTGGGAGCCGATCGCGCCGCCGCCCTGCAATTTGGCATCCACGCCCACAACGATTCCGACACCGCCGTCGCCAACACGATCGCCGCCGTCCTCGCAGGCGCGACGATGGTGCAAGGCACGATCAACGGCTATGGCGAACGCTGCGGCAATGCGAATTTGTGCTCGACGATCGCCAATCTCCAGGTCAAACTCGGCTACGCCTGTTTACCCGACGATCGCATCGCCCGCCTCACCGACACCAGCCGCTTCGTCAGCGAAATCGCCAACCTTGCCCCCGACGATCGCGCCCCCTTCGTCGGTCGATCGGCCTTTGCCCACAAAGGCGGCATCCACGTCAGCGCCGTCCGTCGCAACCCGATCACCTACGAACATTTGCCACCCGAGGCGATCGGCAACCAACGCCGCATCGTGATTTCCGACCAATCCGGCACAAGCAACGTCCTCGCCAAAGCCCAAACCTTCGGGCTGGAACTCGATAAAGCCGATCCTGCCTGCCGCGACATTTTGCAGCGCATCAAAGACTTGGAAAATCAGGGCTATCAATTTGAGGGAGCCGAAGCCAGTTTTGACCTGCTGATGCGCCAAGCCCTCGGTCAACGTCCCCATTATTTTGAAGTCCACGGCTTTCAGGTTCACTGCACCCAGCAAGGCCACGCGGCCAGCAACTCCCTGGCGACGGTGAAGCTCACGGTGGGCGATCGTGACATTCTCGAAGTCGCCGAAGGTAACGGCCCCGTTTCTGCCCTCGATGCCGCCCTGCGCCGTGCCTTGGTCAACCTCTACCCCGAAATCGACCAGTTTCACCTCACCGACTACAAAGTCCGCATCCTCGACGGCAACTCCGGCACGTCGGCCAAAACCCGCGTTCTTGTGGAATCCACCGATGGTCATCAGCGCTGGATGACCGTGGGTGTGTCCGAAAATATTATTGATGCGTCCTATCAAGCTGTGGTCGAAGGGCTGGAATATGGCCTAATGTTGCACGATCGAGTCCCGCAAGTTCCGCAATAATGCCCATTGTTCACGGACTCAGCACACGCAAACTGTCCTAAAAATAGCGCCAGCACACCGTTATTTTTGTGGACAAATATCATCAATCCTTCAAACTTGCTTAAAACACGGTGATCTTGGCGTATCTCACCAAGAAAACGTCGTCTAGGCTACACTCTCGATCAAGGTCTTCCACTTAGGATCGCCTGAACCTGGGGTCTTACTGTGCGATCGTGTTCCACGACGCCATAAGTCGGGAGTTTATGATTGCCAACAGCAATTAGACACCCTATCCCACATCGCTTCTGGTATGAGGAGAACGTAAATCAAAATGACATCTAATTTCAGTCGCCGTAAGTTCCTAGTCTTGGGAACAGCGGCATTCAGCACCAGCCTATTGCTTAAAGCCTGTACAACCCCTCCCGCTGAGGACGGCGCGACTGAAGAGGGCGCAACCCCCGAAGGTGGAGCCGGTGGCGATACGATCAAGGTCGGTATCCTGCACTCACGTAGCGGCACGATGGCGATCAGCGAAAATACGGTCGTCGATGCAGAACTACTGGCGATCGAAGAGATCAATGCCGCTGGTGGTGTTAATGGCAAAATGATCGAGGCGATCGAAGAAGATGGCGCTTCGGATTGGCCGACCTTCGCTGAAAAAGCGAAGAAGCTCATCGAAGAAGATAAAGTCGCCGTCGTTTTCGGTTGCTGGACTTCTGCAAGCCGTAAAGCCGTCCTGCCGGTCTTCGAGGCGGCTGACCACATGCTGTGGTATCCGTTGCAGTACGAAGGTCAAGAATGCTCGAAGAACATCTTCTACACGGGCGCGGCTCCCAACCAACAAATCGAGCCTGCGGTGGATTGGCTGCTCGAAAACAAAGGTAAGGAGTTCTTCCTGGTCGGTTCTGACTACGTCTTCCCGCGTACGGCCAACACGATCATCAAAGAGCAAGTTACAGCCAAAGGCGGCACCGTCGTCGGTGAAGACTACCTGCCCCTTGGAAACACCGAAGTCACGGCGATCATTGCCAAAATCCAACAGGCGCTCCCCGATGGCGGTGTGATCTTCAACACCCTCAACGGTGACAGCAACGTCGCGTTCTTCAAGCAGCTCCAAGGTGCTGGCCTCGGCCCTGACAAGTACCCCGTAATGTCAGTTTCGGTTGCAGAAGAAGAAGTCCGCGTGATTACACCGGAATATCTCGAAGGTCATTACGCGGCCTGGAACTATTTCCAAACTGTGGAATCGCCCGCCAACGAGAAATGGGTTGCTGATTTCAAAGCGAAATTCGGTGACGATCGCGTCACCAATGACCCGATGGAATCGGCCTACATCATGGTCTACCTCTGGAAGCAAGCGGCAGAAGCAGCGGGCGATGCTTACGATCTCGAAGCCGTGCGTAACGCAGCTTATGGCCAAACCTTCGATGCTCCGGGTGGCACGGTGACGATGAACACAAACCACCACATCTCGAAAACCGTCCGTATCGGCGAAGTTCGTGAAGATGGTTTGTTTGATATCGTCTACGAAACCGACGGCCCTGTGACGCCGATCCCCTGGAACCAATACGTTCCGGAGACCAAAGGCTTTGCTTGCGACTGGTCTGATCCGGCTAAAGGCGGCAAGTATAAAGAAGAGGGTTAAATCGCCTCTAGATTTAATCTTGATCGCTGGATTTAAGCCCGATTTTAGAATCGCTTAACTTCAGCAGCTACATTGCTAAATTTAAATTGATACGTGAGATGCATGACCTTCAGCGGGTGATGCATCTCGCGTTTTTTATGGCGATCGTATCGCTATGGCAGCGTGACTTCGCTATCGTTAACGCTATCGTTGGCGATCGCCTGGGTGCGGAGTAACACCTGACCATCTTGAATGACGATGAGTTCGAGGATCAACGAACTCGCCGTGAAGGTATCGCGTGAGGCGACGGCTTGAACTTCCACCGTGCCGGGAAGATCCACCAACGCCGAAACAAACTCGACGAGGGTTTCCGGGCGTCCATCACCGAGCCGTACCTGACCGACGGAAATTCCTTCACGCTGGGCGCGAAAACGTGCGGCTTCGATCACCCAGTACAGTTGCTGGACGATCGCTTCTGGTGCAAGATCGTTGGGATTGAGAGTTGTGCGCGAAATCGCTTCATCGGCAGCGAACAGCAAGACGTTGGGGATCGCTTCAACGAAGACTTGGACGCTGGTTTCGCCGAGTAAATAATTTCCTGTCGAGAGGACACGGACGACGTATTCGCGCCGATCGCTCAGGCGATCGCGTAGCGCTTGTAAATCCAGACGATTCACATTGACGATCGGCAAGTCTTCCACATCCACGCCAAGCTGTTGAGCTGCGATCGTATTCGCCTGCTGGAGTAGCGCCAGGATGGCTTCATCGACGCCATCTAGCTCAATGATTTGCAACAGTCCGGACGCGAGGATTTGCCCCTGCTCGATCGCGATCCGCCGCTCCCTAAACCGCTGGATGTTTTGTCGGAGTTCCTGAAGTTTGGCTTCGGACTGTAATTGTTGTTCGCGTAGTCCGGCGAGAAGTGTTTCGCGCTCTGTTAATTCACGAGCCTGGGCATCCAAGCGAGCTTGGTTTTCCTGGAGCTGGGCGTCACGTTCCGCCAGCCTTGCCCGCGTCGCTGCGGTTTCATCGACGAGCTGGCGGCGTTCATCTTGCAGCGTGCTGATTTCGGCCTGTAGCGTAGCTTGGCGAGCTGCGATCGTGCTTAATTGCGCTTCAATGCGGGCAATCTCTTGCTCGGACTCGGCGCGTAGGGTGTCGGCTTGATCGAGCAAGGCTTCGGTTTCGGCAAGCTGCTCATCGGTAATCGCCTGTTTCTCCAAGGCTTGATCGAGATCCGATTCTGCGGTTTCTAGATCGCGATCGAGCTGTTTCAAGCGTCGCTGGGCGCTCACCTGTGCCTGTCGTGAATCATCGAGTTCGGTTTCGACCTGTTGCTTTTCCAGCGCCGTCGCATCGAGTTCGGCTCGCGCTGTGCTGAGTTCGGCCTGGATTTCATCGAGCTCAAACAGACCCGTGCGTAGCGACTTGTCCATCGCGAGCAAAATACCCAGGGTAGACGCGGCCACCAGCCCGCCGGAAATCGTCGTGACAAGCGTTGCCGTTTCGCGGGGACGCAGGTTAAACAGGCGTAGGCGGGCTTTACCGACCTTTGTGCCGATACGATCGCCCGCCGTGGCGATCGCGCAGCCCAGCACCAGCGTCGCTAAAATCAAAACATAACCCGCGTTCATCTTCTACGTTGTTTGGCGTGTGTATTGTGTCTGCGGATTGCGGGAGAGGACGGACGATCGCCGCAGTAATGCGGACGTTGATTCGGGCGAGCTGCGTTCATTCTATCGGGATTGAGGAGTCTCAGTTTGATTCGCAGCGATTCATCTGATTAATGGCGACTCATCAAAACACTCATCAAACGATTCCGAGCGTCATGGCCCTGCGTGATTTTATCGATATCGTTTCCTCGGTCTGCTTGCATTTTGCGGCGATATACCGAACCAGCTTGCACGACAGCGAATTTAGGGATGCAGTATATCCTTGAATCACTGTGAGGCTATTTTGCCTCCAGTTAGCCAGTGAGAGGAGTTATATCGATGAGTCAAACCATAGCGATTACACGTGACAGAGCCATGAGCGTGCTTAAAGAAACAAGCCGCACGTTCTATATTCCGATCGCGCTGTTGCCGGACGGGTTAAAAGAGGCGGTTGCCTCAGCCTATCTTTGTATGCGGGCGATCGATGAAATTGAAGATCACCCTGATTTAGATGGTGTTGTAAAAGCATCATTGCTCCGACGTTTAAGCCTTAAGCTTCAGGCCGGAACCGGCGATCGTAACCGTGATGATTTCTCGATCGACTGGGGCAGCGCCGAGGCAGCATTACCCGAAGTGACGTTATGCATCGATGAATGGGCGAAGCTTGCGCCGGATTCGATCGGGCCACGCATTTGGGAGGCGACGGCGAGTATGGCCGATCGCATGGCGCACTGGTCGGAGGTGAATTGGACGATTAAAACACCCACGGATCTGGATACCTATACCTTTAGTGTGGCCGGATCGGTGGGTTTATTGCTCTCGGATCTGTGGGCGTGGCACGATGGCACACCGACCGATCGCGTCCAGGCGATCGGCTTTGGTCGTGGTTTGCAAACCGTGAATATTTTGCGCAATACCCAGGAAGATCGCGATCGTGGCGTCAGCTTCTACCCCGAAGGCTGGACGCGCGGCGACATGGACGCCTACGCGCGGCGCAATCTGGAACTCGCCGATCAATACGTTGCCGCACTTCCCGATGGCCCTGCCTTGCAGTTCTGCAAAATTCCGCTCGTACTCGCCCACGGAACCTTAGACAAAATGGCGAGCGGCAAGGAAAAACTGAGCCGTCTTGATGTCATGTCCCTACTCGGTTCCGTCCTGGGTGATGTGGCGAAACAGCTCGCCAGTTAATAGACCTCTTGCACGAATATCATTCCCTCTCCCTAAATCCCTCTCCCAGAGCGGGCTACGGTGTATACATAACTCACTTGAACCGTTAAATCGTCGTTGACCCTCATCCCCCAGCCCCTTCTCCCTTAC
>JAABST010000028.1 GCA_011390275.1 Geitlerinema sp. S16
TCGCGTTTTAACTTCGATCAAGAGCAGCGATCGCGCCGGTTGTTGGACGGTTGATTGCCCATCGGAAGAGGGATCGCGATGCGAGAATCGAGAGGGAACTGCAATAATATCCAGCTCGCCCCAGCGGCAACGCCAGCGTTGAGCCACGATCGTCCAGCCATGCGATTGCAGCCAGCGTGCAACGAATTCTTCACCCAGCCAGCCGACCTGCTGCGATCGCGAGACCGGTCGCGCTACGGGCAGATTTCCGGTAGATTGATTACGAGTTGTTGAGCGAGCCGGGAAACGGTGTTGAGCTTGGCTCCGATCGTGTTCTAGCACTGAAGTTTAACGAACGTTTGTAGAGTAGAAACCCGTGAAATTGACCCGACAATTATTTCCGATTGACCCAATCCATCCAGCCGATGGGTCAGGGTGGAGTCCTCATCAGCCCACAGCTCAATTTTCCCACATGCCTACGAAAATCAGCTCTCGGGTGATCTCGTTTGCGCTTTCGGCGATCGTCTTTCTCACCAGCCTGTGTGCCGGTTTTACCAGTTACCTCGCGCCCGCTCTCGCCGATAACTACGAAAAAGCGACGTTATTTGATGAAGATCTCTCTAGCAAAGATCTGAGCGACTCGAACTTCACCCTAGCCACCCTACGGAAGTGCGACCTGCACGGCGCGACCTTAGTGGGTTTGCGCCTGTTTCGAGCCAAGTTTCTGGAAGTCGATTTACACGGCGCTGATTTGCGTTATGCAACGCTCGACTCTGCCCTCTTTTCCGACTCCAACCTGAATGACGCCAACCTGGAAGGTGCATTTGCCTACCATGCCCGATTTGAAGGCACAACCATCGATGGCGCCGATTTCACCGATGTTTTACTGCGAGACGACGCTCTTAAGGTTCTTTGCGAGATTGCGACCGGGACGAACCCGACGACGGGACGCAATACCCGCGAGACGCTGATGTGTGATTACCGCTAACTTTCGCGAACTTTATGCCAATCACGAACCGATTTTGCTGCGGGATCGCGACGTAATTCATGACGACAGATATTCCCGAATTTTATGGCTTGGGTGAGTTGCGATCGGTGATCGCCCAAGATCCCGATCGTTGGCGTCCCCTCGTATTTACGAACGGCTGCTTTGACCTGCTGCACTGCGGACATATTCGCTATCTGCGGGCGGCCAAACAGCTCGGCAAAACCCTGATTGTGGGGATTAATAGTGACCAATCCGTCGCTACGATTAAGCCGCAACCAGAGGGCTTGCCCCCACGTCCAATCATCCCCGATGTCCAACGCGCTGAGGCGATCGCCGCACTCAAGCCCGTCGATGGTGTCGTCATTTTTCCTGAAACCACCGCCACCGCCACGATCGTCGCGCTCCAGCCCGATATCTATGTCAAAGGCGGCGATTATGACATCAGCACATTACCGGAAGCCCCTGCCGTTCTCGACTATGGCGGCACTATTAAGCTGATTCAAATCGAGATCCCCACGTCGAGCAGTGCCATAATTCGACGTATTCTGAGACAATAAAGTGATTTCAAATTTTCCAATATTGTTACATCGACCCTTGTTTTGGCTTATATCTCCGCCAATTGGCATAGATCATTAGTCCGGCCTTGTAACCTTATATACCTTCACAATTAAAATCGACTCGCGTCAACTTAAATAACAATGACTGACTCCTCCCAAGCCAGTCTCGTTCCTCTTGAATCGGAACGGGGAATCGATTACATCCCCCTACAGCAGCTTTTAATTGAGCAAGACTTTGAAGCCGCCGATCAAATGACGCGCGAACTGTTGTGCCGTCTGGGTGGTGTAGCTTCCGAAGCTCGGAAATGGCTTTATTTTTCCGAAGTTCGCAATATTCCCGTGACGGATTTGCGCACGATCGATCAGCTCTGGGTGACCCATTCCGATGGTAAATTCGGGTTTTCCATTCAGCGAAAATTGTGGTTGGGCGTCAGTAAAAACTGGGAGAAGCTATGGCCAAAGATGGGCTGGAAAACTGGAAATAGCTGGACGCGGTTTCCCAAGCAGTTCACGTGGTCGATCGACGCGCCAAAGGGTCACTTGCCGCTGTCCAATCAGCTCCGGGGCGTTCGCTTAATTGATGAATTGTTTGCCCATCCTGCCTGGGATGAGTCTCAGTCCTAGGGCGTGTCATCAATTCATCGTAGAACTCTTATCGGGCAAGCTGTTGAACGAACCAACAACCAAGCTAGGGGCTAAAACCCTTACTGGGTAAGCGCTAGAAATTTAATTGATGACAGCCCCAGACTCGTCGGCATCACAGGAAAAATGTCCGAAGTTCAATCTCAATTTGCTATCTCATCTCCTCTCAGACGCATTCCCCGACTCGCCATACGGACTGAGATTGTCCTTGGTAACGATTCAAGCTCTCGATATTGCCCCAAATTAAGCCATAATCAGGGTTACAACGTCGGAACGTAACAAAACTCTGATTTAGTCTTGCGATTTGATTGCAATTTGAGTACAAGCCCAGCAAATCTGCTGTGATTTAACTGGAAGGTCGTGCGGAGTAAGCTAACTTTGACCCGTATAGGTCTTGTGTAGAATCGCGGAGGCGATTGATTCATGTTGGGTCGCTCACGCAAGCGATCGAGTTGTCCCTGCCTTTGATGTCACAATTTATCGATTCGCGTATCGCTTCTCGTTTCGATGAATTCCATCAATTCAGGATGGCTCACACGCTGATCGTGATTTTCTTCAGAGTCGGGTTGCTCACTAGACTCACTAGAAGCCCCTCGATCCTTAGCAATTTGTCACAGTTTGGCAAGCGCACTCAGATTGATTTTCAAACTTCACCTCAACCATATAACTATCGCGCAGGCTCTCTGCGCCCTCTGTCATGACGGCTATTGCACGCGAACAACAACGGCTGATTGCTCTGGCAAAATCGGGGTTGTCGGGCTTGATGTCGATCGGGGCGTTCGAGACGGCAGCCCATGAAATTGTTGCCGGAATGAGCACGGCGATCGGCGCAGTTGGCTCGATCGACAGCGACTCGATTACGTATCAAGGCGTGGCTCTTGCGCCCTATGCCAGTCGAGCGTTTCTCGCCAAGACACGTAATTTCCCGCGACGGATGTTGCCCTGTGGCTTTCTGCTCGAACAGGATAAAACGCTCTGCATTAATGATTTAGCTGCCGATCCCGATTTTGCCGACTGTCCTGCGATTCAAGAATTTGGCATTCGTGCGTATTTAGGCGTCCCCCTGCGGAATGCCTCTGGTGATTGTTTGGGCACGATCGAAGCGATCGACCTGGCGCCACGCCACTTCACGCGCCGCGATATCCAGCTCCTCGAACTCATTGGCCGTAATCTCACGCTCGAACTCGAACGCGCACCGGATCTCGACTTCCTGGCGGCCGATCGCCCGATGCCGACGATCGCCCTCAGCTATTCTGAAGTCGATGAACCGGTGTCCAGTCGCGGAGGTTTTGATCGTCTGCGTTTCAATCTAGTTGATCGACTGATTCAAGACCTGCGTACGCCTTTGACATCGGTGCTGGGTATGACCAGTGTTCTAAACCAAGAAATTTATGGTGCGCTACGTCCCAAGCAAAAGGAATATCTTGGCATTGTGCATGACAGCGGCCAGCAAATGCTCAGCATGGTGGACTCACTGATCGCACTGCAAGATCTCCGCGCCATGCTCAGTGTCACCAGCGTCAATATTGAAACCCTTTGCCAGCAACTGGTGAATCGTTTAAGCGCCCAAGTCGAACGCCGTGCGTGTCGCATTGATGTTTCGTTTGACCTTCAAGAGGCGAACTGGTCGCTAGACCGCGTCAAAGTTGACCTCGCGCTGTTTCACCTCTTGACCCGTACCATCAATGCCAGTGATGAAGGCTGTACGATTCGACTCCATGTCCACAATCTGGAAGGGTATCTGCGGTTTGAAGTTTGGGTGGTTCATCCTTGGTTAGGCGATAGCCTGCCTCTTTCTGACTTGGTTTTGCTGGGTTTGGATGATAACGATGATGTGACGGCAGACCTAGACGCTCCTGATTTCATCACCGCTGTTTCATCACCGATCGAACTCGATCTTCGTCCCCGCCTTGAAACTATCTCCGGCTCCGATCGTAGTCATCTCAGCCTGCTCCTCAGTTGCTATCTGTTTGAGCAGCATAGTGGCCGTGTTTCCGTCGTTGGATGCGAACTGAGTGGTTATCGTTATGTGCTGGATTTGCCCAATGAGCTGATTTAAAGCGACAAACTTGTGATTGGAAAGGTCGAGAACAAGACCTAACCTAAAAGTAGTTTTGTAGGGTGGGCATTGCCCACCATCACGGGATGCGCAGGCTGATCGTGGTGGGCAGTGCCCACCCTACTGGCTCTCGTCTAAGTTGAAAACCGCACTATTTGCTTCGCAAAGGCTACGCCAACGACTCCGCTCAGTGCTCTCAGCTTTTTTTGCTATATCTTGGGTTACCCATAACAGGCTGTGGTGTAGATTTCGATCGCCAAATTGCGCAAACTTTCCGGAGCGTGCCATTTGTCCCAGGATAAAAGTAGTGGTAGATGCACCCTGACATTAAAACCCCGAGATCCATTGTGGTCTTGGGGTCTTTTTTTGGCTGATGCACATCTTCTTAAGGTGCGACGAACAACCGGAGGTTTGAGTAATGGTGCGCTCAAGATCGATCGACTAAAAATCGATACTCAGCGGCGCACGCGGGAATGGGATCACATCGCGGATATTCCCCATTCCCGTCAGGAATTGCACCAAACGCTCGAACCCGAGGCCAAAGCCCGCATGGGGAACCGTGCCGTACCGCCGCAAATCGAGATACCACCAGTAATCCTCGACGTTTAAACCCTGGGCGGTGATGCGCTGGATTAAATCATCGAGTCGTTCCTCACGCTGCGAACCGCCGATGATTTCGCCGATCCCCGGCGCGAGTACATCCATCGCCGCGACGGTTTTGCCATCCTCGTTGGCTCGCATGTAAAACGCTTTAATGCCGATCGGATAGTCGTACACAATCACCGGCTTTTTGAAGCATTCCTCGGCGAGGTAGCGCTCGTGTTCTGACTGTAAATCGGCGCCCCATTCCACGGGATATTCAAACTGGCGATCGGCCTTGATCAAAATCTTGATCGCCTGGGTATAGGTCACCCGCTCAAACCCACTTTCGATAATATTATTCGCCCGTTCTAGAACCATTGGATCAATGCGCTGATTGAAAAATTCCATATCCTCTGGGCAGGCCGCTAAAACAGCTTTGAAGACATATTTTAAAAACGCTTCGGCTAAGTCCATATCGCCCGCCAGATCGCAAAAAGCCATCTCCGGCTCCACCATCCAAAATTCTGCCAGGTGACGCGACGTATTGGAATTCTCCGCGCGAAAAGTCGGGCCAAAGGTGTAGACATTGCTAAAGGCCATCGCCATGACTTCAGCTTCGAGCTGGCCGCTGACGGTGAGGTAGGCGGGTTTACCAAAAAAGTCCTGGCTGTAGTCGATCGTGCCTTTTTCTGTCTTCGGCGGATTCATCAAATCCAACGCCGTCACCCCCAGCATTTCCCCCGCCCCTTCGCAGTCGCTCGCCGTCAAAATCGGTGTATGTATCCACAAAAAACCACGCTCTTGGAAAAAACTATGAATCGCACTTGACGCGGCGTTGCGTACACGGAAGACGGCTCCTAAGGTATTGGTGCGCGATCGCAGATGGGCGATCGTGCGGAGGAACTCGAAGGAGTGGCGCTTCTTTTGCAGCGGGTAGGTTTCGCTATCGGATTCGCCGACGACGGTTATGGCGATCGCCTGCATTTCCAGCCGTTGCCCCTTGGCTGGTGACTCGACTAATTTGCCGACCACATCGACCGACGCGCCGGTTTGTAGTTGTTTGACGATCGTGGCGTAGTCCGGCAAGCCGGGATCAAGCACAACTTGTAAATTCGCCATCGCCGAGCCGTCATTGACTTCCATAAAGGCGAAATTTTTCAACTCGCGTTTTGTGCGTACCCAACCCTGTACGCGCACGGTTTCGTCGGGCTGTCCGGCGCGTAGGATGGTGGCGATACGGCTCGCACTGGGGTCGGATGCGATCGGGGTGGGGCTGGACATGCTCGATCAATTCCTCGATCAATTCAGAAAGACAACAGTAAAACGGCGATCGTAATGACGCTGGGATCATTGTAAGTTTGGGCGATCCCGGTGATCCCCAAAGCCTAACCCGGCCTGAGGCTCGATTGTAACGAATCTTGACAAAGTATGATCGGATTATTTTGATGCCAGCTCGCCGTGTATCGTTAGCGGCAATATATCCATCCCTTTATCCTTGCGCCCATCTTGAAGTCCCGATCGATCCCCGACACCGATTCCCCAAACACTCAAAACGCTCCAAAGGCTCAAAACACTCCAAACCCAACACCCCGATCGAACTACTGGCGGCTTGTCCCGTATTTGCAAAGTCGCCGCACGACGATCGCCCTGGCACTCTGCTGCACCCTTGGATTTACGATCTTTTGGCCGATTTTGGGCGTCATCGTCGGCAAAATCGCGGGCTACATCGGCGATGGGAATGTCCAGGCGATCGCCCAGCTCATGGCCTGGAGTGCCGGGATTTTCATCCTGCGGGGCTTGGTGCAATTCGGCCAAGATGTACTGATGGCGAAAGCTGCCCTCGGAGTCGCCTTTGATCTGCGGACGCGCGTTTATGCCCATCTGCAAACCCTAGGCGCAACCTACTTCGCCAAAGCCAAAACCGGCGATCTGGCCTACCGCCTCACGGAAGACGTCGATCGCGTCGGCGAAGCGATTAACAAAATTTTTCATCAGTTTGTCCCCAGCGTTCTGCAATTAATCGTCGTTCTCGGCTACATGGTCTGGCTGAACTGGCAGCTCACCGTGGCGACCTTCGCGATCGCGCCCGTGATCGCCCTGTCGATCGGCTGGTTCGGCGAACGCTTGATGGGCTACTCCCGCCGCAGTCAGGAACGCATTTCTGACCTCGCTTCATTTGTCACTGAAATGCTCGGCGCAATCCGCATCGTCCAAAGCTTCGCCGCCGAAGACTATGCCCTCCAGCGCTTTTCCACCGAAGCCGATCGCGCCCGCCAGATCAAATTTCTCACCGCCAAAACCCAAGCCCTACAATTCGTCGTCGTCGGCTTCCTCGAAGCCATGGGCGTTTTACTGCTGTTTTTCCTCGGTGGCTGGCAAATCTCCCAAGGCAACCTCACCGGCAGCGGTTTCGCCAGCTACGTCGCCGGGATCGCCATGCTGATTGACCCGATCGCCCTCGTCAGCAGCAACTACAACGAATTTAAACAATCCGAAGCCTCGATCGATCGCCTCTTCGAGCTACTCGCGATTCCCCCCGATATCGTCGAATCTCCCCAGGCGATCGCCATCTCCCACACCAAAGGCCACGTCACTTATCACAACGTCTCGCTGACCTACCCCGACAGCGACGAACCTGCCCTCAACCAGATCAGCCTCGATATTCCCGCCAGCACAACGATCGCCTTCGTCGGTTCCTCCGGAGCCGGAAAAAGCAGCCTCGTACATTTATTACTACGCTTCTTCGATCCACAGCAGGGCAAAATCGCGATCGATGGCCGCGACGTTCGCGACTTCACCCTCGCCAGCCTGCGCCACCAGATCGGCATTGTCCCGCAGGATACGATCCTGCTCACCGGCACGATCGCCGAAAACATCGCCTTTGGACAGATGAGTTACGATCGCGATCAAGTCATCACCGCCGCCAAAATCGCCAACGCCCATCAATTTATCGAACAATTTCCCCAAGGCTACGAAACCTGGGTCGGCGAACGAGGAGTTAACCTCTCCGGCGGCCAGCGCCAGCGCATCGCGATCGCCCGCGCCGTCCTGCACAATCCCCGCATTCTGATCCTCGATGAAGCCACCTCCGCCCTCGACTCTGAATCCGAAGCCCTCGTCCAGCAAGCCCTCGATCGCATCATGGAAGACCGCACCGTCCTGATCGTCGCCCACCGCCTCGCCACCATTCGCCGCGCCGATCGTATCCTCGTCATGGAACGTGGCCGCATCATCGAAAGCGGAACCCACGACACGCTTCTCGCCGCCGGTCAGCGCTACGCCGCCTTCCACGCCCAACAATTTTCCTAAGCCATCAGGTAAAGCGAATGGTCTACCCTCGAAGACTTGAGACTCAATCACCCATCTATTTACCTCTATTTTTTGAGCGATACAAACAGCCTCTACTTCTCGTCTGATCGAGAGCAAGGGTCAAGTTAAAACATGTTTAACAGAAAATTGCGATTTAACTCTGCTCAGCGCCTATATTAAGCATCTTCTCGCAAGCCCAAGATAGACTCTCAAAATCCTCAAAATTTTCGTTGAACAATGGCAAGAAAAACAGCGAAGCAGCCAAAACCTCTTGATCTAAAAAAACTCGGCGTCAAGCTTGAAGACTTTGATGTTGAACCCAAGCTAACACCACAAGAAATATCAGAACAACAAAAGAAAAGAAAGAAAGAACGACAGAAGTTCCTCAACAATTTTATCCTAGCTTTAAGCCTCGGTATTGTTGTCGGAGCTATTTTATTTTTTATTAAAGATGAAAAGCTTGCAATTGCAGGTGGTGGTGGCATTCTTGTCTTACTCATGTCAATTAACTATCCCTATTTGGCAATTTGGGCTTTCACCATCTACATGCCTTTTTCTGGGACAGTTACCTACTGGATAGGAGGGGGAAATGCTCTATTTCAGCTCGCAAAAGATGGCTTTGCTTTTCCTGCTTATTTCCCAATTTACCAAGAATTCAAGAAGAAGAAAATTCGATTTTTGATACCCAAGGGAATCTCACAAGCATTACTAATAATGCTTGTATTTTTGCTTTTGACCTTCCTCTCGAAAAACGTCGCGCAGCAATTTTCTAGCAAGCCAGAGGGTAAACCCATCTTAATGGCAATTATTGGTTTCAAAGTTCTGCTCGGATACATACCGCTCCTACCCTGCACTTACAGTCTCCTCAAAACAAAAGTTCAAATGGTCTGGTTTACAAGGCTACATGTCTTACTTACGATCATCTGTTGCTCACTTGGAGTATTGCAGTATCAAATGTTGTCTTCAGGAGCCTGTCAAGGAACCGATCACTTGACAGGAGATGATCTCTTTAAAGCGACTTTAGAGTACAAATGTTTAGTCGGAGGTTCACTCGTATTCAGTCCCTCTCAAAATATGATTCGTTTACCAGGAACATTTGTTGCACCTTGGCAGTGGGCTTGGTTTCTCATTGGCAATACCTTTACAACCTTCGCAACTACGTTTAGCGATCCTGCCATCAAATGGCGTGGTGTTGGTTTTCTTGGTCTTACCCTCGTATTTGTAAATTCCATGATTTCTGGGCAGCGAATTGCTTTGTTACTTGTGCCAGTCATTACGATCGGCTTACTAGTCTTAACAGGTCAACTCGCAAAACCAAAAACGTTTATCCCGATCGTCGGAGGAATTACGATCTTAATTTTTGCTTCGTTTATTCTCTTTCCGGATATTATCCAAGAGCGTATTGACAGTACCGTTAGTCGCTGGAATGCTTCGCCACCAACTGATTTTATTGCCGAACAAGCCGGAAATTCAACTGGGGGATTTAAACCACTAGGTCATGGAATTGCACGCGCAACAAACTCTGCTCGAGTTTTTGGAGAAGCTGCACTAATTGAGACCTATTATCCTAAGTTAATTTATGAGCTGGGACTTGGTACACTCGCATACGTCGGAGTTTTGAGTGTTATAACAGTTAGTACTTTTAAGGCTTATCGATCTCTCAAAGACAAAGACTTAAGGAGCTATGGTGCTTCCTTTTGGGTGTTCATTTTTTTTATTAGCTATCAGACGTATTATTACCCCTTAGATGTTGACCCTGTAGCTGTATATTACTGGATGTTTGCGGGACTGATCCTACGCCTACCGGATATTGATCGACAAGAAGCGGAGCGAAAGCAAAAAGCCTTAGATAAAATCAGAGATTTATTAAAGTCTAAACAGCTTAAAACCTATATGAAACAGTTGGAGAAAGATAGGATGCATAAACGCTGACCTTGGGTTTGAATTCCGTAGAAAAACTTTATCTATTCGACCGATAAAGACGCGACAGCGTTTGATATTCAGGCTAGAATTACTTAGGATTTAAGGCGGAGAAAAACGTTGTTACCATTGCCTTTTGTTACAGTTGTCATCCCAACCTATGGACGAGAAGAGCCTCTAATCGAGACGATCGCGGATGTTCTCACTCAGGACTATCCCAAATTTGAAACGATCGTCGTCGATCAACTTCCAAAGCACAAACCTGAAACCGCTGCTTACCTCAAACATGTTGCAGACGAGGGCAAAATTCAGCTCTATACTTTAAATGATTGGGCGAGTTTGCCCGGTGCGCGAAACTATGCCGTTCGCAGAGCCGCAGGGGATATTATTGTCTTCATTGATGATGATGTTCGCCTAGAGCCAGATTACCTTCAAAAACACGTACAAAATTATCTCGATCGTCCAGATATTGCCGGTGTTGCGGGTCGAGTTTTCGATCGCATGAAACTCGCTGACTCGCAGGGCGCACTACGGATCGAGCAAATGCCGCCGGAAGCGATGGACCCCGGTATTGCTTGGTATCACTTGGATCTCGTGCATACGATTAAGCCGCAGCAGGTGTTGTCCGCGCGGGGCTGCAATATGTCCTATCGTCGCGAAATTTTCACGAAACACGGAATTTGGTTTGATGAGCGGTTTCGGGGGAGTGCGGTGCGCGAAGAGTCGGATTTTTGTCTGCGGATTCGCAAAACGGGGTTGATGATTTGGTATGACCCGGAGGCGTCGCTGATTCATATTGGTGAACCGACAGGCGGGTGTCACGATGTTTCGACGAAATCGATGGGATATCAGGTCACGTTCTACCACAATCACTTTTTCTTGGGGTTACATAATCTGACCCTGGGTCAGTGTTTGCGTTTCTTTACGAAACTCTTTGACTGTCATGTATTGGGTCATCCACCATGCAATAAAAGTGGGTCACCGATCAAGATCTTGGTTCGACTGGGGTTCTATACTCTTGGTTTTCTCGATGCTTTGAAAACCTGGGTGATAGCACTATGGAATGATGGTCAAATTTACTCGCGTCTTGATCGCCAACGAAATTCTTGATCTTTAAAATGCCTTGCTAAAACGACGGGATCAATGACCCGATCGCGGTGTCTCTGCGCTAGCAGATGTAGGGCAAACAGTTAGCTTTTATTATTACCTATTTTCAAAATGAGAATTCTCGTCGTCAGCCATACATACATCGTCGATCTCAATCGCGATAAATTTCGTGAGCTGGCGAAGTTAGCTCCGGATATTGAGGTAACGATCGTTGTTCCAAAACACTGGCGACCAGGCGGAGTTCAAAATAAAACGATTGTTAGTGAATCACTAAATGAAGGAAATTTTTGGATTGTCCCGATCGCGAATTTCAGCCAAAATCAACAGGGTTTACTGATGTTTCGCTGGGGGATTGTTTCGCTATTGCGTGAGTTTCGACCCGATATCATTCATGTGGAACAGGGCGCAAAAGGCTTGGCCTACGCGCAACTAATTACGCTCAATAAACTGTTAGGTCTCAAGGCGAAAAACACTTTCTTTACCTGGTGGAATATCCCCTATGGCCTAAAGTGGCCGGTATCTTGGCTCGAAGCCTATAATCTCAAAAATACCCACGGAGCAATTCCCGGCAATAAAGATGGTGCGGATATTTTGCGTGATCATGGTTATCAAGGCCCGATCGTCGTTTTGCCGCAGCTTGGTGTGAATGAAGATCTGTTTCGTCCCCAGGATCAAGATGCGTTAAAAACGAAGTTGGGTCTCATGCCGGAGGATTTTACGATCGGGTTTATCGGGCGATTCGTAGAAGAAAAAGGCTTATTAACCCTGGCGCGAGCGCTGGAAGGAATGCCCGATCGTCGCTGGAAATGTCTCCTGCTCGGTCGCGGCCCACTACGGGAACAGCTCGAAACCTGGGCGAGCGATCATGGCTGGAGCGATCGCGTGCTGTTCGTCGAAAGTGTGCCGCACGACGAGGTCTATCGCTATGTCAATTTGTTGGATGTGATGGTGTTGCCGTCGGAAACGACCTATAAGCTCAAGACGCTGTCATCGTTTGGCTGGAAAGAGCAGTTTGGGCATGTGTTGATTGAAGCGATGGCCTGTGAGGTTGCCATTATTGGTTCGGATTCGGGCGAGATTCCCTACGTGATCGATGAGGCGGGGTTGGTGTTTCCTGAGGGAGATGCGGACAAACTGCGCCAGTGTTTATTGCAATATCTAGATGATTCGGAGTTGCTAAAAACGAAAGCGAAACTGGGCTACGATCGCGCCCTTGCGGACTATACCAACCGGGCGATCGCGCAAAAACAACTGGCGTTCTATCAGCAAGTTTTGGGGCGTGTATAGTGTCTTGGCGTTAGGCGAGCGGCGATCGCTTGCCGTAGTAGCGATAGTGGAGATAGTCCCGCAAGATTTGCGCGTGGTCGAAACAGAGCGGTGTGGGTAAATTTTCAGGGGTAAAAAGCTGAAGCGCCTTGGCATCATCACCGGCGATCGCTGTTCCCGTAGCGGTGGCGACGTAAACCACGCTCATCGTATGTTGGCGCGGATCGCGCTTGGGGTCGGAATACACCCCGAGCAGTTCGACCAGTGAAACGTCTAAACCCGTTTCTTCCTTCGCTTCTCGTCGCGCGGCCTGCTCGATCGTCTCACCATAATCAATAAAACCGCCCGGAATCGCCCAGCCAAACGGCTCATTTTGTCGCTCGACCAAGACGATCGGTCGTTGCGATCGATCAATTAACTCAATAATAATGTCGGCGGTCGGGCTAGGATTACGGTAGGTCATCGGACAAAAACATTAAAAAGACAGTATGTCGCGAGTTCTTGGCGATCGTCAGGAACTCTCGACACGCTATCGTAAATCCGCACGATTTGTGATGTCTCGTCACATCTTTCGGTGTCCAATGTTAAGCCGATAACAATGTTCGTTAACCTGTACAAAACTCGGCGATCGGTGTGAAACCTCCATGTTAGATTCAGATCGTAACGAGACCTGACGAGACACTCGATCAGTCCCGTCGTCACTTCACACAGGTCTTCCTCTATGGTCTTTTCGCGTGCTAGCGGTATTCTTCTCCACCCCACATCGCTTCCCAGTCGTTTTGGGATTGGCGATCTTGGGTTTGAAGCGTATCGATTTATCGATTTCCTCGAACAAAGCGATCAAAAGATTTGGCAGATTCTTCCCCTAGGCCCCGTTGGCTATGGCAACTCGCCCTACATGTGCTATTCCGCGATGGCCGGGAATTCCCTGCTGATCGACCTTGATTCACTTTGCCGCCAAGGTCTGGTCACCCTCGACGAGATTGCCTATCCGCCCAGTTTTCCAATTGATCGCATTGATTATGATCTTGTTCGCAGCTATAAACTTCCGTTGCTGCGCAAAGCTTACGATCGGTTTAAAACTTCAGCCACTCCAGAACAGCAGCAAGCGTTTCAAGAGTTTTGTCAACATAGCGCAAGCTGGCTAGACGACTATGCGCTCTACATGGCGTTTAAGCAGCATTTCGGCGATTTAAATTGGTTTGAGTGGCCGGAGCCGATCGCCAAACGAGATCCAGCGGAGTTAGCCAAATGGCGCGGCAAACTGGCTGATGAGATTGAATTTTGCCGCTATCTCCAGTATGAATTTCACGGTCAGTGGTCTGCCCTAAAGCAATACGCCAACGATCGCGGCATCGAAATTTTCGGCGATATTCCAATCTACGTCGCTCAGGACAGCGCCGACGTGTGGGCGCATTCCGAAATCTTTTGCCTTGATCCCGAAACGGGTCTACCCACCGAAATGTCCGGCGTCCCGCCCGATTACTTCAGCGAAACCGGTCAGCTTTGGGGCAACCCAGTTTATAACTGGGACATGTTACGGAAAACCGGCTTTAAATGGTGGATTCAGCGCTTTAAAGCCATCCTGGAATACGTTGACCTGATTCGGATTGACCACTTCCGAGGCTTTGAGTCCTACTGGTCAGTTCCCGGCGGTGACGATACCGCGATGAATGGCGTTTGGGTTGAAGCGCCCGGTCGTGAGTTTTTCCTCAAACTACGTGAAGAACTGGGTGAATTGCCCATCGTCGCCGAAGACTTGGGCGTTATTACCCCTGAAGTTGAAGCCCTCCGCGATGAGTTTGGCTTTCCCGGCATGAAGATCCTGCACTTTGCCTTCGACTCCGGCCCTGATAACCCCTACCTGCCCTACAACTACCGCACGCCGAACTGCGTCGTCTACACCGGAACCCACGATAACAACACAACCATAGGCTGGTATGAGGAACGCGGTTCTGATCCAAACCAATGGGTCTGGAACTATCTCGGCTGTAGTCGAGGCGAGGGGCTTAACTGGGATCTCATTCGCTTGGCTCTGTCGAGCGTTGCCGATCGCGCCATCTTCCCGATGCAAGATTTGCTCGGATTGGGAGCCGATTCACGGATGAATGCACCCGGTAAAGCCACGGGCAACTGGGATTGGCAAATGCACCCGAACTGCTTGACGGAAGACTTGATTAGTCGTCTCCGTTTCTATACGGGCGTTTACGGACGAACCCCTGCTCGGCCAGACCATTCCGAGTCTAATTAAAGCCGTTAATCCTGAGGTTGCACGATCAAGTTGATCTGTGAACCGCTCGATCGTGCAGCCTCATACGAAATCCGGTTCTGTATGAGAAAAAGACAAAAACACCTATGAGCACTGAGCGGAGTCGTTGGCGTAGCCTTTGCGAAGCAAATAGTGCGGTGTCCATATAGAGCAACGATCTAAGATTATGCACAAGCGGATTTCGTATAAATCGGGATGACAGGATTCGAACCTGCGGCATCCTGCTCCCAAAGCAGGCGCGCTACCAAGCTGCGCTACATCCCGGATTGCTCAATAACTTGATTAATTATACAAGCAAGCGCCTCAAACATTCGCTTTGTGACAAGATCTCACCTCCGCACTGTAGCCTGTAGACCGAATTTGCTAAACTCAGACGAGCGTTCAGGGCGATCGGCTGCTCAAAGTTCTGGTGTCGAAAGACAGTCGCAAGACACCATACACTGAGAACGATTGGAACTCGCTAACCTTTCTATTGCAGGCGATCGTGAAACTTCAAGACTTTCTACAGACGGATCGGCGCTACGACTACCAGGATATTGCTGCTGACGATGAGTTGAGCCGCCAAATTCAGGTGCGTCTCATTAACCTAGGATTGCTTGACCCGCCTGCTGATGGACTATTTGGCCCAATCAGTAGCGCAGCCTTGGAGCGTTTCCAGATGTTGATGGAAACAGGCGAGAAAGGTTACCTCGGGGCTATTACGGCCAAAAAGGTGATCGAAACCAAGCGATCGGACTTGCCCACCAATATTCCAACCATCACGATTACGCGAGACACGGTTTTTAAAGCACGTCCGCTTCAGTCATCCGCGTTGCCCGAAGCCGAAAAGCAGCTCATCGCCAGCGGCAAATCCTTCAAGCTGATCGATGTTGAACCATCCGTGCGCAAGCATGTTCGCGTCACTCTGCGGAACGATACATTTACGAAACTCCACGAAAACGGCGAAGTGAAGCCGTCTAAAATTTGGTACGTCTTCAGTGAGCACGTCACGATCTATAACCCCAAGGATAAGGCGAGCGACACAGCGCCAACGACTCCACCGAAAGCACCACCGGCTTCGGTCAAGCTCAATGTCCCGTATAAATCGCAGCTCGATAACTGGTACAACCCAACGGGTTCCTGCAATGTCACCTCGATCGCGATGTGCCTTCAGTTTCTGGGTCTGCCTCGACGCGACAATATTGGCCAGTTTGAAGATGAGCTATACGAATACGCTAGTTATCGCGGCCTGAGTCGCCACAATCCCTATGATCTGGCCAAGATTGTGCGGGATTATGGCGGTAAGGATGAGTTTCGTGAAAATGCCACGATCGACGAGGTTAAAGCATGGCTCGTGAAGGGTAACCCGGCGGTGATTCACGGTTACTTCACGAGTTTTGGTCACATTATTGTCGTCGTCGGCTACAACGCAACCGGTTTTGTTGTCCACGATCCCTACGGCGAATGGTTTTCCTCGGGATATCGCACCGATCTGAGCGGGGCTTACAAAACCTATTCCTATAACTTGATCCGTCGTACCTGTATCCCTGACGGCAATTTCTGGGTTCACTTTATTTCTAAGTAGACCGGTTCACGTCGCGATCGCCGGAAACAGAACAGCGATCGCGATCAGCGATCAGGTTAGCTCGCGTCGGCAACGCAAGCCCCTTTGCATTTAATGCCATTGGTGGCGGTGCGTTTGCAGTAGGGACAGAGGATTGTTTCGGGTTCGGCGGCGGTGCTTGTTTGTGGTGCTGAGGCAGTTTGATGGGTTGGAGTGGATTCGATCGGTGAATTCGACATGGGCAGAAATCCGGTCAGATTTTGATAATCGGCTTGGTAAGCAAATGAATGCAAGTTGATCAGCGGGCTAACAATCTGAGCTTCAATTACGCTTCGTCAAGATCGGTTGGTACTTGATCATCTTCGAGGCTGTTGCCATTTGTGGGGTTACCGACGGCGGCGTAAATGCTCTCGGGG
>JAABST010000029.1 GCA_011390275.1 Geitlerinema sp. S16
CTCGGGGGATGGTTCAGGCGCGAAATGAAAGCTCGAATGCTGTCCGTTGGGATAGAGAAAAGTGCAGACCACCGATGTCACCGGGTTGTAGCGTACCAGCATGTCCTGTAAGCCAGATTCGCGCCAATCGGACAGCATATTTTCGATTTTGCTGAGGGGTTTATAGCGAATTTGCCAGGTGGCGAGTTCGGGTGTGTCGTTGGTGTTTTGGCGCAATAGGACGACGGTTCCCTTTTCGCCGGATTGAATGAAGCCACGATACGCGGCGAGGGCGATCGCCTCGGCATTGGACTCGATCGCTCCGACCTGTTCCTGTGCGGACTCAAATTTTTCGCTCATACCCCTAATTCGTCTGGCGCTCCTAATTCGCTCATGATGGCCGCTCGGGCGCATCGAATGGCTGTACTGCGTTTGTACCTTAGCGAATTCTGGGGATCGAGGTCTACGGGAAGCGAAATTAGATGCAATTAGACGCAATTAGACCTGACCCGCGCGGAAGATTTGCGACAGGGGAACGATAGAACTACAGAGCCAGCAGGTTTGCCATCGCTTGCCCTGCGATCGCGCCCGTCGTCCAGGCATTTTGAAAGTTAAAGCCGCCGGTGACGCCATCCACATCGAGGATTTCCCCGGCGAGAAATAAGCCGGGACAGACGCGACTTTCCATCGTGGTGAAGTTCACATCTTTGAGCCGGACGCCGCCGCAGGTGACGAATTCGTCTTTAAATTGACCTTTGCCAGTGACCTCAAAGTCGCACTGGGTAAGCAGTTCAACCAGGCGATTGACTTTCGGCTTGGGAAGTTGCGCCCATTGGAGTTGGGGATCGAGGTCGGCGCGATCGAGCAGGTAGCCCCACAGCCGACGGGAGAAGCCGAAGGGGGAAAAACTGGCGATCGCTTTGCGGGCGCTGTCCTGGCGTAGGTGTTGGAGGTGCGATCGCAGGTCGTCGTCGGTCGAGTTCGGTAGCCAGTTGACGCGGATCGGGGTACGGTAGCCGCGATCGTGCAGGTATCGTGCTCCCCAGGCGGAGGTTTTGAGGACGGCGGGGCCGCTGAGTCCCCAATGGGCTATCAGGAGTGGCCCGGTTTGGCTGAGGTTTTGATTGGGTTTTGTGCCGGGAATGCGGACGATCGCCTCGGGGACGGAAATCCCGGCGAGGGCGTGGAGGGCGCGATCGTTGATCTGAAAGGTAAAGAGCGAGGGGACGGGATCGATGATTGTTTGGCCGAGTTTTTGCGCCCAGAGGTAGCCCTTACGGCTGCTGCCGGTGGCGAGGAGCAGGCGATCGACGCTGAGGCGATCGTCGCGGGTCACAATTTCAAACGGTTCCGCCTGTACGGTTGCGGTGTTTCGATGGATTTCGCGTACCGGTGTGTGCGATCGCACTGTCACCCCAGCCTGTTTCGCCGATCGCATCAAACAGGCAACGATCGTCTCCGAATCATCCGTCGTCGGAAACATCCGCCCATCGGCTTCGACCTTCAGCGCGACGCCGCGATCCTCAAACCACTTGACCGTATCGCGCGGCTGAAATCGCGTCAGCGCCCCGCGTAGAGCCTTGCCGCCGCGTGGATAGTAGCCGACCAACTGCGCCGGGTCAAAACAGTGGTGGGTGACGTTACAGCGTCCACCGCCGGATACGCGCACTTTTCCCAAGGGTTCCCGCGCGGCTTCAAATAGCGTCACCTGCGCCCGTGGATTGGCTTCGGCACAGGCGATCGCGCCGAAAAATCCCGCCGCGCCACCACCGACAATCCCGATTCGTGGTTGATCGTTCATCGTTTCTCGCTTGCTGAGTCGGCGATCCATCTTAGCGGGTATCTGGATATCAGTTTTTCGACTGTAGGTTTGGCGATCGATTCAGCCCCAAACCCGCGCCAGATTGAGCGTAAATCCGGTCAGTACGTCTTCGCCGGAGAGCGTCGCGGGATTGGACAAAACTTCGATGGTGCGATCGCTGCGGTAGATCTCCGCCGTGCGGTTTTTAGGGTCAAGCAACCAGCCCAAGCGTGCGCCATTGGCTTGATAGTCTTGCATTTTGGTTTGCAGCGCCGTGCGGGAATCGGAGGACGATCGCAGTTCCACAACGAAATCGGGACAGACTGCCGCAAACGTTCCTTTTTGCTCATCGGTCAGTGCTGCCCAGCGATCGGGACTGACCCAGGAGGCATCGGGCGAAAAAATAGCCCCGTTCGGCAGGGTGAATCCGGTGGAGGAATCGAATACTTTTCCGGGTTCCCCGGCGTTGCGCCACCACAGACCCAACTCGATCGCAATATTCATGTTGCGCTCGCCGGTTTCCCAGCCGGTGGGTGGGTTCACGGATAGTTCTCCTTGGGCGGTGCGTTCGAGGCGCAGTGTGCGATTACTGGCGGCGAGGGTGGCAAATTGGTCGGGGGTGACGTGAAGTTTGAGGCTGGTGGGGAGGTTGAGCGGTAGGGTTTGGATCGTGGGTGTTTCTGGCATCGATTTCGTGCCTCGATGGTTGGATTGATGGGGGGAGGCTCAGTACCGGGAAACACTGTAGGGAGGAGTCAATCAAAGGTTCCCATTTCCCACAGCTTCACGGTTCCGTCCGCTGAAGCCGAGACCACCTGAGTGCCATCCCCATTAAACTCCGCATTATTGACCAAATCCGAATGAGCCTCAAGGGAGTGGAGGAGTTCCCCACTGCTGACTTCTCACAGCTTCACGGTTCCGTCCACTGAAGCCGAGACTACCTGAGTGCCATCCCCATTAAACTCCGCATTATTGACCAAATCCGAATGAGCCTCCCATGTGTTGCGAAGACGGATATCTCGTAAAACCCCACCGAGACTTTCAATCGATCGCCCCGTCTGAGAGTCCTGGTCAGACGGGGTTGTCTGCTGCAACTCCTGAGCCGTTTGCGTTTTGTGCAAGCCGCCCTCTGACCAGACGTACATGCGCGACAGGCAGGTCTCGGCAATGTCCAGCTCGCGATCGCGGAAGAAGTAGCAGTTAGCGGAGTCGGTCGGCCCCTAGCCCGTGGCGATCGCGGGGGCTGCGAATAGCGAAGCGGCGACACCGACGAGCGAGGCGAGGGACAGCATGGGAAAAGGGGAGCGGATTCTCATCTTGTGTTTTTGGAGGTAATACGAAATCCGCTTGTGCATAATCTTAGATCGTCGCTCTAGGTAGACACCGCACTATTTGCTTCGCAAAGGCTACGCCAACGACTCCGCTCAGTGCTCATAGGTGTTTTTGTATTTTTCTCATACAGAACCGGATTTCGTATAAATGGGCGGAGGCAGTTCACGGGCAGCTCCAATGAACATGCCGCACTTTCCGAATTTTCTCGTCGAGGCAGTGTTGATATGAAAATTGGCTCGGTACTGAGGGGGGGAGGATTCGATTTATCGTTATGAGAAAATCTTGCAGGAAATCAAGTTCTTTTCTCCTATTAATTTTTACAAATATATTAAATGATGAGATCACGCCAAAAACTCCGTCAGGGCTTGGGTTAACCAATTTTGCTCCGCTGTATTCAGTAGAACCTGAAACGATCGAGATTTCGCCGACGAAACCAGGGTGTACTTCACCAGCTTGAGCGATGATTTTCCGGCTGGTAGCCGCACCAAATCCACATCCAGACGAGTCAGGTCGGTGAAGTTGCAGTTAATGACAGAGTTGGAGCCGAAGACGCGGGGTTGACGCACCCGCAGGCGAGTGGCGTCAAGGTCGAGATGGGTGGGGATGCCGCGTATCGATCGCAACTGTTTTGTCAGCCATAAACCGAAGACGATCGGCAAACACAGCAAAACCGCACTTGCCGCCACTCCCATCAAGAAGCCCGCAATCACACCCTCATTCAACATTGCGCCCAAAATCAGCAGCCCGCCGCACATCACGCCCACGCCTAACAGGGCATTCCAGATCCAGCAAATGATACGGATCAGTTGCGATCGCCACGTCCAGCGCTCTGGAATCACCTCGATCGCCAGATAATTCTGGCTTTGATGTATATCCAGATGCGGCCCGATCGGTTCGGTTGTGGCCAGTGTACTGACCGGGTTATGAAGGCTGAAATTGCGATCGGAATCGTCGATCGCCGCTTCAAAGGCTTGAACCGCGCTCGTAAATCGATCTTCGACCAGCGGTTCCAGCATCGTTTCGAGCCACGTCGCAAACCGATCAGAAATGTTGACCTGCGATCGAAAATCCAGCTTCATCCGCAGATGCGGCAGTTGATCCGGCGCTTGACCGCACAGCAAAAACACCAGCGTCGCCCCCAGCGCGTACAAATCCGATGCCGGAACAACGCGCCCCTGAAACTGTTCCGGTGGCATATAGCCGATCGTCCCAACAAAGGTTGATCCCTTCGCGATCGTCTGGCGGTAGACATCCTGCACCGCACCGAAATCCACCAAAGCGATCGCTCCGTTCGGTTGGCGGATCAAATTTTCGGGTTTGATATCCCGATGAATCACCGGTGGCACACGCTCTTGCAGATAGGCCAGTACATCCAACACTTGCAGCGCGATGTCATACACCGTGGCTTCCTCCGGTCGCCAGCCCGTCGCGACCAGATCCGCCAGCGATCGTCCCTCCACCAAAGTTTGCACCAGATAAAAGCGGCGATCGTCTGCCGTATCGAGATCAAAAAAGCTGAGGTATTGGGGAATCGATCGATGCTTCAGGGTCGCCAACACCGCCGCCTCGCGCTCGAACAGTTCCAGCAATTTCCAGTCATCGATCTGGCGCAACGACAGCACTTTAATCGCGACATGCCGCCCCCCTTCGAGTTCTTCAGCGGCGTAGGTTGTCCCCGATCCGCCCTGACCGATCGGATGCAGGATGCGATAGCGATCGCCGATCGTGTCACCGGGATTATGAATCGTCTTCATGGGGCTAAATCAAGGTTAGAACAGTTACAACGGACGCATGGCCATACGTCCCGATACAAACATCAGGGTTGAATCAATCCTGGATCAACTTTTGATGACTCAGATGACTCAAAGGTTAATTATTGATGATGAATCAGGCGAATGTCTTGCTCGATTTCGCATGACCATGAAGTTGATAAGTTATCGCTAAAAGCTTTGTCTTGCCGATAGTTCTGCGACAACAAGCGGATTGAGTTTGCCTTGGCGTAATCAGCGATCGGCGCACGTCCAGACCCGAAATTTTCGTAAAGAAATGACCAAGGCATTTTCCGTTACCAAAAAACTGATTCAGAATAGGATCGAGCGGTAACGCTCCTCGCAGGCGTCCGGTCTTCGACGTATGCTTGTACTAGATATACGAACGTATAACAGCGATCGAGACAAACCGCCCGCAATCTCTCCAGATCTCGCAAGAACCTTAATTGACGGAAGACGTATGAGCAGCCTCACTCAAGATTTCTCGACGGTTGACACCAACCACAGCCTTTCCTGCCCACCCCAATCCGAGGTTGGTCTCTCAGACGATCGCCCTTGGGGTTCCTATACCGTGCTTGAAGTCGGTCCGAATTACAAAATCAAGCGTATCGAGGTTAAACCAGGTCACCGCCTGAGCTTGCAAATGCACCACCACCGCAGCGAGCATTGGATCGTCGTTTCCGGTACAGCCAAAGTCACCTGCAATGATGACGAAAAAATCATCTACACCAATCAATCGACCTACGTTCCCCAAGGAACCCGCCACCGCCTCGAAAATCCCGGCGTCATCCCTCTGATGCTGATCGAGGTGCAAAATGGCGAATATTTAGGCGAAGACGATATCGTTCGCTATCAAGACGACTATGCCCGCGCGGGTGACTAGAACCCAGCATCAGAGATTTGAGATCTGGGATCTGATCTCAATACAGCCTAAGGATTCTGTTTCTCGTTAGTTAGCCGATCGCACCCCAGATAAAACGATTAAGATTTGGAGCGGGAGAAGCGTAACCATCAGCGCCTCTTCCGCTTTCTGTTTCGTGGTATTGGCTACAAATCATCTCGCCCATCTGCCCCCTTGTGAACGTCGATCGCCCTCCGGTTCTAGCTCTATGACCAGCAGTTTGATCAGTACCCTTACGAAAACCAGCCTCGGACGCTGGACTACTCGTGCGATCGCGGCCTTTTTTCTGGGCGGCCAGACCCTCATTCACCTCTTCTCCGGAAAAATTCACCGTCGCAACACCGTCGAGCAGATGCTCGCCGTTGGCCCTAGTTCCTTTGGGATTAACGTCCTGACCGCAGCCTTCGTCGGGATGGTGTTTACGATCCAAGTTGCGCGGGAATTTCTCAACTTTGGTGCAGAATCTGCCGTTGGCGGCGTGTTGGCGGTGGCGTTGGCTCGCGAGCTGTCGCCGGTGTTAACGGCGGTGGTGATCGCGGGACGAATCGGCGCAGCATTTGCCGCTGAGATTGGCACGATGGAGGTCAGCGAGCAAATCGACGCGCTGTATATCTTGCGGACTGACCCGATCGACTATCTGGTCGTACCGCGTGTCCTGGCCTGCTGCATCATGGTTCCATTGCTGACGCTGTTTTCCCTCGTGATTGGCTTGGCGGGCGGTTTACTGGTCGCGACCTCGCAATACGATATTTCTCAAACGGTATTTCTCAGTTCAACCCAAAACTTTTTGGGGGTTTGGGATTTGATTAATGCGATGATCAAAGGGTCAATTTTTGGGGGATTGATCGCCATTATTGGCTGTAGTTGGGGGTTAACGACGACGGGCGGTGCGAAAGGCGTGGGGGAATCGACGACGACGGCGGTAGTCACGTCGCTGATGGCGATCTTTATCTCGAATTTTTTCCTGTCCTGGATCATGTTTCAAGGTTTGGGCAACGCGGCGAAAGGTTTGTAGATATTAAGCTGCGGTGCGTTACGGTCTGTGTTCATTGATCGCACTGATCTGAATGCACCGTGACCGCAATACACCCTACCGACTTCCTATTTGTGAATTCATTGCAGTTCAATAGACCTCTTGCATGAATCGCCCTCATCCCCCAGCCCCTTCTCCCAAGCAGGGAGAAGGGGAGCCAAATCAAAAATATTGCCTTTCAAAGTCCCTCTCCCGCTCTGGGAGAGGGATTTAGGGAGAGGGAATGATATTCGTGCAAGAGGTCTAATCATTGTTCGCGGCTCCAACTTTGACCGATCGCGTCTGACCCGAAAGCTTCTCCATCCTGCCCAATTCCCCTAACCTTGCCCGTGCTTGCGACCCAACTCCTCGCCGCCGAACCGAGTGCCGATTATGCCACCGCGCACACGCCGTTTATCGAGGTGCTGGTGGATTGTCCTGGCGTGGAGAAGCTGTTTGTCTATGGGATTCCGGAGGATCTGGAAGTAGAGGTCGGCGATATTTTGTCCGTGCCGTTTGGGGCGCAGCAAGTCGGCGCGATCGCGGTGCGATTCGTGACGGAGGCAGGGCTAGAGGTGGATCGATCGCGGGTCAAGGCGATCGAGGATGTGATTACGCGCGGCCTGTTTCCGCGTACCTATTGGCAACTGATCGATCGCGTCGCCACCTACTACTGTGCGCCGTTGATGCAGACCATCCGCGCGGCGCTACCGCCGGGACTGCTGCAAAAATCCCAGCGACGTTTACGGCTCAATCGCGATCGGCTACCCTCTGGCCTGAACATAGCGGAGTTTGTCAGTCAGCCCGAGCGGCAAATTTTACACCTGTTCGAGACGAGCAAAAGCGACAGCTATACCGATCGCTATCTCCGGCAAAAGGTACGCGGCGCGGGAGCGGCGATCCGAAGACTGCGGCAACGGGGCTGGCTCGATAGCTATCTCGAAGCACCGAAGGCAAATCGCCCCCAGTCCAAACTGGCCGTCGTGCTAACGGGAGGCGATCGCAGCGAGCTGACATCACGCCAACAGGAATTACTCACCATCCTCGAACGCCGTGGCGGCGAGCTGTGGCTAACCGATTTTTTGCAGCAGGCGCGGGCGAGTCGGGGAACGGTGAGCAAACTGGCGGCGGCGGGCTGTGTGACGATCGCCGATCGTGAGTTTTTGCGCCAAGAGTCCAGCCCGATTCCCCAGCGCGATACCGCCAAACCGCTCACCTCGGATCAAGCCGCTGCGATTGATCGCCTCACCGCTGCCCGTGGCTTTCAATCATTTTTGCTTCACGGTGTCACCGGCTCCGGCAAGACCGAGGTGTATTTACAGATGATCGCACCGGTGATCGATCGCGGCCAATCCGCCCTCATCCTCGTGCCAGAAATCGGCCTGACGCCACAGTTGACCGATCGATTTCGCGCCCGCTTTGGCGATCGCGTCCGGGTCTATCACAGCGGCCTATCCTCGGGCGAGCGCTTCGATACCTGGCGGCAAATGCTGGCAGGCGAACCGCAGGTGGTCATCGGCACGCGATCGGCAGTGTTTGCACCGCTTCCGAACTTGGGCGCGATTATTCTCGATGAAGAACACGACAGCAGCTTTAAGCAGGATCAGCCCGCGCCGACCTACCACGCCCGCACCGTCGCGACCTGGCGAGCCGAGTTAGAACACTGCCCGATCGTCCTCGGATCGGCGACGCCATCCCTGGAAACCTGGCTGGATCATGCGGGTGATTGTGCTTCTTCGCCAAAACCAAGCGATCTAAGCAATCAACATCACGCATCATCGCCGCCATGCGCCACATATCTCTCGATGCCGCGACGTGTGCGCGATCGCCCCATGCCCACGGTGCGCGTCGTCGATCTGCGTAACGAACTCCAGCTCGGCAATCGATCCATTTTTAGCCGCCCCCTGCAAAATGCCCTACGCGACCTCAAAACCACCGGTAAACAGGGCATTTTATTTATCCATCGGCGAGGTCATAGCTCGTTTGTCTCCTGTCGGAGCTGTGGCGAGGTGATGGACTGCCCCCGCTGTGACGTGTCGCTGTCCTACCATCACACCCACGACCAGGCAACGCCCACCCTGCGCTGTCACTACTGCAACCACCAGCAAATCCAGCCCCCCAACTGCCCCACCTGCGGATCGCCCTACCTCAAGTTTTTCGGCAGCGGAACCCAGCGTGTGATTCGCGAGCTGGATCGGCTGTTCCCGGATCTGCGATCGATTCGGTTTGATAGCGACACAACGCGGCGAAAAGGGGCGCATCGAGCGGCGATCGCCCGGTTTGCAGCGGGCGAGGCGGATGTGTTGGTCGGGACGCAGATGTTAACGAAGGGGCTGGATCTGCCGTCGGTGAGTTTGGTGGGCATCGTGGCGGCGGATGGGCTGCTGGGGATGTCGCACTATTGGGCAGCGGAGCGAGCGTTTCAGACCTTAACCCAGGTGGCGGGGCGTGCGGGGCGGGGCGACGATCGCGGTCAGGCGATTTTGCAAACCTATCAGCCGGAGCATCCCGTCGTTCGCGCGGCGATGAACCACGATTATTTCGCCTTTTTGCCCGACGAACTGGCGACGCGGCGGGAACTAGGCTATCCCCCCTTTGGCCGGTTGGCGATCGTGCGCGTTAGCGGGGTGGATGGTGCGGCGGTGCAAGCCTGTATTGAACGGTTGGCGAACGTCTTGGCGGATGATTTTGGCATCACACGTACGGCGGGAATTATCGGTGTGCCGATCGCGCTGAACCCTGATTTGAGCGATCGGTCTCGCGTGGAGTTGCTCGGCCCGTCACCGGCTCCGATCGAGCGCATCGCCGATCGATTCCGCTGGCAAATTTTACTGAAATTTCCCCGCGAGGCAACGATCACGATCAATCTCGATCGGCTCCGGGCGATCGCGCCCAGTTCCGTCAGCGTCGAACTTGATATCGATCCGCTGCAATTGGGCTGATGCACCAGAATTGATGACACGCCCTAGGACGGCGGCGCGACGGTTTTTCGTTTAACGAAACCGCATACTAATGTCCATCCAAGGCGATCGCGTCATCGGCGCACTCGTTGAAATGTAGTCCACCCCCGTCTGCGCCACCGCGCGAATCGTCTCCAGCGTGATATTCCCGGACGCTTCGAGCTTGACTGGCCGGACATTTTTCCGCACGATCGCCACCGCCTGCTCCATCATCGCAATCGGCATATTGTCTAACATGATGATATCTGCCCCGGCTAACAGTGCTGTCTCCACCTGCTCTAGATTCTCCGTCTCAATCTCGATCGCCAACGGATACGGAATCCGCCGCTGTACCCGCATCATCGCCGACTCAATTCCCCCCGCCGCCTGAATATGGTTATCCTTCAGCATCACCGCGTCATCGAGACCCATGCGGTGATTCATCGCACCCGCCACCCGAGATGCGTACTTTTCAACGACTCGCAGCCCTGGCGTCGTCTTGCGCGTATCCACCAACGACACCGGCAGATCCGCCAGCAAATCCACATACGCCCGCGTTTGGGTCGCGATCCCGCTGAGATGCATCACCGTATTCAGGGCAACCCGTTCCCCAATGAGTAACGAAGCCAGCGACCCCTGAAAATGCGCGATCGTGGTTCCCGCCGCACAAAATTCGCCATCACAAACATCGCCAAGGATCTGAACCGTCGGATCGATTAAGTGATAGAGCCGCTCCGCGATCGGCAGCCCTGCGATCACCCCGTCCGCCTTTGCAACCCATACCGCCTCACCCTGACGAGCGCTATTTCCGAGCAGCGCCTGGGTTGTGACATCCCCCCGCCCGATATCCTCCGCAATCCACGATCGCAGCATCGCATCCAGACAAACCCACGGCGGTAGCCCTTCACCCCACAACTGCACCGCACCATCGGTCAGGATATCCATCCGTCTGTCCCCTTCTAGCCAATAAACCGAGCGCCTTAATCGAACGCATCGCTAATCTATCAGAATGACTGACGCAATCTTTAGCATTTGCCAAACAGAGCATGACTCCCCCTGACCCGACCCCAGAACCCCGTTGGAACCCAGGCCGCCTCCTCGAATCCCTGACCTACTTCGACGTGCTGCCTTTTTCCGATACGATGCGATGGCTGCAATCTCTGTGGAGCGGTACGCCTGCCGCTAGTTCGTCGATGCTGTTTTCTGCTGCTGCTGTCCAATCCCGCCGATCGATCATGGGTTTGATCGATCCATCCCGATCGTTTTCCCCTCAGATTGCGGCGCTTGAAGAGTTGGGGGTGAGTGTGGTTGACCTGACGGAGATCTCGATCGATGCGCTGAGCGATCGCGATCAGCTCGTTGCCCTCATCGTCCATCCCGGCGCTAGTTCCAGCGATCATCCCGGCAACAATTCCGCCCAAAATTCGGCGTCATCGGCTCTGAATGAAATGCTCGATCGAGCGCTGCAACGCCTCAACGCCGATCTGGCCCCCCAGGTGATTTTTGATTTTTGTCGCGAAGATGCCGACCTGCGGACACTGTGGGGGTCGGTGGATGATGTGGTGATGGGAGGGGTGAGCGAAAGTCAGGCGATCGCGACGCCGTCGGGCATGGTGTTTCGTGGGGTAGTGTCAACGGCCAATTCAGGTGGCTTTGCCTCGATTCGGACGCGATCGATTGATCCGCCGCTGGATTTACGGGGAATTGAGGCCAGCGATACCGCTCAGGCGATCGCCTGGGGGGCGAATACGGGCATTGAACTGCGCCTCACGGGCGATGGCAATCGTTATAAATTCATCCTGCGCGATCGCGATAGTTGGGACGGCGTCGCCCACAGCTACAGCGTCGAAACCCAGGACAACACCCCTATCACCGTGCGGATTCCCTTTGCCGATTGTGTCCCGACTTTCCGCGCCAAATCCGTGCCGGACTGCCCGCGCCTCGACGGCAGCACGATCGCGGCGTTTCAATTAATGCTGAGTAAATTCGAGTATGACCAGCGACTCAATCCCAGTTTTCAGCCCGGAGCCTTTCGTCTGTTAATCGAGTCGATCGCCGCCTATCGTGCAATAACCGTTGCACCCGTCCTGATGGTGGGTGAGTCCGCCGCGATCGCGATCGCCCGCACGTCTCTTGGCGATCGATCCGCCGGTCTTGCGCTGAATCATCTGGATCTCAACACCGCGATCGTGACCATTCCCAGTGATGAACGTGATGAAACAGCCACTCTTGACGCAATTTTGCGTCATATAACGAGTGCCGTTTAGATTTCTATCTTTTATCGTTCAACCTGCATCACTCGACCTTCATCACTCAACCTTTAGTTCTGGCTGAGTTTCAGCACGCACAGGGCTGACGCATGGATCGGCTTGAACCCGGCGCTACCGTGAGCGTATGGCCATGATGCCCCTGCCGGGTTTGGTGTTATGTGTCAGTTCTGACACCGACACCGACCATGCCATCGCCCTGTTTTCAGAATTATTCGGTCTTGCGTGTGTAGAGGCTTGGTGTAGTTGGACTCACTGCCATCAGGATCATGCGCTATGAATCGTTCGCGACCGCAAATGCTAACTAAAATTTTACGGTTTACCCTGCTGATCGTCTGGACTATGACGATCGCGACCGGTGGTTTCAGTCACGCCCCCACCATCGCGATCGCCACCGCCACAGATTCCCCTCCCCTTACCGCCCGAGTTGTCGCCCCCGTTGTCCTCGACGGTCGTGAACTCTTCGAGCTAGGCGCTGCGGGGCCTTTTTCGGCTCGGGAACGGGTACAGCGAGTCGAAACCGGTCTGCGCCAATTCCTGCGATCACCCTCCCAAGATCCCGAAGTCGTCACCGCCTCACTCAATGGCAATGAAACCATTCGCCTCAACGATCGACACTTACTGACCGTCACCGACAGCGACATTGAACCCGGCCTCACGACCACAGAACAGGCTGAAATTTGGCGAGATTTGCTGATCGTCGAGCTACAGCGTGCAATCCAGGAACGTCAGCCGAAATATTTTCAAGATCAGCAGCTCAAAGCATTACAAATTCTCGGGGTTGCGGCGATTCTCTACCTATTATCCTGGGAACTCGACGTAATCTTGCGACGACGACTGCATCCCGGCGACAGCCCGCAATCCAAGTCAGAAGTCTCCCCTTCCAACGCCGATCAAATGCGCCATACTCTGCTGCATTTATCTTTGCTAGCAGCCCAAGGTCTCGGTTGGCTCACGGCGTTTTACTACACCGCAGGCTTGTTTCCCCAGTCGCGACAGTGGCGCTACAACTTCATCGCCAATTTCACCCGTCCTATTCTCTTGCTCGGCGATCGCTACTCATCCATTCTCGATCTAGTCTTGCTGCTGGGCATGGTCGTCGGGCTCTGGTTTGCTGTGATTTGGGTGACGGATCGTTTTCGATCGAAAGTGTTATCGGTGACAGGAGCCGATCGCGGCATTCAAGACATCACGATCGTCCTCGGTCGGTTTGTCCTGCTCTTTGTGGGATTGTCGATCGTCCTGCAAGTCTGGGGCATTGATATCGCCTCCCTTGCCGTCCTGCTCAGTGCCTTGAGCGTCGGGATTGGTTTCGGACTCCAAAATATCGCCAATAATTTCATTAGCGGCATTATCATCAGCTTCGATCGATCGATGAAAATTGGAGACTTCGTTCAGCTTAATGATCTGATGGGAACCGTCGAACGTATCGGCACGCGCAGCACCGAACTCCGCACCCTTGATCATGTTTCGATCGTTGTCCCCAACTCTCGTTTTCTAGAAGAGGCACTTGTAAACTGGAATCATGGCAACCCCGTCAGCCGCATTGGAATTCCGGTTGGTGTTGCCTACGGAAGTGATAGCGATCGCGTACGCAATGCCCTACTCGAAGTCGCCCGAAACTATGAACCACTGCTGCTTGCTCCGGAGCCTCAAGTCTGGTTTCGTGGCTTCGGAGATAGTGCGCTCGACTTCGAGCTTTTAGTCTGGATTCGTGATCCGCAAAATCAGTTTAAGTACACCAGTGAGTTGAACTACCGCATTTATGATGCTCTGGCTCGCTACAGTATTGAAATTCCCTTTCCTCAGCGCGATCTACATCTCAAATCGATTCATTTTGATTCGTCGATTAAAGCCCTCGGAATCCAAAAAACTAACGCAAGTGATCAGTGACGATCGTAACTATTTCACACCAAATTTATCTCAAAAAAACAGTACATATGATTTCGAGACAGCATCTCAAAATCATATAATTCGAGGTCGTTAATCGTAAAAATATGACTAAATAACAGAAAGAATAATGAGAAGCTTTTTAAAAAAGATACTAAGAGTCTCTACCGAGAGATTTTTTTGTTTTTGGAAATATTTCATGCTCAAGAGTAGAAATATACTCAGGCTAGAGCAATTGAAAAAACCGTATTTTTGCTAGGTACTATAGCAGAAGCCGATTAAATTAGGACACTCTCGTCTAAGTTGAAAACCGCACTTCGACTCCGCTCAGTGCTCTCAGCTTTTTTTGATACGTCCTAACCAAATCGTTTTTTGCTATACAGCTAAAATACGATAAGTAGCTCAAACCAATTAATGCATACTATGCATAACACAAGCCTCCAGCTTGTCTACAACCAAGATGGCTAAGTTACGTGGCTGAAGTCACTTTAATTTTTTGGGCTACCTAGCATCTACCACACGTGTGGTATCAGACCAATACAGATCGTTTAATTCAGTTTCCTATGAACTTAATGACCTTCGCAATGATGCCTCACGGGACATGTTTTCTATGGAATCGCCTGCTCACAACCCTCCACTCTAGTTCTGACATTATCATTGCACTTTCCTACTTTTCAATTCCGGCGATGATGTTCACCGCACGCCAGCACATGAATGAAGAGGCGCGATCGCTATCCATTTTATTTGCGTCTTTTATTCTGAGCTGTGGACTCGGTCATTTAACGATGGCTTGGAATATTTGGCACACCAATTACTGGCTAGAAGGTTCAATCAAATTTGTGACGGCAGGGATTAGCACTTACACGGCATTTTGTTTATACCAACAAATACCAGGCTTTCTTAGTATTCACAAAAGATTAGAAGTTTCTGAAGAGAAACTACAAACTGATGTATTAACGGGCTTGCCAAATCGACGCGCCTTGATTAAATACATGAAGAGTTTGATGAATTCTAATGGGGCGAATATATCGAATTCAAGTTTTGGAATAGATAAGCTAAAGTATCATGCTTTGATGTTAGCTGACCTCGATGGATTTAAATTAGTTAACGATAACTTTGGCCATCCTGTCGGTGATCAGGTTTTACGTGAAATCGCGTCTCTGCTCGCGAACAACACACGATCGGATAACACGCTCGTCACACGTCTGGGGGGGGATGAGTTTGCGATCGTTGTGAGATTTTGTGATGAGGCTCAAGTCGTGACTATTGCCCAGCGATTACGAGCTGTTATTCAAAATTATGCAGAGTCCCATGAACAGGCTGAAAATTTGGGCGTTAGCATGGGAGTTTATTTATTCACGCCTGAATCTGATTTAGAAACGATCGACGAGATTTATACCGCAGCCGATCGAGCGCTCTACCACGCGAAACACTCGGGAAAGCGGGCGATCGCCTGGACGAATAACATCTCTAAACCGCCCAAAATTTCTGACTTTCAACTGATATAAAATTGGATGTAGAGTCTAAAGATGCCGTTGAAAATGGTTTGATTAACGGTAGCCGTTCGATGTCTACTCGATCGCCATACCGATCTTTTTGCTATGCCTCCTTCCTCTCGATCGCCTCAATCGCCTCGATCGCCTCAAACTCCACCGCCGCGTAAACATTGGCTCGTGGCGCTGACCGCCGGAATTCTGCGCGGGATGGGGTCGCTATTGACGGCGATCGCGGCACGTCTGGAGGCGAACCCCAGCGATCCGCGTCCGAGCCTCGGGGTTTGGGGGGTTGTGGTTGCGCTGGGTGTTGCGGTGGCGATCGTGGTTGGGCGATCGCCGATGACGATCTCGCAGCCCGCTCCGCTGGAGATTGCGACGGATATCACCACAGACATCACAACGCCACCCGCAACGCCGGAACCTTTCCCCCTAGAACCAACACCGCCAGACCCTAATCTGGATTCGCCGTCGTCGATCGCGGCAACGGATCTGGATACAGTACTGGATTCAGACTTGGCGAGCGAGATTGAGAGCGAGACCAAAGCTGAGACCAAGACCAACCTTGATCGCCAGGAACCCGCCGAACCCGCCACATTCCCCCAAGAACCGCGTCTCTTGGACGATCGCGAACCACTACCGGAGATTCCCGCTGAACTCACCGCACCGAATCCCTCATTACGGCTCGAACCGGCTCCACCACCACTCACCCCGGAACAGCGACTGGTTGCGGCGCTTCAGGAGCGGATCAAGATGGTGTCTGAGGAATATATAGCGAATGAAATTGTGACCACCGTGCGGATTGACTTCGCGCAAAATCATCTCGATGTGGAGCTGATGGATCGCTGGTATGACTTAGATGAAGCGGAGCAGGATCGATTGGCGACGGATTTGCGCGATCGTGGTCAACAGTTTGATTTTTATGACATCGATATTGTGGATGCAGCAGGGCAGCTTGTGGCGCGTCCGGCGACGATCGGGGATGCGATGATTATCGTCCGTCGCGTACGCAGCTAGAGGAACAACGGCTTCATGAATTAACCTGAATTCGCCAAATGTCAAACGTTAAACGTCAAACCGGGTCGGGCTGAACTTGCTATCGTGTTCGCAATGCTCGCGATTATCCCCGCTATTTTGACTCACTGACCCCATGTCGATCGTCCCCGAAGGCTTTCACCGCATCATTCCCCAAGCGCCGACGATCGTCGATGAGCGCATCGCTCGCCACCAGCTTCGGCGCGAGTTCACCTACGAAGTCGATCGGCGGCAAGCTTTCGAGGAATATTGCGCCTGGTATCGTGCGACGGCGCGACAGCATCAGCGCGAACTCGCACGCTGGCGCGGCTGTAGCGTGGCGGATTTGCGTCGGGTGACCCCGCGATCGCCCAAAATAACCCAGGCGAAAACGTCTCGATCGCGACTGCGGCAGGCTTGGGGCTGGGCGCGTACCTGGTGGACGTCGTCGGTTTAAAAGTATTCAAAAAAAATCAGTGTTCTCATGAGTGTTGAGCAGTTGAACTCTTTGAAATAGGTGCATAGAAGTCGGATTTTTTGAAAAAGTCCGATTTCTGTGTATGACTTCTGTGTCAGTCCTGGCAAGATTAATTCGCGATCCAACCCTGGCTTAAAGCCACCAGCAATACCGCACCAAACGCGACGCGATACCAAACAAACACCCAGGTGCTTTGGGTTTGTAAAAAGCGAATTAACCAGGCGATCGCGATGTACGAAAAGACGATCGCCGAAATCAAGCCCGCGACCAAGGCCAACAACTCCGCGCTGCTCACACCTGTCACTAAATCCTTCAGCTCAAACAGACCGGCCAAGGTGATCGCCGGAATGCCCAGCAGAAATGAAAACCGTGCTGCCGTGGCGCGATCGAGTCCAAGGAACAATCCCGCCGTGATCGTAGACCCCGATCGCGATACCCCTGGAATCACCGCCAGCGCCTCCGCCAGCCCGATCAAAATGCCGTCCTTGGTTCCCAGTCCCTCAAAACCGCGCGAGTGCTTGCATAGTTCCTCCGCCAAACCGAGCAATAACCCCATGACGATCGAAACGATCGCCACCACCGTAGACGTACGCACCACGGTGTCGTAAAACTCGCCGAGTAGCACTTTCACGACCAGGCCGACCACGACGATCGGCAACGTCCCGATCGCAATTCCCAGCGCAATCCGAAAATCCAGCGATTCCCAATCCCGCGCCCGAATCGCTCGCACCGATCCGCCCAACACCTGCCGTAAATCCGCCCAAAAATAGGACAGCACCGCCACAATACTTCCGAGCTGGATCGCAGCGCTAAAGGCCACCCCCGGATCGCCCCAGCCCAAGGCTTGCGGCACAATCTTCAGATGCGCCGTGCTGCTGATTGGGATAAATTCGGTCAAACCCTGCACCATGCCGAGGACAGCCGCTTGGAACATATCTGGCGTCCAGGGGGTTGTAGCGCCCTCACTGGCCTGGGCAGAGCTTCCGAGGGCGATCGTCCACAGTAGCGCCGCAATTCCCACGGCGATCGCGGTGATGGGTTTGAGGTGGGGGGAGCGATCGAGTGCTTCGCGTGGCGTGAAACGGGGCGATCGGGTCGGAGGTAAGAGGGACATAGGTGGGAAAATTCAGCAAGAGAGAGATATGAAGATATCAAGCGTGGAGCATTTTCAGCAGTCCCTAGCCTACAAGAGGCGGTCGGCGTCGCAATAGATTGACGCCCCGAAACCGCAAATATACGGTTTTTGCTCTTTAATCATGGTTTTTTAGCATGGGTTAGAGACGTGAGGAAGACTCGCAAAGTGCAAACAAAATGCAAACAAAATGCAAAACATTGCGCAGTGTGTCGGTATGTATCGCTGCCATTAAGTGCGGCCCAAGTGCGTGATAAGCTTGCCGTCAGCTTATTTGGCTGATTTTTTGAATTTTTGTTTAAGGAAACGCGGTAAATGACGGGCGCGAACATTCCCTACCTATTGAGAGCAGCACGGGGCGAAAAACTCGATCGCCCGCCCGTGTGGATGATGCGGCAAGCCGGACGTTACATGAAGGCATACCGCGATCTACGCGACAAATATCCGAGTTTCCGGGAGCGTTCCGAGATTCCCGAAGTGGCGATCGAGGTCTCCCTCCAGCCCTGGCGTGCGTTTAAGCCCGACGGTGTGATCCTGTTTTCCGATATCGTCACCCCGCTGCCCGGTATCGGCATCGAGATGGATATCGCGGAAGGCAAGGGGCCGATTATTGCCAATCCGATCCGCACGCTGGAACAGGTCGAAGCACTCCATACGATCGTTCCCGACGAGTCAACCCCCTTCATTCGCCCGATCCTGACGGCACTGCGCGAGGAAGTGAAAAACGAAGCCGCTGTGCTGGGTTTCGTCGGTGCGCCCTGGACGCTCGCAGCCTATGCCGTTGAAGGCAAAGGATCGAAAACCTATTCGATCATCAAAAATATGGCGTTTTCTGACCCGACGGTGCTGCACGCACTGCTGGGCAAAATTGCCGACATGATCGCGGCCTACGCTTGCCACCAAATCGAGTGCGGCGCTCAGGTGATCCAGATGTTCGACTCCTGGGCGGGACAACTCAGCCCCCAGGATTACGAAGTGTTTGCGCTGCCGTACCAAAAGCGTGTATTTGAGCAAATCAAGGCGAAATATCCGGAAACGCCGCTGATTCTGCTCGTCACGGGCAGTGCGGGTCTCCTCGAACGCATGGGCGAGTCGGGCGCGGACATGATCAGCGTGGACTGGACGGTGGATATGGCGGATGCCCGTCGTCGCCTTGGCCCCGAGATGGGCGTTCAGGGTAACCTCGATCCCGGCGTTCTATTTGGCTCGAAAGAGTTCATCCGCGATCGCATCCTCGACACGATCAAGAAAGCAGGCCCGCGCGGTCACATCCTCAACCTGGGTCACGGTATTTTGCCGACGACACCGGAGGAAAACGCGGCCTACTTCTTCGAGACGGCGAAACAGGCGGATCAACTCTTGGCTGCGGTTTAAGCCTGCGCCCATGAATGTTCTGGAATTCACCCTGTAAACCGCGATGAGCGCTGGTTTTCGGGTTCTGGATGTTCCCTAGCCATTGCCCACAAAGAGTTCTCAACCCCATGAGCATCAAACGTCGTAGCTGTGTTATTCCATTGCATCGCTACGACGTTTTTTGATTGGGAAGTGAACGTTGCGCGTAACCCTTATTGAAGCGACTTGTGAAATCTCGCCTGAAGCGCCAAGTCCGAATTATGCTCAAAGGTCTCCGCACTTGGATACGGGGCTACCCGCTGCGCTACGTTCGGCGGCGGCATGATGACTTGACCGATCGCCCACTGCCCTACAGCCATTTGTGGGCGGAAGTTTCCACCCCGATCCCCAACAAAGGTACGCCAGATGTACGAGCGAACCGGTTAGTCAATCTCCAGCTTGCGATCAACCATCTTCACGGTCTGATCGTTTATCCCGGCCACATTCTCGCCTTTTGGCATCACATTCCGGCTCCGATCGAGCGTAACGGCTTTCGACGTGGGCCGGTTTTTGTGCGGGGGCGGGTGAAGGTGGATGTCGGCGGTGGGCTGTGTTTGGTGGCGACGAATTTATTTAATGCGCTGCTCTACGGGGGCTGCGAGATTCTCGAACGTCACGGCCACAGTATTGACCCGTATGGTGACGATCGCTTTTTTACCCTGGGTGAAGATGCCGCCGTGGCCTATGGCTACAAGGATTTGATCGCCCGCAATGCTCACGATACGCCGCTGTATTTAGCCGTTCAGCTCGATCGCGATCGCAATCGGGTACAAACCCAACTGTGGGGGAAAATCCCCTGTGGGCTAGCGATTCAGGTCAAATCGACCATTCTCGATGAATTTCTCCCGGATCACGACGATGGGATTTCCGGTTGGCATGTTCGCACTCAGCGGACGATCGCGCCAGCTCCATCCCGATCGGCCTCGCTCTTGTCCCCCAAACTGAAGCCCGAGTTCATCTACGAAACGATCTACAAACCCTGTCAGTCGTCCTAGGGCGTGTCATCAATTAATCGTAGAACCCTTATCAGGCAAGCTGTTGAACGCCCGACCCAATAAAAAGCTAGGGGCTGAAACCCTTGCTGGGTAAGCGCTAGAACTTTAATTGATGACAGCCCCTAGATGCATCCTTCTCACCACCTAGCGTCCAACCTATCGTCTCCATCCTAATTTTCCCGGCGTCGCCAACAGAGAAAACCCGTATAAACCAGTAGTAGGGTTGTCGCGATCACGTAGGCGAGCCCGCTAGGAATGCCCGCAAAGGCAAGGGCTAAACTGCCGACCCAGAGCGTCAGGCAGTAGATAAAGAGGACGGTCGATCGATGGGAGAGTCCGGCGCTGAGCAGGCGGTGATGGAGGTGGCGCTTATCGGCGATGAAGGGCGAGTTGCCGCTACGGAGCCGATCGATGATCACGGCGGACATATCGACGATCGGCACGGCGAGGATGACGTAGGGCAGCAGTACCGCCGTGACGGTGCTGCTTTTGATCAGGCCGACGATACCGACGGCGGCTAGCGTAAATCCGAGATAGTACGAGCCGCCATCGCCCATAAAAATCTGAGCGGGGTTGAAGTTGTAGCGCAAAAAACCAAGGGTTCCGCCCGCGAGGGCAGCGGCGATTAGGGCAGCGGCGGGACGATCGGCGAACAAACAGACAAACAGCATGATCGTCGCGGCGATTCCCGAAACGCCCGCCGCGAGACCGTCGAGTCCATCAATCCAGTTGATCGCATTCGTCATCCCCACCAGCCAAAGAATCGTCACGATCCAGCTCACCGGCTCGCTGAGTTCGAGCATGTCGCCAAACGGCACGCTGAGAACATTAACCTGGACGCCACCGATCGCCCAGACTAGGCTGGCGATGCTGGTTTGCAGCAGTAGGCGCACGATCGCCGAGAGATTAAACAAATCATCGGCAAGGCCAATACAAAAGAAGAGCAAACCGCCGATCGTTACGCCCCAGATTTCGTATTCGGCTCGGGGGTTGAGGATTTGACCTTGCGCATCAATAAAGCCGCCGAACTTCCAGACGGTGATCAGAGCCAGGGTGCTACCGATAAAAATCGAGACGCCGCCGAGTCGTACCATGGGCTGCGCGTGTACTTTGCGTGCGCCGGGTTGATCGACGAGGCCGCGCGTGAGGCCAATCTGGCGGACGATGGGAGTGGCAATCAAAACGACGGCGCAGGCCAAACCAAACGCAAGTAGATGGAAAAAATAATGTGGCATCCGAGGAGGGCGAAGGCGGCGTCGCTAACGCACAGAGGTACTGCCACGCATATTACCTGACGGTTCACCAATGCGGCAGGATTACCGCAACCCAAAGCGATTGTGTGATGATCCTTCAGGGAGAGAACGATCGCCTAAAATATGACCATGCCAGAACTAGACCTACGCCAGCTTTTCCCCTTCGACCTCGATGATTTTCAGCTCCAAGCGATCGAGGCGCTGAACCAAGATAAATCCGCGATCGTTTGCGCCCCCACGGGATCAGGCAAAACTTTGATCGGCGAATATGCGATTTATCGCGCCCTGTCACGCGGCAAACGGGTGTTTTACACCACGCCGCTGAAGGCGTTGAGTAACCAGAAATTGCGCGACTTTCGCGAGAAATTTGGTGACGATAAGGTGGGATTGCTGACGGGTGACGTGGCGATCGAGCGAGAAGCGCCGATCCTGGTGATGACCACGGAAATTTTCCGCAATATGCTCTACGGCACGCCGATCGGCGAGGTCGGGACATCGGTGCAGGATGTGGAAACCGTGGTGCTCGATGAGTGTCACTACATGAACGATCGTCAGCGCGGGACGGTTTGGGAAGAGGCGATCGTCTATGCTCCCCCCGCGATGCAGCTCGTGGGTCTCTCCGCCACCGTCGCCAACAGCGGCCAGCTCGCCGACTGGATCGCCACCGTTCACGGCCCCACCGAGCTGATCTACTCCGATTTTCGCCCCGTCCCGCTTGAATTTAACTATTGCACCGGTCGCGGCCTGTTTCCGCTGCTCAACAAAAGCGGTACACAAATTAATCCCAGCATTCGCGGGCAGAAGCTCCACAAAGGCAAATACAGCAAAACGACGAAAAAGCCGCCCCGTCCGCGTCCCCTAGCGGTGAGCTTTGTCGTGTCGAAACTGGCCGAACGCGATATGCTCCCGGCGATTTACTTCATTTTCAGTCGGCGCGGCTGCGATAAAGCCGTGGCGGAAATGGGTGACTTTAGCTTGCTCAGTCCCGAGCAAACCGATCGCGTCGCCACGATCGTCGATGCCTTCGTCGCGGACAACCCCGGCGCAATCCGCACCAACCAGCTCGAACCGCTGTATCGCGGGATTGCGGCGCACCATGCCGGAGTCCTGCCCGCCTGGAAATCCCTGGTGGAATCGTTGTTTCAGTTGGGCTTGATTAAGGTGGTGTTCGCGACGGAGACGCTGGCGGCAGGGATTAATATGCCTGCCCGATCGACCGTAATCGCGGGACTCTCCAAGCGTACCGATAGCGGCCATCGCCTGTTAACGGCGTCGGAATTTTTGCAGATGGCGGGGCGTGCTGGTCGTCGGGGCATGGACGATCGCGGCTATGTCGTCGCGCTCGAATCGCCGTTTGAAGGGGCAAAAGAAGCGGCGCATTTAGCCACGATCGGCGCTGATCCGCTAGTCAGCCAGTTCACGCCAACCTACGGCATGGTGCTGAATCTGCTGCAAACCCACTCGATCGATCAAGCCAAGGATCTCGTCGAACGCAGTTTCGGCCAATATCTCGCCAACCTCAGCCTCAAGCCCCAACAGGACGAGATCGCCAACGTCGAAGCGAAACTCGCCCAGGCCGAAGCGCAACTGTCTGACCTCGATCTCGACCTAATCGAGTCCTACCGCAAACTCCAAGAACGCCTGCATGAGGAGCGGCGCATCCTCAAAACCCTGCGCGAACAGGCACACGAGATGGCTCACGATTCGCTGCTGTTGGCACTGCGATTTGCGGTGACCGGTAGCATCGTTAGCCTGAAGGGACCCAATGTACCGGTTCCCCAGCCGATCGCGGCGGTACTCGTCGGCAAAATCGGCGGCGGCGATCGACCGCTACAGCTCCTCTGCCTCGGATCGAACAACATGTGGTACGCCGCAACTCCGGCGGATGTGGTGCATTTATTCGGCAATGTGCCGCGTTTACCCGAGGTGGACGATCTCAGTTGGCCGCCGGATCTGGTGCGGGTGCAGCATCCGATCGCCGGAATGAGCGATACCTTTGCGATCGCCGAGCGCATCCCGAAGCTTCCCCCGCCGGAGTTTCCCCCAGAGGTGGTGGAATGGCTAGACCGGGTGAAGGACGTTGAAGAAGCCCTTGAAGATCACCCGTTACACCAGATCGGCAACCCCACCGCGCTACTCAAGCAACTGCGACGCATCGAACGCCTAGAAGAACAGCTTGACGATCGCAACAAAGCGATACAGCGCAACCTCGGGCGACACTGGCAAGATTTCCTCGATTTAATCGATATTTTGCTTGAATTTTGCTGTCTTGAAGAGTCGATGCAGCCGACCGAATTGGGCGAGGCGATCGCGGCACTGCGGGGCGATAACGAACTCTGGCTCGGGTTGGCGTTAATGAGTCACGAGTTTGAAGATCTGGAGATGCACCAATTCGCGGCGGCCTGTGCTGGGGTGACGGTAGAGGTGACGCGACCCGATGCCTGGACAGCGTTTGACGTATCGCCGGAGGTGTTGAACGCCTTGGATAACGTCAAAAACTTGCGGCGGCGTGTGTTTCAGGTGCAGCGACGCTACGATGTGGCGCTGCCGGTGTGGTTCGATCGCGAGTTTGTCTCGCTGGTAGAGCAGTGGGCGCTTGGGGTTGAATGGGAAGATCTCTGTGGCAATACGAGCCTGGATGATGGCGATATTGTGCGGGTGCTACGCCGTACGCTGGATGTGTTATCGCAGATTCCCCACGTGCCGCACCTGAGCGATCGAATGAAGCAACTGGCTCGCGATGCGGCCTACGCGGTCAACCGTTTCCCGGTGAAAGAAGATACCTAGACACTGGCGTTAGAGGACTTCTAACCCATCTTGCGTAAGTCCGGCCTCTTTTCTATCGTTCCTACGCTCTGCGTAGGAACGATGGATCCTTACGTCTTTCTGCCATACATCTTTTCAAGAATGTCACGCCAGTAGTGGCGCGACTTTTCTAAAGAGGTGTATTCGCTGCGCCAGTAGGGTGGGCACAGCCCACCACGATCAGCCCGTGCATCAGTATCCGTGATGGTGGGCAATGCCCTACAAAACTACTTTTAGATGAGTCGCGCCAGTAGGTTGGTTTGAGGCTATCTCTAATACAAAATCCGCCTGTGTGGCTTGGATCGTCGCTTTGTGTGAATACCGCACTATTTGCTTCACAAAGGCTATGCCAACGACTCCGCTCAGTGCTCATAGGCGTTTTTTATTTTTCTCATACAGAACCGGATTTTATATAATTTCTTATCCTTGTACTCAGAAACTCCTTACATAACAGTGCTTTGAGCCACTTTAGCCTCAAGTTTTACCTACCAATTAGGCTGAATATCGCCTGTTATCACATATTAAATATGGGACTTTTGAGATTGTGAATTATTTCTGTTGATTACCGAAATACAGAGGTCATCGATAAAACATCGGCTATAGTGAGGATATCAAAAGTTAATTTTATGTCGAGCTTTTGATTCTTAAATTTGCAACTTAAGCAAGGAGATAGCCATGAGTTTAAAAGATCGAGCCGAGGCAACAGCCAAAAATATTGAAGGTAAAGTTCAGGCGGCTATTGGAGAGTTGACGGGTGATACTAAAGTAGAAGTCGAGGGTGAAGAAAAACAGGCCGAAGCAAGAATAAACCATACCATTGAAGATGTAAAAGATGAGGTTAAAGAAATTATTAATTAAAGATAATCATCCATTCTCGACTATTTTAGAAAATCTTCAGAATCATCAGGACTAATTAGCATAAGTTTTAGCCCAAAAAGGACGCTGCTATCTTGAGGCTTGGTATCGATGAGGATGCAGAGATGCTTACGGATGGGGATAAATTGCGTCTGGCGGAACATGCTTTGGTGACAATTCTTGATGATCTGGAAGTCACCCGTCGCAATTTAGATGAGGTTATTCTGGATGAAATGATCGATATATGTAAAATCAAATTGCACATATCATCTCATAAATTTCGCTTCAATTTAAAAACTCGTAAACCGATTACTCAGGATTAAGGCACTAACATTAAAATCTGATTTGTTTCAAGATTTCGTTATAAAAAGAACAATTTGTTTATCCCCAAAAAGGAGTCATTTCATGAGTTTTAAGGATCACGCAAAGGCAACCGCCAAAAATGTTGAAGGAAAAGCCCAAGAAGGACTTGGCAATCTTTCTGGCGACCCAAAGGATAAGGAAGAAGGAAAGCGTAAACAGGTGCAAGCCGAGGTTACGCATACTGTTGAAGATACAAAGGATGAACTCAAAAAAACAATCGATTAATTAGTCGGGTTGGATGGCGATCGATTCATAGAATGTGAGACGATTGCCATCCAAACAAGTTAAAAATTAATGCTTGAAATCGAATAGGAATCAAACAGATGTTTAATCTCATTTGGACTGTTGTCGGCGTACTTATTATATTCTGGCTACTCGGATTTTCTCTTCAGATTGGTGGTGGATTGATTCACATACTGTTGGTTTTAGCACTCATTGGTATTGTCTATAACTTGTTTTTCAAATGATAACTCTGAGAAGGCACTTTTGGTGATTTTTCCCTGTTTGAAAAATAGAGATAGATCATCCTATAGCAAAAAACGATTTGCTTAAGACTTATCAAAAAAATCTGAGAGCACTGAGCGGAGTCGATGTGCGGTTTTCAACTTAGACGAGAGTGTTCTAATTTAATCGGCTTCTGCTATATCTTGCTCTGTGTCTACATTAAAATATTAATTACCGGGTCTTAGAGAATGCGTGATAATCCGAAGGAAGGAGACAATATTAGTAGACGGGAAGACCTTCGTCATGATGAAGAATCTTACCGTCTTCACCAAGACAAAAAACGTCTGAATTTAGCTAGACGAACCACCACATTAAACTGGATTATTCAGAGTATTTATTGGTTCGTTGGGATTTTAGAATTGCTATTAGGCTTTAAGTTTTTGCTGCGTTTATTTGGTGCTAATACAGAGAATCAATTTTCTCGATTGATTTATAACCTATGTGTACCACTCGTTTCGCCGTTTTCTACCTTGTTTGTTAGCCCAACTTCGTCGGGTGGAGGTAGTATTCTTGATCTTAATATTCTGGTTGCAATGCTTGTTTATGCTCTCTTGGGCTATCTTCTTGTTTCGCTGGTCACGTTCATGTTTCGGCATGAACTATAGATTGGGGTCGATGGCGAGCAGGGCTTGGGCGATCGCGTTATTAATGGCATAAAACATAAATGTCTGGAATGGCTGTGCTACCGATAGGGAATTTGCGCTGACATAGCAAAAACTGATCGTATTAGGATGCTCTTGTTTAAGCTGAAAACGGCACTATGTGCTTCACAAAGGCTATGGCAACGACTCCGTTCAGCGCTCTCAGTTTTTTTATGCGACCTAACCAAATCGTTTTTTGCTATACAGTCAGGACTGACGCAAAATTGGGTGAGAAGCCCGACTTCTGCGTCAGTCCTGACCGTACTGCGTGGTAAGTCATTTGGGCTTAGTCCTAACGAAATAATTTGCGTGACACGACTATCCGGCCATACTTGGGCGTGACTGTGTCACGGAACATCCCCCTCGAACAAACGTCGCAGGGTGTACGCCAAATCAGTCAAGGATAGATTCGAGATTCGATCAGTTATAGGATCGCCTAATCTGTAGCGATGATGGTATGTGGCTAGAGTCTGGCTTTGCTCAGAATCTTGCCCGCACTCCGCTCGAAATCTTGCCCGCAACCCTGAACTTTCACACGCTTCCCGATGGAAAATTTTGCACCGCTGACCGGCCTTGTTACCGTCACCATGGTCATTGACGGAAACCCGCTCACGATCGAAGTGGACGGCATCAACGCCGCCAATACGGGCGGTAACTTCGCCGATTTGGTCGAAATTGGCTTTTATGACGGCATTCAGTTTCATCGTGTTGTCGAGGATTTTGTGATCCAGGCGGGCGACCCGACCCGCCTCAGCGAGGGAACTGCTGCCAAACCCGAAATCCCCTACACGATCCCGCTGGAAATCCGCGAATCGAGTAGCGGTCAGTATGCCTTTGGCTTCACCTTTGCCCAGGCCGGAATTCCCACCGCCGTACCCACCCTGCAAAACCTGCGCGGCACGATCGCCATGGCTCGCAGCGGTAACGCCAGCCAACCGTCACTCGACACGCCCAACACCGCCTCGACCCAGTTTTATATCAACCTCAGCGATCGCAATACCTTCCTCGATGGCAATTACGCCGTGTTTGGCAAGGTGACGAGCAATCTAGCGGCGATCGATACCGTAACCCTCGGCTCGGAAATTACCGGCGCACGGGTGACCGATGGCATCGTCCCCAGTCGGACATCGGGTTTCATGGACACGGGTTTACTTAACCAGTTCGCTAACCGCATCGGGCAAGCGACCCTGATTATCAGCGCTCAGTTATTCGACGATGCCGCGAACACGATCGCCCTCACCTCCGCTCTCAGCGCCGCCAATCCCACCGGCTTTTTAACCTTTGGGGGGAATGATCTGGTGACCGGGTCGGAGATTGGTGATGTGGTGTATGCCGGTCAGGGAGCGGACGCGGTGACGGGTGGATCGGGCAATGATTTACTGCGAGGCGGGCGAGATAATGACGTGCTGTCTGGCGGTGCGGATGATGATATTTTGCACGGCAATCTGGGCGAAGACACGGTCAATGGCGGCAGCGGCAATGACTTTATGCGCGGCGGTCAGGGCAATGATGTGATTAACGGCGGTACGGGGCGTGATTTTCTCGTCGGCGATCGCGGTCGTGACACCCTTACCGGCGGCGCGGATGCCGATACCTTCATTCTGCGTCTAGCCACCGATCTCAGTACCGATGCGAATGCTGTCGATACGATCACCGATTTTTCCTTGGCGGAGGGCGATCGTCTCGTAATCGTCGGCGAACTCAATGCCTCTAGTGTGGGCTTTGTCGCCTCTGGAGCCGATGCCCTGATCCAAATCACTGGCAGCGGCTTTATTGGTCGGGTCACCAACGGTGCGGCAATCAATCTGGCCAATTCGTTTACGGTGGTATCCGACAGCGATCTTGGCGTGAGCTTTGGTTAAAGCGCCTAGTAGGTTTTTGACTCAACGTCCCGTGACCTCGCCCTAGCAAAGCGGTATGCTAGCGAGTCCAATTTCAACCTCGAACGGCGAAATCGTGCAACCTGATTGCCACTCCCCCATGTCCGCTCCCCAACCCCCAACGCATCGACCGACGCCCCGACGCCTGCGCCACATTTTGCTCTACGGCGCAGGCGGGTCGATCGCGTTACACCTCGGCGTTTTCGCCACCAGTCCGCTCTGGTGGCACGCCACGAATCTTTCCCACGTCTCCGAACCCGTCGAACTGCTGATGCTAGACGGGAACACGATCGCCACCGCCGAATCGATCGCCGAAACCAACACGAGCGAAACGGTCAGCGACGAGACCTTGATCGATGCTCCCTCCGAGATCGTCTCCCCGCCTTCATTGGCCGCGATCACCACCGCACCCGATCGCCCAATCACCAACCCACAGGCCGATCCCAAGAACCCCCAAGCTCAAGACTGCGAGTCCAACGCCACCGAGAACACCGCAGATCCCGAAAATCCCAATCACCCCGAAAAAAATAAGTCTAAGGACACACGGGGGGTAAACAGCGAGCCGGGAGACACTGGACAGTCCGGCGAGACTGGCGATCTGACAGGGACAGGCGATGGTGAAGTTGGTGGTCGCGGGTTCGTTGTGGGGTCGCGTCGCGGGAATGGTCGTGGTTCGGGAACGGGAACCGGTCGTGGTTCGGGAACGGGAAACGGCGATCGTTCACCCGGTGGTCATGGTACAGCCTCAGGGCAATCCTCCAGCGGTGAAACGACGGGTGTATCCTCCGGTGGTACATCCTGTACCGGCGGTTGCCAAGGTCGCTACCAAGGCTCACAAACTGAAGCTGTTGAACGCGATCCGCTGATTCGCGCCTATCGCAATGCGAACGGCGAACTGGAATTTGAATTAATACGATCGAGCGGTAGCGCCGAGGCCGATCGCGCTGCCCTCGCCACCGCCCAACAAGCAAGCTACACCAGCGATCGGGCTGAATTCACGATCCGCGCCCGTATCGCGGATGAAGGCTCTAATACCACCGAGACGGCTCGCGATCCCGTTCCGCCCCAGCCCACGACAGCACCACCGGCAGCCGCTCCGATCAGTCCTCCCGAGCCGATCTACGAGGAACCGGCCTATGAGGAACCGGCCTATGAGGAACCGGTTTATGAAGAATCAGCCGATCCAGTCGAGGAAGAACCGGCCTCTGAAGAACCTAGCGATGTAGAGCCGATTATTGAAGCTGATGACGATTCATAAACCAGATTTCAAAATAGTCTGATTTATCCGAACATATCGACTTTGATTTTGAGATTAAATCATTAAACTGCTCGTAACGCGCAACTTGCGTGCTACGCTTGCTTAGCTCGGTTCTGATGGAGAACAGCCATCAGAGGAAACGGGGAAAGTTCGGTGTAAGTCCGACGCTGTCCCGCAACTGTGAACAAGATTTTGCCTAGTTTTCGACGTGAATCAACGTGGTAAAAACTGGCAATAACGCAAAATCTTGCAGTCAGAATGCCCGCCGATCGCTACAAATCAATTCAAGTCACATCTGCGAGGTTACGGATGCTGTTTGCTCAAAATTCTCGTCACGCTTGGGCGTGGCGGTTATGTTTACGCTCGTCTATTATTTGTAGTGCAATGTTTTTCGGACTCGTGCTAGCTGCACGGTTTCCAGCGGTAGCAGAAACTGCGATCGAAACGCAGTCCCGCGCTGAAGATGACGCCGAAATTGTCGAAATTAGTCCTGCGAATTCCGTTCAAAGTCGAGAATTGGACGCGATCAAAGCGCCAATCGAGCCGCCAATCGAAGCGCCAGAACTCGCTGAGAATATCTCAGGATTATCAGAATTAAGCGAGCCGCTAGACATATCAGAGGAATCGATCAAACCAGAGGCGATCGAGTTACGCGAAGCCGACGAGTCGGAAGAATCCGATGATAATAATTCCGATACTGAGATCAGCCCAGCGATCGACGATGAAGCCGATGTCGAAATCCTGATCGATCGCATCCTCGATCAGCCCGTTTTCGCACCCTTTCGCCAAGACCGCCCCCTGCGCGATTCCTCGCGTCCCATCTACGTCGTCCCCCGCGAACAAATCGAGGTACAGGGCGCAACCACCGTCCAGGAAGCCCTGCGCTATCTTCCCGGTGTTCTCAGCGAAGGCACAACCGGCGGTCAGCTAGGCGCACAAAGTTCGCAATTTATTCGCGGCGGCGACAGCACGCAAACCCTGATTTTGCTCGATGGCCGCCCGATTAATGATCTCGGATTTGCCGGTGGGTTTGATATCGCGGAATTCACCATAGATTTTGTCGAGCGCATCGAAGTATTCCCTGGCGGTAGCTCGGCGCTGTATGGCTCCAGCGGCGTGGGCGGCACGATTAACATCGTCACCCAAGAGCCGACCGACGAGCCGGAATTCTCCGCCCGTGCTGGGTTTGGAAGCTTTGGCTATAACCAGCAGGTGATTCGCGCTCGTGGATCGGCGGGCGATATCGGCTGGGTGTTCGGCTACAACCGCACCTACGCTGAAAACGATTTTCCCTTCGAGCTGGAAACGATCGACTACGACGGCACGCGCGACAATGCCGACGCGAACTATAACAACCTCAACCTCAAGCTGACGGCGGACATCAACGATCGCAACCGTCTCACCTTCAGCGGTCTATATCTTTCCCGCGATATCGGTGTTCCCGGCGGTGTCCCGACCGGCGAAGGCAGCCTCGGGCAGTTTAATAGTTTGAGTGACGACACCCGGCAGTATAGCGAAGATTTACTGTTTGATTTGCGCTGGGATTCACAGTTAAGCGAAGACGATCGATCGCTGTTAACGGCGCGAGTTTTCACCGATTTTCTGAGCTATACCTATCGCGATCCGAGCTTTAGTCGGGATGAGGTCGATCGCAATGCGATCGGGTTTCAGGTGCAACACAGTTTGAAACTAGCCGACACTCAACGCCTTACCTATGGTCTCGATTTCCGTACCATTGATTCAACGAATAACACCTATAGCTTTTTCGATGACAGTTCGACCGAAAACTATGACGGTAATATCAATCAAGGCGCACTTTTCGCCCTCTACAACATCGATATTACCGACGATTTAAGTGCGAATGTGGGACTACGCCAGGAGTTTAACAGTCTCGAAAATGGCTCGTTTACGTCTCCGAGTGCTGGCATTCTTTGGAAAGTGTCTGACAGTACAACCTTGCGTGCCAATTATGCTCGCAGTTTTAACGCACCGCTCGTTTCCGCTTTGGAAGGATTAGCCGCATTTAACATCGCCGGAAATCCTGATCTAAATCCAGAGCGTGGTAATAGCTTTGATATTGGACTCGATCAAAAAATTGGTGATTTTGGCTTATTTCGTCTGACGTTTTTTTTGAACCATATTTCGGAAACGATCGCCTTTGAATTTGGCTCGCCTAGCACCTTTGTGAATATTGGCGAAACCGAGACGATCGGTATTGAAGCTGGACTTGATGTTGAGCTAACGAAACACCTATTTGCCTTTACCAATGTCACGCTGAACAATACAGAAATTCTTAGCGATAGTAATTCCTCCAATGAGGGCAATGATCTAAGTTTTCGGGATGCCAATAGCGTGAATTTTGGCTTGGCCTACGCGCGTCCCGACGGTCTTTACGCTGGGATTTTATTGCATTATATCGGCGAGTTTTTTGTCGATAATGCCAATACCGAAACCCTGGGGGATTACGTCACCGTTGACCTAAAAACGCAAATCCCGATCGGGGAAAACGTTGTCCTCAACGCCAGCTTGAATAACCTCTTTGATGAAAACTTCGAGGTCTATCCCGGCTATCCCGGTCTCAGCCGCAATGCCCGCGCAAGCGTTCGTTGGACGTTTTAGAGCCTGTCGTCAGGCAATCAAGTAATCGCGAAACCCTGGTGATTCATCTGTGAAATACGTTCGCTTGATCCAGCTCACGCCGCTTTTACTGGTGTCATTCCTCACCTCGATCGCCCTCACCGGTTGCGGGCGATCGAACACCGTGCAGGCCGATCGTCCTGCCGTGATCGATACCACCGACGAGTGTATCGCCAGCTACGACCCCAGCGTTGACTATTTCCCCGACAAAGCCGAAATCGATGACGCCACCGGTTTCAGCGTCGAATACCACCGCCACTACAAAACCGTCACCGTTCGCGAACCCTGGCAGGACGCCGATCACAGCTTCACCTATACCCTTGTCCAGTGCGGCACACCGATCCCGGCTGACGTTGATCCCGCCACCGTGATCACCGTCCCCGTCCGCTCGATCGTTGCCCTCTCCACCACCCACCTGCCCCACCTCGATCGTCTCGGTGTAGTCGATCGCCTTGTGGGTACGGGCAGCGCTGACCACATCAGCACCCCCAGTGTCCGCGATCGCCTTACATCCGGCGACGCGATCGAAGTCACCCGCAATCTGTCCACTAACATCGAAGCCATCATCAGCCTCGCTCCGGATCTCGTCATGACCCACAGCATCGGCGACCCCAGCAGCGATGTATACCCGAAGCTGACCGAGGCGGGGTTAAACGTGGTGTTAAACGCGGAATATGTGGAGCGATCGCCGTTGGGTCGGGCGGAGTGGCTGAAGTTTACGGCGCTGTTTTTTAACCGCGAGGCGGAGGCGAATGTACTGTTTGCGGCGATCGAGCGGGAGTATTTAGCGGTGGCAACGTTAGCCAAATCGGTGGCGGTGCGTCCAACGGTGCTGCTCGGGTTTAGCTATCAGGGGACGTGGTACGTGCCGGGTGGTCAGAGCTATGGGGCGCAGTTGTTGGCGGATGCGGGGGCGAATTATCTTTGGAGCGATTCGACGGCATCAGTGACGTTGCCGCTGGATTTTGAGGCGGTGTACGAAGTGGCGGCGGCGGCGGATGTTTGGCTGAATATGGCTCCAGAGTGGCAGACGCGGGCGGCAGCGATCGCCGATGATCCGCGTTACGGTCAGTTTCAGGCGTGGCAGCGCGATCGGATGTATAACAACACGGCCAAGACGAACGTAACGGGCGGTAATGACTATTGGGAAACGGGATTGCTCGAACCACAGGTAATTTTGGCGGATCTGGTGCAGATTTTTCACCCGGAGTTATTCCCCGATCGGCAGCTTGTGTACTACCAAAAATTGCAGTAGATCTCCATAAAAATCCATAAAAAAGACTCGATGGCTATCTCGCAAGCTCGATCGAGTCTTTTTTATTTTTCAGGCTTGAAAAGGGTGAATAACAGGTGTCGAGTACTGACAAGAAACAACAATACTCGAAAAACATGACCTAAACAATCCAGCAAGTAACGAAAACAAAACAGAAACGTCTAATCGTATAGCTTAATAAGCTTCTCTTATTTTTCAATAACGAGCTGGAGATAAACAGATACGGAACGTATTGTTAGTGCTCCCAAAGCAATCAAATCAGAAGATATAAGTCGTCGATTTAGACGTTACTGTTTCTAGCAAAAGCCTTTGTCGCAAAGATTGAAACCTCCCAAATAACAGGGGTTACGAAAAGTTCCGTGTTGATCAGTGTTCAAATTGACCAGTGTTCAAAATCTCCCTAACGATAGGGCGCGGGCTCGTTGTCTCTTAACGACGTAGCCTAGAACTTACTGCCGAGCGTTCAACACTCAGGATTTTCTCTGGTAGTTTTAGATAGATTGGAGCTGAACGGATGACGGTTTGACCGAAATTCAGAGTAATACGTTCAGTTTTCCCGAGGAATCAAATGAGAAAATATAAGTGATTGGAACGGATGTCAGGACTACGTGTTACGACAGCTTTTGTAGTGATCAGCGTGTGAACCTCCTTGACGATTGCGACTCGAACCGTACGCGAAACGGCTTTTTTAGTTGTTCCCTTTTTCGTCCTGGGAATCGTGCCGTTTGTTCATGCATTTAATGTAGAACAAGAGCGATCCCCATACAAGGTATTGATACAACTGTTCGTCAATTGTGGAGTGGCTACTATCAAACAATGTAAAGTTTTAGTCGAAGCATGGGGGAATTACCTAGAAATTGGGCTGAAATTGATTGAATTTAGAAGTGGCTTGAAGGATTGATTCGCTTCTTTTTGGGATTGAAATCTAGGACTGAATTTCAAAATCGTTTAATCAATCGTTTAAATTATGTTCACCCCTTCAAGACCCCTCAACGATCGGTACACCGATCTGTAAGACCTCCACAGACTCACCCGCCGCGATCGCCGTAGTTCCCACCGGAACCACCGCCAACCCATTGCTTAACGCCAAACCGATCGCATTGCCGGAGCTGCTGCTGCCCTGAGCGCGATCAAATTCAAAACCGTTGCGACCGTAGTACAGCGATCCCCAAATATAGGTTTCGCGGCTCCCGCCTGCTCGCAAGTCCTCTCGTAGCGTTGCCCGCACAACTAACGGCTCCCATCCCCGAGCTAATCCCGAGAGTTTGAGCAATGCTGGACGCACAAACCGCCAGCAGCTCACGAGGGCGGACACTGGATTTCCGGGTAAACCGAAATAGATCACAGATTGATCGCGGCCAGCCTCTGAGTGGGGAAAGGTTGCGACCGTTAGGGGTTTCCCCGGTTTGACGGCCACCGATCGAATCCGAATATCACCGCCAAGATGCCCTAGGACATCTTCCACATAATCGTAATCACCGACGGAGACACCACCGGTGGAGATCACCATATCGGCCTCTTCGATCGCCTGGGCGATCGTGGCGGCGGTGACTCGGGGATCATCAGCGATAATGCCGAACGGGAGGACGATCGCGCCGTGGCGTTCGAGAAAGCTGGCGATCGCGACTTGATTGGAATCGACAATTTGGCCGGGGAGCAGTGGCTGATCCGGTGGGACAAGTTCGCGACCGGTGGAGAGCAGCGCCACGCGGGGACGACGGAAAACCCGGACGAAGGTGCATTGCGCCGCCGCTAGTACCGCGACTTCGGCGGCGGTGAGGGCGATCCCGGCAGGAAGCAGGGTGTCACCGCTTTGGTAAAATTCCCCTTTGGTGCGGACGAACTGACCGATCGCTGCTGGGGCGCTTTGGACTACCACGTGATCGCCCTTGCGTGTCGTGTTCTCCTGCATGACGATCGTATCCGCTCCTTTGGGCAGCATCGATCCCGTGAAAATCCGAACGGCTTGACCGGGATGCACCATATTTTGTGGCGCACACCCCGCCGGGACTTCGCCGACCACTTCTAAGGTGATCGGCTCGGTCTCGCTGGCCTGCGCCACATCCGCAAACCGCACCGCATAGCCATCCATCGCCGAGTTATCCCAGTGGGGAAAATCGAGGCGGCTGGCGACGGGCTGTGACAGGATGCGCCCGCTAACCCGATCGAGTTTGATCGACTCCGTGTCACCGATCACGTTAAACGGTTGAATACACCCAAGGATAATCGCTTCAGCTTCACGAACGGGGATCATAGCGGCAGCTCCTAAAATAGAAAAAAGAATAGAAGGTGATTCGGCGTGGCAATTATTTTAAGATTAGTAACAATCGGTAAAATTAACGTAGTGACTTTTCATCGATCATAAGTTGTTGACCCGTATGAGCAGTCTTCTGACCTAGATTTCAGTCCGATTTCAGCCCCAATTCAGCCTGTAGAGCGCACAATTTACGTTAAAAGCGTTACCACTAATCGCTCGCTGTCATCCGTGTTAGCCCGTCATCCCCAAACTCTCCGCCCACCGTTGCCCCTTGCGCCACCGTTGATTCAATCCGAAACCCTTGACCTGCTCGAATGGTCGCGTCTTTGTCAGCATCTTTCGACCTTTTGTGCGACCAAGCTCGGCGCGATCGCCGCGCGACAACTTCAGCTACCGCCCACCCAAGCCGATAGTGAATATCTGCTCGCACAAACCAAGGAAACCTACGCGATCGAGCTGAGTGTCGATGCGGGGATTCCGTTTGGTGGGATTAACGATATTGGCGGGGCGATCGAACGGGCGCAACTGCAAGGGTTGCTGTCGGGCGAGGAGTGTAACGATATTGCGTCCACGCTGGCCGGAGCGCGGCAAATTCGGCGGACGATCGACGGTCTCGATGATCTCGATTTACCCGTGTTAACGGCGCTGATTGCGGATCTGCGCACCCATCCCGAGCTGGAAAAAGAGATCCATCGCTGCGTAGACGAACGCGGCTCGGTGACCGATCGCGCCAGTCCTGACCTCGAACGCATTCGCAGCCAACTCAAAAGTACGCGCGATCGCATCCAGCAAACCCTCTATCGCCTGATCCAGCGTCACGGGTCGGCCTTGCAGGAACACTCGATTACAATGCGCGGCGATCGCTACGTTGTGCCGGTCAAAGCCGGACTTCAGGGCGAAGTTCCCGGCATTGTCCACGATATTTCTAGCTCGGGATCGACGTTTTATATCGAACCGAAGGCGATCGTCAATGACAATAACCAACTGCGGACACTGCAACGCCAGGAACGCCAAGCCGAGGAGGTGGTGTTACGCGCCCTGAGTGTGCAGGTGGCGGAGGTGGCCGAGAGTTTGGAGCAATTGCTGGCGATCGTTACGACGATCGATCTCGCCATGGCTCGCGCCCGATATGCCTATTGGCTGGAGGCGAATCCACCGCGTTTCGTGACCCCAGACGAGCCGATGAACCTGCGGACGTTACGTCATCCGCTGCTGGTGTGGCAGCACAAACACGAAAGCGGTGCGCCGGTGGTGGCGATCGATGCGCCGGTGCGATCGTACACCCGAGTGGTGGCGATTACGGGGCCTAACACCGGAGGCAAAACCGTGACGCTGAAGTCGATCGGTTTAGCGGCGTTGATGGCACGCTGTGGCTTATTTATTCCGGCACGGGAACCGGTGGAAATCTGCTGGTTTGGTCAAATTTTGGCCGATATTGGCGATGAACAGTCATTACAGCAAAGTCTATCGACGTTTTCCGGTCATATTCGCCGCATTAGTCGCATTTTGGCGGCATTACCTGAGTCGGCGGAGGCTGGCGTCGATGTCTCGGCGATCGCCGTTAATTCCGAGGAAAATTCACAAACCAATCAGACTGAATCAATTTCGAGTGAGTCGCAATTAAACGGTTTAAAGTCTACGGTTGTAGGCTCAACGCCACCACCTCCGGCCTCTAATCCCCTGGTGTTACTCGACGAGGTTGGCGCAGGCACAGACCCCACCGAAGGCAGCGCCCTGGCGATCGCCCTGCTCAAGACCCTGGCTGATCGCGCTCGTTTGACGATCGCCACCACCCACTTCGGCGAACTCAAAACGTTGAAATATCAAGACGATCGCTTCGAGAATGCCTCGGTGGAGTTTGACGACGTGAGCCTAAAACCGACCTACCGTCTGCTCTGGGGCATTCCCGGTCGTTCCAACGCCTTGGCGATCGCCCGCCGCCTTGGTCTCGATTCCCACGTCCTCGATCTCGCCGAACACCAGATCGCCCCCACCGGTGTCGCCGACGTGAACCAGACGATCGCCGAACTCGAAGCCGAGCGCCGCCGCCAAGAAGCCAAGGCCAACGAAGCCCAGCAGCTCGTGACCCAAGCCGAACGGCTCAATCGCGAGATTTCTCAAAAGGCGGAACAGCTCAAGCTGCGCGAAACCGAGCTGAAACAGCAGCAAGAGGAGGCGGTTCGGACGGAAATTAATCAGGCCAAAGGTGAAATCGCTAAGGTGATCCGTCAGCTTCAGCGCAGTAAAGATCCCACAGCGCAGGCGGCTCGCGCGGCCACCGAGACGATTAACGGTATCGCCCAAACTCGTCTTCCGTCGCAAACCACGCCCAAACCCACACCGGGCTTTAAGCCGAAGATTGGCGATCGGGTGCGGATTCCGCGCCTGGGTCAAACGGCGGAGGTTCTGAGTGATGTGAATAAAGACAATGAGTTAACGGTGCGGTTTGGTTTGATGAAGATGACGATCGGGCTGGTGGAGATCGAGTCATTGGATGGCAAAAAGCCGGATGTGCCGGAGCCGAAAGCCAAAACCAAAGCCCAGGCGAAACAGGCCAAGACCGAAGCCACCCAGAAAAAAGCGGCGCCGATCCTTCGCACCTCGAAAAATACCTTTGATGTGCGTGGCAATCGCATTTCCGAAGCGGAGCTACAGCTTGAGTCGGCGATCGCGGAAGCCGTGCCGATCGGCGGTGCGCTGTGGATTATCCACGGCAAGGGGACGGGTAAGTTACGCCTCGGGGTGCATGAGCTACTGACGCGATCGCCGTATATCGATCGGTTTGAGTTGGCCGCACACAATGATGGGGGGGCGGGGGTGACGATCGCCTATTTAAAGTGAACAATTAAACTCAGTTGCCCAAGCCAAAAATTGACTGGATCGCAGGGAGTGAGACTTTTGAGGTTTTGGAAACCTTAAAGGTCTGAAACCACTGCTGATGATCTTGGGCGACTTATCGCGATAAAAATCAAGTTCACGTCAAAAGTCCAGATCAAAAACTCAGATCAAACATTCAGGTCAAAACTATGTCCAAAACGATTAACGAACGTGTCGATGCTCTGCCCAATAGCGGCATGACCATTTTCGCCTTAAACTCCCTTGATTTCGTGATTCCAGGCCAATGGAATAATCTGATCGGCTGGGAAAACACCATCCGCACGGTGACAGGCGAAGATGACACCAGCTTGATTCAGATGGTCAGCGATCGTGCGATCGAGCTGTATAACGACAAGTCTCAGGGCTATCAAAACGCGCTATTTCTTTACGACACGATCGACTCAGCGGGCAGCGCTCTCGGGACGGCGGCGCTGGCGAATAAAGTCGGTGAAAAAGTGCCGCTGTTGGGTTTGCTTAACAAGCTAACGCCACGTGCGGACAAAGCCCAGGCGATCGATTTGAGTCTGAAACTGATCGTCGAGATCCTCGCGTTTTGCAAAATTAACGGCATTCCCGGCGATAGCGTCGGTGATTTCATGGCCTCCCTCGCCGATTACGGTGGTGAGGCGTTGATGCGGATGGCGGCGCTGGTGTGTTTTGACGGTCTGATCCCCCTCGGTCCGGACTTTATCAGCCTGGTCACCGAAAAACTCGGTAACCTGACCGAGGGTGAGTTGAAGGATAACTCCGGCTTTAATAAAATTAAGCGGTTCATTCCCGATCGTGGTGCGGGCGGACAGTTGGGCTTTATTCAGAGCAGTTTCGGGACGGTGAGTAATTGGATGGGCGGTTTTGTGGCCGATCATGATCTCACGCCGAAAAAGGTGGTCAACAATTTACAGTCATTTATTGAGGTGACGGATGACAAGCTGGATTATTTGGCGGCGTTTTTGGATATGAGCACGAATTATTATGCTCATACGGGTGTGCAGACGTTGGCGAAACGGTTGATTGATCGGGCTTACGCCGAGATTTAGCGCGATCGGGGCAATGGTTAAGGCATGAGTAGAGCAGGCGTCGCCCACCGTCTCGATGATTCGCCTGCATATTGTGATCGTGGTGGGTACAGACCAGCATTGCCGCTACTCCAGTGCCAAAATAAAAACCCCAAGACCGCAAAGGGTCTCGGGGTTTAAATGTCAGGGTGCATCTACCACTACCTTTATCCGTCACGACACCACACGTTCCGGACAGTTCCGAAAAGTCTTGCTTATTTTTATCGATCTTGCCTCACGTGGCGAATCGAGACTTAACAGCGATCGCGCCACAGGGCATAATAGATAGGTTTTTCTGAAAACACGTCCAACGTCCCCGTCACCCCGGCTCGATCGCCGGATCGAAACCGTCATGCGAACCCACTATTGCGGCACTTTACGTAGCGAGCACATTGGCCAAACCGTCACGCTTTGCGGCTGGGTCGATCGTCGCCGTGACCACGGGGGCGTGATTTTCGTCGATCTGCGCGATCGGACCGGCGTCGTGCAAATCGCCAGCGATCCCGAACGGACACCCGAGGCATACCCCAAAGCCGACGCCCTGCGTAACGAATACGTCGTGCGCGTCACCGGTCGCGTCTCCCAGCGCCCGGACGAATCGCTCAACGACAAGCTGCCGACGGGCGAAGTGGAGATTTATGCGGAGTCGATCGAACTGCTCAACGCCGTTAGTAAGCAATTGCCGTTTCAGGTCAGCAGCTCCGACACCGAGAATGTGCGCGAAGATTTGCGGCTGAAATATCGCTACCTCGATTTGCGGCGGCAACGCATGGCGGGCAACCTGAAGCTACGCCACAACGTGATCAAAGCGATGCGTCGTTTCCTCGAAGATTGCGAGCAGTTCATCGAAGTCGAAACGCCGATCCTGACCAAATCCACCCCCGAAGGCGCACGCGATTACCTCGTCCCGAGCCGCGTTAACCCCGGCGAATTTTTCGCGCTGCCCCAGTCGCCGCAGTTGTTTAAGCAGTTGCTTATGGTGTCGGGCATGGATCGCTATTACCAGATCGCCCGCTGTTTCCGCGATGAGGATTTACGCGCCGATCGCCAGCCAGAATTCACCCAGCTCGATATGGAAATGAGCTTCATGGATCAGGATGAAGTCCTGGCGCTGAATGAAGCTCTAATCGCGCACATTTATAAGGAAGTTCGCGGCCAAGACATCGCGCTACCGTTGCCGCGCATCACCTACGCCGACGCGATGGAGCGCTACGGCACCGATCGCCCCGACACACGCTACGGCCTCGAACTGGTCAACGCTTCGGACATCATGGCCACCTCGGGCTTTAAGGTGTTTTCCGGTGCGGTGAAGTCCGGCGGTGTGGTGAAGGTGTTGCCGATCCCCGGTGGAAATGATGTGATCTCGAATGTGCAGATCAAGCCCGGTGGGGATTTGTTCAAGGAGGCGACCGAGGCTGGTGCGAAGGGTCTGGCCTATATTCGCGTTAAGGAAAACGGCGAGATCGATACGATCGGCGCGATCAAGGACAACCTCAGCCCGGAACAAAAAGAGGAGTTACTGAGCCGCTGCGGTGCGGAGGCGGGTCACCTGCTGCTGTTCGGTGCGGGCGATACGGCGACGGTGAATAAGGCGCTCGATCGACTGCGCCAAGTGGTCGCTCGTCGGATGAACCTGATCGACGAAAGCAAACATAATTTGCTCTGGGTGGTGGATTTCCCGATGGTGGAATGGAACGCCGACGATAACCGTTACGAAGCGCTACACCACCCGTTCACCGCGCCGAATCCGGACGACATGGCCGACCTCTCGACCGCTCGCGCCGTGGCCTACGACATTATCTTGAACGGCTACGAAATCGGCGGTGGCAGTTTGCGGATCTATCAACGTGATGTTCAAGAAAAAGTCTTCGAGCTGATTGGTTTATCTGAAGAGGAAGCCCGCGCGAAATTTGGCTTTTTGCTTGAAGCGTTTGAGTTTGGTACGCCGCCCCACGCGGGGATCGCCTACGGTCTCGATCGTCTGGTGATGCTGCTCGCGGGCGAGGATTCGATTCGCGATACGATCGCCTTCCCGAAAACCCAGAACGCAAGCTGCTTGCTGACCGAAGCTCCGGCAGGTGTGGATAAATCCCAGTTGAAAGAGCTGTTTATCGCGTCAACCTACGTTCCCAAAAAAGACGAGAAAAAAGACGAAAAAGAAGACGCGAGTAAGTAGACCTCTTGCATGAATCGCCCTCATCCCCCAGTCCCTTCTCCCAAGCGGGGAGAAGGGGAGCCAAATCAAAAATA
>JAABST010000030.1 GCA_011390275.1 Geitlerinema sp. S16
ACGCTACACCCAAGGCCAACTCGACGATCGCGAACCCTTTATCGACTGGGCAAACAACTACCAACACTACCTCGCCCTCCACGACGAACTCGCCAGCCGCCTGAGCCATGTCGCCTAACCCCATCGATCGATATCTTCAGGCACTCCAAACCAACCTCGAAGCACGCCAAAATCTTGACATTGAGCAGTATCAAATCGTTCGACTAACCGCCGATCGTGCCAACCTCAAGCTCCGAATCCGCACCCGCGATCGGCACTTGTTCTCGATTAGCGAAGCGATCGTCAACGATCGAGGAACACTAAAACGACTCGACTATCGCTACCACTTTCAAGATCGGGACAATTACCTAATCTTTCGCTACGACAACACACCACACTTTCCCAACCTGCCGAGCTTTCCCCATCACAAACACCTCCCCGATCGTGTCATCGCCACACCCGCACCCGATTTACTCGATGTACTGGACGAAGCTTTGTCCGATCAATGGTGAGTCACTCACCATGCAAATTCCCCACGATCTCGATCTCGTCGCCCTCACCGAAGACCACCCCACCACCCACTTTGAAACCGGAGAACCGATCGTCCTCCGCAAAGGCCAAATCGGAACCGTCGTCATGGAATACGACGATCGCGCCGTCGAAGTCGAATTTTCCAGTAACGACGGTGCAACCTTCGCCATGGAAACCCTGAACATCGATCGGTTGTTGCTGCTTCACGACGAACTGCTCCAAACTGCCTAACACCCTCTACCAACTCATACGCAATAAGCCAGACCTCAGAGGTTTCCAAAGCCTCAGAGGTCTTACACCCCACGATCGACATCCTGACCCAAACACCATGACCCCCACCGTCCAAACCCTCCTCCAAACCTTCGAGACCCTCCCCCCCGACGACCAATGGACACTCATCGCCACCCTCCTGCAACGCACCCTTCATCTCGATTTCCCGCCCCTGACCGACGACGAACTCACCCACACCGCCGACGACCTCTTTTGTCTCTTTGACACCGAAGAACATGAGTAATAACCCCCAGCGCGGTGAACTCTGGCTCGTCGATCTCGGCTACGTTGCCAAAATTCGCCCCTGCCTCGTCTTGAATATCCCGATCGACGATCGCGATCGTGCCATCAGTACCATCATTCCCCACACCACCATGCAAATCAAAGACCTCACCATCGACGAATTCCGCCAACTCATCAAAACCTGCATCCGCGAAACCGTCGAAGAAATCATCGACGATCGCCTCGACGACGACCCCGACACCATCAACCCCCAACTGCGCGATCGCCTCCTGGCATAACGTGATCGCAGACAGCGCGGCGAAACCCAAACCCTCAGCGCCCCCATCGAACCACACCCGCGCGAGTTCGATCGTATCCTGTTGTTTGTTGAAGTTTTGTTTGACTACACCCGGTCACAGACAAGCATCGTCTACACTTGATCGCTCGATTATGATCCGTCATGATCACTATAATTTGGGCAGACACCGTGATCGCCAGATCCGCCGATCGCCCGATCCATCCATAAAAAACGTTCCAAAATCCGACGATGACAACCTACTATTACGCCGCTGCTAGCCGCAAATTTTTGCTCGAAGAAGAGCCGCTCCAAGAAGTAATCGAAGAGCGCATTCGGAACTATAACGAACGCGAAAAAGTGATCGACTTTTGGATGATCGATCAGCCCGCCTTCCTCGAAGCCCCCGAATTCGCCACCGTCAAAGCCCAATGTCCCCAGCCCGCCGCCGCAATGGTGTCCACCGATCCGGTCTTCATCACCTGGTTTAAACTCCGCGTCGAGCATGTCATCACCGGTGAATTTGAAGCCCCCAGCGGGACGATCGCCGATCCGCTCGCCTCCCTCGTCACCACGGCATAAAGTCCCCCTCGTCTAGACCGCCTGCGCTTCGTTCGTTCCCGTCCCATCGTCGCTTTACCCCCAAAACCATGCGTCATCCAATCCTGCGCACCCTCTCGACCCTGTGCCGCACCCTTGGCAGTGCCGCGATCGTCAGTTGGATCGGGACGGGTGCAGCGATCGGCCAGACATCGGAGTATGCGGCCTGTCCCGCTCCCGCGCCGGGTGAATATCTCCTGCTGACGATCGCCAATACAGAGCGCGATCGCGACAGCGCGATCGACGTGGTCAACGACCTCGATAATGGCTTGGCGACGCAGGTTTGTTCGTATCTGGGCGAAACCGTCGTCCGCATTTCGGGCTTTGAAGAATCGAGCGAAGCCAGCGATCTCGCACGAAGCCTGACCAACGATCTCGGCCTATCAGCCTTTGTGACCCGGTTACCCGAAGCGGAAACGGTTGCGGCAGAGCCACAATTTGAGCCGCGCCCCTACGGTGAAGCGCTCAATCTGCCGGACGTGCAGGTTGTGGACGCGCGACCCGCTCCCGGCAGTGAACCGGCGGCGACTCCGGGCGTCGCAGCGGAGGAAGGCGATGCCGACACAACGGCAGAGGCTGAGGACGACGATTTGCCGGTGTTCACCCCGGCGGATATGCCACCGCCGCAGATTGAGGACAATGCCGACGTGCAGCCCGAGGCGCTGACCGCAAGCCCCGATCGCAACGCCGTTCAAACGCCAAGCCCCGTCACCAATGGCGATCGCGTACCGCCACCGACCGGTGTGCGAGTCACCGACTCCGGTTCGGCTCAAACTCGCCTCAATGACGACATGATCACGCCTGCATTCAATCCACAGCCGCTCGCAGACGGCTACGTCGTGCTCGTCGATTATTTCAACGATCCCAGCCTCGCCGATAATGTGGCAGCGATCACCGGTCAGGCCGTGGGTTTGGTGTCCTACGGTCAGCGCCCGTTTTTGATGGCCGATTTTAGTAAAGATGAAAATGAGGCCAATGCGACGCTTGATGCGTTGAGCGAAGCGGGACTCTGGCCGATGCTGGTCGATAGTCGCCGCGCAATTTTGCTGACGCCGCGTGTGCGTCTCGATCGCTAAACTGATCGTCTTCTGCGTTTCCTCAGTTTGGCGATGTAGAGCGTCTCGTCAAAATTCCGTAAACCTTTCCGTTAAACTCGGATTGAATTACCGCGATACTCCGTCGATCGCGAGTTTGCGTTGAGGCAGTGCATGAACGTCCCCCCCGATCCAAAATCTCCCCGTCCCTCCTCACCGACAGGAGCCTCCTCTCCCCCCAATCCGCCATTAGGCACACAGCCGCCCCGAACGCTGCTCGGCACGGTGATGAAGGTGGCGGAAAAAATCGGCTTTGTGCCACCGGATCTGAAAGAGAAGGTGCGCGTCCCGAAGCTGCGGATTACGGAAGGAAATCGCGAGCCGTGGGAATTTGATCTGATTGGTGAGCGCTATTTGCTCGGACGATCGTCGAGCTGCGAAATTAAGGTTAATTCCAGCATCGCCAGCAAAGAACATCTATCGATTTCGCGCAACAGCCACGATCGGCGATCGCCCTTCGTGATCAAAGATCGCAAATCCACCAACGGACTCTATCGCGGCAAGCAGCGCATCGAGCGCATCGAACTCAAACACGGCGATACCCTCACCCTAGGGCCTGCTGCCCTGGCGGACGGCGTAACGCTTGAATTTGTCGATCCGCCGCCGATTTACGTCCAGTTTTTTCAATATAGTCTCTACGGCGTGACGGGCATTTCGGCCTTGCTGGCGTTATTTATTTTGGTGGAATGGCAGAAATTCCAGGTGCGCCCGCTGCCCCCGTCCACGATCGGCCCAGTGGTGATTTACGATCGCAACAACAAGCCCCTCCGCGAGCCTTACAGCACCACCCACATCGAACACGAAACCCTGACGGAGTTTGGCTCCTATCTGCCGAAAGCCGTCGTATCGTCCGAAGATACCCGCTTTAACTGGCATTTGGGCATCGATCCGCTGGGGATTGCCCGCGCGATCGTCACCAACCTGCGCGGTGGCGGCATTCGTGAAGGGGCGAGTACGATTACGCAGCAGGTAGCGCGAAGTCTGTATCGGGACTATGTCGGGACAGAGGATTCGGCAGGGCGCAAGATTCGCGAGGCGATCGTGGCGCTGAAGCTGGAGATGTTTTACAGCAAGGATCAGATCCTGATGCTGTATCTCAATCGCGTGTTTTTGGGTATCGATCTGTTTGGCTTTGAAGACGCCGCCCAGTTCTATTTTGGCAAAGCGGCCAAAGATCTCGACCTCTCCGAAGCGGCCACCCTGGTCGGCATCCTGCCCGCACCGAATAGCCTCAACCCGATCGACAGCTACAGCGACGCGCTGGAATATCGCAACCGCGTCATCGCCCGGATGCGAGCCAAGGGCTACGTGAACCAAGACGAAGCCGATCGCGCCCGGCGATCGCGCGTCGAAATCAACCCCCGCGCCAAGAAAATCCTCGAAGACACCATCGCGCCCTATTTCTACAATCAAATCTTCCTGGAAATGGAAGAGCTACTCGGCTCACAATTTGCCCGCGAAGGCAATCTAATCGTCGAAACGGGTCTCGATCCCAATATGCAGATCGCGATGGAGGCGACCCTAGAACAGGGACTCGCCGCGAATGGAAATGTCTCCCAAGGGGCGATGGTCACGCTGGATTTTCGCAACGGTGAAACCCTAGCCATGGTCGGCGGGTCGGACTACGGTGAAAGCCAGTTTAACCGCGCAACCCAAGCCTTACGCCAGCCCGGATCAACGTTCAAAATCTTTGGCTACGCCGCTGCCCTGGAACAGGGAATTCCGGCCAGTACGGCCTACTCTTGCGATGGTCTTGACTGGAAAGGACAGTTTTTTGAGGGGTGTCAGCGCAGTGGTGGCGCAGTGGATATGTACACCGGTTTGGCGCAGTCGGAAAACGTGGTAGCGCTGCGAGTCGCCCAGGAGGCGAGCCTCGGTAAAGTTGTTCGTCTGGCGAAAGATCTGGGGATTACGTCGGAACTCGATCCGGTTCCCGGTTTGATTTTGGGTCAAAGTGAAACGACGTTATTTGAGATGACGGGCGCTTACGGCGCGATCGCCAATCGTGGTCAGTGGGCACGTCCGCATCTGATTCGGCGCATTCTTGACAGTGGCGACTGTGTCGATCGCAATGATCCGAGTAGTTGCCGGGTGGTCTACGATTTTGCGACGGAGTCGGGCGCGTTGGCCGAGGTGTTGTCGGTCAATACGGCGATGACGCTGACGGACATGTTGCGGGCTGGGGTTGCGGGCGGTACGGGAAGTGCAGCGGCGATCGGCCTGGGTGAAGCGGGCAAGACCGGAACGACGAATGATGCAGTCGATCTGTTGTTCATTGGCTATGTGCCGGATCGCTCGATCGTGACCGGGGTTTGGCTCGGCAACGATGACAATGCACCCACCGGCAGTAGTAGCGGTCTAGCAGCGTCGCTCTGGGCAGATTACACGCGCAAACTCGTCGGGCGTTAGTACTCCGTACAGCGCCATCATCCCCAACGAAAAAACCGCCGATGTTCCAAAGAACACCGGCGGTTTACCCTTCTTGCACGAAATCTGGTTCTGCCTGGGAACAAAAAAACGCCTATGAGCACTGAGCGGAGTCGAAGTGCGGTGTTCATCTAGAGCGACATTTAAGTCTATACATAACCGGATTTGGTATCAGCTATGCATCCTTGCCTGGAACGAAATACTCCAGACCATCAATCACACGCGCGTTAACAATCTTGTCGCCTTTTTTTAGTTGAGACAGCACGGCTTCACCACCATTCTTGACATAACCAAAAACACTATAGCGACCATCCAGCAAATTCAATCCCGGCGGCGTTAGCTCGGGTTCAAATAAGAAGAAAAAGAATTGCGACGAGGCCGTATTCGGATCATCATCTCGGTGCGCCATCGCCACCGTACCGTAAGCCGAGAATGGCAATGCAGGCGACTCACGATAGAGACCAACCTCTTCCAAGGTTGCACCATAAACCGGCTCTGGCTCGCTCGTTACCTTAATTTCCAGGGGGATCGTGCGCTCTTCACCCGTGGTCGGATCGATAAATCCATCGTCTGAACCCGGCGGGTCGCCCGCCTGAACCACATAGGATTCTTCCGCGCGATTAACCTCCGTTCCCGCGTAAAATCCGCGCTGCACGAGGTCTATGAAATTACCCGCCGTAATCGGTGCATTGAAGCCGTCGAGAATGAGTTCAATGCTGCCTTTTTCGGTCTCTAGTTCTACCGTGGCACGACCTTTGAGCTGTGGCCGATCGGCGTATTCTGCCGGAATCTCAAACGGAAATTCACCGACCATTAGCGCTTCGAGATCGCCGATCGTATTCAATATCACCCGACGCTGCGCCCAAATCGTGTCGCGATCGCGAGCCTCGATCGCCGCCTCTACCGCTGCGACATTTTCCTTTAGAGCATCGATAATCGCGATCGCCTTGTCCCGGTGATCCGCCGAAATATCCGCGAGCAGCTCATCACGCTTAATCGTCAGCGTATTTTTCGCCGTTCTGATATCGCTAGACACCGCTGGCCAGCGTTGCCCACCGCGTAGATCCTGCGACATCACCTCGATCGCCTGCTGCATCCGGCGTACCGGCGCATTGTCGATCGGCAAAGCATACTGCAAAATCGCATTTGAATCCGTGACGGCATTGCCGACCGGCATCCGACTTTCCCGATAGTTATCCGAATCGCCAAACCACGCCCCACTCAGGCCGATCGATAGCGACATGAGGAGAGCCGCGATCGGCACAATTTTTAACCAGCGTCCTAATGTGTTCATGCTTTCCTTCCTACTAGATCCGAGCGGGGATCGCCCGTAATTCCGTCGCTAGCACTTGCAACTAATAAATAATGAATGAATATCCGCGCTTGCAACCATACTGCCATAGGCCGGTCTTTCCAAGACTGTCCGCGATCAATTCCGCCCCGGATTGTCCGTTAATTCAACACTTCCAACCCGAGTCTTGACCTTATGCCGACACCTGTACCGATCGCGATCGCCCTTGGCAGTAATCTCAGCAGTCATGTCGGCTCACCGCAAGACATACTCGCCGCTGCGATCGCTCGCCTGAGAGAACACCCCCAGCTCGATCAGCTCACGGTTTCTTCCTGGTATCGCACCGCCCCAATCGGCCCAGCCCAGCCGGACTACATCAACGGCTGCGCGATCGCCACCGTCCCCGACCACCTCAGCCCCCTTGTTTTTTTAGCGCAACTCCAGCAAATCGAACTCGACTACGGACGCGTCCGCAAGGAACACTGGGGCGCACGCACCCTCGATCTCGACCTGATTCTCTGGGGCGATCGCACCATCGAGACACCCGCCCTAACCGTACCGCATCGCCACTTTCGCGATCGTACCTTTGTCCTCGTCCCCCTTGCTGAAATCGCCCCCCACTGGCGCGATCCCCACACCCGATTGACGATCGCCACCCTCGCCGATCGCTGTCCCGACACCGCGATCGTTCAAGCCTCGAAGCTTCAACCCACAACCGATCGCAAAACGGAACCATAAATTACGCTACAAATCTTCAAATAGCTTCGATCGAAAGGCTTATAAAACACGTTGTTGGCACACGAAAATTCAGTGTAAAACTGGCTTAAATTGGTCACGTACTTACGTGTAAATACGTGTTTATTTCGTATGAAAAGCAATTAAAATAAAGATCTGCGCTCTATTGAAATTAAAGTTAATCATAAATCAAGTCTTCACTCTCAAGAACTTATTTTAAATACGCAGATATTGCAATTATGTTCAAATTAATCCCTAAGCATTAAGCTAGTTGTCTATTCATGAATAAACAGGGAAAATACGTAAAATAGAAGTCTGGACATGATACGTTCAGAGGTAAGGATAAATCTGATGCTTGGGGCGAAAGTCATTCTCTTGCTTAGACGTAATCGTTTTTAAGCAACGGCTAAATGCTATTGGCGATGTCAGAAAAGATGTCCCATCTTCTGGAGAATATGTCATGCAAAGTACGGAAGTTCTATCTCGCTATCTCAACGGCGAACGTAATTTTCAAGGCTCTAATCTTCGCTCTGCAAACTTTATTGGAGCTTATCTCGATCGCGTCAACCTATCGCATTCTAATTTGCGAGACGCCTCCCTGGCACGCGCCTTTCTCGAACGCTGCTTTTTGTACGAGTCGAATCTTAATGGTGCATTTCTCTATGGCGCAAATCTAAAATTTGCCAAGCTTCAAGGCAGCGTTTTGATGGGCGCAGATTTGACCAAAACGAATCTCCAAGGCGCACAGCTTGCGAAAACAGATCTTCGAGAAGCGAAACTGAGTGGTGCAATTTTGACCTGGGTGACGCTATTTCGCGCCCAAATGTCGGGCGTGAATCTGTGTGGGGCAAATTTAAGCGGGATTAACCTGCGGAGTGCCAATCTCGAAGGCGCTAATCTGAATTGGACGAACTTAAATGGGGCGCGTTTAAGTGGGGCGAATTTGCGCGGAGCCAGTCTGAATGGCATGACGTTAAAAGGCGCGTGGATGAATGGGCTAGAGCTTGGGGGACTTAATTTGAGCGGGATGGAGCTGGATGACGTAAAGCTCAGCGGTGCGAAGTTGCAAGGTACAAATTTTGCGGGGAGCAATCTGGAGAACAGCTATTTTCGGAATGCGGCCTTGGAGGATGCGGATCTGTCGCAAACGAATCTGCACGGTTCTAATATGAAAGGCTGTCAGTCGTCGCGTGCCAATTTTATGAAGACGGATTTACGAGAAGCGGATCTACGCAATGCGGATCTCAGCGGCTGCAATCTCAATTTGGCGAGTTTGGTCGGCGCGGATCTCAGTGGCGCGAATTTACGTGATGCGTATCTCTGGGGTGCGGATCTCGATGGAGCGAATCTGAGTGGTGCTGATTTGCGTGGGGCGAGTTTGCGGAATGCGAATTTGACAGGTGTAAATCTGTCCTGCGCCATTTTGGGCGATACGACCTTGCCGGAAGGGTTGGTATCTTAGCCCTTCGCTAGGGTCTTCGGATTTCAGGGATCTCAGGGTCTCATGAACGATCGCCAGAGTTGCGAACACAGCGGTAGCCTTGATAGGGAATGCCGACCCGTCGATATGTTTCGGGATCAAGACGACAGCGATGCGTTGAGGCGAGGGCTAATTCGTCGGGAAATTCGATCTGACGCAATCCGGGGGCGATGATCCAAAGATTAACGTTGGGATGGGTTGTAAGGAAGGAACTCGAAACATTCGCCGAGAGATTATCGGCATTACGACGAGGGCGATCGATCGAGGTTTCCCCAGGGCTGACCGCGTCGGAGGCCAGATCTAGTCCGTTGGCGAGTGTGTCCCAAATGTGGTCGTAACCTTGGGTGCGATCGAGCAACGCAAACTGTGAGGTTTGGCGATCGGCGGTGCGGCGACCCAGCTCCCATAAAATGCTCCAACCCAGGGCAATTTCCTGCAAGTTGTTGTAGGCGGCGATCGTCAGGGTCGGGCGATCGTCGGGTTGAATATTCGCGGCGATTTCTCGTGGCGTGTAGCCTTTTTGAAACGCCCAATTTTGAGTCACACAGATCGCCCCGATCGCCCCAGCCGTGATGACCCCCAACACCAACGTACGCCGCCAATGGGTTCCAAAGGTCGGTAAACGCTTTAGTACCTTGGATAACTGCGGGCGATAGGCCGAATGTCCACCCAGAGCGATCGCAACGAGTAGGCACAGACTTGGGTAATAAATCGCGTGGTAGCGCGGTGCGATCGTCAGATTTTTTCCAAAAACGTAGAACGCGACGAACATTTGAATGATGATTGTGAGCGTAATCATCGCAATAATCGTGCGTCGTTCCTGTAGGCGTGCGCTCTCGGGCGACATCGAGGCCACCGACTGCAAACGTCGCCACCCTTGCCAGGTCGCCACCGTGAGCAGGAGACCAAACAGCAGCGTCGTTACGGCCAGGGGAATGAGGATGAGTGGCGGCTGTCCCTCGATGGGCAAGGCAATAAAGGCCGAGAGCAGGGCGACGAGCGTTTGGCCGATCGGCGCCAATCCGTCCGACCAATGGGACATAAACGGTGTCGCCCATTCCGTTTCAGCTCGATTCACCTGATGGAACAATCGCCATAGCCACGGTGAAAACAGCAGCAGGGGAAGGCTAAACCCCGGCAATACCGCTGTGATACACCGTCGTCGTTTGCGCCATTGTTGCGTTTGTCCGAGCCAAAGGGCGATCGCGACGCCCTGCGCCGCAAAGGCCAGCACAAACAAATAGTGAGAATAAAGCCCCAACGTATTGGCCACAATCCACAAAACCACGGCTTTACGAGCCCGCAGGTCGCCATACTGCCAGTGTTTGATCACGGTTAGCAGTCCGGCCAGAGCGAGAATTAGACACACCATCGCGAGGGTATATTGGCGTGCTTCTTGGCTGAGATACACCGTCAGGGGTGAGGTGGCGGTTAGGGCAGCGGCAAGCAGTCCGACCCGAGGTGAAAAGGCGAGTTTGCTAACCCAGAAGATCAGGACGGTTTGGGCGATGCCCAGGTAGGTCGGGAGTGTGCGGAGGACGATCGGTAGCTGATCGGGGGAAATAAGGCCGCGATCGCTATGCCAGTGAAACCAGTAATACTGAAGGAGAAAAAAGAGGGGCGGGTGAGTGGATTCACGGTTGAGGACAGACAGCGTTTGCGCCAAACTGGCATCGGTATGGGGCTGGATAACGCTGGAGAGATCGCGGAAGGACAGGAGACGATCGAGCGGCAAATCCGCCGAGCTGTATCCATTCACGATAAACAGGGTCAGCCATTCATCGAGCCACAGGGCTTTGTCGCCGAGGTTCCAAAAACGAAACGCGGCGGCGATCGCGACAATCACCACGATCGCGATCGCATCGAACCGACGCCGACGGTGGCGCAAACGATTCGCGAGCTGGCGTGCGGCCTGTTGGAGTGCTTCAACGCGAAAAAATCCTGAAAAATTCACCAGTTGGCGTCCAATTCTAAGGCTGGGGTCTTCATCCATACGAGAATACACAGAATCGACAACGACAACGATAACGATAATGACAACGCAAGTGAATACAGGGGTGCTATGACGGAAACAACCACGCAGCAACAACGCCGGAACTGGAAGAGTTGGCTTGTTTTAGGTCTGGCGGTCATGAGTTTGTCTGGACTATCTGGATGCACTTCCCTGCCGCAAGCTCAAGCTGAAGATCGGCTTTGGCCTAATCTGTCGATGGACTACCTCGATCGCTACGATCTAGAGGTGCGCGAGGTCGAGGGCATGGCCTTTGGTGGATTATCGGCGATCGCCTATGACGCGCAAACGGGACGCTACCTGGTGTTGTCTGACGATCGCGGCCAAGGAGGCCCCGCCCGATTTTATGACCTGGACATTGATCTCGATCGCGAGGCTGGATCAATCCAAAGGGTGAGCATCGGTGACGTCCATCGCCTCAGCGCTGCGGATCAAATGCTTTACCCCACGGGCGCGATCGATCCGGAAGGATTGGTCATCACTCCCGATAATACCCTCCTAATTTCCAGTGAAGGCGATTCTTCACGTGGTATTGCACCGTTTATCGCTGAATTTGACCGCACGGGACGCTATTTGCGAGATTTGCCGCTCTACGACTATTTTATCCCCGATACGGTGGCCGATCCGGCTGAGTCTACAAGCGCTAGCGACACCGAAAGTCTCGATGCGATGGACGATCGCGCCCAAACCCTCGGCGTCCAAAATAATGCCGGATTTGAAGGCTTAACCATTGGTGGGCGCGGCAGCGGCGAGCCGTATCGAGTCTTTGCCGCCACGGAATCGCCGCTATTGCAAGATCTGCCGAATCTCGATGATCCATCCAGCGCCAACCCCGATCGCGCCTCAGACCCATCATCCAAACCCAATACGGCCTACAGTCGCTTCATTCACTACAGCGTGATTGATCGCGATCGCACTCAAATCGTCGCCGAACACCTCTATCCCCTCGACCCGCCGCCGATCGGAGCGACCATCATCGGCCTAACCGAAATTTTAGCGATCGATCCGCCGGGCTATTTTCTCAGTTTGGAACGAGCCTACGGCCCCTTGGGTTTATTCGCGAAAATCTATCAGATTACCCTCGCCGGAGCCAGCGATACGGCCAGTCTTGCCACCTTGAGCGGCGATCTGGCAGGAATCGCACCGATCCAAAAACGTCTGCTCTTTGATTTCAGCACCCTCCAACAGCCGATCGATAACTTGGAGGGCATGACCTTCGGCCCTCGCCTAGCGGACGGCTCTCAAAGTCTGATTATCATCAGCGACGACAACTTTAATCCAGAGCAAACCACGCAAATTTGGCTGTTTCGATTGTCTGAGCCGCCCAAGTCTGCTCAACGCTAATTCGCCATCATCCAACCACTCGCTAGGCGAGCAGTTCACGCAGGCGATCGGGACAATCTAGAATACCGACCAGACGACGGGTCGGCTCCGGCCAAACACGCAAAAGCGTCGGGGTCGCCATAATGCGCCTCGCTTCCGTCAGCTCTGGAGATTTAGCCACGTCAATCACCTTGAGGGTGTAGGGATTATCAAGGGCACGTTCGAGTAGATCATGCAGACCGCGCAACATGATCGCCATCTCTGCACTGTCGCTACGAACAAATAATTCGAGGACGTATCCTGTTTCGTTTAGGCGGGACATTTCTGGCACAGTCTCAGGCGGGGTGACGGCGATTACGAGATCGTTGGCTTCCCAGAGCTGCGGGAAACGTTCGCGGTAATCGAACGCGATCGGGACGGTAACGACATCAAGGGCGAGAGGATGCCAGAGGCAATTTGGCACGTCGAAGAGCGTGTTGAGCAGGCTGCGATAGCGCAGTGCGATCGGGCCAGCCTCCGCAAACCAGCGACGATTGGTCTCGCTGACGACGCAATCGAGCGTCGCACTGCAATGGGGCATCAAAAAGTAGGGAGCTTCGTTCAAATTGAGGGCTTTTTGCAACGCTTCACACAATTGCACATGCCAATGTTGTGTACGAGTTTGGTCGATCGCGTAGACAATATCGCCCCCTGGCGTACACAAGGCGATCCCCTTAAACGATTGCGGTCGATGTCGATCTGTCATTTCCCCATGCTATCGCGACCCAAAAAAACGATCACCGAATCAATGCGAACTTCTCAACCCCAGAGTCAGGAGCTACTGCGATTTTAAGGCGATTTTAAAGCCCTGTTGATTCAATGTTGAATCGCAGAATTGTGGATTCGCGAAATTCTAGCGTAAATTCTCAAGATTTTTCGTACCGCCAAAGAACTGATCGGTGAACAGGCTCAACACCGATCGTTCACGGAGCTTGATGTTAGCTCCTACGGACATACCGGCCTGAAGCTTGATTTTTTTGCCCGTTTTTAGCTCGAAATATTGATTTTCGAGTTCGATTTTTACCGCAAACGCATAGAAGGGTCGGCTTTCTTGCGGTTCGAGAACATCGTCGCCGATCGAGACCAGCTTGCCCGGAATCGTGCCAAATTCCGTCGCCGGGAACGCATCGACTTGCAGCTCTACATCCATGCCTTCTTCGATAAAGCCGATGTCCTTATTTGTCACAAAAACATTCGCGACCAGGTTTGTTTCCGGGATGATTTGAATGGCCGGTTCCGCCGTCGTAATCACGTAGCCAGGGGTCGTGGGAAGAATGCTAAAGATGATCCCATCGACCGGCGATCGCAGTTCGGTAAAGTCGAGCTGCTGCTCGGCGCGAGCCAATTGAGATGCAATCTGAGTATTTTGCTTTTGGTTATCGGCGATGACTTGGTACGCTTCGCGTTGCGAGGTGGCCGTCACGCTCGCCTTTTGGGCGTTCGCCTGATCCAGCGCACCATTGAGCTGATCGATTTCACTGCCGAGGCGTTCCCGTTCGGCTCGACGGGCGATCAGATCCGCTTCGAGACTGGAAATATCGCCTTCGAGTTGATCACGCGCAGTTTGCGCCTGAACTACGATCGCTTGACGTTCCAGAATGGCATCCTGGGAGGCGGACACCTCCTGCTGACGGGTAACCACCTGTTGACGTTGACGGGTCACCTGAAGGCGAGCGATGCCACCTTCTTCCAGTAAGGGTTCAAGATCGCTCAAAATGGCTCGGTCTTCTTCGAGCAACATCAACGCTTGCTCGTCACGCACTTTGGCTTCGGATAGTCGTTCTTGAGCCGTGGCCAGTTGCATATCACTCGCGGCGCGGCTGCTCCGGGCGATCGCCAGACGATCTTCAGCGCTGGTAATGGCGGCTACGTTCGCCGCCATCTGATCCCGCGTTTGGGCAATTTGTGCCTGGACTTGGGTGATTTGCCCCTGAATGGAGGCATCCTGAGCGCCTAACTCTTGGCGAAGTGCGCCAATTCGGCGCTGCTGATTGCGGGTGAAATCATTGTCATCACCGGCAAAATCCAGTCCATTAGCCTGCGCCGTGTAGGCTTCGATTTCGCTACTGCGCTGCTCATTGGCCGATTTCAAGGCTTCCACATCCGCACGGGACACTTTGGAATCGAGCGTTAGCAGCAAATCGCCCTCTTTGACCGACTGCCCACCTTCAACGTGAATCTCTTTGACAACACCACCGATCGGCAAGCTCAGATCTTTGACCGCCCCTTCCGGTTCTAGCTTGCCCTGAGCTGGCACGGACAGGTCAATTCTCGCGACCGCAGCCCAGATTAGCCCCGTCGTGGTCATGCCGATGATCAACCAAATAAACGCCCGTGTCCAAAAGGCAGGCTGTTCGAGAATTACGGGTTGATCCTCGATCGATTCGAGGCGTTCAATTTGGTTCATGGTTCTTGAAAATTGCGGATGCGTTCGGCGCGTAGAAAAGAGATGGTGACAGACTTAGAATCGAGGATCTAGGGTCTATAGCTGCGACTCTTGCTGCTGGTATAGACAGTAATACCGGCCTTTTTGTGCCATTAACTCTTTGTGTTTTCCTTGTTCAATCACCGATCCCAGATCCATCATCATGATGATGTCGGCATTCTGCACCGTGGGGAGTCGGTGAGTGATGAAGAATACCGTGCGACCTTTGAATTCTTCGACCAGGTTTTGACAGACCAAACTTTCGAGGTTGTAGTCGAGGGCGCTGGTGGCTTCATCGAGGATGAGCAGGCGGGGATTTTGCAGAACCGTACGGGCGATCGCGATCCGTTGCCGTTGTCCACCGGAGAGAGATGCACCCCGCTCACCGACGATCGTGTTGTAGCCCTGGGGCAAGGTCATGATGAAATCATGCGCTGCGGCGACTTTTGCACCACGAATAATATCGTCGTCGGTCGCCTCGGGATTATTCAGCGCGATATTCGCCTTGACCGTGTTGTTAAACAGCAGCGTATCTTGGAGGACAACACCGACCTGACGGCGCAGAGAGTACAGCTCGACTTTGCTGATGTCGTAGCCATCGACCTGGATGCGTCCTCCCTCGGGCGCATACAAGCGCTGTAGCAGCTTCATCGTTGTGCTTTTCCCGGAGCCACTTTCGCCCACAATGCCGACGAAGGAGCCGACGGGAAACTCCGCCGAAACATTGGCGACATTCAAGGGGCCGCTGGGGTTGAAGCGGAAGGATACATTGTCGAATTTGACGTGACCCTGAACTGGGGGCAGGGGAATGTTGAGCCGATCGGCGTCGTTGCTTTCCGGCTCAGAGTTGAGAATGTCGCGCAGACGCTCGATCGACATCGAGACTTCCTGGAAGCTCTGCCAGACGCTGACAAACCGCAATAACGCTCCGGTAACGTTGCCCGAAATAATCCGAAACGCGATGAGCTGACCCAGGGTGAGGGTATTGTCGAGAACTAGATACGCCCCAAACCAAAGCAGTAGCAACGAGGAGAGCGAGTTCATGAAGCCCGCGATCGATCCGGCGGCAGTGTTGGTGAGGATCGTGCGGAAACCGGCATTCATGAAGCGGGCGTAACGCTCGTACCAGTTCCAGCGCGAGTTTAGCTCGATGTTCTGCGCTTTGACGGTTTGCATCCCGTTGAGGGTTTCCACCAGATAGGACTGGGTGTCGGCGTAGCGTTCGGCGCGTTTGAGCAGGAGGCGACGGACGATCGGTGAGACAAACAGGATCAGAACGGTGAAGAACGGAACCGTGATTAGCGCCACAAAGGTGAGCTGGACGCTGTAGGACAGCATGACCGCGATATAAATCACGGAGAACACGGCATCGAGCACAACGGTCAACGCTGTCCCGGTCACAAACTGCCGAATATTGGCTAGCTCGTTCACCCGTCCGGCAATGTCTCCGACCCGCCGGTTATCAAAGTAGCTGAGGGGCAACCGGAACAGGTGATCGATCACCTCGGAGCCTAAACTCAAGTCAATTCGGTTGGTGGTATCGACAAATAGGTACGTTCGCAAGCCGCCCAGCAGGGCTTCAAACAGCGCTACCCCAACCATGAACACGCCGAGAACGTTTAGGGTCTCGATACTGCGCTGACCCAGCACCTTATCGATAATGACCTGGGTTAACAGCGGGTTCGCCAGACCAAAAAGTTGTAGGAAGAACGAGGAAATAAAGACCTCGATCAAGACTTTGCGATATTTCAGCAGTGAGGGCAAGAACCACCAAATGCTGAACTTTTCGTTTTGTTCACCGTTGGGCGGCTGGAGCAGGAGGACTTCGACCTGTTCGGGGTGAACCTGGGCAAGTTCTTCGCTGCTAATGGTTTGAACGCCGGTTTCGGGAATGGCGATTGTGGCTCCCTTCGGCGTGTTGCGATAAACGACGGCGAAACTTTGACGCCAGCGAATGATCGCCGGGGCTTTGACGCGGCCAAAACTGGTCGTAGGGACGGTGGCGAGCTGGGCGTTCATGCGCAAGGTGGGCGCGATCGTGCCGAAGCCATAGAGCGATACCTCGCCTTTGGATTGCACCTGCTGTTGCAGCAGCTTTCGCACCGAATCTTTGCGGAACGACAGACGCAGATATTTCGCCAACATCTGATAGCAGGCGAGCGGTGCGCCGATTTGGCCGCTACCGCGTACGTAGGGATATTCTTCGGGAGGGGCGAGGATATCGCGCTCGGGAGGCTGCTCCGGCGCAGCGTTGATCGTGGTCAAATCCGCTGGAGCAACCGGTGTGATGGCTCCGCCGACATCGCCGCCAATAATCTCATCGTCTGCGATCCCGGTGAGGTCATCTTTCCCCGCCAGATTCGCTGCTGCAATTTGCTCGGCGCGTCTCTCCGCAGGCCATTTGAGACCGATTAAACGTATGGATTCACTGAGGGTGGTGGGAATCTGGGCGGGGGTGACCCGATCGCCAATCTTTGATTCACCGAGGTTGCCTCGGCTCAGCAGCCAAATTCGTGCTGCGTCTAACCGTGGTGCGATCGCTCCGGGCGTGAGTTCGATCGCCTCAGCGGTTTCCCACATCTGAAAGCACAGCTCTTTAAGATTCGAGCTGGTATCCGCACGCCGACTGAGTTCACACCCGGCCAATTCAAACACTTCGGTCAGGCTGGGATGTTCACGTACCGCCCGATCAAACTCCGGATCGTCGTTTAAGCACGCCAGAAAATCTTCCGCGCTCAGGGTAATGCAAACCGTTTCACTGGAGGCGATCGCCGTTTCGCAGGGCTTATCACGCACGAGGCTTACCCAACCCAGCATCTCGCCCGGCCCGACCACGCGCAAACTCGTATCGCGCTTCATCCGCTCGTCATAGCCCAGAACGCGCACCTGTCCCTCGAAAATCAGGGACACCTGAGCCGGCATCTGCGTGCGGATCAGCACCTGTTGACCGACGCGATAACGCAAAAAGGTGACGTTATCGAGCAGGCGGCGGCGGCGGTCTTCGCTCAGGCGATCAAACGGCGGCGTTTTACTCAGGAAGTCGAAAGCTTGGGTTCGTGATGCAGTTTGAGTCATGCCGAAGTAGAAACGAGCGATTGCGGAGCGTTGGGGTTAGAGTCGTTGGGAAGGGCGTTAGCGGGGTCGTCTAGATCCTCTAGGTCGTCTAGAACGATGCGATCGGCTGTGGGATCATCGTCAACCTCTGGCGCGTCTAGCACAACCATTTCGGTTTCAGAAGAGTCAGAGTCAGCCTCTGTGCTATCCGAGGGAGGCGTGACGAATTCGGGATGATCAGGTGGGGTCTCTCCGGGATTATCGAGCGTGTCAGGATCGTCTGGCTTGGCGTCTGGCTTAACGGGTGCGGCGGCGATCGCAGCACATTCCGCCTGCTTCTCAGGGCTGAGAGCTTGAGCCGTCAAGACATTAACGCGCTCTTGCAGCCATGTGTTGTAAAGCTCCTCGATCAGAGCTTGGCGCGTGGGGTCATCGAGCTGTGCGGACTTGATGTCATCCAGACGAATAATGATATGCCAATCTGAGATCGCGCGGGGTGGCCAAAGTTGACCGGGCTGACTGACCGATAGAAGTTTACTAATGACCGGGTGAGGACGATTTAACGGAACTGGGCCGAGTCTTCCCCCGGTACGGACTTCTGGGCCTTGGGAGTGAGCGATCGCACATTGCTCAAAGGTGATTTCACCTTCAAGAATCCGATAGTACAGCTCATGAGCTAGCCCCGCGTCCTGTGTCCGGATCAGCGAATAGATTACCGTATCGAGGCCCGATTTGCGCTCCATGAAGTGGCGGCGTACTTTTTTGCCCCACTTGGCCTCTTTAAATTTTTGAATGCGCGTCGATCGCGTGGCCATCGCTTCAACCTCACCCGGATTGAGGCCGCGCTGTTCCATCCACTGCTGCTGCTCTTCGAGATTGGTTAGCTTATGCCGCTGGCAAATTTCGAGCAGTGCTTGCTGCTTTTCCTCTTGGGTACAGCCGTACTCCTCGATCGCCTCATCGATCGCCAGCTCCTCGATAAATTTCGGGAGCAGTTCGTACTGCTTTAGGAGTGTCGGGATAGTGTCGGTTCGTATGGCCCGATCGCCTACGTACAAAACATCAGTCATGGGTTACTTTCGTAAAAAACCTCGGCTCGGCCAGCACCCGGTCAACAGAGGGCAAACCTAAGCGATGGTGTTTATGGGCTCGTGACCAGAGAACATGGAGTCCTCGTCACAGCAGCGGAATCGCGTCCCAAGATTATGACATCTTGACGGAACACGCTATTACTGACCGTGGCGCACATTTCGTCATGAGTTGACGCGAGACAAAACGATAGACAAAAATGCACGCTTTAATAGCATCAGACTACCAGCCCCTAGTCCATGTTCCGGGTAGATCTCACGCTCACGCCTGAGGAATGCCGGATTACGCCGCCACTTCATCAAACAGCTTTACCCAATTTTTTCCCAATTCCCCCAATCAATCCAATAAAACGGGCGAAACGCATTCCACTTAAAACTTGAAATACGATTTCGCCCGTTATGGCGTTGAAGATGACGCGATCGATATCGCGCTCTCGGCGAAACGCCTGGAATTTGGAACGATCGCAGCGCGGTATTAGCAGCGCCAGCAATGTCAGCAATGCCCGTTAGTTATGCCATCCCGCCCGCTAGGTCAAATGGGCAGCGCCAAGACCAGCCGCCATTTCATCCGGCGCAATTTTGCCATCATGATTGATATCAAGCGCATCAAACACGGCATCTGTCCCCGCCCATTCCTCGCGGGTAATGAAGCCATCACCATCTAGGTCATAGATGTGGAAAATATCCTCGGCGGCATGGGAGACAATCTCTTCCCCTTCGAGACGCGATAAACGCTGTTTCAACAAGGTTTCAAGGGCTTCGAGCGCTTTGGAAAAACCCGCAATGCCTTCGCTCAGTTTTTCTGAGGCCATCTTGTCTTCGGCGTGCATCTGCTCGAACACCGCCTGACTCATATCGATTTTTTCGATATCGCTCGCAGTTGCGTTTTCCGGCGACAGCTTGCGCGGTAAATCTTCTTCGGTGGAGTTAAGGATTTCGAGCAGTTTGGGCGAAATTGTAAGCAAGTCACAGCCCGCGAGTTCGGTAATCTCTCCAATATTGCGGAAGCTTGCGCCCATCACTTCGGTCGCGTAACCGAATTTTTTGTAGTAGTTGTAGATGCTCGTCACCGACAAAACGCCGGGATCTTCCGCCGCAGGGTAAGCATCACGACCCGTTTTTTGTTTGTACCAGTCGAGAATACGACCGACGAAGGGGGAGATGAGCGTGATCCCCGCTTCGGCGCAGGCGATCGCCTGGTGCAAGCCAAACAGCAGGGTTAAATTGCAGTGAATGCCTTCTGTCTCAAGTTGTTCAGCGGCCTTGATGCCTTCCCAGGTCGAAGCGATTTTGATCAGAATGCGATCGCGGGAAATCCCCGCCGCTTCGTACTGGGCGATGATGTCGTGCGCCGTGTCGATCGTTGTCTGCGTGTCGTAGGACAGCCGCGCATCAACCTCGGTTGAAACTCGACCGGGGATAATTTCGAGAATCTTGAGGCCAAACGCCACCGCCAGGTGGGTAAAGGCGCGATTGGCCACGGCGTCAGCGCTGGCATCTGCCCCGAGGGCGACCCGCGCTTCTTTAAGCGTATCGTCAACGATGCCCTGATATTCGGGCATCTGTGCCGCAGCGGTAATCAGCGACGGGTTGGTCGTTGCATCGCGAGGAGTGAAGGTTTCGATCGCGTTGATATCGCCGGTGTCGGCCACAACGACAGTCATCTCGCGGAGTTGTTCGAGGAGCGTCTTACTCATATATCAAAGCTAAAAAACGGTTTCGATCAAGACTATGCAGATCCAGATCTTAGCGAGGGGATTGCAACAGTATCGGTAGCTAGCGTTTGCAGTGTACTGCGATCCCCAAAGTTGCACTCAAATCTACGGATTACCTCAAGACTTAGGGGCTGTCATCAATTAAGTTGCTAGCGCTTACCCAGTCAGGGTTACAGCCCCTATTGTTTTGTTGGGTCGGGCATTCAACAGCTCACCCAATAAGGGTTCTACGATGAATTGATGACACGCCCTAATGAGACTCGGAAATTGATCGGGTTATGCGAGAGTCATGACACGATCGCTGTAGGCTTGAAATCAGCCAACCTTACGGACTCATGATCATGCCGCAAGAACAAACCCAAACCGGTGCAGAAGCTGTCGATGCTGCGATCGCCGCTGGTATTGACCTAGATGGATCGCCGATACCTGCCGCCAAGCTTGACCTATACACGCAGGTCATGGCGAAGGAAGCCGACCGACAACGGAGCGGCGTCAGTAACTCGATGCGATCGCGCATCGTTCGGATCGGCGCAAAACACTTTGCACAGGAAGAACTCGATCACATGCTGTTGGCTGCGGACTTTACGCCCCTAAAAGCGAAAGAAATTGCGTTTTACTACGGAAAATAAGACCGCTCTTTATACGCGACTTTATCAATAGATAACCATCAATAGATAACTATTGATAAATCACCGATGGAGCCTGTCGAGCTAAAGATTCATGCGAATTGACTTTAGGCTCAATTTGCTCCTTTTTTTGCGGATTAACTCAGTCACCGGGACAAAACCCAACCGACGAGTTCAGGCTGGTTTTAGGCCATCTTTCATTCTTGTTCCTGTACTCAGGCGGATCAAAATAGCGTTAGTTCAACCAAACGAAAACACGATCGTACTATTTTTGATTCAGATCTTTGAGCTGTGCCTCGAATCTGGCGATGAGTTCTGCCTCTTCACGGGCTTCATCATCGTCCCCACCTTTTTTCTTGGGAGGCAGGAGCCGATCACGCAGCGCCATGAGTCGATCGCGCATGGTCGTCGGGCGGCCGCGATGGCGGAGTTGATGCTCTCGGAGCTGGGACTGGCGCAGTATACGTGCGGCTTTTGCGTCTCGCCGTCTTTGGGCTTTGCGTAGATCGATACGTCCGCCTGTGCCGATATTGCTCAACTCTTCGCGCAATGCGTCGATATCGTCCAGGTAACTCGGGAGTCCCTGCACTTCATCTTCGCTCGTCCAGTACGTCACGATCCCGCTCCAAGCCCAGCCGCCCAGAATGCCAAAGAGCAAGGAGAGGAACGTCGGGTAGCCCAGAACGACAAAACTGACGGCGAAGGCCAGTCCCCAGCTAAATCCAACTAAGATGATTTGGCTCATAGTTTTGAGATCCCGTTAGTCTGGGCGGGTGGCGAGTTGGGCGTAATGATCCGCTGAGTGCAGGGCGATCGCGGGAGATGAGAGTTCCGGGCGCTCCAGGGGTGGAGGCTCGATAACGTCACCCCAATCGGGATCGGGTGTAAGTTCAGCTTGTTCGGCGAGGGATTTCCAGCCCGGTCGCCATTGATCTCGATCCTTGAGCGCTTTGGCGTTGACCCAAAAGCGTGTGTTGCGATCGCAGGACGCGACCAGTTCCGCGAAAACGAAGCCATCTTCGTTTTTACGGTTGATGACTTGAAAGTGTCGCCAGCCCCACGTACGGAGCATGGATGTCCATTTCGAGCCAAGAAGATGGGGATATTTGGCTTTTTTGGCCATGGGTCAACACATAAACGAAGCGATTTGATTGTAAATGACAGATGTAGATGCCAGAGAACAAATCAATGAGATTGTTACGAAGGGGATGATCTGAGGATCAATTAATCAGATTATTCAGATCCTAATTGATCAATTTAGACAACAAACGATTCAAGGGTCAATCAACAATGAATCAACGATCAATCGAGAGATCTGTAGAACTTTGCGGCTTAAAAGTTTGATTTTCGCACAGTCCGAGCGGGGAGCTGCTTCGCTGCCAGAACGCCACCAATAAAGCCAAAGAGATGGCCTTCCCAGGATACGCCGGGTTGTCCTGGCAAGACGCCAAACATCAGTCCCCCGTAGAAAAACAACACCACCATCGATAACAAAATGGATTGAGCGCTGCGCTCGAACAGCCCCCGCGCCAGCAAAAAGCCGAGATACCCGAAAATAGCTCCGCTCGCGCCAATGTGGACACCGGCAGATCCAAAGAGCCAGACGCCAGCACCGCCGACCACCATGGCGAAAATCGAAGCGCTGTAAAAGGTGTTAATCCCGTAGGACATTACCAGCCAGCCGAGAATGATGAAGGGGACGGTGTTGGAGATGAGATGCGTAAAATTGCCGTGAAGGAAGGGCATCCAGAGGATGCCCCAAAGTGATTCGGGATCGCGGGGGATGACGCCGAAGCGATCGAGGCGACCACGATAGATGAAGGTATCGACGATTTCGACCAGCCACATGGCCGAGACAAAGGTGCCGAGGGTTTGGATTTGATTATTGAGTCGTTTCATCGTCGCGATCTCGGGGTAACGCAGCCCGTGCTAAAGAGGGTCAGTACAGCAACCTACACGCCGAATCGCGTCGGTTTCGATCTCGTACGTCAACATACTGCTGAACTATGGTTGTCCCAGCCTAACAAGTTTAGCCAGGGAGAGTCTTTTGAAATCCGCAGTGTGTCAACAATGTGAAAGGGAGCTTGTGTGATTGTTTGGGCTGAGGCGATCGCGATCGTTCGCCCGGTGGGTCAGCTCTAGCGAGCGGTTTGGAGCTGAAGTCGGAGATCGCGATCGGCGTCGAGCGTGACCCGTGGGGCGTCGTTTGTGGTGGGGGGGTCGTTCCAGAGCAGACCGATGCTGCCGAGGGGCAAGCTTGGTAGGCTGGCGTCGTGATTGCTAAGCCAGAGTAGGGGAGCATCGGGTGGTGTGGCGTCTCGCTGTCGGGCATCAAGGGCGTGATTGCAGTCGATCGCGGCGAGGGCTTCGAGGACGATGCGATGTCCATGCACCAGGCCAGTTTGGGCGCTCCAAAAGCTCACTTCAAGCTGGGCGCGACTGGCGTAGAAGTAGATCGAGGCGGCGGTACTGGCGGCTTGCTCAAACTGGTCTGGCTGCCAGGTGGCGCGATCGTCGATCACGATCGTGACTTTGCGGCCACTGTTTTGGGTCTCCAGCTCTCGGACGCGCAATTCACCGAGGCGGGCGCTGCTTTTCCAGTGGATTAGCCGCATGGGATCGCCGGTGCGATAGGCGCGTAGGGTGCGCGTGACTCCTTCTTGAGCGTCGATGGACTGGCGATCGCGGCTGGCGGTGACGGGATTACGTTCATCGCCGAGGCGATCGATGATCGGGCAGCGACTGAGGGGTAAGACTTGGGGATAAACGACGGCTTTGGCGGGGACGTGATGCAGCGACCTCGCCCAAAATAGACCCAGGGGCGCTCCAGTTCTGACCCAGAGGCGATCCCAAACGTAGACGCCGCGACGCTGGGCGGTCTGGCGATCGCTCCAGTGGTGATGAGCCTCCGGGGTGAGCGTGTCGATCGCGTGGTGATCGTGGCCGCCAAGCGCCGGATCGCGTTCATCAACAATTTGAATTAGGGCTTTGGTCTGTTTGCGGTTGGTATTTCGCACCTGTAGGCTAATTTCGATCGTTTCGCCGACGCTGATCGGCGTGATCGACGATCGTTCAATATCGAGATCACGCAACATCCGCCGCGACTGCCAGCCCGTCAGTCCCAACAGCGCAAACGTTAACCCACTAATGGCGTAAAGCCAGCCCACCATAGTGTTAGTGGCCGCGCCAAAATAGGCGATGGAAATCACCAGGACGACCCAGCCGCTATAGGATGGCCGCACCCAGTGGGTTTCAAGTCGGTGGTTCAAACTGCGATGAAGACGGCGCAGATAGCGGGCGATCGCACGAAAGAATTGAAACATAGACGCCAGAAGAGCAAGCCAGAAGAACAAGCCAGAAGAACAAGCCAGAAGAACAACACTAAGGAGCGATCGGAACGCTTCGAGTCCAGGGGTGTATTTTGGCCTGGTGCGATCCTCTGTTGCGATCGTAGCAGCCTGCTAGCGGGCGAGGGTGCGGGAGGGAAAGCGAGAGGAGCTGATGGGTGGCGGTACGTCGTTGCTGTTATCGGTGTCATCGATGCTAAAGGCGGGCTGTGGAGATCGCGTCTCCTCGGAGTCCGCACTATTCGGTTGCGCCTCAGAGGAGACGCTGGAATTTTCCTCCTGGAGGGTCGCTTCGGTGAAGCCTTGATCCGTCCACAGGCGATCGAGGTGCTGGGATGGAACCGTGAGATAGAGGGTTTGCCCAACGTCGAGGGTCGTATCCAGCAAATCCCAGGCATGGCGCGTTTGCCCGTGGTTTGATTCAAGGTAGAGCGGCACAAAATCGCCACGCATGGCGGCGTGTTGCAACCGTTGACCCAGCAGCGGATGTCCTGCGTCAATCTCGACAGCGAGGGCGATCCAAAGCTGACCCCCCGTCATACCACTGCCCAGGATTCGTCCCCCCAAGGCCGCAGCGACAAAGGAATGTGCGGCGATTTCCGTCGGACTCAGAACGGCTTCAAAGTTAAAGACACGCTGCACCATGTCGGCAAAATCCGAATCGTGGGTGCGAACCACGACGCGAAGCGTGGCGACAAGTTCTTTGGCGGTGAGGGAAATTTCGAGGTTGGTGGTGTCGTCGCTGCTGACGGCAAAGAGGGCGTCACAGTGCTTGATATTGGCAGTTTCGAGAATATCGGAAAGGGTGGCATCGCCGTTAATCACGGGAATGCGTAGCGATCGCGCGGTACTTAAAAATCGACTCTGGGGATCGCGCTCGATCACCACCACGTCATAGCCGTTGTCGTGGAGATGACGAGCAATTTGGATGCCCACCCCGCCCAGACCACAGACGATGTAGTGATGTCGGTGGGGAATCGGTGGCATATCCCACACCTGGCGAAAGCGCGTCCCCAAGACCCAATCATTGAGCAGCGCGTAGGCAATCCCGATCGTCCCGGCTCCGACCAGCATCATCACCGCCGTGAAAATTTTGATCGAGGCCGGAGCGTGTTCGGCCACGTCTTCTTGACCGCCAGCACCGGTAATCATACCGACGGAAAAATAGAGCGAATCGACAAAGGTGGTGTGGCGATCGATCGAAACGTAGGTCCAGGTTGCCAGAAAAATCGTCAGCAGCAACACCAACAACACAATGATCGAGGACTGGCTTTGACTGCGAAGATTATCCAGCCAGGTGAGAAAGCGCCGAAAGCGCTCTTTCCAGGTTTTACGCACGCTTTGAGCTTGGGGACGAGTCGCCACAATCAGTCGATCGCCCACCCGCAATACCTGCCGACAGCAGATAGCCGACACCAAATCAAGCTTCGGCTCATGGGCGGGGCGATAGTAAATCGACATCCGCGATCGGTCTTCCCACAGTTGGTTTAACCCCAGACCCAGCCAGGGATGCGCTTCGTCAATTAGTTCTTCATGGATCGGCCAGGTGCGTTCAAATAACTCCACATGCCCGATCGCTTTGTTACCAAACGCTGCAAAGCTAAAAATCGGAGCGGCGATCGCCGAAACGCTGGCGGTCACGTGATGTTCGAGGGTGCGATCGAGCCGATCGCCCAGGCGCGTATTAAACAGCCGACTCACAATCCGAATCTCAGGATTGAGCAAACGCGCCCGCACCAAAATCGCCAAATTCAGCGCATCATCGGCACTGGCCAACACGATCGACTCCGCCGTCTGAATGCCCGCTGTGATTAGGGTTTCATCCATTCTGGGATCACCGACCACAATGTCGTCACTGCTCCGAAACCAAGACGATGGCCGATCGTGAACACCCACAGCCGCCACGCCCAACTGTTGCAGCAGAGTCAAAATTCGGTAGCCCGTTCGACCCAGGTCACAGACGACAATTCGGGGATTCACGTTTGACCTCTCACGCGTTAATTTGATCAACCAGTTCGATCTCGATCGCCCTAATCTCAGGTGAGCCTCCGGCCACTAGGCAGATCGCCATTGCCAACCATTGCAGAACAATAGCCCTCTATTATTAGAAATATATGAAGATAAAAACTGTAGTCCCGATCGCAGTTCGATCAGCTTCCACAATCCAGACGCCTATTTAACGCTGACTTTCCAGGCTGAAATTAACCGCTGAAATGAACCATCGTGCAAGGCAAGCTCCAGCATGTTCTCAATCCGCGATCACGGACAACTGTAACTAAAAACCTAAGATTTTGATCCGCGAGCCAGACGAAATTTCTGCGTATATCCTAGGATTGATGGCACTTGCCGCACGACGCTTACGAGAATTCATCCCATGCCCGAGCGTAACCCACTTCCAAACACGCGCGTTCACCAGCCGCCGCCACCACCGTCGAACCTCCCTGGACGCCCCTCAACTTTCGATACACCCGACCCTTCCGCTCAACCAAGCGTTGCCGCGATGGTACGGGCAGCATACAACGAGAAAGCATCGGACATTCATGTCCGCGTTGGCGAAGTTCCACGCTTCCGGATTCGCGGCAAGCTCGTGCGCTCAGAACATCTCCCCGCGACAACACCACAAATTTTGCTGCACTATCTCAGCGAGATTTTAACCCCCGAGCAGCGCGAACAATTTAAGCGCCAAAAGGAAATTGACTCGGCGGTGTTTTATCCCAAGCTGGTTCGCTGCCGGATTAATTGCTTTGAAACCCTGACCGGCCCCGCGATCGTGATTCGACTGATTCCGCTCAAAATTCCGACGATCGATCAGCTCCGTCTCCCAGAAGTTCTGAAGGGATTAATCGGGATGAGTCAGGGTTTATTGCTTGTAACCGGCCCCACCGGATCGGGCAAATCGACCACGGTAGCCGCCATGATCGACTACCTCAACCGCAACGATTTTAAACACGTGATCTCGATCGAAGACCCGATCGAATACGTCCACCCCTCACGAAACTGCTCGATCTCGCAGCGAGAAATTGGCCTACACGCCCTCGACTTCAAGGATGCCCTACGTTCCGCCCTGCGCGAAGATCCCGACGTCATCCTGATTGGGGAAATGCGCGACATCGAAACGATTAACACCGCAATCCAAGCCGCCCAAACCGGTCACCTCGTCATCGGCACGCTGCACACCCGGAGCGCCGTAGACTCCGTCAACCGCCTGCTCAACCTCTACCCGCCGGATGAGCAGCCGATCATGCGCATTCAAATCGTGGAATCTCTCGTCGCGGTTGTCTCGCAGCTACTTTTACCCACCACCGACAACAAGCGCGTCGCCGTTCACGACATCTTGATCAATACGCCCGCGATGATGGATTACCTCCAACGCGGCGAAGATGACGAAGCCTTCAGCCTCATGAAAAATGATAGTTATGAGGGAATGCAAGTCCTGAATCAAGCACTGTATCGATGTATTCTCGATGGACAAGTAGCGATCGAGGAAGCCGAGAAAGTATCGCCCGACGTGAGCGAGCTAGAGCGCCTGATGCGAACCGGCGGATTTGATGTATCCCAGTCTCCTCGCGAATGGCAATCATCATCTTGATCGGCTTAATCAGCTTCGTCGCCGATTCATCTTCTCCGATACAGACCAGACAAAATCACCGTGATGTCGATCAATTGATTGACATCACACGGCATAATTGATTCGTTGTCACAGCCTTATTGGTTGAAGCTGATCCTGATGATTAGTCTCTAAAACCTTGGGCATCAATTTCGATGCAATCTGAATATTTACGCGTTCTTTTAAACGTAAAATAGGCAACGATTTTGTATCGTAAATTGATTATTTATTAAGTCCACCTCTGATCTAAAAAAACTGGCCAATATGTCAAAAGAAAGTGCAAAGCAGTTCTTACAAGAGGCTGTCAAAAACATGTCATTACGTGATAAGTTCACGGATGTTCGGACGCCGAAAGAATTTCTTGATATTGCCCAGACGTTAGGCTACAGCTTCACGACAGAAGAACTCGAAATCATTGTCAAAGAGGCCAGCCAAGGAGTTGAGACACGTCGCCCGACCGGTATTTGGCCGTGGTTACGAACGATTCCTTGGATTTAACTCATTGATAGCCTTTCTCCCTGCACTCTTAAGGTCTAGGGCTTATATCGAACTGGTTTCGAGTGCCAAGCGTTCCGTTTCACGGACACACTCGGCTTGAATGGCCGTTACCGTTGCGTAATAGGTTCGCGTAAGCTGATCGGCGATGGTTTCAATTTCGCTCAGATCTCCCGATTTACCCATATCTTCTAGCTCTTTTGAGAGTGAGGATAGCGCCATTGCCCCGATCGCGGCACTCGTTGATTTAAGTGAATGGGCATAGTCTTTGAGATCTGGCGCATCTCCACGGGCGATCGCCATGGCGATCCCATCTATCAAGGTCGGTGCTTCTTCGAGATACAGTTCGAGTAGTTCGACCAGCGCGTCGATATCGCGCAGGTTTTCGAGCATTTGCTCGTCGAGTTCAATCGTGAGGGGTTCGGCTGCGGGTGAGTCGGGCAGAGCCGGATCGCGATCGCTGGATTGTGCGTCGGTATGTGTGTCGGTATCGGAGGCGAGATCGACATGATTGAGGCGATCCGCAATCATGCCGGTCATGTCGGCCATGTCGGTCATGTCCGTGGAAACCGTCGCGGTTTGATTCTCACGGCTGTCCGTGCCACTATCGGAGACTAGGCTGGCGATCGCCTCCTGTTCGAGTTCAGCTTGCGATCGGCGCGGTGCGGATCGTTTGAGCGCTTCGGTTAGCTCGTCGAGGCGAATCGGCTTGCTGATGTAATCATCCATCCCCGCTTCGAGGCAGGCATCGCGATCGCCTCGCATCGCGTTCGCCGTCAGGGCAATCAAACGCGGACGGCGATCGGGCTGCCAGCGTTGGCAAATCTGCCGCGAGGATTCCAGCCCATCCATCACCGGCATTTGCATATCCATCAGCACAACATCGTAATGCTGCCGCGCAACCGCTTCGAGCGCTTCACGTCCATTGCTCACCACATCGGCGCGATACCCCAAACGCTGGAGGGTTTGCGTAGCCACTTTTTGGTTGACGATGTTGTCCTCGGCGATCAGAATTTTGAGCGGTAGGCGCGTGGCAAATTCCACATCGTAATTGTTCGCGCTAATGGTGGTTCGCACCGTGGGACGACCGCTCAGAACGCCCAGCAGGATGTTGTAGAGCTGCGATTGCTTGATCGGTTTACTGACAAAGGCGGCAAATTCGAGTTCGCGATAATGATGGGAACTTTCCCAACCGACGGAGGTTAAAACCACCAGGGGAATCCGTTTGCCTTTTGGATTTTGACGAATGCGGCGAGCGAGTTCGATGCCGCTCATTTCCGGCATTTGGACATCGAGAATTGCGAGATCAAAGATTTTGTCGCTCTCCATGGCGGTCAGGGCAGCACTAGGCCGATCCACCACCGTTGAATGCATCCCCCAGGATTGGGTTTCGAGGGTCAGAATTTTTCGATTGGTGGGGTTGTCGTCAACGATTAAGACGTGTTTGTCGATGAGGCTAGAAAAATCAGGAATCTGGGGGGCGATCGAGTCCGCCGGGGCAATTTCGGCGATCACGGTGAAATGGAAGGTCGCGCCCGGTGCGTCGATGTTGCTTTTGGGCTGGCGATCGGGGGGCGGATTTCCGGCAAACATGCCTTTGCTATCCACCCACATCCGTCCGCCCATCAGTTCCGCGAGCTGTTTGCTGATCGCCAAGCCCAGCCCCGTACCGCCGTATTCCCGAGTGGTAGACGCATCCACCTGGGAGAAGGATCGAAACAGTCGATGCATTCGACTGGGTAGGATGCCGATGCCGGTATCGCGTACCGAAAATTCCAGCTCATACCGCGTGGTTTTCGCGCTTGAGGATCGATCGTTGGCTGCGTCTGGCACGCTTTTGTCCGGGCTAGGGAAGGGGAGGGGATCGCTGTTGATCGGCGTCGAGAGGGGACGTACGGAGGTATGGACAATGATTTCGCCCACTGCCGTGAACTTCACGGCGTTACCTAACAGGTTCACCAAAATTTGGCGCAGGCGCGTCACATCCCCAAAAATACCGAGGGGGACATTGGCATCCATGAGATAGGCCAACTCCAAACCCTTTTTGGAGGCACGCGGTGCGACCACATCCAAGCTTTGCTCGATGCAGGTGCGTAGCTCGAAGGGTTGCTGTTCGAGGTCGAGCTGGCCGGATTCGATTTTGGAGAAGTCCAGAATGTCGTTAATAATCGTCAGTAGAGCGTCACCACTGCTGCGAATGGTTTCAACGAAATCGCCCTGCTCGGGGTTGAGTTGGGTGTCGAGCAACAGGCTGGTCATGCCAATTACAGCATTCATCGGGGTGCGAATTTCGTGGCTCATCATTGCCAGAAATTCGCTCTTCGCCTGGGTGGCGGCGAGGGCGCGATCGCGAGCTTGAGCCAGATCGGCGGCGGTTTCTTGGCGTTCGATCTCGCCGCCAATCCACTGTGCCATGAGCTTGAGGATTTCGCGATCGACGGGCTTAAACGGCTCAATCAGGGGCGTACGGCTCGAAAAACTGAGCGTACCGACGATTTCTCCGGCCACAATCACGGGTGTACCGATATACGCCTGAATGGGAAAATCGCCAAAACGCGGCACGCTGTCTTGGGAAGACGCCGCCAGAAATTCAAAGTGCAGTGTGTCTTCGGCGGCGATCGTCTGGGCGCAATAGGTGGCGCTGAGGTCGAAGCGATCGCCGGGTTTTAGCTGGTTCTCGGGTGAGTGGGTTGCAACGATCGTAAACTGCCCAGCTTCGACCCGTGACAGAATGGCGATTTCCATACTAAAGCGCTGCAAACCGAGTCGCAGCAGCCCATCGAGCTGGCCGGTGAAGGCCAATTTACGCGACGAGGTGACCTTATAGATAGCGCGAATCGATGCTTCGCTATCTCGTAATTCTTGCTCGGCCTGCTTGCGTTCCGTAATGTCGCGCGAGACGGCAATTACTTCGAGTACGCGTTTTGTTTTGGGGTCTCGAATCGCGCGGCTCGTGGTCTCAAACCAAACAAAATGGCCATCGCGGTGACGAATCTGATAGCTGACCGTTGCGCCTAAGGCTCCTCCCAAATCTGGAAACAGCGGAAAGAGCGCCCGTTTAACATTTTGCCAATCGCCGAGATCGACCAGATCTGACATTTCACATCCGACGAGTTCATCGGGCGTATAGCCCAGAAGATTTTTGCTGGCCGGTGAGGCGTAGAGGAAGCGACCGTTTGGCGTTTGGCGGGCGATCAGATCCGTGGCGTTTTCGGCCATGAGCTGATAGCGCTGCTGGGTATCTTCGCGTTCGACTTGGGCGCGATCGAGGGCGGCGAGCATATTGTTGATCGCGCTGGCGAGCTGGGCGAGTTCGTCTTTGCCCGTGGCTTCGATGCGCATCGCGAGATCGGCCAATTCACCGACCCGCTCAACATCTCGACTCAGGCGAGCCACGGGTGAAATCACCAAGCGCTCGACGATCAGCAACATCAAGCCGCTAAATAAAGCGCCGACGATCGCCAGGGTCAAGGTGAAATAGCTGACGCTGGATCGCCCTTGGCGATCGATCTCGCGGGGACTATCGACTCGGATAATGGCGGCGGGCTGACCGTCGAGATCGCGAATCAGGGTATACCCGGCGATATGCTCGATCGGAGCGTCTGAATTCGCGAGCTGAGGGCGGCGAAAAATGCGATCGGCTCGCTTGGGAATGCGCAGATCGCCGGTCTCATCGCGCTGAAGCGCCTGGATAAAGAATGAGTTTGGGGTTTCTTGCAGAGCCGTCAGCGCCCGCGCAAAATCATCGGGAATGGGCTCGTAGATTGAGATGAGCTTGAGCGACAGTTGCGTGGACTCTTCCAGGATTTGTAACCGCGTCTGATCGAGATAGCGACCGACGGCTAAGGTTCCGCGAATGGGACCACGGGCATCGCTGGTGACGATCGGTCGTGCAACGAGCAGCATCAGGTCTGACCCCACACTCACGATGCCCTCATGTTCGTCTTGGGGCGTGCTGTGATCGGTTAACGGCGAGGCTTGACCGCTCTGGGGCGTAAAGAATTCCAGCGCCGCCTTGGGGACGGGGGAGGGGCGTCCGGTATTCGGGTCGAAGCCTTTTTGAAAAACGACGTGATGGGTGTTGTCAAACAGCACCATGAAATTCAGGTGCAGGTAGGCAAACGTTGTATTGACAAAATTGGATTGGATGTAATCTTGGGTGGGTCGTTCGACGAAGTCATAGGTATCGTCCCACTCGGCATAATCTTGAGCGATCGTACTCAAGCTCGCAAATTCGGTCGCGATCGCCTGCTCAACGTGCTCAATATCCTGAAGTACATAGCTTTCTTCGAGCTTATGAACATTTCGGAGCAGCAGAACGGAGGACGTCGCGTACAAGACGACGTTGAGCGCGATTAAGACCGCACCCACGATAAGTAATGTTTTACGACGTAACTTCATGCGGCAAGCACCGACGGTTTAACCTTCGGAACGTTTAGAGATCTATCTCGTGCGGACTGCAACCCTGATTTAGTTCAGCTTTAGATCGTCTTACGATTTTTACATCCCTGCATTCGTTGTAGCGCGATCGTGGTATTGGATTCCACACCACCCTGCAATTTTGACATCCTCCCCGGCCTAAAGGCACGGGGATTCCCTAGCAAGCAAACAAGCTCAGTTGTGTGTTTGGCTTGGGTGATCAGCCGTTTTTGCAGTTCGGTGCTACTGATAGTTTGACCGTTGGCTTGATATTCCTCCTGTCGTCGGTGCAGCGCATCGTTAAACACGACTCGTACGCAGCCGAACGTCCGCGCCAGCATTCGGCGCTGGGCTATGTTGGGATAGATGCGGTGTCTGTGTCGTGCTTTCATTGGCTGTGCTGACCCTCGCTTTCGATGTTACACAATCCGTCCTAGAAGCCTGCCCTGAGCGGAGTCGAAGGGGACGGGGCTTTAGACCCTTATTTTTTTGGTAAACGCCGCCGATCCGCATAAGTATTGACTCGGCTTCACAAAACATTGCTTAACACATGGTTTAATTCTGGTGATCCAGCACCAGATCCGCTTGCGGTCAGAGGATGTCTTGTTGTCTGCGTAGCGTCACGATCGAGACGATCTTTGACATTAGCCTCTAACATCAACGATAAAATTCAAAACAATCTCGACCCAATTGATTTGAAACTTTGCAAGTACCGGTTTTTGTTTTTATATCGATCAACGAGATGCTTTGACTAGTTTAATCGTTTGCAAAATAGATCACGCAGAATTCCAAGGAAATAGCGCAAAATATGTAGGGCTGGAGCGAAACGTTTCAAGGTACGAACAACAGCGCACGATGCAAACCGTCTGACGAAGCGACAAAGGGTGCAAGGATGAATGGCGATCGCGAGCAGGAACAACGGATCATCACACGTCTCTGGGCTTGGCTGTTACGCCCGAAGGTGCTGCTAGCGCTGGGTGGGGTGAGTGTGGTCGCGATCGTGGCGATGTATTGGGCGATTATTGAGACGGCAAAACGCCTCGTGCCGCCGATCGCCGAGCGCGAGATTGAAAAAATTCTGAATCGAGATATTAACGTCGGTGAATTTGAGCGGCTATCCCTGTCCGGGTTGCGTCTCTCACAAACGGTCATCCCGACCGCAGCGGGAAACCAAAATAGTCTGGTTGTTGATCAGATTGATGTGCGTTACCAGCCGCTCGGGCTGCTGTTTGGCCGGTTGCCCATCCAGATCGAAATCACCGGGACACATATCGAGATCGAGCAACTCGAAGATGGATCATGGGCGACGATCGACCTAAATCTACCCGAACTGCCGGACAGAGAGCCGGTCGAACTGCCCTTCGATCCCCAAGTGGAAGTCGTCCTAAAAGAAGTCGATATTTCGGTGTTGCCCTTGGGCGCACGCGATCCGCTGATGGTCGATCTAGAGGCGATCGCCCGAGTTCGCGACAACATTAAAACAGCGGCCTACGAGGTCGATCTCGGCTTTGAGGACGGCACGATCGCGATTCAGGGGGAGACCCAGATCGAAACCCTGGAAAGCCAAGTTGTGCTGGCGATTCAAGATCTCGACCTCACGAAATTTAACAATCTTCTGCCCCAGGATCTAATCTCGCTCGACGGCGGCACGGTGAGCGCGAACCTCAACATTGAGCAGCCCGCAATCCTCGATCCAAACGCGGCAGACCCGATCGCAACGCCGATCAATAAGATCAATGACATTAACGACAATAAGAACGATACGACTAACAACGCTGAGACTCATTTCGACCTTGATCGCCTACTCGAACAAATCCCCACGATTCGCGGCACGCTGGCACTCGATGCCTTTCAAGCCAAGCTCGTCGGAATCCGAGAGCCGATAACGGCGAGTGGCACGCTGCAATTTCAAGGCAATCAACTGCGGTTTGATCGGGCGATCGCCGAAGCTGGATCGATCGCGGTGAAGCTGGCGGGCAGTGTTAACCGGCGATCGGGATTTGATCTGCGCCTGACCGTGCCGCCGGTTGAGGTGATCGAGGCGATCACTCTGGTGGACGATCTCGCCAGCGACGCTGAAGCCTTAGCGCCGTTGGTTGATGCAGATTTAACCGCAGAGGTGAACGTTACCGGCGCGTTTGATGATCCGACGCTCAAGCTGTCGGCGCGTAATGTGACGCCGTGGCAACTCGATCGGCTCAACATTGCCGAATTTCGCACCAACGTAACCGCCGATCGCGAGACGCTAACGCTGAACGGATTTCGACTCGCTCCGACAGCGGGCGGGCGCATCCTGGCGCGGGGCGACGCCCAGATCGATCAGCTCATCGCCGCGCTTATCGATCCGCCCATAACGGAACAGGCGACGACGAGTCTGAATCGATCGCAACCGCCGTCGGGATTGATCGATCCCGACACTAATCCCAAGACCAATCCCGATCCCCAAACTCCAGAGCCGATCGATCTTCCCCTCGATACCGTGGAGATCACCGGCAACCTTGACGTTGACTTGCCCCTCGATGCGATCGCCGCGCCCTACGAGTTGCCTGCCGATGTCGCCCTCGGCAGACTGCGCAGCGTCGCTGAGATTGCGGGAACCCTAACGGAACCAACGGGTTTGCTCAATTGGGAACTGCCGGGGCTGTCGGTGTTGGGGGAGGCGATCGCCTCATCGGGCGGAGCAAGCCTCGACGGGATCGCCGTGACGCTGCTGGATACGATCATCACCCTGGGTGGCGGGCAAATTCTCGCCACGGGCAGCGGCAATCTGGAGACGAACGACTGGACATTTCAGGCTAACGGCACACCGATCGACCTCTCGACGATTCTGGCAAACCTATCGGGTGATACGGTTCCGCTACGCCTTGAGCTGGCGGCCTTGTCCCTCGGGACGAGCGTTAATACCGTGGATCTATCCAGTCGCGGACTCGGCGCGATCGCGGCGAATTTTGATCTGACGGCGGCGATCGAGGATGGGTTTGCCGATGTGCGTTTTGATCTGGCCGACGGCATGATCGATCTGGTCGGATCGACCAGTGCGATTAGTCTGGCGGCGCTGCGATCCGATTTGTCTAGCCTGCCCGTAGTATGGCGTGGTGGCCGTTTCGAGTTAGCCACGACGATCGATAATGTGCTGACGATCGCCGCAACCCAAACCATCGACGGCATAACTCTGCGGGGTCAGGCCGATATCGGCGTCGGCAGCGGCGGAATTTTGGCGGATGCACGCCTCGATGGTGGGCGACTGGTGGCCGGGGCGCGGGGTGGGGCGATTGATCTCGCGGCGATCGCCCGCAGTTTTGGCGCAGACCTGCCCGTCGCAACCCGCTTGCAGCGCTTGGACGCGACCCTCAATGCCGATATCACCTCGCTGATTGCGGCGGCATCGAGCGGCGACTTTAGCAGCCTGACGCCGAATCTGCGGGCGAATCTCGACCTTGGCCTGGATGACGGCACGATCGCCGTGACGACGATCGCCGACAGCGTCAATTGGTTCGTCGAAACGACCGGCGATATCCCAGTGTCCGAAGCGCTGATCGCGAGATTGACCGGTGGTGAGTCCCCCATTAGTAGCCCCGCCTTTCCCCAGGTGGCGAACGTCAATACCCGTTTATCGGGGACGATCGCGCCCCTGCTGGATCTAGCCATTGCGGGCAACACTGCGCCCTTGGATGTCACGGTCGATCGCTTTTTCCTGGCGCTGGGTGACGAATTTGTCGATGCATCTGGGGGAATCCGGCTGCGCGATCTGTTAACTCAACCGGATCTCGACGCCGATTTACAAATTGCTGCTGAGTACGACTCCGATCGTCTGCCGATCACCCTGCGCGACGTGTCCTTGGCTGTGGGCGATCGTCTGGCGCGTCATCGGGAGGTGAATGTGGCCGGAGCCGTCACGTTTAACGGGCAGTTGACCGGACGTAATTTAATCAGCGATCCGATCGCGCCGGGTAGCATCGCGCTACTCGGCGATCTGGCACTCCGCGATCCAGCGGCCAACGATCTTGTGTTCGATCGGCTTTTAACCGGAACGCTGGTGGCACGCACCGACGATCGGATTGAAATTGACCTGCGGGGCGATCGCGATCGGCTCATGGCGCGGCTGCTGCCCTGCGATCGGGGATCGGCTTGCCTCAGCCCGTTTTTGCCCGAAAGCTTCGAGCTGCGCTACGGTTCAGGGCAGACGAAACCGGTGCTAGCCCTGGGCGAACGTCGTGGCGATATCTTCGACGTGAGCCTCACGAACTTCAATCTAGACCTGCTCAATCTTTCACCTGCGACCAAGCTTGGGATTAACGGCCCGATCCAGGGCGATATTACCGCCGGGTTTAGCGTCGATTTATTTGACCTGTCAGCAGATGGACAGTTGGCGATCGATCAGCCCGGTGTCGGCTACCTGGTGACCGATAGTTTGCGGGCGGACTTTTCCTATAACAATGGGTCAGCTCGCCTAGACTCGTCCGAATTTAACCTGGGGCAAACCCAATATCGGTTTAACGGCGAAGTGGATCTCGATCTCCTCGATGTGGCGCAGGGACGCTTGGCGGTGAGCGATATCGATACCATTTTGGCCTCCCAGGTGCGTGGCGAGCTGACCGTAGACGACGGCCAGCTTGAAGATTTACTGGATTTATTCAAATGGTCGAACGTTGATGATCTTGCCACTCGTCAACTGGCCGCTCCCAGCTTCAGCGCCGATGACCTGAACGTGTCCGGTGTGGGCGAACCGGATGTATCGCTGTTGTCCCAACTGCCCGGATTTGACACCGCGAGCGACGCCGTCCGCCAATTGGCCACCGTCCTGCGTCAACCGGCTCTACCTCGCGAGCTGGATATCGCTGGAACCTACGACGCCCGGATTGATATCGGTGGAACGCTCGGAGATCCGCAGGTGGATTTGGCGTTTATGGCCGACGACTGGCGGTGGTATTTGCAGCCCACGATTAATGCGATCGAGCCGCGTCTCGGTTTCTTTCGCGAAGACGGCGCTTTTGTTGACATCAACGATATTGCCATCACGGCAAATTATGCCGATGGACTGGTTCGCCTAACCGGTCTGAATGTGATGGTTGATGATGCCCAACTGTCGGCCAGCGGCACGCTTTCGGAAACCGGCCAAGATATCATCGTCAAACTCGATCGGCTTCAGCTCGATACGATTCGCCGCTTTGTGCCGCTTCCCGTCGATGCCGCCGCGACGATTTCACTCCAGGCCGCGATCGGTGGTAATCTCCAGCAGCCGATCATCACCGGAACCACGATCGCCGAAAATATCGTGCTCAATAGTCGCCCGATCGAGCCAATCACCAGCCGTTTTGACTACGCCGACACCACCTTCGCCTTTGCCACCACCTCCCCCGACTGGTTCGACATTCGCGCCCAGACCCCAATCCCTCTCACCCCGGACAATAACACCACCAATATCGCCGTCAAAGTTAAAACACCCGCGCTCAATTTGCTCTCCACTCTCAGCGGTGGCAGCGTGGAGTATATCAGCGGTGATCTTGATTTGGATTTACAGGCCAGTATTGGGTTTGTGGGCTTTTTCCCGCAAATCGAAGCCGTCGGCCAGGTGTCTCTCGATCAGACCATCGTGCGATCGCCGCTGTTGCCCGCCGCTCCCCTGGCGATCGATGGCGACATTAACTTTGTCTATGACCCGATCGCTCAGGTGATCGTCGATGTGGATCAGCTTGTAGCCTCCGTCGCCGAGGGCGAATTCACCCTCGATGGCTCACTGCCGCTCTACCCCAGCAGCCGCCCGATCGAAACCCCGCTCACCTTCTCCGTCGCTCAAGGTGAACTCGACCTCCAGGACATCTATCGCGGTCGGGTGGATGGTCAGGTGCAGATCGCGGGCAGCGGCTTTCGTCCCGTGATTAGCGGGCGGATCGGGGTGTCCGACGGGCGCTTGAGCCTACCGAAAATCGAACAGCAGGAGACTGGTGAACTGGTCAATGTCGAAGCCTGGGAACCACCGTCATCGGATACACCACCGCTGATACAGCCTCGCTTTGATAACTTTGCGGTGTTTATCGGCGATCGCTTTCGTGCGGAGCTAGAGCCGATTTTCAACTTCCGTGTCATGGGCGATCTGGCGCTGAACGGTATATACAACGGGACACTGGACAATTTGCAGGCGGATGGCTCGATCGCGATCGAGCGCGGTCGCGTTAATGTCCTGAGCAATCTATTCTTCATTGCGCCCGGTCGTGAACACCGCATTCGCTTCACCCCCGATCGCCGTCTAATCGATCCCGACATCGACCTCGAACTCGCCACCCTGATCTACGAAAGTGACGCCAACAGCCTCCGCCAACGCGATCCCGCCACCACCGAACTCCCCGACCTCAGCCTCATTCCCAACCGTCGATCGCGTCAGCTCCTCGTCAAACTCGGCCTCGATGGTTCCGCCCAAGATTTACTCGCCGCCGTCCAGGCCAGCAACACCGGCAACGAAAGCCGCCTGCTCGACGTAGTCAACCTCAGCAGCATCCCCAGCCGCGACGACCAAACCCTCGTGGCGCTCCTCGGCAACCAGTTCGTCAGCACTGTGCAGGATGTCGCCCAGCTCCAGGGTGCGGAATTTATTGAGTTTGCGGCGCTACGGTTTGCGATCGAGCCGACGCTGACGGATGTGTTGCTCGATGTGGATAATTTTGTGAATCGAGCGGGTCATGCATTGGGGCTAACTCGTTTAAGTGTGTTTCCTCCAGGGCAGGTCGAAGGCACGCTGGAGTTAACACCGGATTCGCTCTTGCGCTTGACCTACGATTACGGCTGGAATGGGCTACAACTGCAAAACTCCACGGAGGAAACGGGCGCAAATTCTCAGTCAGTGGAACTGCGCTACGAGTTTCGCTTTTAGCTATACCCCTATGCCTTAAGATCTTCAACCTCGCTGAACCGTAGGGTGGCATAGCCTATCACAGTCAATACTCAGAAATATTGGCTTCAATGCTGATGAAAATCGTGTTATGGCAAAGAACGATTAAGTTAGGACGCATTAAAAAAGCCAAGAGCACTGAGCGGAGTCGAAGTGCGGTTTTCAGCTCAGATGAGAGTCTCCTAATCTAATCGCCACTTGCTATATCCAAGTATTTTTTTGCGTATTTATAAGGCTAAAAAGAATGAGCATCGAAATATTATTCGTATAAATACGATCCCAAAAATATCAATATTTTTAGGTACAAATTGTGGTGTAAATTAACTAGAATTAATACGATTGAATCGCCTGTTTATCGATGAATCTTGATATCACTCTAGGTCTAGACTATGACCTTGCATTCGCGACCTCCGGAAATGATGCCGTTACCTTTAATGCCTTAAACCCCGAAACCCGGCTCACACTTCAAAACTCGACGGCGATCGATGCCATTTTGCTACTCGGTGGTGACGACATCGCGATCGACGATGATGCCGCCCGCCTCTACACGGGTAATGCAGGCAACGACCAACTGTTCGGGGATGGCGGCGCGGATACCTTGCTCGGCGGACAGGGAAGCGATCGCGTAGAAGGTGGGGACGGTGATGATGTGTTAGCGGGAAATCTAGGGGACGATGTACTCGATGGTGGTAGCGGCAATGATGTGCTGCTCGGTGGACAGGGGGGGGATGTGCTGCTCGGTGGTATCGGGGATGATTCGCTCACGGGCGATCGCGGGGCTGATACGCTCACGGGTGGCGCTGGTCGTGATTCATTTTTCGTAGATAATACCGGCGATGGCGCGGTGGACGTGATCACAGATTTTCAATTAGGTGTTGATCGCATCGTCACGCCGGATGGCCTTGATCCTGCGTCGATCTCGGTGGTAGATGCGGATGCATCCGCGATCATTTCGATCGCCGGTCAGCCCGTCGCCGTGGTGCTTAATGCCACCGCAGCGGACTTGATCGCGACGAATTTAGGTCAAGAGACAACCACGACAACCGCGACGATCCTGGCGCTATCGGATGGTCGGGTCGGTTCTGTGGCTCAGGACGGATCATTTACTGGGACTGACGTGGGGCGAACGTTTTTGGATATTGCGCGTGATGATTCGGGTACACTTTGGGGCATCACTTCTTCCAGTTTGTACTGGATTGATTCCCAAGCAAATCGTGCTGAATTTGTTGGATTATTAGGGGCTGGAAATAACCTAGATGCGCTCGATTTTGACAATAACAATAATCTGATTGCGACGGATGATGATGGTGCAATCTATCGCCTTAATCTACAGACGGGAGCGGCTGAGGGAATAGCTCAAATTGCCGATTCTCGCTTTAATAGCAGTGGCGATATTGTGTTTGATACAGCGAGTAATCGATTTTTTGCAACGTCCGAAGGCACAGAATTGAGAGGCGGCGATATGCTTTATAGTTTCGACCTCAGCGGAGCTTTTACCCGTATCGGCGATATTGGTTTTCCGCAGGTCTTTGGTCTGGCGATTCGCGGGTCTGAATTGTATGGTTACACGCGATCGGGGTCGGAACTCGCGGTGAATAAAACCACAGGAACCGGGACATTTTTGCAGTCGATCGACCTCGGTTCAAGTTTAATTTACGGCTCTGCGTCGTAATCTTAGGGCTTGAAAGTTCCACCAAGTTTTCCGGTGGTGGAACTACGGGACACATTTCGCTTTTCGGTGTGTCCCGATCTTCAAAAAGCTTGAACTAAATTTTAATCATAGGAGACGGCCTACCACAACCTAAGATTTGTGAGCATTTTCCTAACAGTGGACAGTGCTCACCTGACTCAACACTCCAAAACACCATCCTCACCAACCTCAACCCATACCCCCCGACCCAAAAGTAACGATTATTTCGCGATATTGGGGTAAATCCCGTGTAACCTTAAAAAATTTGTACGACGATCGATAGCCAACCATGAGCGCCAACCTTCCCCCCCAGTACGAACCCAAAACCAGCGAAGCCAAATGGCAAGCCCACTGGGAGGAGAACCAGGTATTTCAGGCCAACCCAGCCAGCAACGCTGACCCCTTCTGCGTCGTGATCCCACCGCCGAACGTCACCGGCAGCCTACACATGGGTCACGCCTTCGAGCAGGCATTGATTGACGCGATCGTCCGTTACCAACGGATGCAGGGAAAAGACACCCTCTGGCTACCCGGAACCGACCACGCCAGCATCGCCGTCCAAGCCATCCTTGATCAAAAACTGGCAAGCGAAGGAACCAGCCGCTTCGAGATTGGCCGCGAGCAGTTCCTCGATCGCGCGATGCAGTGGAAAGAAGAATCTGGCGGCACGATCGTCAACCAACTGCGACGCCTCGGCGTGTCGGTGGACTGGAGCCGCGAGCGCTTCACGATGGATGCGGGACTGTCGGCGGCGGTACTCGAAGCCTTTATCAAACTCTACGATGACGGGCTGATTTATCGCGGGCAATACCTCGTCAACTGGTGTCCCGCCACCCAATCGGCGGTGTCGGATCTGGAAGTCGAACAAAAAGAAGTGGCCGGACACCTTTGGCATTTTCGCTATCCGCTCACCAGTGGCGACGGCTACCTCGAAGTCGCCACCACCCGCCCCGAAACCATGTTCGGCGACACCGGTGTCGCGGTGAACCCCGAGGACGATCGCTACAAACATCTGATCGGTCAGACGGTAACGTTACCGATCGTCGGTCGCGAAATCCCGATCGTTGGCGATGAGCACGTCGATCGCGACTTCGGTACGGGCTGCGTCAAAGTTACCCCCGCTCACGACCCCAACGACTTCGAGATCGGCAAGCGCCACGACCTGCCCTTCATCACGGTGATGAATAAAGACGGCACGATGAACGAACAAGCCGCCGACTTCGCCGGACTCGATCGCTTTGAGGCTCGTAAGCAGCTTGTGAAACGCCTAGAGGCCGATGGGGTTTTGGTCAAAACCGAAGATTACAGCCACTCGGTTCCCTTCAGCGATCGGGGTAAAGTGCCGGTGGAGCCGCTGATATCGACTCAGTGGTTTGTCAAAATTCGCCCGCTGGCCGATTTCGCGCTGAAATGCCTGGATGAGCAAAACTCGCCGCGCTTCGTGCCTGACCGTTGGTCGAAGGTCTACCGCGACTGGCTCGCGAATCTGAAAGACTGGTGTATTTCGCGTCAACTGTGGTGGGGTCATCAGATCCCGGCCTGGTACGCCATCAGCGAAACCGAGGGCGAAATCACGCCGACGACACCGTTTATTGTGGCGAAGACTGAGGACGAGGCGCGGGCAAAGGCGATCGCCCAATTTGGCGCAGACGTGCAACTCGAACGCGACCCCGACGTACTCGACACCTGGTTTTCGTCGGGTCTGTGGCCGTTTTCAACGATGGGCTGGCCGGACGAATCCGCCGCCGATTTCCAAAAGTATTACCCGACCTCCACGCTCGTCACCGGCTTCGATATCATCTTTTTCTGGGTGGCACGGATGACGATGATGGCGGGTTATTTCACGGGTGAAATGCCGTTTCGGGATGTGTACATTCACGGCTTGGTGCGCGATGAAAATAACCAGAAAATGTCGAAGTCGAAGGGCAACGGCATCGACCCGCTAATCTTGATCGAGAAGTACGGCACGGACGCGCTGCGCTACGCCATGATCCGCGAGGTGGCGGGCGCGGGTCAGGATATCCGCATGGCCTACGATCGCCAAACCGACGAATCGGCCTCGGTGGAAGCGGCACGGAATTTTACGAATAAGCTGTGGAATGCGGCGCGGTTTGTGATGCTCTACCTCGATGAGCAAACCCCGGCACAGTTGGGCGTTGCGGCGGCGAGTGATCTAGAGCTGGCCGATCGTTGGATTCTCTCGCGCTTCAATGCCGTCACTCGTGATATCAGCGCTCAGATTGAAGCGTACGGCCTCGGTGAAGCGGCGAAAGCGCTCTACGAATTCATCTGGGGTGATTTCTGCGACTGGTATATCGAGCTAGTCAAGCCGCGTTTACAAGACCGGGACAACCCCGACACCCGCCGCGTCGCGCAACAGACGATCGCCCACGTGCTTGATGGCATCCTCAAGCTGCTCCATCCGTTCCTGCCGCATATCACTGAGGAAATTTGGCAGACGCTGTGTCAGGTGGACGGGGCGGATTGTTTGGCGACACAGGCGTATCCGCAGTCGGTGGCGTCGTTGATTGACGCTGATCTGGAGCAGGATTTCGAGCTGTTGTTTGGCGCGATTCGTACGGTGCGGAATCTTCGCGCCGAGGTGGAGATCAAGCCCAGCGCGAAGGTGACGGCGATTTTTCAAAGTGAGAGCGATCGCGAACGGCAGCTCATCACCAGTACGTCCGCTTACATCCAGCATCTTGCGCGGGTGGAGACGCTGACGGTGGTGGAGGCGTTGCCGGAGGATCTGGGGCGCAATATGGCCGGTGTTGTCGGGACGGTGCAGGTGTTGTTACCGCTGGAGGGTATCGACCTGGAGGCGATTCGCGCCAAGTTGGAGAAGAGTTTGCAGAAGGCGCAGGCGGAGGTGAAGTTGATCGCGGGTCGCCTCAGCAACGAAAAATTTGTCAGTAAAGCGCCGGAGGAGGTGGTGCGCGGTGCGCAGGAGGCGCTGGCCGAGGCGGAAACCCAGGTGGCGATGTTGACGGAGCGGTTGGAGCGGCTGTAGGGGTTTGGGGGGCAATGAGGGGCGATCGCGGTATCGCCGCTGTTGTGTGGGTTGGTGGGTTGGGCGAAATGTGTCCGATGCCACTGGGGTTAGAGACGGGGATTACAGACTGGGGTTGCAGTGGGCGTATCGATGGTGTCGGGGAATAATCGCGGGGTTGGAAGTCGTCGCGGTGGCAGGGCAAACGCATCCTCCCAATTCATACGAGATCTGGTGTATGCAGCCCAAACTTGAACTCACGTTAATCTACGGCTTGTACAACACCCAGCCCCCTGACGTAACAAACTGATTCGCCTTCCAAAACTCACCGTAGCTGATCAACTGGTGCGCCGCCGATTTCGGACAGCCCGCCTGATTTTCCTCACCCAGGCACAACGCCGCCCACTCGTTATGCACCGTCGCACTCCCCGGCGCGATCGGCTCTGTCCGCGCATCCACCTTCGCAAACTGCTGATACAGCGCATTTAACGCATTCGACTGATCCGTCGTTAGCGACACCACCTCAAACACCTGCACCGGCAACGGCGCATTCGGATACTGAATCACCCGATCGACCACCGGCATCGGCTCCTCATTCACCGGCGGCGACTCCTGACCCTCCTGTAACACTGGCGCGGGAGTCGTCGCTGTTTGGGTGAGCGGTAAGGTCATGCTGCTACTTGTCGCGGACGAGCTGGGCGGCTGGCTAATATTACAGGCCGTGATCACGCTGGCGATCGCGCCCAAGGCCACCGTACCTAGCGGATGCATCAACGATTGAGCGTGAGATTGATCGTGAGATTGATCATCACACTGGCCTTGAATTTGGCCTCGTCTCTGTTTTTGCACCCGCATTTCACTATCCTGCAATCGTCTGTACACCATTACATCAGTAGCCTGTATGTTTGGGGATCGAGTGATGAATTGGCTAAATTCGTCTCTATCCTAAATCGCTCCGGCTGTAACAGCTTGAGCCGCCTCACACGCGATTGATCGCACCGTTATCGCTCCATCGCCTCGATCGACTTCGGCACTGCCTCCGTCAAGATCTCTAACCCCGTCTCCGTCACCAAGACATCATCCTCAATCCGCACCCCAATCCCGTGCCACTTCGGATCAACCTCGGGCTGACCCTCGATCGGCTCGATGTACGGCGAAATATAAATCCCCGGCTCCACGGTTAGGATATTGCCCGTTTCCAGTTCCTGCCAGTCTTCGCCGTACTTATACGCCCCTACGTCATGCACATCCAGCCCGAGCCAATGGCCGGTCTTGTGCATATAGAACGGTTTGTATTTTTCCTCGGTGATGATCTCGTCGATGTCGCCTGCGAGTAACCCAAGGTCGAGCAAGCCTTCGACGATGACGCGGACGGCGGCGTCGTGATGTTCGTTGTAGGGAATACCGGGCGCAACGCAGTCGATCGCGGCGAGTTGGGCTTCGAGGACGATTTCGTAGATCGCTTTTTGTTCGGGGGTGAAGGTTCCGCTGACGGGGAAGGTGCGCGTAATGTCTGAGTTGTAATAGCCCACGGCGCAACCGGCGTCGATTAGCAGCAGGTCGCGATCGCCCATCTTCTGATTGTTTTCGACGTAATGCAAGATACAGCTATTGCCGCCGGACGCGACGATCGAGGGGTAGGCGGGACTACAGCCCTGCTTGGCAAAGCTATGCTCGATCGCGGCTTGCACTTCATATTCGTACATTCCCGGCTGGGCGATCATCCGCGCGAGGTTGTGCGCTTCGGCGGCGATGTCGGCGGCGCGGCGCATCTGTTGCAGTTCGCTGGGATCTTTGATCAGGCGCATCGAGTGCAGATAATCGGATAGATCCTCGATCGCCGTGGGCGCATATCCATCGCGGCCACGACGACGTAGCAGGCGCTGCCAAAAGCCGATCACTTGGGTGTTAAACACCTCGTCATGACCAAAGCGGTAGAGAATGCGATCGGCATGTTTGAGATATTGCGGCAGATGTTCGGCGAGTTCGGCGATCGGATAGGCGATGTCGGCACCGTATTTTTCCTGGGCAGCTTCGACGCCGGTGCGATACCCAGTCCAGATTTCGGCTTTGATGTCTTTCGGCTCAACAAACAGGATGTATTGATGCTCGTCATGGTGTGGCGCGAAGACGGCGACGGCATTGGCTTCGTTGAATCCGGTTAGGTAGAAAAAATCGCTGTCTTGACGAAAGTTATATTCGACATCGTTGTGCATCACAGCCATTGGGGCGCTACGCAGTATGGCTGTACCATCGCCGATCGCGGCGAGGAAGGTTTGGCGGCGTTTGGCAAAGGGGGCAAGATAGGACGGGGTCAACGGTTTTTCCTCGATCGAACCAACGGGTTAACCCAAAGTTTACAAAACTTGCTGCATCTTGGTGGATGGGGGGGCGATCGGCGCAACTCTCGAAACTCAAACGGAACTCAAATCCAGCAGAGGCGTCACGTCAGCTTGATTTTTTATCGCCATGCTAACGCTCCTCCTCGCAAACTTCACCCCGTAGAAAGCAACGCCAGTAACCCCGTAAAATTAGAACGCTGTTTCGAGTAAACCCCGCGTGTCGAGCCCCACATTTCTTCTGGTTGACGGTCATTCCCTCGCCTTTCGGTCGTACTATGCCTTTGCCAAAAATCGTGACGGCGGCCTGAAAAACTCCCAGGGCGTCCCCACCAGCATTTGTTTCGGCTTCCTACGATCGCTGCTCGACACGATCGAAGCCCAAACCCCCCAGGCCGTCGCGATCGCCTTGCGATCGTTGCTGCGGGGCAATGTCTCTATCAGTTCGTCTCGCTGAATCGTGAGGGTAAGCCTCCCGAGGTGATCGGGGTAAAGACGCCGCGTCGTGGTCTTGTGTTTGATCTGGCGCGGAATTGTAGTTTGAATGAAGGTGAATATGTGCTGGGTATTATGGAACTCGATCGTGGTTTAGGCGTGGTTTAGGCTCCGATTAAAACGCCCGTGGTTACCCCACGGCTTCGCACAAGTCACTTCGCCTTGTCCTTGAATCTATCCTTCACGAAATTCTCTAACTCCCCGACCATTACATCTTGTCTACTAGAAAACCTTCGAGATGTTGATCAATTATTTTTTCGAGATCATCTAGCGCTTCATGAAAGAACAGACGAGCGGCCTCAATTCGATTTTCTTCACCCAAAATTGTCGCCAGACTTTGCTGCTTTGCAAGAACCGTAGGTCCTTCAAGAATATGAAAATCCCATCCAAATTCATCAGCAGCTTTTTTCAGTACAGCCTGGTACTCGGGAAATATTGGAGATTTATCTCGTATTGAATGGCGTAGCATCATCTTTGGATATCCATCCGAATTGGGCGGTGTCAAGGCAATGCCCATGCCGAAAAAGAGCTTGAGTGAGTGATTCCAGAGTCTACTTTGCCAATAATAATTTTCGCGCTCGATTTGTCTGAAGTTGTGTAACTCGCTATTGAAATTACCGAATTTGCCAACCATCGCTTTAAATCTTGCGGTTTCTTCAGACTCAAAGACGACTCTCAACGATCGCAGTGCTAGCGAAAAGTGGCGAAGTGCAATGATGCTTTCAGGAGAGAAATAGTTCTCGTCAGCCATGTTATGAAGCTCCATAAATTCGGATGTTTGTCGGATAAAATACGTCTGCGAAGGCCATTTACTCAGGACTTTATGAAAATCTCGCCAGCGCGTTTCGATAAATTCAATCGCTGATGTGTCAGAAGACTCAAAAATTGGTGGCTTGAAAATATCCTCCTGCGTTTTTGTATCGCGATCGCGCGTGATGTAAATCAAATATCGCCGACGAAAGCCACGGGCAACTTGCAAATGGTCTGCATAACGAGCAAGCTGATCCAAGCCTTCCGATGAAGCTACCTTACTTTCAACAAAAACTAGGTCTCGCACATCCCCGTTCACGCAGTTGATTTGAAGGTCGGGGCGACTGTCCGTGTCGTGGTGAGGGAGTCGAGAGTAATGCGTTTGAGTTGCGACTTGGTAGGTCATTTCAGTGTCTGAAGTCTCGATGCCAAGGGTGTTCAGCCATCGATCGAGGAGGTCGGGATATTCCCGAAACAGCGCGGCAACAACCTCCGTTAGAAAATCTTCTAACGGTTGGCGATCGCCGTGGAGCTTGAGTAACGAGTTCAGCAAAGTCATAGATTACGGAACGGTCTTCAAGGTTTCAATCAGCGCGACTCTCAGAAGAAACGTCACGTCAACTTTCTCCATCGCCATATCCTAACGCTCCTCCTCGCAAACTCCGCACCATAGAACGCAACGCCAGTAACCCCGTAAAATTAGAACGCTGTTTCGAGTAAACCCCGCGTGTCGAGCCCCACATTTCTCCTGGTTGACGGCCACTCCCTCGCCTTTCGGTCGTACTATGCCTTTGCCAAAAATCGTGACGGCGGCCTGAAAAACTCCCAGGGCGTCCCGACCAGCATTTGCTTCGGCTTCCTGCGATCGCTGCTCGACACGATCGAAGCCCAAACCCCCCAGGCCGTCGCGATCGCCTTCGACACCGCGAAACCCACCTTTCGCCATGACGCCGACGAGACCTACAAAGGCACGCGATCGGAAACCCCCGAAGATTTCATCCCCGATATTCAGAATCTGGAACGGCTGCTGACGGCCTTCGGATTTACGATCGTCAAAGCTCCCGGCTACGAAGCCGACGACATCCTCGGAACAATCTCGAAACAGGCGGCGGATCGGGGCTACACCGCGAAAATCCTCAGCGGCGATCGTGATTTATTTCAGCTTGTGGGCGGGGCGCGATCGGTGTTGTACCTCAGCAGCGCCTATGGCAGCGGGCGGGCGGGTTCGGCGGCGGAGTTTGATCGCGATCGGGTGGTCGAAAAGCTGGGCGTCCCACCGGAGCAGGTGATCGATTTTAAAGCGTTGTGCGGCGACAGTTCCGATAATATTCCCGGTGTGAAAGGCATCGGGGAAAAAACCGCGATTAAATTACTGGCGGACTATCCGACTCTGGATGCGATTTACGCGGCGATCAACTCCGGCGACACCAACCTAAAAGGCGCGGTACGCAAGAAGCTGGAAGCCGATCGCGTGGCGGCCTATCATTCGCAGTTTTTGGCGAAAATCATCGAAGATGTACCACTTGATATTCCGCTCGAAGACTTTACGTTAAACGGTTTTGATGAAACCCAGGTCGCGCCGATCCTGACCGAACTCGAACTCAATTCGTTTCTCAATACCGTTATACGACTTCAGGAAAAACTCGGTGGTGGTTCGATCGTGGCGAATACCGACACCACCACGACATCAACCTCAACCTCGACATTAACACCAACATTAACACCGACCCTATTCCCCAACGACACCGACTCCGGCGACACCTGGTTTTTTAGCGCCGCCGACACCGCCACCGCGATCGCCAACGCGCCCCAAGCCGCCGATATAACACCCCAAATCATCGATACACCGGCCAAGCTCGCGACCCTGGTGGCGTTGCTGCGAACGAAAATTGATCGCGATCGACCTGTTGCCTGGGACACCGAAACCACCAGCCTCAAACCCTGGGATGCGTCGCTGGTGGGGATTGGCTGCTGTTGGGGCGATGCGCCGGACGAGTTGGCCTATATCCCGATCGGTCATAACGCGGAAGTGACGGGCGATAATCTCGACTTAGACACAGCACTGGACGGATTGCGTCCGATTTTGGAGTCGGCGGATTATCCGAAAGCGCTGCAAAATGCGAAATACGATCGGCTGATTTTTCGCTGTCAAGGGGTGAATTTGAGCGGTGTCGTTTTCGATACAATGCTCGCGAGCTATACGATTGACCCCGAAAATACCCACAACCTCACCGACCTTTCGCTGCGTTATCTCGGCCTCACCGCCGAGAGCTATAAGGATCTCGTCCCCAAAGGCCAAACGATCGCCGATCTCGACGTGGCGATCGTCGCTAACTATTGCGGTACGGACGTTCACACCACCTTTCGCCTGGTGGCCGAACTTAAACGCGAGTTGGCGCAACGCCCCGACGCCGATCGTGTGTTTCACGAAATCGAACTTCCCCTAGAGCCGGTGTTAGCGGATATGGAATACACCGGCATTAGCATCGATCGCGACTACCTCGGCGAATTTTCAATCCAGCTCGGTGAACAGCTCGCCACCCTCGAAACCACCACCTACGCCGCCGCCGGGGAAGAATTTAACCTCAATTCACCGAAGCAACTGAGCGAGCTATTTTTCGAGAAACTCGGACTCGATAAACGCAAAACCCGCAAGACAAAAACCGGCTATTCCACCAATGCCGCCGTGCTGGAAAAACTCCAGGGCGATCATCCTGTGGTGGACTCAATTATCGAATATCGCACCCTCTCCAAACTCAAATCCACCTACGTCGATGCCCTACCGACGCTGATTCAAGCCCACACCGATCGCGTCCACACCGACTTTAACCAAGCCGTCACCGCCACCGGTCGCCTCTCCTCCTCCAACCCCAACTTACAGAATATCCCCATCCGCACCGAGTTCAGCCGCCAGATCCGTAAGGCGTTTCTACCGCGATCGGGCTGGCAACTTGTCGCCGCCGACTACTCCCAAATCGAGCTACGCATCCTCGCCCACCTCAGCCAAGAATCCGTCCTCGTCCAGGCGTACACCACCGGTCAAGACGTCCACGCCCTCACCGCCCAACTCCTGACCGACAAAGCCAACCTCGCCGATATCACCACCGCAGAACGCCGCCTCGGAAAAATCATCAATTTCGGCGTGATTTACGGCATGGGGGCGCAGCGGTTTGCGCGGGAGGCGGGCGTTAGTATCAAGGAGGGTAAGGCGTTTATTGATCGCTATAACGATCGCTACTCCAACGTGTTTCGCTATTTGCAAGAGACGAAACAGCGGGCGATCGCCAATGGCTACGTCGAAACGATCTGCGGGCGGCGGCGGTATCTGCAATTTGAGTCGAAGCGGCTCAAGGCGATGCAGGGCCGTGATCCCGAGACGATCGATCTCAGCGAGCTAAAAGGTTTGACGATGTACGATTCGCAGCTTTTACGCGCGGCGGCGAATGCACCAATCCAAGGTTCAAGCGCCGATATTATCAAGCTGGCGATGGTGAAGCTACACCAGACGATCGCAGACTATCAGGCGCAATTGCTGTTACAGGTTCACGATGAATTGATCCTGGAAGTGCCACCGGAGGAGGTGGAGACGATCGTGCCGTTGGTGCGATCGACGATGGAATCAGCGGTGGAGTTGAGCGTACCACTGGTGGTGGAGGCGAGCGCGGGGGCGAACTGGATGGAGGCGAAATAGGAAACGCCATTCCAGAGGTCAGGGTCACTTTATCGTTTCTAAAACATCGAGAGGAACGATAGGATTGATAGACCAGCAAGGAGTCTCGCCTTTGTCATGAAATCTAAGCATCAACAGACACGAAATTCTCGGGCAAAGTCTCAGAAAAAAGGACATATCGGCCATATCCTTCTGGTCTTGGCAATTCTTGGCCTTGGCTCGCCGATCCTCCAATTCACTCGTCAGTTGGCGAGCGGCTATCCGTTAGACTTAGGCTTTTTTGAAAGTGAACTGTCATTGCAAAAGCTATTCAATCTCGGCCTATACAACGGACAAGGCGGTGATGACTGGGCGATCGGTCAGCCGCTAACAACTGTGCGTAGGGCTAACGTTGAACGCAGTCTCCCAGAGCTACGCGCCTTTGCACTCGAACTGGTGAATCGCGATCGCGCCCTCAATGGCTTATCACCGCTGGTCATGAATGCCGATCTCGATCTAGCGGCACAGCTCCATGCGCAAGATATGTACGATCGCAATTATTTCGACCACACATCGCTGGAAGGTTACTCACCGCTAGATCGCTACCTCACCGTTGCCCAGGAATTGATGATGATCGGTGAAAATATTGCGTCCTATGAAGGCGTCTTGCCAGCTCAGGGTTTGAGTGAACGACAGCTCGAAGATCTACAGCGTGGCTGGATGTATAGCAATGGTCATCGTGCCAATATTCTAAAGCCGAGTTTCACGGATTTTGGCTTTGCTGTGGTGGTTGGCACGGATGGTCGGCTCTACGCTGTGCAGTTATTTGGCAGTTAATTTAAAAACCTCAAAGGTCTAAAGTTCTAAGGTAACTGTTTTATTCTTTTGGACTGCCTAGAAATGGGCGATACTGGACTCGAACCAGTGACATCCTGCTTGTAAGGCAGGGTATCAGGGCGCTATATACAAGGGTTCTGATAGGGTGATTATCCCTCGTGTCCTAAGTATGTCCCGTTACCGCCAATACATCGTCATTTTTAGGCCATGCTACCTTTATATGATAACCGTTCGATAGCCTGCTAGGGGCTAGAAGCGCATGAAACCGAAAAATGTAGGCGGGCGTGGTAAGCGCTCGATTGTGACGAAGAAAGCCTATTGGTTAGCCTCTGCCATTGGTGAGACTGCTAAACAGTTATCCGACAGATATGAGGAACTAAGCAAGACAGACCCTAATGAAGCATCGAAACTGTTGGACGGGATAGAATCGACATTAGATATTGACGTACAGAGTAAGCTAGGCTCTATAGGGACGAAGTAAGAATACTTGCTATGAACAGACAATTAGGTGGACGGGGAAAGAAAGCACCTGTAACGAAAAAACCCTATCGACTAGCTGAGTCAATCGGGGACATAGCAAAAAAAATATCTGATAGATACGAGAGCCTGTCGATAGGTGACAAAAATGAAGCATCCAAGCTGCTAGATGAACTAGAAAACTTCTATAAGATAGTAGAATCTAAAAATCCACTGGATTAATCCAGTGGATAAATAAAATGTATAGATAATGGCTAGTCGATAGGGATGGGTTCGGCTAGACAATCAATGACTTCAGTGTCAACAGCAGAAACCTCGAATGAGGTAAACAGCGATACGAGACGGTGAACATAGTCGTTTAATTGCGTTGTATCCTCATTTCGGGATAACTCGTCTAGTTGAGCGCCTAGAACAGTAGCCAGCTCATTAATAAAGCATTGGAGATCGGATTCGCGAAAGTCGTTACCACGCAAAACGCTATACCAATGGTCACGAGTCGTAATATGTAGTTCCACGAGAGTAGAAGCTCTCGAAGTGATGGATGGGGTCATGGTTCATGAATTAATGATTTGCACCGGATAAGACGACTTCTAGAGCGAATTCGTTTGTTTCGTTCCGTTCTCTGTCCGATGTGACTCAATGTAGTAAAGCCGTACGGGTTTGTCAACCCCTTGTGTAAAAATCAGTCGTTAAGCGTTCGATACATACGGTCTACGAGCGTTTGTATACGTTCTGTCTGTTCGCGCTGTGATTGCGATACATTCTCGATTTTGTGATCGAGTAATTGCACTTGCCCCTCAAAACGTGAAATATCACGTTCCAACCCGTTAAACCGACTATTTAGGCTTGATAGTGTATCTGCAACTATTTTTATTAGACCGAAAACAGAAAGAATCATAGATAGGTCTAGTACGACACGGAAATTTTCCATATAAAAAACCCGCACAAAGTACGGGCGTGAATGTGTTGAAAATCGACTGGATTAATCCAGTGGATAAATTAGCCTAATGTCCCGCCTTCTAGGGGTGCATCAGGAATTTCAATCAGATAATCAATGACTTCAGTAACGAATCCGCCCGCGTTATCGATTGCCGGGTAAGTCTGAGTAGCGAGAGAAACCGTGTACGAAACATTGTTCGTATCGCCTACGGACTTGTTAATCCGGTTTTGATTCGTAGGATTGTATTGCGGTAGGCGCTCACGGTAAGCAGCAATTTCGAGCGCGGCGTACAACACATCTTCGAAAGACGTATTAACGTTCTCAACGATTGCAGCAATTTGCGCTTTTGCGGTTACGTTTGCAGACATAGGGAAAACCTTGAATAAGTGAATAGAATCGAGAAATGAGCCGGAGCAAGCCTAGTTAGGACTTAAGCGCCCTTCAGTGTTTGTTGAACGCCATCTTTGGAGATGAAATACGGTGGTTTATTCGCCGTAATTACTTCGTTCAGGAACGCTGTAATCATTTTGATGTTTGCGCTACCAGGTACAGGGATAGAAAGCATTCGACGATGACCCTTCGTAGATTCCACGAAAGTCGTACCTTGCATCATGGGAACCTTGATAGAACTTCCACCCCGTGCGCCTTTTATGTACACAGTTTGTTTCGAGGTAACACCATCAATGGTCACATCAACTTCGTATGAGAGTTTCGTAGGGTCAGATGCTTTCATTCCTAGATGGTCTGCAATATGGTCATACACACGGCTAGCCATGCCATAGGTTACTGTTGGGAGCATCTCATTAATGCAATAAGCAGAAATACTCAGGCTTAGGCGAGCAGGCGATTAAGATAAGCACAGCGTAGC
>JAABST010000031.1 GCA_011390275.1 Geitlerinema sp. S16
CCCGCTCTGGGTCATACCTCGCGGCGTCAGGTGGTAGCCCTTTCCAGTGATTGATACCTGGATTTGGTCGGATACCATGCGATCGTAGCCACCGCTCCGCATACCCCTGCCAGAGAAACTGATGATCGTGAACCTGCGAGTCGAGATCACAAGGTTGCTGGCGAATTTGCAAGAGGGATAGAGACTCAGAACAGAAAAATAACTCCTCTAGTTCTGGTGACTGCGGGAAAATCCGCATCTCGCTAATCGTCCCGCGTAGAATTTCAACCACATAATGAGTACGGAAATCAAAAATACACAGTTCCGTTTTCTCGCTAAACTGGCTTGGCTCCAAACACTCAAACAGGGTTTGCTGTGCCTCGGTCAGCCTCTCGTAAGACTCGCGGCAAAACAGGATACGGACGCGATCGAACTGAGATGTATAGTGCGACCAGAATTGCGGGCGCTTCTTAAGTTGTTTTTGATCACGTTCAGGTAACTGCGGCTTGATGAGTTCGATCGCCCCCTTCAGATCCGACCAACCGCCAATACTGAGCCAACGCGGTAGATTTTCCTTCGCTTGCTCGTCCAGGAAATCCCAACGCTGCTGACCGATCGGGCTGCGATACCAATAATGTTGTTCAAGCCAACGCCGCAGAGCAACGTGTTCGCTTCCAGCTTCGGGACTGACCTGGTTGAGCAAATCCGAGACTATTTTGTGGACTGTCGATGGGCGAAAGTGATTGAGACCGTGCAGTAGCCAGGTACAGCGATCGTCAGATTGATCCTGTTGGAACCAGGAGACGATCGCCTGTTCGACGCGATCGAGTCCCTGCATTTGCGTGGGTAGACCGTAGTGCCGAAATAGCTCGCGAGGTAATTCATCGAACTCGTACGCCAGCTTGAACAAGTTCGAGTATTGCTTTTGAATCAGGATGCGAATCAGCTTGATTTGATCTTGTAAGCGAGCGTTAGCCGGGGTGTCGCCGTCGAGGATGGTGTCCTGCAAGACCTGCGGCATGATGAAAGCCGGTAGAGCGTCGTCTGAATTGGGAGAATCGGTTGTTTGATCGATCGCCTGGAGGCGATCGCTACTCTGAGCCAGGGCGTATAACAGCGGAATGATGAGCTGGTCTTGGGTTTGGACAAATTGCCAAATGCGTTGCGCGGTGGCGGCGTGTTGCTCACCGGGTAACGCCTGCCAGGTTGAGCCGTCACCGAGGATCAGTAACCATTCGAGTAACGAGAGTTCGGATGGGCGATCGGTCGCGATCAGGTCAAACAGGGCGGCGGACGATCGCACCGTGTCATCCAAAGCATCGAGATCGAGGTGGGGGACGATCGCCTGATAGTGGACTTTCAGTGCCTCACAACTCCTCTGGACGTTATCGAAACCGGGCGTGTTTAACTCCATACCCTGGAGGAAGTTAGGAACGGTGAAGGTGATGAAGTTGGATGGTTTGAGCATTGGGGTGAAGCGTGATGGATCGAGAGAGAGGCGGGCGCGAATCACGAACTAGCGATTTTCGAGGACGCTGATGAAGCGATCGGTGTCGCCCGCAAACTCGAAGCGGAACAGGACACGACGATCGGCAGAGCTATCCTTCGTTTGATCGGCTTCGATTTCACCCCGACCGGCGGCGATGATTTTCTGCATCAGGCGGGGTTTGTCCTCCACCTTGACGCCAGACGAAAGAATGTGAGTAACGACCGCGTTGGCTCGCTCCAAACTCAGCAACATATTTTCTTCGTCTTTGCCTTTCGAGCTGGTGTGACCCTCGATGACGATGAGTTTGACGGCTTCGTCAAAGTCGGGGCGCGACAGGCGGAATAGCGAGGGCGATTGCTGGTTGTGATCGCCGGTCGTGATCGCCCCAAATTTGGCTTAGTTTGGTTAATCCGTTTCGGTTTGCTGATTTGCGACAACGAGCAGGCTCGCAGCATTGGTCAGGCGTTCGGCGAGGGTCTCGACGGTGCTGTCGGCCTTATCGAAGAAGTCCGTTTCGCGTTGATAAATCAATTCCAGCGAACTTTTGAGATGGTCGTTACTGGCTTTGAAGCCTTCGTTCAGCACGCCGACGAAGCTTTCGTAGCGGTCTTGGATTTGCTGGGAGCATCTCATTAACGTAAGTCGCAACAATCAGGCTCTTATTGAAAACCCATGAAAGCTTGTCAAGCTGCTGTTTCAGACACTTGATTTGCGATCGGGTATTAAGCTGAAGCGCCGATCTGCATTAATCAGATGCTCCCTAAGTAGAACGAGCCAATCATTGAGGTTATGCTGTAGCGTCAGGAAGGCGCAAAACCGCACTCTGCTGTAGGCACACGCCCGCAAAACTTCATTTCCTTGCTTGGGTTACTTACGCCGATCCGTATCGTCCACTCCTGAACGGGAACGAACTGGCATTGAAGACTTTTGTAACGCTTGATACTTCAATGAACTCACAAGGTGCTTCCGATTGCAGTCGGCTTATAGACCGATAACACCACGCAAATCAGCGTTAGACAAAATCATGCCACTGGTCTTAGCGTCCGTAAAATCTGCACCATTGAGCTTCGCACCACTCAAATCCGCTCCCTCTAACCGGGCTTTCTGAAAATTCACTCCGCATAGATCGGCGGAGATGAGTTTGGCCGCTATTAGATCTACGCTTCGTAGGTCTTGACCGTTCAGCTGGGTCTTCGACAGATTTGTGCCATGCAGGTTAGCACCACTTAACTTAGCGCCATTTAAGTTCGCTCCCTCTAGATTGGCTCCAGATAAATTAGCGAAACGCAAGTCTGCGCCACTCAAATTAGCTTTAGATAGATCGGCATTCTCAAAGTTGGCCTTACAAAGGTTGGCGTTGGATAGATCGGCAGATGCCAACTTCTTGCCGTGCAGATCGGTCCCAGGGTAGTAAGGATGCGTCTTTGACCAAACAGCGTGAGTGGCAACCATCGCTCCACCACCCAGTAACACGATGGGAGCGGCGCTAATCGCTACGCCTGCTGCCATACCGCCCCCAATAATACTTCCAATCGCTGACAAACCTGAAGTTAACCCCGCAGCGCTCAGTCCTGCAACACTACCCGCACCAGCAATCGCAGCAGACGAGGCGGCTGTTCCCGCGATCCCTCCCCCTACACTTGCTAGAACGTCGACAGCTAGATTTTCTGATCTTCGCCAGTCACCACACTTGATCTCATCTGCATGTGCTGCGTTAGCAAACCCAAGCCAGGAGCTGCAAAGCACAATCCAGAACGAGCAAAAGATAGCGATTGCCTGGTGAAAATTACTTGCACGACGATTCATATTCTTGCCTCAGTGATGTATTTTTCGTTGACTCTTTTCAGAGATTACTTCCTGATAAAGCTGCTTTTTGCAAACTTGCACCATCAGTCTTTGCATTTTCAAAGCTCGCACCACTTAAATCGGCTCCATCAAAATTAGCACCAGATACGTCAGAACATTGGAAGTCAGCTCCTCTCAAATCTGCATCTCTGAAGTCTGCCCCTTGCAGATCTTGGTTACTGAAGTCATGTGCGCTCAAGTAAGAACCACTGTAATTCAGACCTCTTCTATTCTTTTTAATACTTTTGCATTCCGCTTTTACGCGATTATCTAGGCTGGAATGAGCTGGGTTATATTCGTCTCTTACCGTGTTGTCGGAACTGTTTATCCTATTATCGAACAGCAATGTATTGCTATTGTTTATACTACAGCTCGCTAAAAAAGCAATCGAAAGCAGGATTGCTGACCTTAAGATGAGCTTTAGATAGGATTGAAAAGAAGTCATGGGCTACTTACCATCTGCTAAATAGTTTCCAAGGTATTCGTAGGAGAAATACCGGGACATAAAAAGTGTTCGTATCTGGAGCTTGAATCGCGAGAGCCGTTCACGAGATCACAGACTGGCCTTACCTTGAGACGTCCTGCGATCGCGATCAAGCTCTAAATTTATTGATAAGCATTCTACCCCCCCCGCTTATGTTTGCAATAAGTTTTGCTGTTATATCAACAAGTCCCGATAAAGCGGGGGTTAGCGTCAACGTTGATAATGGTTGAGCTGAGTTTGGGCGATCAAGCCATGATGAATTTCCAATCCCTGATTTTGAAGCTGCATGAGTTTTGGGGCGATCGCGGATGTCTGATCGCGCAACCCTACGACACAGAGAAAGGGGCGGGAACGATGAACCCCCACACCTTTTTACGGGCGATCGGGCCAGAACCCTGGTCAGTCGCCTACGTCGAACCCTGCCGCCGCCCGACCGATGGACGCTACGGCGAAAATCCCAACCGTTATCAGCACTATTACCAATATCAAGTTCTGATCAAACCGTCACCAGACAATATCCAAGAGGTGTATCTCGACTCGTTGCGAGCCTTGGGGATTCGCCCCGAGGATCATGATGTGCGGTTTGTGGAGGATAACTGGGAGTCGCCGACCCTGGGCGCGTGGGGTGTCGGTTGGGAAGTGTGGCTCGATGGGATGGAGATTACGCAATTTACCTATTTCCAGCAGTGCGGCGGGATTGATTGCAAGCCGGTGTCGATCGAGATTACCTACGGCCTGGAACGGCTCGCGATGTATTTACAAGAGGTGGAGTCGATCGCCGATATTCTCTGGACAGATACCGTAAAGTACGGCGATGTCCACCTCCAGGGCGAAATCGAGCAATGTACCTATAACTTTGATGCGTCTGACCCAGATGTGTTGTTTGAATTGTTCGGTCTGTATGAGAAGGAGGCGACGCAGTTGGTTGAGCGTAATCTGGCAATGCCAGCGCTGGATTATGTGCTGAAGTGTTCCCACTCGTTTAACTTGCTCGATGCGCGGGGCGTGATTTCGGTGACGGAGCGTACGCGCTACATTGGCCGGATTCGGAATTTAGCGCGAAAGGTGGCGGGAATTTATCTCGAACAGCGCGAGCAGTTGGGTTTTCCGCTGGATAAGACTGGCAGCCTAGCGTCTGAGAAGGTCGCTGCTACGGTTTAGTTTGTTTGTGGACATCTTAGGTCAGTACTAGTGCGCGAGTACTAGAGGCCACAACGGAGTCTTTAGATCTGCTTTACAATGCGAGCCAGTTCACTTTTTGGTGGGCTGGCCTGTTTTGAGAGAGGAAGACTAATGGATTTTGCTGAAATGTTGGAGCCGTTGGCGGCTCAGTTCCGTGCGCTCAACATGCCGGAGGTCGTTGTACATTGGGGTCACCCGGCCATGATGGGGATCGTAATTTTCGTGATGGGTACGTTTGCGGGGATTACGGGCTGGAAAGGTCGTCTAGCGACGGATAACGAGGTCAAACTATCGCAGTTGGCAGATCACAAGAAAGTTGCGCCCTTGATGGCGCTATTTTTGGCGATGGGCTATACCGGCGGTGTGATTTCGCTGGTGGTGCAGGAGCAGTCTATTTTTGAGAGTCCGCATTTTTGGACGGGTTCGCTGGTCTTGCTGTTACTCTTGAGCCAAGGTCTGTTGACGTTAGCGGGATTTTGGGGCGACAAAGCGAAGCTCCGGACCGCGCACGCATATTTAGGCAGTGTAACCTTGGGCGTTATGGTGTTACATGCTGCGTTTGGTGTGACTCTTGGTTTGTCGATCTAGGCCAGAGGAAAAATAAGAGAGCGAGTTACTCGCCATCACCTTGATGCTAATGGCTCTGCTGGATGATGATATTTAGCGGAGTCTTTTTGATGAATATGAGCGATTTGAGTTTTGAAGCCGAGCTTGTGGGTGTGATACGAAATCCGCTTGTGCATAATCTTTAGATCGTCGCTCTAGCTGGACACCGCACTATTTGCTTCGCAAAGGCTACGCCAACGACTCCGCTCAGTGCTCATAGGCGTTTTTTATTTTCCCCATACAGAAACGGATTTCGTATGACAATCATTCACGACTCGTGGGACTGAATTATTCAATCTTCAGTCTCAATGGTATTTATTTACTCTGAAACTGGGGCGGAAGGATTCGAACCTCCGGATGGCGGGACCAAAACCCGCTGCCTTACCGCTTGGCGACGCCCCATTGCGTCTGACGCTTAGACAATATAGCTAGACTGAGAGATAAACGTCAAGTGCTTTTTTGATTTTAATGGTCGCGGGTCGTTCAGTATGATCGATCGCGACGCAATGAACTGGTTTCAAAAGTCCTGTCCGGTGTTGCTTTTCGGCCAGAAGTTGGCCGCTGGGATTTTGCGACCAACGCCAACGGTAAAGCCTGCTTCCTGATTTTCAATCCGGATAAAATCACTGAGAACACTAGATCCAATGTCCTTGTACCATTCCCGGCGACCGCCATCCCAGCGATAACCTCGGGCTTTGGCGAGATCGCGCTGTTCGTAGCTGACGTTGGCGATCGCGCGGTATTTCACCTCGAAGGATTCGCGGATGGCATCGTCGAGTAAGGTGTCAAAGGAATCGACGCGATCGAACAATGCGGCAATGAGCTGACAGTCGGTGAGGGCGCGATGGGCGCTGCTCACGCCAATGCCGTGATTGAGAGCGGTGTTGATCAGTGAGGTGGGTTTCTCGTTGTGTGGCCACTGGAAATGCTCAAACGTACACAGCCAAGGTTTATCGCTAGCTGGGGTGGGTGGCTGACCGAGCCACTGGCGATCGAAGCTAGCGTTGTGAGCCACGAGATAGTCCGCACGATCGAGCCACGTTTGAAATAGATTCATCGTCGTTTGGAGGTCGTCAGCGGTGAGGCTGCGAGCTGCATCGGCGGGAATGCGGTTGATCGATTCAGCGGTGTTGGTGGTTTCGATCGGGATCAGCGTCGAGAGCTGGGCGATCGGGGTGCGGTGGGGGACAGAGTAAAGAATTGCGCCGAGTTCAATCAGTTCATCGGTTTCTGGGTCAAGGCCGGTAGTCTCAACGTCAAGAATGAGGAGCGTTGTTGGGGTGGGATAGGGTTTCATTGTGAGGATTACAGGCTAAAAAGTTGTGCTTATGTGCCTAGCTTTTGTAGCTTGTGTAAACCAGCGTACAGTCCGTCGATCGCCAGGAGTTCGTCATGGCTGCCTGACTCGACCAGTTCGCCACGCTTGAGGACGAAGATTCGATCAACGCTGCGAATCGTCGAGAGGCGGTGCGCAATCACGATCGCGGTACGTTCTTGCAGCAATCGATCAAGGGCTTCCTGAATGAGCGCCTCGGTTCCCACATCAAGGCTCGCTGTCGCTTCATCCAACACCATAATTTTCGGATCGCGAATCGCCGCACGAGCAAACGCGAGTAGCTGCTTTTGCCCGCCCGATAAGTTCGTACCGCGCTCGCGAAGCTGAGTGTCGTAACCGTTGGGCAATTGTTCGATGAAACCATCAATACTGGTCTGGCGAGCCGCTTCACGGATGCGATCGAAGCTGTAGTTATCCCCCAGACTAATATTGCTTTTCACATCTCCGGCAAACAGAAACCCATCTTGTAAAATCACGCCGATATGTTCCCGCAGCTCGATTTGGCGCAGTTCCCGAATATCAATGCCATCGACAAGAATACGACCCTGTTGCGGTTCGTACAGACGGCATAACAGACGAATCACTGAGCTTTTGCCTGCTCCCGTCGGCCCCACAAGGGCGACCTTTTCGCCGGGACGAATCGTAAAGCTGAGATTTTTGATGATGAACTCATCGGGCTTGTAGCCAAACCAGACGTTTTCAAAGCGGATCTCGCCGGTTTGCTGGTTTTGATTGTCCAGTGCGCCCGAGATGGCGGTCTCGGAGTCTTCGATCGCGATCGGTTCGCGCAACAGCTCGGCAATCCGTTCAACCGCCGTTAGTCCGGCCTGAATCGAAGTGAACTTGTCGGCAAACTGGCGTAGCGGCTCGAAAAAACGCTGGGCAAACAAAATAAACGAGGCAAGCAGCCCGAAACTCATCTCCTCATTCATCACTTCCCGTCCACCCAGAGCCAGCACACCACCGATCGCTACCAGTGCCACCCATTCCAAGGTTGCAGACACCGCTGAATCGAGAAAGATGGTCTCATCGACCGCATCAACATAGGTCTGGTTATTTGATCGAAACAGCTCCGCGTTGTAGCGTTCGCGGCGAAACAATTGAACGACATTCATCCCAGCGATATTTTGCTGCAAAAACGAATTGAGCTTCGAGAGTTCCTCACGGGCGCGATAGTTCGCAATCCGAAAACGTTTTTGGAAGTACACCACCACCCAGGATACGGGAACCAACAGCAGCACCAACATTAGCGCTAGCTTCCATTGCAGGAGAAACATCAGCGCCGTGATCATCAAGATGCTTGCCAAATCCGTGATCACGCCGATCGCCCCCGTTGAAAACACCTCGCCGAGGGCATCTACATCACTGGTGAGGCGGGTGATCAATTTACCAACAGGGGTTCGATCAAAAAAGCTCATCGAGAGCGACGTGACACGCTCGAATAAATCCGTACGGATCTGCGATGTCATGCGTTGCCCTACGACCTGCACTAGATAGCCCTGTCCCGACTCCAGCACCAACCGCAGCGAAATACTCGCAAACAGCAGCATGATCAAGATCAGCATTCCCTGGGAAATGGTTTCTTCTGCGAGCCAAGACCACACCTGCGGCTCTTGACGCACAAAGGAAATCGCCTGACCAATCAGAACGGGCTGCACTGATCCCATAAATGAGAGCGGCAACATTAATATCCCCACGATCACCAGTACGGGCTTATTTTGGCGGGCATAGGGCAGGAGACGCGCAAATAAACGCCAGTCATTTTCGGGGCGGCGGGCAGTGGCGGGAGGTGTGGCAGACATGGTGGGGGGCGATCGGCGATCGGGCAAGAAGGCGGTAACAATGGTGAGTTAACGGAGCGAAAAGGATGCCTAAATCGCTCAAGCACTTGGGGCATCAGGGGTTTGGGGTTAGCGAGAGCATCGGCGAAAGCCTGAGCATAGCGTCCAGAGTTACGTCAAATTATGAGAAGCCGCCAGACCCTGCGATCGTGACGATCGCAAGTCCAATTTAGCTTCGATTCCAGCGGAATCTCTGGACTGATTCAACGTTAAGACTGTCGTAACAAGTTATCGTAATCGTTAAGCTATGGTGGTTTTCTTTACATAAGCTGGGACAAAAAGGGAGATAAGCTTAGATCTTGCCAAGCATTGAGAATCGTTATGCTATCGTGATTAAGTTACTTTGCAAATGTTAACAATCCCTTGTCGCATACATCACTAACCAGTTCAAAACTCTACACTACAGGTTCTGGAATGACCGCCGAATCTGGAGCTGGATGGACGTTGAGTAAATATGCACATTGGCGGGTATTTTTTGCCTCGGTCTTTCTTGTTTCTGTTCCAGTTTTTGTCGAAGCGCCGCTGGTGCGCACTGTGCCAGTTTTAAGCGTTTTGCTGACCCTCGGCTGGGTGGGGTTGAGCCACGTGCTGCTTCAGAAGAATCACACTTGGCTCTGGGGAGATTTATTGCTCGGGTTTGCGGGGAGCTGGTTTGCGGGGTCGATTTATTGGGGTTGGATGCGTTGGGAACCGCTGTGGCATTTGCCGATCGAGTGCCTTGCGTTGCCGCTGCCGCTATGGCTGATCTCGCGTAACCGGTTGCTGGTGGGTAGCTGGTTTGCGATCGGTTCACTCTTTGGAACGGCGATCACGGATGTGTATTTCTTTTTGACGGATTTGATGAGTCACTGGCGTCAGCTTATGGATGCTGAACCAAATTTGATCATGCCCATTTTTCACAGTGCCTTAGAGCGGGTGAATTCACCGTTTGGGACAACGTTGGCGATCGTTTTTGCAGCGTTGTTGATGTTTGTGGGTCTTGTACCGCTGTGGTTGCGATCGCCGCTACATTCGCGCACATCACTGTCAGCCTGGGCGTTTTCCGGTGCCGTTCTGAGTACGATTTTGGTGGACATGCTGTTTTGGGTGGCAGCGGTTACGGCGTCGTAAATAAAAGTAATGAAAGTTTTGATCAATAAATCACCAATCTTACCGGCACTCCAATCAGCGCGATGAATTGGGCGTTCCTTCGAGATAGCTGCTGAGCAGAACTGCGCCGATCGATAACCCGCTCAATAACCCCACCAACACCAACGCCCGCTCATCATCACCGACCTGCACCGCGTCATAAATCGCCATCGGTACGGTCTGCGTGACCCGCGCAATATTTCCCGCCACCATTAACGTTGCGCCAAACTCTCCGAGCGCACGGCTAAAACTCAGGACAATTCCGGCCAAAATACCACGCCATGCCAACGGCAACCAGACTCGCCAGAACACCGCGATCGGCGATAAACCGAGGGTTGCAGCGGCTTGGAGATAGACTTGATCGACATTTTCCAACGCGGCCTTCGTGGTTTTAACCATGAGCGGCAGTGCCACGATCGCCGCTGCGATCGCCGCTCCCATCCAAGAAAACACCAAGGTCTGACCCGTGAAGCGATAAATCACGCGACCAATTAGACCGCTTCGTCCCAGCAATACCAGCAAAAAAAAACCCACCGCAACCGGCGGCAACACCAGCGGCAGCATGACGATCGCTTCAAGCCAACGCCGCCCTGGAAAACGATACCGCGCCAAAATATACCCCAGCCCACCGCCGATCGGCACCACAACCAACATGGCTCCGCTCGCCACTTTTAACGACAGGCCAACGGCATAGGCTAGATCGAGATTGAACATTTGTGAATGGGAATCGATATTCCCGAATTCTACGTTTCACCATGGCTAAAGTAAGGGTAGATGGTTATCGGTGAATGTATTCCAGTGCAAATCAAGCATCGAGCATCTATGTAAGTTGGTAAATTGAATTAAACCTAGGCCATTGACAGGCGTTTGAGTATGCAGATCGAAGATGTAGAGCTACGAGATGTATTTCAGATTGCCAGCATTGACGAACTTGAGGGGATGCATGATGGCCTGAAGCATCTCTCTGAGTCCGGCGAACTGGAAGGTTCACCGATCGAACTAATGCTGCGTAAAGCCCACTCGATGAAGGGCAGTGCGGGAATGTTGGGGCTGAAAGATATCGCGACACTTGCGCGGCAGTGGGAGGAACTGGTCAAACAGGTTGTGGCCGGTCAGGTTGCGATTTCGGAGCCGGTGATCATGACCTTGAAAGAAGGGCTGGATGCGATCGAGATGCTGGTGGATGAGGCCATTACTGGCAATCCTTCCGGTGTACAGACGTTTTACATCCTGGCGCAGTTGATGAACCCTGAGCGAGTGACGGCATCGCCAGAGGTCGAACCTGAGACGATCGAGGCCGATCCCGAATCTGTGCAAGCTGAAGCGGCGATCGCGGGGAGTCCCGATCTCGAGTCCTCGAACCATGTCCCCATAGCATCGGAGCCAGATCCAACGCGATCGCCCGCTGGAGAGCAGAATGATCGCCCGCCGATCGTCGCGCCCGAACCGCAGGTGTTACAACCTCGATCGCGTCCCCAGGTTGTTTTGCAGCAGGCGGCGTTTATTGACGATGAGGAGCTGCGCGACACCTTTCGGATGGCCAGCGCTGATCATCTGGAAAGTCTCGATAGCGGCCTGCTCTATTTGGAGCAAAACCCGAATGATCGCGATCGGCTTGATGCCGTACTGCGCGAAATTCACAGTATTAAGGGGGATTCTGGGATGTTGGGCGTGGAAGCGCTTGTCCCCCTCGCTCATGCCTGGGAGCAGCAGCTTATCCCGGTCAAAACGGGTCATTTAGAACTGACCTCAGAACTTTGCGATCGCCTTGCCCTTGGCCTCGATCGCATTCGTTCCCTGGTGCGTCAGGCGACGGAAGGTATCCCCACCGATTTTGACATCGCCACGGCGATCGCCGATCTCGAACAGCCAAACTCGCAAACCCAAGGAACGATCGCCTCGCAGAGCGATCATTCCTTCGATACGTCCTCAACTCACGTCTCCCCAAATTCGCCCAATTCGCCCAATTCGCCCAATTCACCAGGGATCAATCCGTCCCGATCCTCTACAGCAACAACGTCCGTAATATCCTCCGCCACGCACATCAACGAAGGAGAGGTCGCTCCGGTTCAAACTGATTTAGTCGAGGAGATGACCCGCCAAGCACTGGGGCGATCGAATCATCAAGATGGCAACTATCGCATCGACACGATTCGCGTTGCCACGAGCCACCTCGATGCGTTGATGACTCAGGCGGGCGAACTAACCGTCTCGAAAAGTCGCATCGCCCACCGGATGATGGAAATCGAGGAGATCTCCGCTCAGTGCGAGCGCCTGAATCGAGGGGCTTTTGGTAACCGCTTTGCCTGGGATGCGTTGCGTAACCTCAAACTCAGCAAAGAGGAAGAAAGCGTCTTTCAGAAAATCCAGGCTTATCATCAAACCCTTGAACAGCATCTCGAAGAACTAGCCGCTGAAGTTGAACGTCTGCAACTGGCGATTAGCGAAGATACGGCTCGTCTTGAAACCGTCGCATCCAATCTGGAAGAGGGTATCCAAACCCTGCGCTTGCTGCCACTCTCGACCATTTTCAACCTGTATCCACGCATGGTGCGCGACCTTGCTCGTAGTCAGGAGAAGCAGATTAATTTCATCATCGAAGGGGAAGACACCCTCGCCGATAAACGGGTGCTGGAGGAGATGAAAGATCCGCTGATGCACATCATCCGCAACGCGATCGACCACGGGATCGAATCACCAGAAGAACGCCAGCGATTAGGTAAAGCGCCCGAAGCGACCCTGATTTTACGCGGCTATCAGTCGGCGAATAGCATCGCGATCGAGGTGAGCGACGATGGACGCGGTCTGGATCTGAAAAAAATTGAACAAACCGCCATCAAGCACAATATTTGTCGGGCGGACGAGTTGGCGACGATGACACCGACGCAAATTCAGTCGCTGATTTTCATGCCGGGATTTTCGACGCGATCGTTTGTCACCGAAGTATCCGGGCGTGGAGTCGGTCTCGATGTGGTGCGAGCCAATGTCGAACATCTGAAAGGCAATATCACAATCAACTCCGAGCGCGGTCGCGGCTGCACGATGCATATCGAACTCGGTAGTATGCTCTCGACGACCCATGTGTTACTCGTCGAACTCAATCACACGCCCTACGCCATCCCCGTCGAATACGTTCGTAGCACCACTACGATCGAACCCAGCGATATTTTCCTGATGGAAAACCGCGAGACGATCTTGGTTGATAATTTACCGATCTCGCTTGCGCACCTTAGCGATCTGCTTCAGCTTCCCAACGCCGTAACGCTCGACGATCGCAAATATCTTTCGTGCATTATTCTCAGCGTCGATGGTGAATCGCTGGCGATCGTAGTGGATCGACTGATCGACCAGCAAGATGCATTGCTCAAACCCCAAAGCCAACTGCTTCAGCGGGTTCGGAACGTTTCGGGTGCAACGATTCTCGGCACGGGCGAAATTTGCATGGTGCTGCATCCGCCGGATCTCGTCGAGTCAGTGCGTGGAACGGTCAAAGCTGCGGCTTTTGCTCCGGCGGCGCCCAGTGATGTCAAACAGCGCATCCTGCTCGCAGAAGACTCGATCGCCACGCGCACCCAGGAAAAACGCATTCTCGAAGCCGCAGGCTACGAAGTCGTACCAGCGGTCGATGGTCTCGATGCCTTTAACAAACTGCGCGGCGAACAGTTCGACGCGATCGTCTCCGATGTCCAAATGCCGAATCTCGACGGCCTACAGCTCACCGTTCGCGTCCGACAAAACAGTCGCTATGCTGAATTACCGATCATTCTGGTGACCTCCCTCGCCACGGATGAAGACCGTCGCCGGGGAGCCGATGCCGGAGCCAATGCTTACATAACCAAGAGCAGCTTCAATCAAGATGTTCTCATCGAGACCCTGCGTCGCCTCATCTAGGCGCAGGCCAATAGACGCAGGCCAATAGACTCAGAACGGTTACGAGTATGTGAATTTTTTAGTCAGTTTTGTGATCGTTTTTTTAGGCTCTGTCACGATGGGCGATATTGTTCGCGATCGCCGAACCTCACACGATCCGATCATCTCATCCGCGCTCTGCAATTTCCCCGTTTTTCCGAAATCCGCCCGCAATCCACTGCTCTCAACCATCCAACCTTTGCCAGTGGTGCATTACGGGAGTCGTCCCCAAACCCTTCGCAACGACCTGGTTTCCCTTCACGCGATCGTTTTGATCCGGCTCGTTGCATCTCACCCGAGGATTTTTTGCTTTGACCATCCGTGTTTTGCTTGTTGAAGATGCTCCGGTTGTTTTGCTGGTTCTGAAGCGTATGTTGGCCAATGCTGACGGCATTGAAGTCATCGGGACAGCGAGCAACGGTAAAGAAGCACTGGAGCTCATTCCTCAGCTTAATCCTGATGTCATTTGCACAGATCTACACATGCCAGAGATGGACGGCTGGGCGTTGACGAGCGAGGTGATGCAGCGTTTTCCACGTCCAATTCTCGTGTTAAGTGCGTCTGTACAGGCCAGCGACACGGAAAATGTTTTTAGGGTTTTGGATGCTGGAGCGGTGGATGTTTTGGCAAAACCCATTGGCGGTATCACAGCCGAACGCGAGATCTTGGAGCGCGAGCTTCTAGAGAAAATCCGAATTTTGTCCGGTGTGGTCGTCTTTTCGCGTCACGGCTCGCCGGTACGTGCGCGATCGACGTTGCCGACCTCTACGCCGCCAACCGATCGCTCGGGTCGCCCTAATGATCGCCCTGATCGCCGACAACGCACTGCTCCAAAGACGTCCTCAAGCACCTCAAACACCTCAACCTGGCGTCAACCGATCGCTCCGAGCCGAGCCGGAACTACGCCAGCCACGATACCGTCTCAACCGCCGAAGAAACCCCTGGGGATACCAGTCGTTCAGCGACCCCCCAGCCGAATTTTAGCGATCGGCGCTTCTACCGGTGGCCCTCAAGCTCTGAGTACGATTTTGGCGGCACTCCCGGCCAATTTTCCGATTCCAATCCTTTGTACCCAACACATTAGTCAAGGGTTTCTCGGCGGCTTAGTGCGCTGGCTCAATGCCGACTGTGCGGTTACGGTGCAGATTGCCCAGGTCGGTGAGCGGGTTCAGAATGGTCATGTTTACTTTGCGCCAGAAACCGAACATTTGATAATTGATCGATCGGGCATTTTGCGCTGTCTGAAGGGCGATCTGCGCGATGGTCACTGCCCATCGGTGACAACCATGTTTGAATCAGTGGCGCAGTCCTTTGGCAACCGCGCCACCGGTATTTTGCTAACCGGAATGGGGCGCGATGGCGCAGCGGGTTTATTGGAGATGGCGAATCAGGGAGCGATGACGATCGCTCAGGATGAAGGCTCCTGCGTTGTTTTTGGGATGCCAAAAGAGGCGATTACCCTAGGAGCAGCACAGCACATTCTCCCGCTCAATCAAATTGTGGCAACGGTGATGCAACAGTTTTCAGAACGGGCGTAAACCCCTGCTTCAGCTTACTCCGTGTCGCCAATGGCCATCTTGAGCGTTTCGATGAAGTTGGGATAGGAAATGGAAGCCGACTCGGCGCGATGAATTGTCGTCGTGCCGCTGGCGCGTAGAGCCGCGATCGCCAAGCTCATGGCAATGCGATGATCGTCATGGCTGTCAGTTTCGGCTCCCGTCAGGGTCGCACCGCCGACGATATCCATTCCGTCTGGATATTCCGTCACCGTCGCCCCCATCGCTTGCAATTGTGTCGCCATCACGGCCAGCCGATCGCTTTCCTTGACTCGCAATTCTGCCGCATCGCGAATCTTGGTGGTTCCCTTCGCGAACAACGCCGCCACCGCCAAAATCGGAATCTCATCGATCGCACGCGGGATAATCCCACCACTTAATTCGCAGGCTTCAAGCTGGCTGTAACACACCCGCAAATCGGCCACCGGCTCACCCGCCACCTCGCGCTTATTTTGCAGCGTGATATCAGCATTCATTAACGTCAGCGCATCCAAAACCCCCGTTCGCGTGGGGTTGATGCCGACATTTTCGATCGTCAAATCCGAACCGGGCACGATCGACGCTGCCACCATCCAAAACGCCGCCGAGCTGATATCCCCCGGAACAATCACATGCTGACCCCGCAGCGTCGCCCCACCGGTAATCGTGACGCCATTCATCTCCGGATCAAGCTCGATTTGAGCGCCAAACGCTGACAACATGCGCTCGCTGTGATCGCGGGATTTGGCCGGTTCGGTGACGGTGGTTTGTCCGTCGGTGTGCAGTCCGGCCAGCAGGATGCAGGATTTGACCTGAGCGGAGGCGATCGGTGAGTCGTAGCGGGCAGCGCTCAGGGCTTGACCACGAACCGCGAGGGGTGCGAGTTTATCGCCGTCACGTCCCCAAATGGTTGCACCCATCGCTCGTAGCGGGTTGATCACGCGCGACATCGGACGCGATCGCAAGGAACCGTCGCCCGTCACCGTAAAAAATTTGTTGGGCTGCGAGGCGAGCAACCCCAGCATCAGACGCATGGTTGTGCCAGAATTCCCCGCGTCGAGAACGTTGGCGGGTTCTTGCAATCCCGTTTCGCCCAGCCCGCGCACCGTGACCCGATCGGTATTTAGCTCCGAAATCTCCGCGCCCATCGCCCGAAAACAGGCCGCTGTACTGCGTGGATCTTCGCCTAGTAGCAAGCCTTCGATCGTGGTTTCTCCCGCAGCGATCGCCCCCAGCATCAAGGCGCGATGGGAAATCGATTTATCTCCCGGAATCCGAATGCGACCCCGCAGCGCAACGCCAGTGATCGGCGGTGCAATGCATAAATCTTGATGGTTCTGCGTCGAGGTGACTGTTACGATTGACGGGGGCATACTCTAAAATTAAAGAAGTTGCAATTTAAAGAACTTGCAATGCGTGAAAATAGATTGAACGGCTGTTTTTGTTCGGTCTATTCGTGAAACATGGTTCGCGATCGGTCGGATCGTACCGGTTGACCTTTGCCAGACTTTCGTAGTGAACCACGGCAAAGCATCAGAACACCCAACCCAAACAGCGCAATTATCTTACCGTTTGGCGATCGCCTTGCCACCGATCAGAGACTCAAGCTTGGGTATTTCAAACGTCATCTAAGCCTTGCGGTGTTTTTTCCCTTCAGTCCCACGGATATCGATGCGATCCCACCGCTAAGCTCCCAACCGCTCTCACATTTCTATTTCCAATCTATTTCCAACTGATCTCGCAGATTGTTCACGCCTTAAACTGCTCAATCTAACCGCACAAACCTTTAGCCTTTCAGCATTTCACGCCCTCATCTCTTCGCCTTATGTTGACACACCGTCGGCTACCCGCAAGCCTGTCTGTGGTTTCCCTTGATCTGCCTGTTCGTTCAGCTTTCGAGACGATCGTAACGTTATACCAACGCGCTCCCCAACGCTTTCACGTCTTGATCGATGTCCCGACCTCAACCTTTGATGCCCCGGACATCTCAGCCGCGCCTCCGACCATCTCTCGCAATACCAATCGATCGCCCAATTCCGTGCGATCACCGTCTCCAGCGATCGAAGCCCAAAGCCGTTTACTGTGGCTGGAAATTAGCCCCACCCGCGCGATTTTCACCTCTCAAAGCAAAACGGGTCTGAGCTATCGCCACATGTGGGAACGCGGAACCTATGGCATTAGTCGTTACTGGTTGAATAATCCAGAATCGGTTCATTCGCGGGAGGCGACGAACGCAAATCGAATGCGCTTGCGCAACTTTACGCGCAGCCTCGATCTCACCGGGCGCGATCATCCCGAGCATCTCCGTCTGGAATATGAACTCTGGTCACAGCAGCTCAAATTTGGAACCTATGTGCTCGACCTCGATATCCGGGGCTAGGGAGTGAAAAGCGTGAAAGGTGATCATTGCTTCTCCTCACTCTGGATCGATCTCTGGCGATCGGTTCATAACTTAACGCTCAATATGCTCAAAAGTGCGGGATCAGCGGTTGTTTCACTGTGAAAATACGGCTCTCACTACCCACAGAATGGTCTGCAATCCATTAGTATTAGTGGTGTAACAGATACAAAAATTCACAGTCACTGATCCCAAGAGGCATGTATCGACCTCAGCTTTAGCATCCAGGAGCAACGCTCGATCGTGATCGCTCCGTCCTCCTCGAACCGTCTTCCTTCACACACGAATCTCAATGTTCGAACAGTTTACCGATAAGGCCATTCGCGTTGTCATGCTCGCCCAGGAGGAATCCCGCCGCCTTGGTCACAATATGGTGGGAACCGAGCAACTGCTGCTCGGCCTACTCGGCGAGGGACGGAATGTCGCAGCGAAAGTCCTCGAAAAATTTGGGGTCACCCGTGATGATGCACGCGAAGAGGTCGAGCAAATTGTGGGTCGCGGTTCGGGGCTGACATCGCCGGAAATTCCATTCACGCCGAAAGCCAAGCGTGTTCTGGAAAATGCGGTCGAAGAGTCGCGCCAGCTCGGCAATAACTACATTGCGCCGGAGCATATTTTGCTCGGTTTGACGCGCGATGAAAATGGTGTTGCCGTTACGGTTCTCGAAAATCTCGGGGTCGATCGCAGTGAGCTACGGACGCAGGTGATGCGCGAGCTTGGGGAAATGGCCGCGTCGAGCGCAGGCGGCGGAACCCGGCGCGATCGCGGCAAAGATCGCGGCGATACCAAGACTTCGACCATCGACGAGTTCGGCACGAACTGGACGCAGGCCGCGATCGACGGCAAGCTTGACCCCGTTGTGGGTCGCGCGACCGAAACTGAGCGTGTGATTCAGATCCTGGGACGACGCACGAAAAATAATCCGATCTTGATCGGTGAACCGGGGATCGGTAAAACCGCGATCGCCGAAGGTCTCGCCCAGCGCATTGCCCAGCAGGACGTTCCCGAAGCGCTACTTGACAAGCAAGTGATTAGCCTAGAGATGGGTACGCTGGTCGCCGGTACGCGCTATCGCGGCGAGTTTGAGGAACGCCTGAAGAATATCTTGGCGGAAGTCAAAGCCGCCGGTAACATCATCCTGGCGATCGATGAAATCCACACCCTCGCCGGAGCCGGTGGCATCGAAGGCGGACTGGATGCGGCGAACTTGATGAAGCCCGCCCTGGCTCGGGGTGAGATCCAGTGTATTGGCGCGACGACTCTCGATGAGTTCCGCAAGTACATCGAAAAAGATGCAGCGCTTGAACGCCGTTTTCAGCCGGTGATGGTAGGAGAACCGAGCGTTGAAGAAACGATCGAAATCCTGACGGGTTTACGCGATCGCTACGAGCAGCACCACCAACTGATCATCTCAGACGAAGCGCTCGAAGCCGCCGCCTCGCTAGCCGATCGCTACATCAACGATCGTTTCCTCCCCGACAAAGCGATCGACCTAATCGACGAAGCCGGATCGCGGGTTCATATCGACCACTACAGCAATTTCCCGGCTAGCCGAGAACTCAAACAGGAGTTAAAGCAAGTCATCAAGGATAAAGAGCGGGCGGTCGATGCTCAAGACTTCAAACAAGCCACCGAACTGCGCAATCAGGAAGACGAGCTGCGGAAAAAAATTGGAGATGGTGCTGAGGGCGTTGACCCGAGCGCGATCGCCAAGCCGACAGTGACCGAAGAGGATATCGCGACGATTGTTGCGAGCTGGACGGGCGTTCCGGTCAACAAGATCAGCGAAACCGAATCCGAAAAACTGCTGCACATCGAAGATACGCTGCACCAACGCATTATCGGCCAAGAAGACGCCGTGCGTGCGGTCTCCAAAGCGGTTCGCCGCGCTCGCGTCGGTCTCAAAAATCCCAATCGTCCGATCGCGAGCTTCATCTTCTCCGGCCCCACAGGCGTCGGTAAAACCGAACTGACCAAAGCCCTCGCCGATTACTTTTTCGGTTCAGAAGAATCGATGATTCGCATCGATATGTCGGAATATATGGAGCGCTATTCGGTCTCGAAATTGATCGGTTCACCGCCGGGATACGTGGGCTATGACGAAGGCGGCCAACTCACGGAAGCCGTACGCCGTAAGCCCTATTCCGTCGTTCTATTCGATGAAATCGAAAAGGCGCACCCGGATGTCTTCAATTTGCTCCTGCAAATCCTGGAAGATGGACGCCTCAGCGACACAAAAGGCCGCGTCGTCGATTTCAAAAATACGCTGATTGTCTTGACCTCCAACCTGGGAGCGCGGGCGATCGAAAAAGGTGGCGGCGGTTTGGGCTTTGAGTTCGACACCGATCGCGAAGATGCCCAATACAATCGCATCCGCAACTTGGTGAACGAAGAGCTGAAACAGTTCTTCCGTCCAGAGTTCCTCAACCGTCTCGACGACATCATTGTCTTCCAGCAGCTCAAACGCGACGAAGTCCAGAAAATCGCTGAGATTCTGCTTAAGGAAGTCGAAACGCGCCTTGCTGACCGTAACGTGACCCTTGAGATGACTGATCGCTTTAAGGAGCGGGTTGTTGTCGATGGGTTCGATCCGGCCTACGGTGCGCGTCCGTTACGTCGAGCGATTTCGCGTTTGCTGGAAGATGCCTTAGCGGAAGCGTTGCTGTCCGGTCGCATTGATGATGGGGATACGGCGACGGTGGATCTCGATGAAGATGGCAACGTGACGATCGTGCCAGGTTCACTTTCCGGTTCAGCCGTGCCAGAACTGGCCGCCGTGGGTTAGTCGCTCACCGCTAACCCTGTGTCATAACCCTGCGTTAACGAAGTTCACCTATCTCATGAAAAAGTCACTGCAATTTTCTGTAGTGACTTTTTCAAGTGTTGAATTGAAATCCTTATGATGTCAACGAATTGTTGACATCATAGGGTCGATTAACGTGAAGTTTGCGACCATTGCTTGTTGACATCCTCACCGGGCTAAAGCCACAGTGATTCCCAAACCTCGCGATCTGGGTTTCTGCTTCATCGCACCCGCCTCTACCCTCAAGGAGTTTATGGTCTTACGGTCGCTCCACAGACTAACCCCGTGTGTCCCACGGTTTGACTGAATTCAGAGAATTCTAGGGTGTTGGTTGATTCAGGGGATGCTGTTCATTGCCCCGTCCTCTTTTCCCGGTCTACCGAGCTTGCTGCGCCACTGGCTTTGCCAGATTTCGTCACGTTTGGCTGTCTGTTACGTCTGCGTCGCGGGTGGGTCATTGACCATATTTACTTTACAGTTTTTTTGCCAAGCCGTCCTCTAAGGACGGGGTTTTAGACCCATTCTTCTGATAAGCTTGCAAGCTATACGTTTAACGATCGCGATCTTGGCCGATACCAAGTGCAGACCCCAATGGTATGTGACCCCCATTCGCTCACCTGTCATCACGTTCGACGTTCTACCAAACAATTTCCATACCTTCTATGACGGCTACTACCGCTTCTACCGTAGATGGCACGATCGTCGATCTTCAGGCCGCTAATCGTGACCTTGAGGAAGCGACGTCCACGGAGATCATCCGTTGGGCTGCCGATATGTTTGGAGATGGCCTGGTCATGAGCAGCAGTTTTGGCATTCAAGCTGCGGTAATGCTGCACCTTGCAACCCAGGTAAAACCCGATATTCCAGTCATTTGGATTGATACAGGATATTTACCGGCGGAAACCTATCGGTTCGCAGACGATCTCATCTCACGCCTCAATCTCAATATTCAGGTGTATCAATCCTCGATCAGTCCCGCGCGGATGGAAGCGCTATACGGCAAACTTTGGGAACTCGACGACATCGAAGCCTTTAACCGTTATGACTACATTCGCAAAGTTGAGCCGATGCAGCAGGCGCTTGCCGATCTGAAGGCCACCGCGTGGCTCGCGGGTCTACGATCGAAACAGACTGATCATCGTAAAACGCTCGATGTGGTCGGAGTTCAGGGCGATCGCTATAAAGTGTTGCCGATTTTGGACTGGCATTCCCGTGATATCTATAACTATCTGACCCAGTTTGATTTGCCGTATCACCCGTTTTTTGAACGGGGCTACACAAGTGTCGGTGACTGGCATTCAAGCCGACCCGTCACCGCCGACGATGAGCATGAACGCAACACGCGCTTTCGTGGGCTCAAACAGGAATGTGGTCTACATCTACCGCAAACGCCAGATGAAGCGAAAAGTCTGGATTCTAGCTCGCTGTAGCAGGTCGCGAGATGTTCATTGCTCCAAGGGTTTCGATCGCAATTCTGAGTCTCTCCATTGGTTTGGGACTGTCTGCAACGGCTGCACGCGGGGACTGCTTGACCTCGCTTGAGGCTGACCTCACGCAGATCCTCGCGACCGTGGATGTTTCGCCCTATGCCTCCTGGGGGGTCGCGCTCACAACCCTTGATCGCACACTGACCTATCAGCGCCAGGGCGATCGTGCTTTCGTCCCAGCCTCCAATGTCAAACTCTTCACGACAGCGGCGGCACTCCTAGACCTGGGGGCAAACTGGCAAACCATGACTCAGGTGTACTGGAATCGCGATCGCCTGATTTTGCGAGGCGGAGGCGATCCGACCCTGACGCTGGCTGATTTAGGCGATCTGGCCGCGCAAACCATCCAAAATTTGCCTGACGATACCGGAATTGACTATCTGATCCTGGATGATGGCTACTTTCAGGGCGATGCCATTGATCCCCATTGGGAATGGGAAGACACTCAGGCCGGATATGGTGCGCCGGTGAATGCCACGATCGTGGATCGTAATGCTATCCCGTTAACCTTGGTTCCACAGCGAGTGGGGCGGAGCTTAGCCGTGAGATTTGAGCGTCCGGGCGATGCGGATCGCTGGACGGTAGAAAATCAATCTCGATCGGTTTCCGAGTCGGAACCGGAATGGCTAGAGGTCGGACGTGACTGGCGGAGCAACACGATCGCCATTCACGGCCAACTGATCTCTGGCGCACCGTCGGAGCCAGTGGCCGTCTCGATGCCCGATCCCGCTGGCTATGCGCTGAGCGAGTTTCACCAAGCTCTGAGCGATCGCGGCTTGCCTATCCCCGAAACCGCGATTCACCAGGCTGCGTTTGGCGTCGGAACGATCGTCGCGTACCGCACATCTCCTCCCCTTGTAGAACTCATCACAACGACCAACCAATACAGCGACAACCTATTTGCAGAAGCTCTATTACGTCACCTAGGAACAAGCTCACAGGACGGTAGGCAGGAGACAACAACACGCGATCGCGGCCTACAGCAAGTGCGCGATGTCCTACAGCGCGAGCTAAATCTCGATCCCAATCGCTACACGATTCAGGATGGCTCCGGTCTGTCGCGTCAAAATTCGATCGCCCCAGAAATAGTGGTGTCGCTGTTGCAAGCGATGGCAAATTCATCAGCGGCAACACCGTTTATTGCCTCTTTGCCGGTACTGGGAGAATCAGGAACCCTTGCCACCTGGACTCCGTTACCCAGCGGCGCGATCGTGCGTGCCAAAACCGGATCAATGACCGGAATTTATGCCCTATCCGGTTACCTCGCCCCCCCCGGAAGCGCGACACAATCGCCCAACACGATCGCCTTTAGCATCATCATCAACCATTCGGACGCCTCCTACGGCATCACGCAGTCCGCCGTAGCCGATCTCCTGGCGCAAATTGACCAGTTTCAGCAATGCCGTCGATCGCTATAGTCAGAGCAAACTTAGCTCTAGGGCGATGCAAACATCTGCTGCTGACCTTCGGGAGACAGGACATATCCTAAAAATGCAGCCGCAACGGGACTAAGCGGCTCACGATAGACGTAATACAACTGACGGGAAAACGGATAGCTTTCGGCAGCGGGGGTCACGCCATCGATCGCAACAACGCGCACCGTGGTTTGATTCATCACCTGCGAAGCCGTCGCATAACCAATCCCATCTTTGCCCAATTTCTGTAGCATCGGCGTTGTCGCATCGCGATCGAGCGTTGTGATCGTCGGCCCCGTCCCGAATTCTCCTCCGCCTAAAACGATCTCTTTAAATGCTTGGTGCGTCCCACTTTCTGGCGGACGATTAATCACGCGGATGGGTGAATTTGAGCCGCCGATCTCTGACCAGTTCGTGATTTTACCTTGGAAAATATCGACGACCTGATCCTGTCTCAGGGTTTGACTGCCTATATTCTCGATGCCGACGACGATCGCAATGCGATCCAGAGCTACCGGAACAGCTACAAGCCCAAGATCCTCTTCGTCAGGGGTTAAGGGTCGTGACGAGGCAGCAACATCAGCCTGAGCAGAGAGCAACGCCTCGATTCCCTGGCTAGAGCCCTGAGCGCGGGTGGTAACGCTGGTGCTGGGAAATTGCGCTTCAAAGCCCGCCTTCAGATTGGCATTGAGTGTCACCATGCTGGTGGAACCCTCTAGGCGAACGTTTGTGCCGGTCGGGACACTGGCCGGAGGTGGAATATTGGGGGCAGGGCTACTCGAACCCTCTGACCCCGATTCACTGCCCTCTGTGAGCGTCGCGATCGGCGCAGAGACCTCACGCTTAAAGAACCACCAGTAACCACCAGCGGCCAACACCAAAAATAACAGGATGTAGACAATCGGCGGCGGACCGCTCTTTTGTAGGCTCATGGGTTGATCGGTGTCCTTCGTGCGAAATCTAAAAAAGATTAAATCGAGAGTCAGGGTCAGAAGTATTTAGAGGCGAATTCCCGCGCTCTCATTCAATCTAGCCTGAGAATCCGAAGCCTGAGAATCCGAAACCTGAGAATCCGAAACCTAAGAATCCACAATCGAGATTCGCCCCAAACGAAACCGATCAAAGATTTGATTAATCAAACGATAATCATCCTCGTCAATATTTTGCCCAGACAAAATGAGCGACATCAGTTGAAGATACTGGATACGCGTCAGCGTCCCGGCCTTGAGAATCGCGTTAATCTCGGAGCGTTCTAGGGTGATTGCCATGATTCAACACCAAGGGGACAGTATCTTCAATTTCGCAGACGATCGCGTGTAATGCTGTCGCTGCACGGCTCGATCGAGAACGAAGACGAGTTGGGAAAGCGAGGAGAGCGAGGAAAGCCGAGAAACTAACTGGGCATAACGCGCATCAGCGGCTGATTAAATTCGACGGGTTCGCCATTCTCCACCAAGATTTCGACGATCTCGCCGCTCACCTCTGCTTCGACTTCGTTCATCAGCTTCATGGCTTCGATGATGCACACGGCTTGGCCTTTGGAGATGCGATTGCCGGTCTCGACGAAGGGCGGCTCGGTGGGAGCGGGAGCGCGATAGAACGTGCCGACCATGGGTGAGACAATTTCCACCCATTTAGGATCGGCGGGCGGTGGGGTTGGTTCACTGGGCGCGGCGGGGGGAGCGGCGATCGGAGCGGGCATCGGCATCGAGGCAACCGGCATCGCTGCCGCATTGGCATTCATGACGCCGATTTGGGCGGTAAGCGCCGCGAGGTCTGCTGCCGAAACGCTATTCTCGCTGCTGCTGGAACCGCGACGTAAGTTCAGTTCTAGCTCGTCACTTTTAATATTAAGTTCCGTAATATCAGTTTGTTCGAGAGCTGCGATCAGGTCGCAGAGCTGCTGAAAGTCGAGTTTCACGGGTATTAATGCGTTTTTGATAAATCGTTGTCGCGATCGCGCCGTGGGGCGATCGTCGATCGAGCTGTGGCCATAACGGTAGATCTTGCGGATCGTTGGATGTTCTTCCGAGGGTGAGCCACGCTCGATCGCTTCAGCTTCGGAGAATTCGGAGAATTCGGCGCTTGAATTTATTCGCGACCGAGATATTTATCATCGCGGGTGTCGATTTTAATGCGCTCCCCGATCGAGATAAACAGCGGAACCATAATCTGAGCGCCGGTTTCAACGATCGCCGGTTTCGTGCCACCCGTCGCCGTATCCCCTTTAACACCGGGATCGGTTTGGGTGACTTCCAGCACGATCGAATTTGGAAGTTCAACTTCGAGTACTTGACCGTTCCAGGTCAACACATTGACTTCCATTTCTTCTTTGATGTACTTCGCACCTTGCTCGCCGATTTGCTCAACGGTGAGGCTCGCCTCTTCATAGGTATTCATGTCCATGAAGATATACGAGTCACCATCCTTGTAGGTGTGCTGCATGGTGGCTTTTTCGAGCACGGCCTGGGGAACGGTTTCTCCCGCACGGAACGTTTTTTCGACGATATTCCCGGTTTTGGCGTTCTTCAGCTTGGTGCGGACGAATGCCGAGCCTTTACCGGGTTTAACGTGTAAGAACTCAACTACTCGCCATACGGCGCCGTCGAGTTCGATGGACGTACCCGTTCGGAAGTCGTTCGAGGAGATCATGGATATGGGCTAATGCTGAATAATAGGCAACCTATTTTACCGTCGTGCGGCTCGTTTGCCGCAGGGGGGATTGCGTCGCTAATGTCAGCGGATGTAACCACGTCGCGATCGAGCCGGATTTATGAGCTGTGTGGCCTCGAATCCTACCCGACTAGCAGATCCTCTTCGGGGTAGTCGATTTCGCTGCCCTGAGGGTCTCCCAGCAGGGCTTCCATGAGTAGCAGTACCCCCACCCGACCGATGTACATCAGGGTGATGAGGATGAGCTTTGCTAAGGTTGAAAGCTGCGCGGTAATCCCCATCGAAAGTCCAACGGTGGCAAAGGCGGAAACGGCCTCGAAGAACACTTCGACAAAGGTAAAGGTTGGGTCGGAAATGGCGATCGCCATCACGGCAAAAATGACCGTCGTTAACGATCCCATCACCACCGCAAAGGCTTTCATCAACATTTCTTTCGGCACTTGACGACGGTACAAAATCACGTCATCGCCGCCGCGCAATACCGTTTGGGTACAGTTCGCCAAAATCCGTAGGGTTGTGGTTTTGATGCCGCCGCCGGTACTTCCCGGACTTGCGCCGACAAACATAAGGGAAATCATCAGAAAGAGACCGGCGGTACTCATCGCGCCAATATCGATCGTATTAAAGCCTGCCGTACGCGCCGTCACCGACTGAAACAACGCGAGCCAGAGCCGATCGCTCTGACTCCGTAACGCCAGCGTCCCGGTTTCATACTGTTCCGTGGCATAAAAACCAACAAAGCCAACCAACAGCAAAAACATCGTTGTGCTAGTGACGGTTTTGAAGTGCATCGAGAAAAAAAACAGTCTGCCCTGGGAGCGCATGTACTTACGAAGCCAGAGAAACATTTCCATGATTGTCTGATATCCAATTCCTCCCAGAAAAATCAGGAGCGAGATGGATAGGATAATCACCGGCGAAACGGAGTAACGCACCAAGCTATCGGGAAACAGGCTAAACCCAGCATTATTAAAGGCGCTAACACTGTGAAAAATCGCTTGCCATAGACCCCGAGACCAGCCAAATTCCGGTACAAATTGCACCATCAGTAGGAAGGTTCCGGTGATTTCGATGATGAGGGTTAAGGCGATCACAGAGGTTACGAGTTTGGATACGCTGGAAAGCCCCACGGCGTCGAGCGACTCTTGTAAGGCGACACGATGTTGTAACCGGAATCGTCGCCCGAGTAGCAGCACGAGAAAGGTTGTGGCCGTCATGTAACCCAGACCGCCGATCTGAATTGTGAGCAGCAAGACGGCCTGCCCAAAGCCGGAAAAATAGGAGCCAGTATCTACGACTGCCAGACCGGTAACACAGGCGGCAGAGGTTGCGGTAAAGAGAGCCACAAGGGGATCGCCCCAGGTGGCTTCGGCGATCGACCAGGGCAGAGTTAAGAGCAGGGTGCTGATAAAAATAGTGCCGAGGAAACCAAGGCAAATCGTACGAGCAACGGTCATAGGTTTTAGAGGGCGATCGTAGTGTGATCGTGGACGGTTGAGAGACCGTATACGAGTTGTTGGCTAGAGGTTTAATAGCCTAAAGGTTCGGTCTGTAATCTGTCGTGAATCTGTTGTAATTTTGTCGTGGTTTGGTCGTGAATCGGTCGTGATTTTGTCGTAGCTGACCGTGACAGATTCGAGCAGGGCGATTACATTAAAGAACTGTAAACCTTTGAAAGTTTCTTGGTGTAGTCGTGGCAGTCGAAACGATAAAGCAGCGATCGACCGTTCGTAAACACGCTCCTAACTACAAAGTTCTGCTCCACAACGATGACTTCAACTCGATGGAGCACGTCGTCCAGACCCTGATCCAAACCATCCCCGGCATGAGCCAACCCCAGGCGATCAGTATCATGATGGAAGCGCATACCAACGGTATGGCCTTGGTGATTACGTGCACGATGGAACATGCGGAGTTTTATTGTGAGACCTTACGAGGTCATGGTTTGACCTGCACAATGGAGCCGGATGAGTAAGGTCAAATTGTTACAGGGAGTCCTATCGGCGGTAGTATCGTTAAGAATTTTCGGGAAACGTTTTCTTTCGTCCCGATTGGACGCCGCATGATCTCTGACGACGCGAACGCATCGCCTTTGCAGCCTGACGGGCTTGCAGACCTGACCGAAACCACGACCGATCGCGATGAGCGTCTCGCATCCACTCGGCCTGCCGCAGACGCCGCAGACGGTGAAGATCACGACTCGACGGCCAATATGCCGCCTGAATCGCAAATCTCGCCGCAACCTGCGCCTGGTCTGTGTGGTGTTTGTGGTCAAGCTCACTGGGAACTCTATGCCCATTTGCCGATCGAGACGGACGCCTATCTAGCAGCGGTGGCGGATCTCAATCGTCGATCTAGATTGGACAAACGCAAACGATCCAAGCCTTCAAGAACGTCTGAAGCTCATCAGGACGTAGCGCCAATTGCAGCGGAGGGTTTACCGCAAGATGCATCTGATCAAAATGCCTCTGATTCGCAAGGAAATAACGTAGCCAGTACAGCGCACCCATCCACTGAGCCGGATGCGACCTCTCAACGGGAAAATCAGCAGGAAAACCAGCAGGAACATCACCGAGAAGAGCGCGATGATCCGTCAGGGAAACCTGAGCTGGAGGCGGAACCGGGATTCGATGAGCGTGATGCACGGCCAAACTTGGCGGAATTTCCCCACGGCACGGCGTGGCGCTGCTATGACTGCGAGGCGTTGTCGTTGGTCTGGCCGATCGAGAGTGAACCGATCGCCGAAACCGTTGAACAGCCCGCTCGTCGGCGATCGTCGGCTGAATTTCGTGACGGCATCAAAGCCCAAATCGAGAACTGTCTTCGAGCCAAAGCAACGGGTTCGCGTGCGGCTGTTACGTTGAAAAGCCTGCGCGTGCTGGATCTCAATTTGGGGCGCGGTACACGCGCCGATCGCAATCTAGCGCTGTTGCACGAGCTGGGTTTGGCGAAACATCAAATTTTTGGGATTGGTGATGATGCTAACACCGTGGATTGCCTCAATTTCGCGGGCTATCAAGCCTATTGCGGCACGATTGATCGCGTCTTGGGTGAATTGCCGGACGGTTACTTTCACCTCGTGCTGGGCTTTAACGTCATCGAATATCTTCCCAATCCAAGCGCAACAATCCACCAACTGACGGCGAAATTGCGCCCTAGCGCTCGTTTATTGCTGGAGTTATCGAACCCGGAAAGCTGGCAGGCGCGGCTATTTCGTCACGGTTACTGGGCGTCCTATCAGCGCGATCGGCGTATCTTACTGGGTGAAAAAGCCTTGCGCGTTTTGGGGCAGCGCTGCAATTTCGCGCTCGATGCGCTCCAAGCCCATCCTGAACCCCAAGCCTGGGAGACCTCATCAGCCGCCTGGACGCGACGCAAACGTCATCCGTTAAGCGTTGCAATGCGGAATGGCTGGGTACGCGGAACGCTGGTCGGGATTGATCGGTTGCGTGCGGCTCTCGGGATGGCGTCGTCCCGGTATGGTGCGGTGTTGGTGCTGAACGAGTCGCATTTGCCGATCGCGGCTAATTCGATAGACGAGACGTAATCGTCCATCCCAGAAGTCCGACTTTTTGGAAAAGTCGGACTTTTCGCCTTTCACTCCAAATCAAGCGCACCGGGCTTGCCGCAATCTTGCCGATCGGCTTATCGACCAATTCTGGCGCGAACTCGATTCATAAATAAATCTACTTCTGGTAAACCGAGCTGAGTTGCGATCGCACCAAAGATAACTAGCCCGATCGTCCCCGAGACACTCAGCTCGACGATCGCCCCGATCAACCCCTCAAGATTGACCCACGCCTCTAAGCTCGTCAAAGACAGCCAGCTCGCCGCAGCCGCGATCGCGCTGGCCACGGTTAAGCCCGCGAACGGTATCAGCCATTCGCGCCACGGCAGCCCGTTAATTTTGCGATCGAGCAACACCATCAAGACCACCATCGATACAATATTCACACCCACCGTTGCCAGCACCAAACCGGGCGCACCGAAGGCGTTAATCAGCAAATAGTCAAGCAGAGCATTTAGAAAAATACTGGCAACGCTAATTTTAAACGGCGTATCCCCATCGCCCAGGGCATAGAACACGCGCACCAGGACATCTCGACCCAGATAGAAAAACATCCCAAGGCCGTAGGCAACCAAAATCGCGGCGACGAATTCCGACGCCTCGCGATCGAAGGCAAAGCGTTCGTAAATCACCCGCACGATCGGCATCGCCAGCACCATCATCAGCGCCCCCAAGGGCAGCATCGTCAGCGCCGTGAGAATTAACCCCTGGCGGATGCGTCGCTTCAGTTCGTCCCAGTCTTCCGGATCGGAAAGCCGCGAGAAAATCGGCATCAGCGGCACGAGAATCGCATTCGACAAAATGCCCAGCGGCGTCTGGACGAGCAAACCGGCATAGCCCAGGGCGGAGGCCGTACCGGGAATAAACGAAGCAAACCAAAGGTCGGTATAGACGTTGATTTGCATCATGCCGGACGAAAAGGTCGCCGGTCCCAGGACTTTCAGCACTTCCTTAACGCCCGGTCGCCAAAATTCAAACCGCAGGCGCAGGCTTCCCAAGCCCGATCGCCACTGCGCCACCACCTGCACCAACCATTGCAACAACGCCCCAATTAGCGTTCCCCAGGCCAACACCAACCCGCCCGCCATAGCGTACTGCGGCTCGACGATATCCCCCTGAAGCACGATCGCCAGCGCCCCGAGGCCACCGATCAGCGCCACACTCGAAAACAGCGGACTAATTGACGGTAGCCAATACATATCCGCCGCGTTCAGGGTTCCAAAGCCGATCCCGATCAGGCCGGACAATAGCGCCATCGGAGCCATAATGCGAAGCTGCTGCACGGCGATCGCGTGGATTTGCAGTCCCGCCTCCGTCGTCCCCAGACCTGGAGCGACGAGATCGATCAGAGGATTCGCAAACACGACGAGGATCACCGTCACAACGAGCAAAATGCCGCCGATCAAGGTCGTAATCGTTTCGATCAGTGGGGCGCTGTCTTCCTTGTCGCGTTTCGCAACGACGCTGACGATCGCGCTATGAAACGGGCCGTTAATGCCACCCAGCAAAACGAGCAAAAAGCCGGGGATCACGTAGGCGTAGTTATAGGCATCGACGGCGGCTCCAACGCCAAAGGCCGCCGCGATCGCCTGTTGGCGCACCAGCCCGAAGACTTTGCTAATCAGCGTTGCAGCGGCGACGATGCTGGCAATGCTGGCGATCGATCGTCGGGTGTTATTGTCTTGCGCCACAGGGATCGTCTGGAAAAAGGACAAGCTTAACTCTAGCCGATCGTCTTCCCTGCGCTGTGATCGATTTCGCCGAAATCTGATCCAATTGAAAATTTTGTCTAACTCAGGATCTCTCAGGATCTATATCTTGGCCGTCTTGGGTCGTTTTGCAGTTTCGTCGAGACCGCTCTTAATCCAAGTATTTCGTCTGTTTTAGCTCTGCAAATCACTGCAATCGCCCCAAGGCCCTCTTCTGCGTCCTTCATCCTGTCGCCGCTAGTTTAAGAGAGGGCAACTTCCCAAGAAAAAGCCATGTAGTGGTTCATCAAAATATAAACGCTCACCATGCCTGAAGCCGCCGCCGCGACGAGTAAACCGGCCAGCATCAGCGAAAATTCTTGCTGCTCGATCGCTTCTTGCATCAGATGCAGAGCCCAAGCAACTAGTGCAATAACGACGAACAAAATAACGAACATTTAGGTGCGGTCTTCACCTCAGTAACTTGACATATCTTAACACAAGCAAACAGAGGTGTCGTAATGCACGCGAGCTACTCAGCGACACGCGATCTCAATGGATTTATTCCTTGCTACGTAAGGCGTTAAGCATCCTTCGGCGGCATTAATTTCTCGGTAATTTTTCGGTTTATGGCATCTTCGAGCAAAGATCGTCTCCGAATAACTGCGGAATAAGTTAACAAAGTGTCTAGAGATTGATGGTTTTGCACTCATCTACTGATTACGCGAAACCCGAACCTCAGTAGCGAATTCGTGGATCGATCGCCGCATTAAGAATATCGATCAGGATGCTGACCACCACCACGATCGCCGCAAAAAAGACCACAATGCCCTGCACCGTCGGATAGTCTCGCGCCGAAATCGCCTCGTACAAACGGCTCGCCAATCCCGGCCACGAAAATGTAACCTCTGTCAAAATTGCCCCGCCCAGCAAAGCCGCCGCCGTTAATCCCATCACCGTAATCACGGGGATCATGGCATTCCGCAGAGCGTGCGAAACCAGGATCGTCCGTTCTGGGATGCCTCGCGCTGTGGCTGCTTCAACGTAGTCGCTTGTGAGGGTTTTACGGAGATTCACGCGGACGATGCGCTCGAAGATGCCGCTGAGGAGTAACCCCAGGGTTAGGCAGGGGAGGGCGAGATGGTGGATCGTGGCGGCAAACTGCGGCAAGTTGCCGTGGAGCAGACTATCGATCGTGTACAACCCTGTGGGGCCATCCGGTGCGGGTAAACCCAGCGGGAAGCGTGTCCCTAGGGGAAACCAGCCCAATTTGACGGCAAACAGCGATTGCAGCACCATGCCCGCCCAAAACATCGGAATCGAATAGGTGATAATCCCAAACAAGCGTCCGCCCAAGTCCCAGGCCGTGTTCGGACGCGAGGCCGATAGCATCCCGATCGCGATCCCGACGCTAAACGCCACGATCGATCCGCCGATCGCCAGCTCCAAGGTCGCCGGAAAAAACTCACCGACAATCTCCCAAACCGTTTGACCCCGACTCGACACCGACTCCCCCAAATCAAACTGCAACAGGCGCAGCATATAGCTGCCGTATTGGGCAAAAATCGAGCCGCTTAAGCCAAGCTGATCGCGCAGTTCCGTTTTGAACGCTTCAGGAGCGCGGGGACCGAGAATCGCATCGACGGGATCGCCCGGAGTCGCCCGCAGCAGCAGGAATACCGCCGTAGTAACGATCCAGAGCATGAGCGGCGCTAACAGCACCCGCGACGCGACGTAATATTGCAGAGCTTTAGCGCGAGACATGCGATCGGGTTCGGGACGAACCGGCGAGATGTGCGATCGAGGATATCAATATTTCAAACGGCCTCACCTGAATTTGCGCGATCGGGCGACGGCATCCGAGGCAAGACAATTCTGAATCCGAGCTAATCCGAGCGAAATCCAATCACCACCTAGGGGTTGAAACCCTGGTTGGATAAGCGCTAGAAATTGAATTGATGACAGCCCCTAGTTGATGCTGACATAGAGAGAATAATCAGCATTGCCTCGGGTCGGTCCGACCACGATCATGAAATTGCCCGTTCCACCACCCGGTAATGTATCCGCCCAGGCCGAGGCATCATCGCCGGGACTCGCGCCAATGAGCGGGCTCCAGGTTCCTTCGACTTCACCATAAATCTGAAAGACCGCATTCCCCTCGGGTGACGAAACATTGACCTGCATGTACTGTCCGGGACTGGCCGACACATAGTATGTATCCTCTGTGCCGCGTACGACGCTGCCATAAAGCGATGCGGATGATTCGCCCGCTCCAAATTGGATCGTCTGCGAGCTACCCGTACCGGTCACAGGCGCTGCCGAATTGGCCGCAGGCACTGCCGTCGTCACAAAATCACCCCGCACCCAGCCCGTCGCGCCCGACGCATTAAAGCGAACGTTGTACCAGATATAGCCATCTGCCCCATTCGCAGATTGCTGCAAGGTGACGGCATCACCCGGTACACCATAGTGGGGTGTACTCGCGCTGGTACTGGGACTGCTGCGGACATTAATTCGGGCTCCAGCATCCTGACTGGTCAGGTAGCCCGCTTCCTGCGGATTGAGGTTGGTCGCGACGGGTGCGGCGGCGGGTGCAGCCGCAGGCTGGGCGACGGGCGGAGCAGCGGCGGGTTGCCCTGGCTGGGCGGCGACGGGCGGAGCCGCAGGCTGGCCGGGTTGGGTCACAACTGGAGGAGCGGCAGGCTGCCCAGGGGTTATCTCGGCGGTATTTGTAGTCGGCGGCGGCGTTTTGGAGCCGCAGCCGATCGAGCTGGTGGCGATCGCAACTAGGGCAAAGGTGTGCAGCAGGCGCGATCGGGAAAGGAAGTCGGTCATGGTTGCGGAGCTTAATGAAGCTCTCAAAATGAACTCTAAATCAATAGTAATTCGCGGGAAACCATGAGGTCTAATGCAGCCTCTAGCAACGCAAATGGGTTTGCGGCTTCGTTAGATTCGATCGTCGATATATCCGCTCGCCGACTTCTCTTCCTACAAAGAAACAGCCCTGCCTCAGTATTTCTTCGTAGCCGTTCCAGAACACTTGACCTAAATGCTACCCAAAGAACACTTAGATTTCATCCCAGCCGCTAACCCCAGAAGACATCATATAGCTAGTTACCTGAGCCTCGAAGAAGTTCGCTTTTGTATGACCTTCTGACTTCGTATCCGAAAAGCGTTCGAGGTGGGTGTATGGGCTTTTTTTATACTCATCTTCGCTGTAGAGCGGATCAAGCCCGATCGCTCGTAACCGCATGTTCGCGAGATATTTCGTATATTGCTCCGTACTCGATTCAGTAATACCTAGAATATTGTCTCCGATAATATGATTTGTCCAGAGACATTCATGCTTCACCGCTGAATCAAACATCTCATAAATGCGATCTTTAGAATGACTAAAAGCCTGCATAGCCTCCGGGATCATTTTTTGATAGAGACGCACATGGCTTAATTCATCACGATTGATCATCTTAAAAATATCGGCACTTCCTGGCATTAACATCCGTGATGCCAGGTTATAGAAAAAGATAAATCCATTGTAGAAATACATCCCTTCGAGTAGATAATCTGCGACCAAAGCCGTGAAGTAATTTTCAGAGGTAGGATCGTCAATATAGGCTTGATACATCCCCGCAATGAATTTGCAACGATCACGTAAAACCGTATCCGTGCGCCAAAATTCGTAAACATTGGAGCGACGATCGGACGGTACGATCGTTTCAATCATGTATTGATAGGATTGGTTGTGCATTCCCTCTTGGCTGATTTGTTCTGCCATACAAAGCGCAACTTCAGGAGCTGTAACGCTGCTCTTTAGGTGAGGAATATTACAGGTTTGGACAGAATCAAGGAAGGTTAAATAGCTCAGAATTCCGTCAAAGGCGCGACGCTCATCCGGGGTTAGATTAACGTAATCATTAACGTCTTGGGTAATATCAAGCTTTTCCGGAATCCAGAAGTTCTGGCGCATCTGCTTATACAAGCCAACAGCCCACGAGTAACGAACATCGTTAAGCTGCATCAGGTTTGTCGTTTCACCAAACCAGATCGTACGGTGCAGAGTATCGTCATTTCCCTCTGGATTAAAGATCGGATTGACGGGCATTTTCGATGCGTTTTTGGTCGGTGTGTAAACCATTGCCTAAGTGAGAATTGATGTCTCGATAGAAGTTTGAAGAGAGAGTTATAGAGCCTAACGACTTTATCGCAAGATTGCTAGGCTCTTAGATTAAAAGTGCAAGATTTGACGAACACTTTTTCCTTGAGTGAATCCGATCAATTGGCGCAGGAGGTGCAACCTTCACCAACAGACTCTTTAAAGTCATCGCGCTGCACCGTCCGAATGTAATAGATTGCCTTACAACCTTCTTTCCAGGCCAGTAATAACGTATCAAAGATATCTTTGGCTTTTAGCGATCGATCCGGCTCATCGGGAAAGTAAACCCCCGCGTTCAGGTTGAAGATTAATTCCATCGAAATCCCGGTATCAATCCACTTTTGCATTGTCGCCACAGCTTTGACGATTTGACGCTGATCAATGGATTTATTCTCGTGATAAAACCAGAAACAATCTTTGATGAACGGCGGGGCAATCGGGACGGTTCCCTTAGCCCATTTGTCATAAAAAAAGCGGCTATAGGTTGGCAAAATGCTAGCCGTGCAACCTTGAACCAATGACGATGACGTGTTGGGAGCGATCGCGGTAATGTGCGAATTTCGGATGCCAAATTCTTGGATATCTCGGGATAGCTGCGTCCAGCGATCGAGGCGATCGGATTCGAGATTTGCGGCATACCAGCTCAGTGGTTTCGCCCCGATTAGATGTCCCTTACTCCACTCACTGCCTGCAAAGACGGGATAAGCACCTCGTTCTTTGGATAGCTCCATCGACGCTTTCGTGCAGTAGTAACCGATATCCTCAAACAAAAAATCGATTTCTTCTAGGTTTTTATAAGAGAGGCGACGTTTCGCGAGCCAATCCGCTAGACCCATCGCGCCAACGCCGATCGTGCGGTATTTAGCATTATGTGTGGTGCTAGCCTTGAAAGGGGTTTCAGTTAGCTCGATCGTGTTGTCCAATAGACGAACCGAGATCGTACAAATATCTTCTAGTTCGTCCGCTTCGATATTAGCCAAATTCAGCGAAGTCAAATTGCAGGTATGAGACTCTTCACCCGGCTTGACATTCGACCACGATTCTTGGCATAAATTACCGCCCGGAATATAGCCTTCATGTTGGTTCGGGTTCGCACGATTCGAGGTGTCTTTAAACCACAGGTAGGGCATCCCCGTTTCTACCTGCGATTTCATGATTTCTTTAAACAGCTCACGCGCATCAATTCGTTTGTAAAGCTGAATCGTCTCGTCTAACTTTGATTCAATTTCGGCGTAGGCAACTTCAAACTTGTCGCCCCATAGCTCCGCCAACTCAATGCCCAGCTTCGTCCGCACTTCATACGGATCAACCAACGTCCACATCTCACGGTGTTCCACCCGACGCATGAATTCATCGGTCACCACAAGCTGCGGAAAAATATCGTACGCTTTGCGACGCTGATCGCCGTTTTCGGTCTGGCATTCCAAAAATTCCGGCACGTCCATATGCCAAACATCCAGGCTGACCGTCACGGCTCCGGCACGGCGTCCGCCTTGATTCACCGCGATCGCCGTATCGTTCAGCAGCTTCGTCCAGGGAATCATCCCGCCTGAAGCGTTGGCCTTGCCCATCACGGTGCTACCCGTCGCCCGAATCCGGCTGACGTTCACGCCAACACCGCCGCCGTTTTTCGAGATACGTGCGGTATCGGTAATCGTCTCGAAGATGCTTTCGAGGTTGTCGTCCATGCTGGTAATGAAGCAAGACGAGAGCGACCCACCGGGGACGCGTAGGTTTGCCAGGATTGGCGTCGCTAGGGATAACTTGCGGGTAGCGATCGCCTCGTAAAACCGTCGCGCCCAGGGAAGTCGATTTTCCGGCGTTTCAGGCGAGGCCAACAACAGCGCACAGGTCAACAGCGCCTCTTGAGGCAGCTCATGATCGAGCAAATATCGTTTCGTCAGCAGCACCGCTCCGGCATAGTCGTAATCCAGATCCCAGTCGGGATTGATCCACGAACCGGCCTCCTCTAGTTCCTCATTAGAGTAAGCACGCATACGTGAATCGTACGCATTCGTCGCAACCTTCTCAGCGACCGTTTGCGGATAGTTGCCGTACTGGTAGCCGCGATGAACTAGCGTATCTTTCCAGAGACTCCAGATATGCAGACGCCCCGCAACGTAGCGCCAATCGGGTTCACTCGGGCTACACATTCCGAGGGCGCAGTCGATCAGGTTGTCCTGAATGTCACGGGTGGTTACCCCCGATCGTAGGCGTGTCGTCAGTCCTGCCTCCAATTCAATCGGATTGGCGTCAAGCCCATCACACGCCCAGTTAACGACCTTACGAATTTTGGTGATATCGAGCTGAGTTTTGGTTCCATCTCGACGAAGCACCTCAATTTGGGACGCCGGTACAGCGGGCGAGGGAAAGGGAGCGGACGTTTCGGCAAGAATTGACGACATAGACGGGTTGAGTTACGTAAAAAAACACCATCGATGGTGTAAGGCGCTACAGAAAGCCAGAAATACGGCTAGATGTGGTATTCGTTCGCATTCTACTCGATACGGGTGAAAATCAAAACCGCTCAAAATTCGTGTTCGATCCCCAATACCTAGCCCTATCAAGCCGTCAATGGCCGTCAATCCTTTCGGCTTTGTATCTTAAACGTTGAGGTCTCAATCGAGACTGTATCAGGATATACAATTAGATGTTGGACTCGTTTAATTAAGGCAACTGCAATAATCTGACTGAGATTAGCGCTCAACATGTCCGTTCTTGTCTACATAAATTTTTTGATCATCAGGCCGGATAATCACGATATCCAGTGAAAGTTCGAGTGATATGCGCCACGATATCGTTTATACCCACAGCAGGACTAGATGACCCGAATCAAACCATTTTTTAGCGATCAAAGTGCATGAATACACAAGAGTTAATCGAACGATATGCTCAAGGTGAACGAGACTTTTGTGATAGTGATTTGGTCTCTGCAAACTTAATTGGTGCAACCTTAACACGGGCTAATTTATCTCGATCAAACCTCAATGCGGCAAGTCTTGCACGCGCTCATTTAGAACGCTGTTTCTTGACCTATTCGACATTAGTTGAAGCCTTTCTCTACAGTGCGGATCTGAGCTTTGCCAAACTCTACAGCGCGGATCTTCGCGGAGCCGATTTAACCAAAGCCAATCTGCGCGGCGCACAGCTCGATCGCGCCGATCTTGAAGGGGCAAAACTGAGCGGCGCGATCGTGACCTGGGTTTCATTGTTTGGGGCAAATTTACCCAATGTGAACTTGTGCGGCGCAAATTTGAATGGGATTAACCTGCGATCGGCCAATCTCGCCGGTGCAAATCTCGACTGGGCGAACCTCTCCGGCGCAAGACTCAGCGGAGCTAACTTATCGGGAACCAGCTTGAACGGCGTCAAGCTCAAAGGAGCTTGGATGAATGGCTTGCAGCTTGGCAATCTGGATCTCAGCGGCATGGATCTTTCTGAGATTAAATTCAGTGGCGCAAGTCTCGATGCGGCCAACCTTGCGGGAGCTAACCTATCTCAAAGCATGATGTCATTGGTTTCGCTCAATCAAGCGGATTTGCGAGGGGCTAATATTGCGCAATCGAAGCTTCAACGTAGCCAATGTCGTGGGGCAAACTTCATGAAAACGCAATTGGTTGCAACCAATTTACGTGAAGCCGATTTGCGGGAGGTTAATTTGAATTTAGCGGATCTTTCTGGAGCCGATTTAAGTCAGGCGAATCTAGCCTCGGCCTATCTTTGGGGAACCGATCTGACCGGTGCGAATCTGAGCGGCGCAAATCTGAGCGGTGCAAGTTTGCGTAATGCCGTCCTGGAAGGAACCAAGTTCGATGGCGCTATTTTAACCGGAGCCACGATGCCGGATGGTTCTATTCACCCTTGAGACAAAGCCCGACCTCAAAATCATACGCAAGCACAAACGAAGAAACCGTTGGGATAGTTATCCTATCTCAACGGTTTTATCATGATTAATTAATTCATGTTTTGAAGGCAATTTTTGAATACGATCTCACTCTTTCTCTTTAATAGGAGAAATGAGAAATATTCATCACGTGACATGCTAAATGATTACTGGTACAGCACATAATAAGTCACCATCGGAATGACCGTTGCGAGGACAAGTAGAACAATAACGATCGTGGTTGTATTGCTGCGTGATGCTTCGGTTTCTTCCGCCGTGGCAAAGTTACGATCGATATCAATGTCCTGGGTCAAACTCGGTGCGCCGGGGTCGCCTTGACCGGAAATAACCGAGACGAGTCGCTCTTTTGCGTCCCCAAATGCCTGGTTATACTTATCGCCCTCAATCAGCGGAGCCATCATGGTCGCGCTCGCAACGCTATCGGCAATCTCGCTCGTCAGCACATCACGAGCGGCCTCGCCCGATCGCACAGCCGCGTTATTGGTGACGGTGTCCAGCGCTACCAAGACTTGATTCGCCTGGGCTTCCGGGGTCGCGAACCAGGACGAAAATAGAGCATCGGCAAAACTGTCGATCGTCTCACCATAGTCCAGGCGGCGAATGGTGACGTAGCGCACCTCAATGCCAGTTTGTGCTTGGAGTTCCTGGGAGGCTGCGGCGAGGTTGCCTTCGGTGATGCGACTGAGAACGTTACCGTCATCAACGATCCAAGTGTCATCACCGGTGCTGACGATCGGTAGGTCATAGACGCTGGTCGCAAGGACGGGGCTGGCTGGAAGGATGATCGTCACGATCGCGACAAGTCCTGTGAGTAGAACGGACGTGAGGTGCGATCGGAATGTATTTAAGAACTGAATCATGGAATCGGAGAGTTATGAGGGCGGGATATTTCGTAATTTTAATACTGTGTTCGATCGGTACATAGTGATCGAACACAGGCGTGATCCACTGTCGTGGGAACGTGATTTTCCCAGTACGATCACAATGAACGTTGTAACCAACGCTGAACACTAGGCGTCGATAATGTATGGAAATGTATAGATTGCATCTTGAACATATCTCGTTTCATGATGTGGCTGCAACTGCGTCCTGATCGTGCGATGCCGCCCATTTTTGATCACTCCGTTACTTCACGAGGTTGCCATGACAAACCCTGAACCGATCCTCGAAATGCCGACCCTTGAAACCCCGATTTTGTTCGGACAATTTGGCGAATATACGATTACGCCGCGCGATCACCTGGAGGTGAAAATCTACCGAGCCGGTTTGCTGGTTTCGGCGCTGAGTTTTGCGATCGGGACGGGGTTGGTGCTTGGGGTGGGGACGACACCGGAGGTGCTGGCGTGGTTAACACCGCTCTGGATTGCCTTCAGCGTGGGCTTGGGGGTGAGCCTGCTGACGATTCATATTTATCTGCGCCCGCTCCATCGTTTGCTCCAACTGTTTTGGCTGATTGGGTTTCTCGCTTCGCTGGAGGTGCTGACTCAAACTGATACACCGCTGGTGGCAGAAATTTACACCCATCCCGATCGCCTCTGGAGCATTGGGTGTTTATTCGCTGCGCTGACGGGTATTTGCTTTAAAGAAGCGTTTTGTTTTGATCGCGCCGAAACTAAGTTTTTAACGCCGATTATGCCGATTACGATCGTCGGACATATGGCGGGGATTTTGCCCGTGGCGAGCGAAAAAATGTTGCTGGGAATTTGGGCGGTGTTGCTGCTAATGTTTGCGGGGCGTAAGCTGACGCAGAATATTCCCGATGATATTGGTGATAAAAGCGTATTCGAGCATCTGAAAGATCCGGAGGCTCATCCCGATCGCTTTGCCCTTGCCAATGATGCACGTTCGGATGCGGGGACGCCGAACAAAGACTAGGCGGCGATCGATCAATCAGACAATCAAAATTAATCTATGGATCAATGGATCGATCCGTCGGTCTCAACTTCGACACTTTTTCCTGAACCCTGCTATGACCGATACCACCGAGCGTATTTACTGGCTGGCCTGGACGCGGCTGCGCGGCATTGGCTCCAAATCCCAGCGTGCTTTGTTCGATCATTTCGGTTCAATGGCAACGGCTTGGGAGGCGAGTGCGGCGGAGCTGGCGGACATCGAAGGGTTTGGCGCGAAAACCGTAGATTCGATCGTTGCTCAACGTCCAACGATCAATCCGGATCACCTGTATGCGACCTACACCGACGCCAATCCTTGGTTTTGGACACTGGGCGATGACGACTACCCGGCACTGCTGCGAGAAAGTCCCCTACCGCCGCCGATTTTGCATTACCTTGGCGAGCCGCACCCCGAAGATCTGACGGGTCAAAGGCCGAGTGTGGCGATCGTCGGGACACGTAGCCCGTCGGACTATGGCAAACGCTGGACACGCCGACTGACCGAAGCCTTGGTGGAAAAAGGCTTTACGATCCTTTCCGGTATGGCCGCAGGCATCGACGCGATCGCCCACGAAACCTGTCTACGCCACAGCGGACGCACGATCGCCGTCTTTGGCACGGGCGTCGATGTGATTTATCCCGACTCCAACCGCAAGCTCTACGCCGCCATTCGCGATCGAGGCTTGATCCTGAGCGAATATCCCGCCCAAACCGGCCCCCGTCGCGAGCATTTTCCCGCCCGTAATCGCATTGTCGCTGCCATGAGTCGCGCCACGATCGTCACCGAAGCCCCCGAGCGATCAGGCGCACTGATCACCGCTCGCCTCGCCAACGACTATGGCCGCGAGGCGATCGCCGTTCCCGGCAATCTCGACAACCCCGATCTACGCGGCTGCAACCGTCTGATCGCCGACGGAGCCGCGCAGCTCGTACTCGACGAGCAACACCTCCTGGATTTACTCGCTGGCCTGCCCGGACTTGACCCCCAACGTGTCACCACAACTAGCGCCCCAGCCCGCGAGATTCCTCCCGACTTTCCCGAATTATTACGTCGTGTCCTCGAAGGTATCCCCTACGAACCCATTTCGATCGATCAGCTCGCCGCAAACTTGGGGCTTTCCGGTGGGGAACTGCTAGCGGCACTATCTCAGCTTGAGCTGATGGACTGGATCGTGCAGCTTCCCGGCAGTATGCGATATCAACGCTGCTAGGTCAGGATATCTGACGTTTCTCAGTGGAGTTGAGGGGCTGAACTGAGATGAATCGGTATAAAAATAAACGGCATCAGTGACCCGCAGACGATCTAATTTGGGATAAGACCGATCGAGGGTTAGTGTGTGAATCTCGATCGGCACAAATTGAGCGATATGTCGCAGGGTGGCATCCGGATCGCCGCAGCGATCGAGCCAAATGCACTAAGATTAATGCGATCTCCAAAGAAACGAGAAGGGCATTGTTGCCAAACGTTCGAGATGGCGTTAATTCGGACGCATCGTCTGCGAGTGCAGTCGCATGTTAGGTGATCCTAGTACTGTCAAAACAGAAGCGCGTGTCGGGTCTATCCATGATCCCGGCACGATCTTAATAAATGTTAGGATTGCCACAGTCGAACGTTAACTGAAGATAAGTAAAATCGATAAGGATAAGAGTCCTGCATGAAAGAAATGGAAAAGTCAATATCCTTTGACGGACGGGATATTCGACTGAAGGTTGGCTTACTCGCACCGCAAGCCGGTGGTTCCGTATTGGTAGAGTCGGGAGATACAGCAGTTCTCGTTACGGCAACGCGATCGTCTGGACGTGAAGGAATTGATTTCCTGCCCCTGCTCGTAGATTACGAAGAGCGGATGTACGCCGGAGGAAAGATCCCCGGTGGTTTCCTTCGTCGCGAAGGTCGCCCGCCGGAGAAAGTAACGCTGACCAGTCGATTAATCGATCGACCCATGCGTCCCCTCTTTCCCCAGTGGATTCGCGATGACATCCAAATCGTCGCCACGACGCTGTCCGTGGATGAATTTGTCCCCCCAGATGTACTGGCCGTAACCGGTGCATCTTTTGCCACCATCCTTGCCGGGATTCCCTTTAACGGGCCAATGGCAGCCGTGCGAGTCGGCTTGGTTGGCGATGACTTTATCATCAACCCGACCCACGACGAAATTCGTGATGGTGACCTTGACCTAATTGTCGCCGGAACGAAAGACGGTGTCGTCATGGTCGAAGCGGGCGCGAGCTGCCTGCCGGAGCAAGATATTGTCGAAGCGATCGACTTTGGCTACGAAGCGGCCTGCGACCTGATCGCCGCTCAGGAAGAAATCATGGCGGAACTGGGCATTTCCCTGGTCACCGCCGAGCCGCCCGTCGTGGATTCCACTCTGGAAGATTACGTCACCAAAGCCGCGACGAAGAAGGTTAAAGCCATTCTGTCCAGCTTTGATTTGGGCAAAGCGGGACGCGATGCAGCACTCGACGCCCTGAAAGCAGAAATTGCGGAAGCGATCCAGGGACTGAAAGAAGACGACCCGATTCGCGCTGCCGTCGCGGCCAATAGTAAAGCCTTGGGCAACGTTTATAAAAGCGTGACCAAGAAGCTGATGCGGGCTCAAATCGTCAAAGACAAAGTGCGAGTTGACGGTCGCAAACTCGACGAAGTGCGTCCGATTTCCTGCCAAGTTGGTGTCTTGCCCCAGCGCGTTCACGGCAGCGGTTTGTTTAACCGTGGTTTAACCCAGGTTTTGTCGCTGGCAACCCTGGGAACTCCCGGCGATGCGCAGGAACTCGATGACCTGAACCCGCAAAACGAAAAACGTTACCTGCATCACTACAATTTCCCGCCCTATTCGGTCGGTGAAACGCGCCCGATGCGATCGCCCGGTCGCCGCGAAGTCGGTCACGGTGCGCTCGCTGAACGTGCCTTGCTACCGGTGTTGCCCTCGAAGGAGGAGTTCCCCTACACGATTCGTGTGGTGTCGGAAGTCTTGTCGTCCAATGGTTCGACCTCGATGGGTTCGGTCTGCGGTTCGACTCTGTCGTTGATGCATGCCGGTGTACCGATTACCAAGCCGGTGAGCGGTGCGGCAATGGGTCTCATTAAGGAAGGCGACGAGGTTCGTATCCTGACGGATATCCAAGGCATCGAGGATTTCCTCGGTGATATGGACTTCAAAGTGGCCGGAACCGATACCGGGATTACGGCGCTGCAAATGGATATGAAGATCTCTGGTCTGCCGCTGGAGGTGATCGCGAAGGCGATCCACCAAGCGCTCCCGGCTCGTCTACACATCCTCGACAAAATGCTCGAAGCGATCGGCGAACCGAAGGAAGAACTTTCGCCGTTTGCACCGCGCTTGGTGACGCTGCGGATTCCGCAAGACCTGATCGGTCTGGTCATCGGCCCCGGTGGTAAGACGATTAAGGGCATCACGGAGCAAACCGGCTGCAAAATCGATATCGATGATGACGGTACGGTTACAGTGTCGGGCAAAGATAGCGAAGGTGCGAAACGTGCCATGCGCATCATTGCGGGCATGACGCGTCAGGTGAAATCGAATGAGGTCTTCCTCGGTCGAGTGACGCGGATTATCCCGATCGGTGCGTTCGTCGAAATCCTCCCTGGTAAAGAGGGGATGGTTCACATCTCGCAGGTGGCGGACTACCGCATCGGCAAGGTGGACGATGAGCTGTCGATCGGGGATGAAATCGTCGTCAAGGTGCGTGAGATTGATAGCAAAAATCGCATCAACTTGACGCGCCTGGGCATTCATCCCGATGAAGCGGCAGCAGCACGCGAAGCGGCAGCGCTTTAATTCGTGCTGTAAGTTGCGTTACCAGCAGGCTGGGCTACAGCTTCAGCCTGCTGCTACGTTGTTTGTACGACGCCTGTGTCAGGCTCCGCTCGTTGGGAGAATCGAATCGTCTCGAATCGCGTCTATTCGCCTCGTGCTGGTTTCGATTCTGTTGCCTTGCCTACGTCGAATTGATCGTGCAATTCCATCGTGCAACTTCATCGTGCAACTTCAGCGTCACAGTAACGGACAGCATATTACCCTTGGCACACGCATTGGCGGTGGTGGCGAGGGTACTGTTTTTGATGTGCCGGGGACGGAGTGCGTCGCAAAGGTGTATCACAAGCCGACGCGGGAGATGGCGCTGAAGCTGGTGGCGATGGTGTCCGATCCGCCGATCGATCCGACGGGAACTCTCGGGCATGTGTCGATCGCCTGGCCGCTGGATCTGCTCTGGCGCGATCGGCAGGCGATCGGCTTTTTGATGCCGCGTGTGGCGAATATGTTGCCGCTGCATACGGTGTGGACGCCGAAAAATCGCCGCGATCGCGTCCCCCTATTTAACTATCTCTATCTCCATCGCACAGCCCGAAATTTAGCCGCCGCCTTTGCGAGTCTGCACGCGAGCGGCCATGTGGTCGGCGATGTTAACGAATCCAATATTCTCGTCAATAGTCGGGCGCTGGTTTCGCTGGTCGATACAGATTCGTTTCAAATTTATGATCGATCGCGTCAGGCCACCTATCGCTGTCCCGTCGGCAAACCCGAGTTCACTCCGCCGGAACTGCAAAAGCAATCCCTACGCGAGGTGAATCGTACCCCGGCTCAGGACTGTTTCGGGTTGGCGGTGGCTATTTTTCAATTGTTGATGGAGGGAACGCATCCATTCGGGGGGGTGTTTCAAGGACAGGGCGATCCGCCGAGCATTGCCGAACGGATTGCGGCGGGGCATTTTCTCTACAGTCGTCAGCTCACGGTTCCCTATCGGCCAACGCCGATCGCGCCGGAATTCGCCATGATTGCCCCGCGTCTCCAACGCTTATTTGTACGCTGCTTTGATGCCCGCACCCCGCGCGATCGCCCCAATGCCCAAGTCTGGCTCCATGCCCTTGACGAGGCCGAACACCACCTCGTGACCTGCGATCGCAACACCCAGCATCGTTACGATGATGGTCTAGAGCGTTGCCCCTGGTGTACTCGCACAACAAAACTCGGCGGACGCGATCCATTTCCTCAAAAAATCGCCGACGCCCAGCGCTGGAAAGATAAACCCGCTCCAAAACACCGCGCTCGTATCGTGGCCTCCTCACCGGCTGCGCGAACCATCGCCATACCCCGTATCGCGAATCCGATACCTCCTCTTCCCGCCCATACCAGCGCCCCCGCGCCGATCCATACCAGCGGCCCGATCGCGCCCCAGTCCTACACTCCGCCGATCGCCCTCTGGACGGATCTGTGGCGCTACCGCTTTGACGTGCTGGCAGGTTTAACGATTGTCACGATCGTTCTATCGGTGGTGTATGGCATTCAGTATGCCGAGCGTAGCAACTCGTCGAGCGAATCGATCGCCAATACCTCCAACTCTTCTCTGCAAGCCATCCAAAACATCGCCAAGGTTCAAGATCTCAATTCATCTGCCCCAGCATCCGCAGACCAAACCCGTGATGCAGAGCCAGACATGCCCATCTTGGCTCTCACCGATCGCTACTATGGCCACACAGCGCCGATCACCGCGATCGCCGTTGCGCCCCAAGGAGACCGATTTGCCAGCAGTAGCGATAATGGCATTGTGCGCATCTGGAATCGCGATCGCGAGGATATCCTCTTTGAACAGCCGATCGGGACAAGTCCAGGCACTGTCAAGGCGCTCAGTTTTTCAACGGATGGCAAAACCTTGGTCGGAGCCATAGACCGCGAGCTGATCGACTGGGAAACGGATCAGCTCCAAACCACGGGCAAACGTAGCTTGGCCGCCAATCTCGAAGCCGTGACCCATTCTCCCCAGGGGATGCTAGCATTTGGGCTAGCACCGACCTTGGGATCGACGGTGTGGCAGCTCAATCCTACGATGGCGGTCTTTCGATCGATTGATCGACCCGCGCCCAAACAGGCCAGTTTTAGCACGGATGGTCGATGGCTGGCCTTGATCGATCAAGCGATTACGCTGTGGGACTTGGAAACGGGAGAGCAAATCCGCAAGCTCGATTTAGAACCGGATACACCGATCGCAGTTGCTCTCAGTCCGAATGGTCGTTACCTGGCCGTGTCGCAACCAGCGCGATCCGACACCATCGAACTCTGGTCGATCGCGGACAATCAGATCGTACAATCAGTACTCGCACGAGACATCACGACGCTAGCCTTCTCGCCCGATGGACAATCCCTCTTTGGTGGCGATCGGCTCGGGGCAATTTCGCGGTGGCGCTTGGAATTAAACCGCGATCATCAGTCGTCTAATTATTGAAGCCATGATTACGGCTCACTATTGACCGTAAGCCTCTCACTGCCGAACCCGCCGACACTCAAGCCAAGCCCCTCAGAGGTCAATATTGTGGTACTTGAGTTCTCTAGAGTCAAGCCATAAAACCACAAAGCTTTTCAGACTTACGTACTCAATTTAACGAGGAGGTGACGTGCCGCCTGAGCCGTTCTCACACTTTGATCGCCACGACACCCCAGCAGCCAACGGCTCGACTCTCATCTCTAGCTGTACCTGTCCGCTTGCCCATTCCGTGTCTGGTGCAACCTATCTGCCGAGCGCTCGGATTCATAGCGATGTGCTCATCGATCTGCTGACCCGTCAGACTTGGAAAGCATCCTCGATCGCCCGATTTGCTCAGCAAACGATCACGCCGTCACACCGATCACACCACGATCAAGCTGATCTCAGACAAGCCATTGCAACCTACCGCGCTGAAGTGGCGCAGGACTGGCAAACCCATCGGCTAGAACCACACGTCCGCACTGCGATCTGGGAGATCGCACAACTCTTACCCACCACCGCGATCGAAATTGTGCCACATCTAGCCAGTTCGCAACTGTCGGCGGATCAGTGTGCTGCGATCGCCGAGATGATGCACCGTCCGATCGTCTCGCACAATGAAAAAGCCCTAATGGCTGGCATCTTCGCCGCCTGGGGCGAATTGTTTCGCCACCGCGTTGCTCAGGTTTGGTCGAACGCCCAATTATCTTGCAAAACACTAACACTTTCCTTGGAGTTGCGATCGATACCGCCGATTTACACGTCAGGATTTGCCGAGCTGCACGGCAATCACCTCTATGTTGCTGCCACCTGGGGTTTACCCCACATCCTCGATGTCGGCCTCATCGAACCCGATCGCTTCGATCTTGACCTAACCTCCAGCTCAATTCAAGCCCAAACCCTCGGCCAGAAACTATGCAGTTACAATCTGCAACCCTCCCTCAGCATCCCCTCCAGGCTAGACCTCACGCTGACAGAAGCCTCGCTCGAACGCCAAACTCAGTTTTCTCTTCAGCTCGATGACTTGCTCGATCTGATAAAACTAGCCCAGTCAATCCGTCAGTGGCAACACCCCGCCCTCGCCCCTGGAATGCGTATTGATTGGTCATTCGCCCCCACAACGCCGGACGCGATCGTCCCAACCCGTAAAGCCCGAGAGACACACACCACACCCACCTCTCTCAATCTGTTCGTACATGATATTGTTCCCCTCGATTGCACGCGCCCATCCTTTTGGTTTGCCGAGGCTCTCCAGGCCAGTCCACCACAGCCCATCCGCACAGCTCTCTGGCATGGTGTCAGCGCTTCTGGCGGACGGGTAACCGCTTCTGCCTTTGTGTTTAAGCCGCCATCAGAGTCGAAGATTGACGCAAGTCCGTCCCCCGATCGCACTCATCCAGAACCTGGAGAAATTTGGGTCTGCACAAAAATTCCAGCGGCACGATTATGCGATCTGCGCCATGCTTCAGGACTTGTTGTCGAAGCAGGTAGTAGCACCAGTCATGAAATTCTGCTCGCGCGGGATCTTGGCTTACCGATCGTGGTCGGCGTGGTGGGGATTGTGAACGCATTAAACACGGGCGATCTCCTCGAAGTTGATGCCAATATCGGAGAAGTCATGCATTACTCTGATGCCTCCTCCACCGTACGCCCGAATTCCGATCGCAGCGTGAGCCAGCGCAGCGCATCACCACCCACCACCTTCGACGATCAAACCTCCAAGCTGGCCGCCTCCATTGCCGTAACCGAGTCCCAGCAGCAGATTTCCCTCCGCTCAGAGGAGGTACGGCGTCAGGTCGCCCTACGTGTCAGCCTCAGCTACCTCGAACGCAATCTGTCCCTTGAACAAGCCTGGGGCGGGATCGGTATCTTACGTTCAGAAATGTTGGCCTTTGCCGAGGGCGTAGAACTGACCCTCAGCCCAACGCCCCGAGAATATGGTGAACTATACCGCTGGTTACATCAACGCTTAAAACTGGCGATCGAACTGTGTAATCAGCGCACAGTGTTTTATCGCGTCTTTGATCGCCTCACTCCTGACGCAACGCTCCTCGATCGAGGAATACACCTCTACCTTGACCGACCCACCCTGTTTGACCTTCAACTCAATGTTTTGGCAGAACTCCACCAAAACGGTCATACCCATGTCCGCCTACTCTTACCCTTTGTGCGTAGCTGCGCGGAATTGGAATTTTGCTGGCAGCGTCTCGAACGTCTAGGTTTCGATCGTACAAACAGTTCGATCGAAGTTTGGATCATGGCGGAAGTACCCTCCGTCCTAATGCTGCTCGATGAATACTGCCAAATGGGAATTTCTGGAATCGCGATCGGCACAAACGATCTCGCTGCGCTGTTGCTTGGGCTTGATCGTGAAGATGGACGAAGCACTGCGATCGCCAAGGCGGCTCGACCCGCGCTACACGCTGCCATCCTGGCGCTTGCCGCAACGACGATGCGCCACGGGATCGCCTGTCAGTTGTGCGATGACGATATTGTCGATGATCCTGAAACGCTGAGGGATTTTCTAAATGCGGGTGTTACGGCGTTATCGGTCAGTGTCGATCGTCTCTCAAAAGCTGAGCAGGCGCTGGCGGTATCGCTGAGTGTTAACCGAGAAATACCCCAGCCCTGATCGAACCCTGATCGAAATCATGCACCACGGCTTATTTTGAGTTGACCGGTTTATAGTCAGTTCAAGAAAAAATGAGACATATTGACTCTGTTCTGCTTGCTCAAAAACCGCGTTTCGACTCCGCTCAACGCTCTCGGTATGTTCCGAACATGATTGAACTGACTACATGTGTCGGATGGTGAATCGGCTTAACTCGCCGTTGCCGCCTCATGACTCGTGGAATGACTAAACTTGGCAATATAGAGACCGATCGAAACCAGAATAAACGAAATCAAATTTGAGATTCCCATCTGTTCCGAAAAGATAAACCAGGCAAAGAGTGCGCTTAATGGCGGTTCAAGGAGCAAAAAGAGTGAGATAAAACTCGATGAGAACTTTTCAAAACTTTTCGCTAGCAGGCGCTGTCCCAATCCCTCGCAAATAATTCCCAAAGCAATCACCGCGAGCCAGCCGTGGGATGTGGTGGGCAAAAAATGTACCCCCTCTGTCGCAATAACGAGCGGTACTAAGATAAGGATGCCGATCGAGCAGCGACAAAGCAAAATGATCGTCGCCGAAAAGCGATCGCGCAGCCGTTCCGCTAACAGAAAATAAGCCGCCAAAAACACAGCCGAAAGCAAAGCATAGGCATCACCAATCAAGGTTGTCCCGCCAAGATGCAGGTCGCTCGCACCCAGGGCGAACGCACCAATCAAGGCAATGCCCAGCCCAACGATAAAACGGCGCTCGAAGCGCTGTCCTAAAAATAGCCAGCCGCCCAGGGTCGTAAACAGGGGCGTGAGGTTATTCAATAACACGGAGTTGGCAACACTCGTGCGGGTTAATGACATTGCCCACAACACCAGAGACGCCGTGGCGATCGCCCCGACCGACCCGAGCAACACCCACTGATGCGCCGATATCGGGGGGGAAATATCCCGCTCGTCTCCATCCTGAGCCGTCCAGCGCTGACGCAATTCGCCGATCACGCGGATCGTTCCGAAGGTTATCGTAAACACTAAAAATCGGCATAATACCGTGGAATTCGCGCTAATTTCGACCTCGCTATAGCGCATAAAAATGGCCGCAAACGACACTGAAATCAGTGCCACAGCCAAACTAATCGCCGCACCCAAATCAAACGAGCTAGCGGCATCATTCGCGATCGTCGTGGGAGCGGGTGGGGTATGGCTTTGGGGTGAGGACGTCAGGCTCGACAGGGGGTCAGCTTGTATTTCAAGGGGCTGGGTCATGAATTTGGCAGGCGATCGCACAGACAAAGGCGAACGTTAATCAGTGGGTAGTGAACGTCGGAGAAACTGGGGTATTAATCCATAACTGTAGCGAAGAGTTTGTCCTTTTTTGCCAAAATTCCGACTATCTCTAGTTCCTTACACGATCGATGCTTGACATAACCAGAAAAAGACAGAATGGCCAACCTCGCTCTGCTTTTAAAAGCGAGAGCCGGACAATTCATCGAGCAGTATCCCCCAAGGCTTCACAAGCGGAATAAGACGGACTCTGGACGTCCTAATCAGTGGACGAAACAGAGTCTGATTTGTCCGGCCTTTTCTTCAGAGCAGCGACAGGGATAATCTAACTATTGGGAGCATCTCATTAATGCAATGAGTATAAATGCGGATGGACAGGGAATGGAGAATAGAGGGGTAGAAAGAGGTAAG